>VXOR01000009.1:3097-72620 GCA_009840005.1 Gemmatimonadota bacterium
GTTGGACGCAAAGGCGATCCGGCCATCTGGCGACCAAGAGGGAAAGTTATCCGAGGCCTCGTGATCGGTCAGGCGTTGGAGATTGTTCCCATCCGAATCCATCACGTAAATCTCAAAGTTGCCGTCGCGGTTGGACGCAAAGGCGATCCGGCCATCTGGCGACCAAGAGGGAAAGTTATCCGAGTTGCCCGAGGCCAGTTTCCCGCTCGCCCTCGGCAACGGCTCAGCTTCCACTACCAACTCTACCGCTGCCATCCCCGCTCGAACCTCAAAAGCTGCATCCGTGTAGGTCGTCAAGCCCTCGCCTGAAACAACGAGACCGTATTCTCGTTCCACCGCGTCCGTGGACCTAATCGCCGCTGTCGAGGGAGCCCCCGCCGCGACCCCCGCCTGCCCGTCAACAAGAACCATCCGCCGGGTCTGCTGACCTCCACTCGTCGTCAACCGATAGATATACACCCCAGCGGCCATCGCCTGTCCCGCCTGATCGGTCGCATTCCACTTCGCCGTGTGAAAACCGGCCTGCCGCTCCGCGTCCACCAACGTCGCAACATGCTGTCCCAACACGTTAAACACATCAAGCCGCACGTGCCCAGTAGTGGGCAACTGATAAGGGATCACAGTCGAAGGATTGAATGGGTTGGGGTAATTATGTCCCAGGGCAAATCCCTGCGGCAAGGCCGACCCGCCCAACGACGCCAGCGGCAGTTCGAAATACCCAAACTCATTGGTCATCGCCCGCGCCACCACGCCTTGATGCAAATCAGCCAAGTCAAAGAGCGTCACTTGTGCCCCGACCACTGGCTGCCCATCGGCAAGCCGCACCCGCCCGGAAACAGTGGATTGCTGCGCCGTATCCGCTTGAACAGAAAGCATCAAGCCCATCAGGCATACTATTAGAAATCGCATAAAAGAACCTAACTATCTAGAGAGTGAGTTCGGGTTAAACAGCATGAGGTGTTGTAAATGGTTAAGCCCCGGCCAGACCGTTGCCCAGCCGGGGCTTATCGCACAGGCTAATTGTCGGCGAATGTCGCCTTGATACGACCCCAAGAGGAAGCCTCAGCGGAAGCGGCAGGCTTAGCCGCTGGCGTCCAGTAAGGAGAGATATCGATCACATACTCATCCGGGTCATGCTCAGCCGGCTGCAAAAGCCGAATACTATCATAGTCAAATTCCGCACTCGGAAGAGTTACTCCACCCTCTACGGGCTTTGTAGAGTCTCCTCCATCTAGTTCCCCCGCAAAAGTCGGATCCTCGCCGGGTGGCAACGCGCCCCCTTCAGACCTCCTCGCCCGAACCGTAAATGAAATAACATTCACTTCGGGGTTCTCGTGGAAATCAACCAAATCGGCAAAATTAGCAAACTCATTTTTGCGACAACGCTCCCGGCCCAGAATACAACTCCTAAATTTTTGAGAGCCATCAGCATTCAATCCATCCGGCTCTTCGCCGTCCCGTTCGAAAAACTCTCTCAGGGTCTGGGGTTTGCCAACCCTAAATGGTTCGGCGGAGAACGTTGGCCCCTCAATCTTTAGGATGTTCTTGAAAAGCGAGTCAGTCGGAACCCCCTCCTCTTTATCACCCTTAGCAAGTGCTAAAGGAATCCAAGCCGGATACCAAGTGCTGGTACCATCTTTACGTCTCACCAGATCCGCCCTTAAGAAAGCCTCAGCCGCTTGAATTCGTGCCTCATTTTCCGCTTCTACCTGAGCCAGTTGAGCTTCCCTTGCTGGAGTAAAATCACGCTCGAACGTCTCCCAAGTTAAGGGGTCCAACCATTTTTCTATATACGCCTCCACTTCCGGTGCCATTTGCTCGACTATTGGATCCGGCATATAGACAGCAACCGTCACCCAACCGTCCTGGGCGAAAGACGCGTTCGCGAACAACAAACAAACAGAAAGGGCAACCATTCGGCCCCCATTAAACGTAGCCATAAATAGGCCTCCTCTACCTATGCCAATAAAGGGATTTTCAAGTGAACCCTTTGGCGGTGTGTGATTGCCCACTTCAAGCGATTACTGAAACAGGCGACGAAAGCAATGGTATTCTGTATGAAATGACTCCGACCCTAAAGGCCAGAATTAGTGGACTGCGAATTGACTAATGCTGCTCAGCTATAAACCCTCCTTTCCAAATGGAATAGGGTTGCGGTTTCTCACGCAGATCAAAGCATCTGGTCAACGAAAGATGCCTGTTGAGGCACTAAATAAAGAAAAAAATGTATAGAAGTCAATAATTAAATTTCATAACATGCCTTATAATACCTGTTGTTATTCCAATAAATACAACAGTTTAAAAAAAATAGGTTGATTGAGAGAAAATAGTACCCGACATGGATACTGGTATGGATGTTCGGAATGAGGTCTGCTACAGGGTGCAGCAATTGCGTCGCCAGACAGGGATAACCCAAGAAAAGCTGGCCGAACAGGCGGGACTTAGCGTGGACGGAATCCGGAAGATTGAAGGTCGGCGAGCAACGCCGAGCCTCGAAACGCTCTACAAAATTTCAAAAGCGTTGCAGATACAGCTAGTGGACTTGATGCGATATGAAGGGGAAATGCAAACGGAAAAAGGCCGAGAACTACAAGAACTTTTCACGTATCTATCGACGAAAAAATTGGAAGAGATCAGGCTGGCTAAGCGGATAACAAAAGCGGTGATGGAAGAATTGGGCGGATAATGTTCACGCCCGCTCCACCGCAAAAGCGGCCACATTGCGCGTCTCCCGACTAAACTCCACCCCAACGAGATAAATCGCCGCGCCGAGACCGCGATACTTGGCCGCATAATCCCGCGCCTGCAACTGACCCAACGCCGCCCCCGTCGTCGCTTGCTCCACCACCTTGAACTCAAACAGGTACACGTTCCCATTGAACTCTACCGCCATGTCCAAGCGACCCGCTTGGCTGCTGTCCTCTACCGTGATGGCCAGCCCCAACGACGCGAAGTACGAGTAAAACACGCTGGCATAGTAGCCCTCGTAGTTGGCGATCTCATTATTCGTATGCCACTGATAGGGAATGCTGGCAAAGAGTGCCTCCAACAGCGTTTTCAAGCTGTCGAAGTCGTTGACCAGCAGCAGGTCGTATAGCCGGGCACTGTGCTCGGCCCGCCGCGCCGGGTTGCCCGTCAGGTGGTTCAGCAAGCTCTTGTTCAGGCTTTGCTGCACCTCCCGGTTGGGATAGCCCAGCCGATAGTATAGCTCCCCCCCGCGCGGTTCGGTGCAGCGAATGGTCAGATAGCCAGTCTGGAACAGCAGCGCCTCGATCGCAATGTGATCCACGTCAAACGCCGATAGTAACTCCTCGCTGCCGAGCATGTGATCCAAATCAACGGCACTGACCCCCCGCGCCAGCAGTGTCTCCAGCAGAAACGTCGGCGTGCCCGTCTCAAACCAGTAGGCGGCAAAGGCGCGGCGACGAAAGAGCAGCAGCACATCAAACGGATTGTACACCGCCTCGTCGCCCAGCCAGTTGTAGCCGTTGTACCAACGCTGGATTTCCTCGCGCTCCAAGCCGGGCAGTTCCGGCGCGAACACCGCATCTAAGTCCGCCTCGGTGTAGCCGCAAATGGCCGAGTATTGTGGGTCTAAAGTAATGTCGATGAGATTGTTGAGGCCGGAGAACAAGCTGACTTTGGAGAATTTGCTCACGCCGGTGAGGAAGGTGAATTTGAGGTGCGCGTCGCCAAACTTGATCGTCGAATACAGCCCGTGCAGAAAGTCGCGGTTGGCGCGGGCTACTTCCGGCGTCTCCAGCGCGTCGAGAATGGGCTTGTCGTATTCATCAACTAGCACCACTACCCGCTGGCCGCTACGCTCGTGCAACGCTTTAATGAGTTGGCTGAAGCGCACGGCTGCGCCAGCGTAGTCCGAACTAACGCCCACCTGCTTTTCGATGGCGTCCAGTTGCGCCGCCACATCCTCTTGTAGTTGGCTTGGCTCCTTGAAGTGGCCTCTGCTAAAGTCCAGTCGCAACACTGGATGGCGCACTGACCAGTCCCACTGCTCGTGGATGGCCAGCCCCTCGAACAACGGCTCGTTGCCCTCGAACAACTCCTTCAACGTGTCTAGAAACAGGCTCTTGCCAAAGCGGCGTGGGCGCGACAGGAAGTAGTGCTTACCCTCGGCGACCAACCGCCCGATGTAGGCGGTCTTATCGACGTAGTAGCAGTGGTCCTCGCGAATCTCGCGAAAGGTCTGAATGCCGATGGGCAGTTTGCGCTTAGCGGATTGGCCGTCTTCAGGTTTCATCTGTATCATGGAGCTTGCTCCACAGCCCAGCCAACTTGGATAGGGGCCGTCAACGCTGGCTGGGGCAGGTATTGGGACCTCTAACCGACAAGATAGACTATAGGAAAGAAAAACTCCACTAGGCTGAGGCGATGAACTCAGGCTTTAGGGCCTGATAATCCGCCCCCAAACGGGCGAAGATGTCAGCCCATCGGTGCGGGTAGGATGGATGGCTATTATTGGGCAAGAAGCCCAACTTGAGATAGCAGCGCAGAGCCGGAATGCGGAAATCGTCGGTCAGCAAGTATATGGGCCTAGCGCCTAGCGCCTTGGCTTGGGCCACGGCCGCTGCTACGATGAGCTTGCCTAAGCCGCGCCCCTGAAAGTCTGGGTGTACTGCAACCCAACCTATTTCCCAACACGGCCGCAGTTCACGGGTGCGGTCGTTACAACCAGTACAGGCGGCGATCTGCCCCTCGCACTCGACAAAGAGCTGGACCCGGGTTTCTTCCAGTACGTCCTCTAGCCGCTGTCGATCCCAATGACCCAATTCGCCGTTGGCCTGCAATAGAGCTAACCAGCCTTCCTCGTCGCCCGGCTGGTACGTCCGCAGTCGGCAGCCCTCTATCTCAGGCAAGTCCGGGGCCGTCTCCCGCCCAAACCAGAGGATGAGCTGGGGCAAAGGACTCAAGTGCGGCCTTCCCGACGTCGGAAGATGGACGACTTAAACTGCTCGGGGCAATGGGGCTGGAGCACGACGATTTCGCACTGGGGAAAGGTTTCGGCCAAGCCCTCTGGCCTCCGTTGGTCATAGCCGAGGGCAATAATGTGGGGCGCGATTTCGCCGACGATGCGCAAAAAGTTACACCCCTCGTGGCCGAGGCGGACTTCGGTTACTTCGGGCAGCTTCGCCAGCGCGGCTTTGCGCTCCTCTTGGGATTGATCGGGGTAGTGCCCCTTGATGCGTCGGACGTTCTCGTCGCGAGCGACCACGACGAACAGTTCGTCGCCCAGCGCAGCCGCCTGGGCGATAAAGGAACGATGACCTGGATGCAGGTAATCAAACGTGCCGCAGCACAATACGCGAGTTTTATTCATCGGCGCGCCGGGCTACCCAATACTCGACACCGCGATCCTTGGCAAAAATGCGGCCAAAGCGCTCAGCGTCGGCGCGGTTGGCAAAATAGCCGATCCGCACCCGCACGCCAGCATCGCTCTGTAGGCTATACGCCGGATAGCCTGCGTCCTTCAATTCGCGCACCTGCTGATCGGCGCGGTTGGCGTCCCGAAAGACGCCGACTTGAATGGTGAATTGGCCGTCGGGATCAAAAAATACGGGGCTAGCATCGCTGGTATCCTCAGCATCGCTGGCGGCACTGGCATCACTGGCATCGCTAGCATCGATGGTATCGGCTGGTGTAGACATAGAGTCAGTCGGCGTTAAGATGACTATTTCGCTACGGCCAGCGGGTTCGGATTCGGGGGCCTGTTCGTCTTCGCGGACATCGCTGGCGGCGCATCCCCCGATCCAGAGAACGGTCCAAGCGAGCATCCATAGCCGATTGGGATTCGCCGCGCTCAATGTATAGCCTTGAGCGCGGCAAAGTGAATGCGGAGTGTTTCCTCGATATCCCCTTCTCCGTGGACGAGCGAGGGGAACATGCATTCGTATTGAGAGGGCGCTAGATAGAGGCCCTGCTCTAGGCAAGCCCAGAAATAGCGCTTAAAGCGCGCCAGATCAACCGTTTCGACGCAGGCAAAATCCACCACCGGTTGCGACGTAAAGAAAATGCAGAGCATGGCACCGACCCGGTTTAGCGCGTAGTCCAAGCCCAGCTTCCGCAGGTTGTCAGCCATGCCATCTGCCAAGTCGGCGCAGCGGCTCTCCAGCGTTTCATAGACTCCGGGTTTGGACAGCATGGTCAGTTGTTCCAAACCTGCGGCCATGGCGAGCGGGTTGCCCGATAAGGTGCCGGCCTGCGAGACCTTTAGGCCCAGCGGCGATACGTTTTCCATGATCTCCCGCTTGCCGCCGTATGCCGCAGCCGGCAAGCCGCCCCCGACAATTTTGCCCAAGCACGTCAGGTCGGGCATCACCCCGTAGCGCTCTTGCGCCCCACCTGGGCCGACGCGGAACCCAGTAATGACCTCGTCGAAGATGAGGACGATCCCCTCTTCGTCGGCTATTTGGCGCAGCGCGGAGAGGAAACCCTCGCACGGCGGTACGGTTCCCATATTGCCGGCCACTGGCTCGACGATGATGGCAGCGATCTGGCCGCTATTTTCCCGCGCAGCCGCACGCACGGCAGCCGCGTCGTTATACGGCAGCGTCAAGGTCGAATCCACCACGCTCTGCGGCACACCCGGACTCGTGGGAACCCCCAAGGTCAGGGCCGAAGAGCCAGCCTCGCTCAAGAAGCTGTCCCCATGCCCGTGCCAGCAACCCTCAAATTTGGCGATTTTGTCCCGGCCGGTATGGCCACGGGCCAAGCGCACCGCCGCCATCGCAGCCTCGGTCCCCGAACTGACCATCCGCACCATTTCGATGGAAGGCACCATCTCCACAATGCGCTCGGCCAGCGCGATTTCCAATTCGGTTGGAGCACCGAAACTGGTCCCCTTTGCACAGGCTTCCTGTACGGCTTTTACGACGCGAGGATGGGCATGGCCGAAAATAAGCGGCCCCCAAGAGCACACGTAATCGATGTATTCGCGGCCATCAACATCAAAAATCCGCGAACCAGCCCCCCGGTCTATAAAGCGAGGGCCGCCGCCCACTGCGCCGAAAGCCCGCGCCGGACTGTTCACGCCTCCGGGAATAACCTGCTGTGCTTGGGCAAAGGCTGCTGCGGATCTAGGTGCCGACATGAGTCCATCTCAGAAGCTGTTGACTTGAAAGAAGCGCATTCAATCCAATGAATATCTGACCAACTCGACCGATGCGCAATAATGGCAAGTCCCTACCCTGTTCTCTATCGGATCAGGGCTAGCTCCACTGCTCCACTTGTAAGAGTCCAGCATCTTCCTCTGCCAAGCGCTCCAGAACGACCAGCCTATACGCCCGCCCGCGCTCGTGCATCTCCAAGTCGGCCAAGACTTCCAGAGGATAGTCTTTGGCTTCCAAAAGGGCTATGAAGTGATCAAAATCAGCGACTTGCACCACGGCGATTCCACCGGCGCACAACACCCGAGCCAATTCGGCCAACTCAGCGGCCGGGTTTTCTCCGGCCAAGCTGAACGCGTAATCGAGGTGCTCGCCCACAAAAGGCAGATGATCCAGCGCGGCGATTAGGTGCGCTCGAATGCCTACTAGCAGGTGCGGCGCAAACGCCTCTTGTAGTGCGGCCAACTCGTGCGGGTCGCGGCGCGCCCACAGGACGCATGCCCCCGGCTGCATAGCCACCAAGCGGGCCAAGCAATACGCCACGGCCGCATTTGGCGCTATGCCCTCCCCTAGCCGCAGTCCCAACAGGGCACGTCGTCCGGTCAGTTGCAAGTGAAGCCGCAGCAGATTCGGCCCGTTGCCTAGACGCAATCCGTGTTTGTCGCGCAAAACCGCCGCCACGGCTGCGGTCAGCTCGGCCGCACTGAATCGGTACCGGCCCCGCAGCGTCGCGCTCAGGGCGAAAGCGTGGGTGTCAATTGCCGCGGACTGGCTCTGAGCGAGGCTTTTGGCCGGAGTCAGATCGCAGCGGGCGATGCGCTTGCAGATGTATTCAAGGCCCGGTCGCCCCACCGTAACGCCGTGCATCTGAACGAGTAAACCGGCGCACTGCATGGCCGAACCCAACTGTAGCAGCCGCCCCGGGCTTCGCTTGTACGTGAAGAAAATCTGACCCACGCGCCCGCCCGGTTCGACATCGACCTGCTGCACCTCGGGCGCGTATTCGCGCAGCTCGTCCAGTGCCACTGCCTCCAACCCGCTCGGCACCGAGATCCAATAGCGATATATCTTATCGGCCATTATTCTGCGCGTCCGGTGGGCACAATCTGCATCGCGCGCAGGTTCGCCGGCGACAAACAGCTCTCCAGCACTTCGAGAATCTCACCGACCCCGACCTGCTCGTGGACGGCAAAATAGACGTTGGGTGCAGCCCCGCTCGCCGCGGCCGAGCAAAGCATATCGGCCACGTCCTCGGCTTGCTCCCACGCACGCAGCAGCAGGCCGTAGGCCTTGCGCTTGGCGCGGCCCAAATCCGCGGCCACAACGCGCTCGTCGAGACTGGACAATGCGGCCCCTATTTCCTCACACAATCGCTCGCTCTGCTGGGTATATCCGCCCACTGTGCAAAAACAGAACGTCGGCTCAGCATAGACCTCGGCTCCAAAGGCATCGCCGTCGATCAGGCCATCTTCGTAGTGCGTGGCAAAAAAATCGCTCGCCGGACCCAAGGCAATGTCCAAGGCCAGCTCTAAGGCCAACTCCCGCAAGAGCAAATCGCGACCCGATTGACCTACCTTGTCGTCGCCGAAAAACAGCAAGGTATAGGGACGACTGACCGGCAGGGCTAAGGCCCCGAGCGGCTGCGGAGTTGGCAGCACCACTGGACGTTCCACTCGGTCCCATGCGGAGCGCGGCCGGCTGTACTTTAGCAAAGTGGATTCGACGGTCGCGTAAGTGGACTCGACGTCGAAATCCCCGCACAAGTACAGCCCCATGTATTCGGGCCGATAAAATACCTCGTGGCAACGAGTTAGCGTATCCTCATCAATCTGCTTGATGCTCTCCCGCGTGCCGGCCATGTCCCAAGCCAAGGGACCATTCTGGTACAGCCCTTCAAGCCCGTGCAAAAACCCGATCCACTCCGGGTCGTCGCAGCTTATCTGTAGCTCGTGGTCAATGATTTCTCGCTCCTGGACAACGCCAGCCGGCAGGATGTGCAGATCCAAGGCAAGTTCGAAGAGCAAATCTAGGTGGGCGGCAAAGTGCTCAATACACGTCAGAGAAAAGACGGTTGAAGTAAAACTGGTGCTGGCGTTTACGTCGCCGCCAAGGCGGCTGATTTGTTCGGTGATGTCGCCGTACGGTTTGGCAAAAAGGCGGTGTTCGAGAAAGTGCGCGGTGCCAGCGGGCGTGGTCTGGACCTCCCCGGAGTTGCGGGCGCGCAAATGCAGATCGACCGAACCGTAGTCTATGTACAGCACGGCCGCTTTTTGCCGACTGCCCGGCCGCGGCACTGCCCATACATCGAGGCCGCCCAAGCGGCTGCGATACACCCCTTCCCCCAATAGCGAATCCGCGATCACGTTCTCACGTTCCGTGTAGTAAAAAGGCCGTGTCCGCTACAATGCCACCGGCCACCCGGGTTAGATCCTCGACACCGACTTGCTCGATGCGCTGCCATAGCGTTTCCGGGGACTGGATGCCCCCTATCAACTCCTCCCGCAATTGATAGCGAAAAAAGCCCTCGCGGTCTTCGGCTAGCCCCAACAGCCGCGCTCGCAACAAGTGACGAGCCGCTTCGATTTCGCGGCAATCAAAAACCCCGGCGCGCAGCGACTGGATCTCCTGTTCCACCTTATCCCGGACCTCGGAGTATGCGGCGGCCTCAATGCCTGCGGCCACAAAGAGCAGTCCGCTCAATGCCTCGATATGCGATGCGATGTAGTAGCACAAGCCTTCTTCTTCGCGGAGGTGCTTGAACAGCCGCGATGGACCATCGCCACCCAGCATTAGGTTCAGGAGTGCCAAAGCCGGATAGTCATCGGTGCCGTCCGCGCCATAAGCAACTTGCGTGCGATAGCCCAACACTACTTTGGCCTCTCGTACCGCTTGGCATTCAAAAACCTCGCGCCGCGGCCCAGCACGGCGCGGATGCCGCGGCGGGGGCGGGGGCTGATTTGCCGCACGCTCCCAAGTAAAGAGCGACTCCATCAAGGGCTGAATCTGCTCCAAGCGCAGATCGCCGCTTACAAAGAGGTCTAGGCGGTCGGCCGCGGTCCGCGTGCGGTGGAAAGCCCACAGTTCCTCGGCCTGCACGGCGGCAAAGTCCGCGGGGTCGCCCAGCGGCGACAGGCCCATGGGTTCGCCCCGACACATCTCTTCGCTGCATCGCCTTTGTGCGTAGCCCAGTTTGTCGTTGAAACCATCGGCGATTTGCCGCACGAGGTGGTGCTTTTCTCGCTCTAGATAGTCGCGTTGGAATCCACTGCCATCGCGCAAGACGTCGCGGAGAAAGGTCAGTCCTCGCGCTAGTATTCCCTTCTCCCCAAGGAAGTTATCGTTTATGACCTCTAGACATAAATGAACGAACTGATGCTCCCCCAAGCGATCGACTTGCACCGAGTAATGCGCCCCGTACAGGTCGTCGATGAAGCGGTTGAGGCTCTGGATATTGGGCAGCTTGTGCGTACCCCGGGACAACAGTTGGCCGCTCAGAGCCACGAGCGAATGTCTCGGCGCACACAGCGGCGTGCTCAGACATACATCCACCCGGACCGTCTTGTATAACCCAATGCTGTGCAGATGCAAATAGACGCCGTCCGCTAGTTGGACGCGGGTGAGTTCACCGACGGTGTACATTGGCGCACGGGGTCTTTCTTGGTTTAGTTTGGCGAGCCACATGAATCCTCTCGACAACATCCGCGTCGTGCTCGTCGAGCCGGCGACGCCCGGCAATATCGGCGCTACGGCCCGCGTGCTCAAAACCACGGGTATAAGCCAGTTGGCCTTGGTCAATCCCGGAGCGTGGGATACGCCGGAAGCGCGTACCTTTGCCCACGGCGCGGGCGATATTCTCGACGGCAGCCAAATTTTCCCCAGCCTCGCCGCGGCCGTAGCCGATTGCCACATCGTCGTCGGCACCACCCATCGGCAGGGCCGCTTCCGCACGGTTACTTCCGCGCCCAAGCCCCTGATTGACCAACTAGCCTCTCAAGTACATCACCGCCGCATCGCCCTTGTGTTCGGGCGCGAAAGGGACGGCTTGTGGCATGAGGAACTCGCGCTCTGTCACCAAGTGTTGAGATTCCCCACAGCCGCAGCCTATCCCTCCCTCAACCTCTCCCACGCCGTATTCCTGTTCACCTACGGCCTGTATGCGGCGGTGAGCGAAAAGCCGCCAGACCCGCCGGTGCAACTGGCTACGGCTGACGAGCGTGAGCGCATGTTCGCGCAGATCCTGCAAGCCCTTGCCGAGATAGAGTTTACCCCGTATAACAACAAGCCGGATCACTTCGGCCGAGTGCTGCGCCGCTTCTTTAACAAGGTCGATTTGGAAGTTCGCGATGTGCGGGCGATTCAGACGATATGCGGCCAGATCCGCAAGTTCAGCCGCCGCTATCGCCGCAGCGCCGGGCGTACTGAGGCCGACTGATGGCCCACCTGCTCCAAGTCCCAGTCAACCATCTGCCGGACCATTTCCTCAAAGCCGACCTCGGGTTCCCAACCTAATTTTTCCCGCGCCTTAGTCGCATCGCCCAACAGGGTATGCACCTCGGCGGGACGCAAAAAGCGCTCATCCAAGACCACGTATTGCCGCCAGTCCAAGCCAGCGTGGGCAAAGGCGACCTCGCAGAATTCGCCGATGGTTCGGGAGGTGCCCGTGGCGACGACGTAATCGTCGGGTTCATCCTGCTGAAGCATCATCCACATCGCGCGGACAAAGTCGCCGGCATAGCCCCAATCGCGGCGGGGAGTTAGGTCACCGAGGCGCAACTCTTGGTCCAGCCCGTGTTTGATGCGGGCCACGCCATGCGTGATTTTGCGGGTGACGAATTCGCGCCCGCGGCGCGGCGACTCGTGATTGAAGAGAATGCCCGTGCAGGCGAACATGCCGTAGCTTTCGCGGTAGTTGATGGTGGTCCAATGCGCGTACAGCTTGGACACCCCATAGGGCGAACGCGGATAGAATGCCGTTCGCTCGTTCTGCGGCGTCTCTTGCACCTTGCCGAACAACTCGCTGGTGCTGGCTTGGTAAAAGCGAATGTTCTCGTCGCAGACGCGGATAGCTTCCAAAAGCCGCGTCACGCCCAAGCCGGTGATCTCGCCGGTCAACATGGGTTGCTCCCAAGAGACCGGTATAAAGGATTGGGCACCTAGGTTATACACTTCCTGCGGCCGCGCGGCCTGCAGCGCCGAAACCAACGACTTCTGATCTAACAGATCGCCGGAGATTAGTTCTATTTTGTCCTGCAAATGGCCGATCCGCTCGAAATTGACCGTGCTGCTGCGCCGCACCAGCCCGAAAACCTCATAGTCCTTTTCCAGCAGCAATTCGGCCAAGTACGAACCGTCTTGGCCGGTAATACCAGTGATTAAAGCGCGCTTCTGGCTCATTTCATTCCTCTTGAGAATATGCCTCTACAGGCGGACAGGAACAGATCAGGTTGCGATCGCCCTGCGCGTCGTTCAGGCGTCCGACGGCCGGCCAAAATTTGCGCTCCAATAGCCAAGGAGTCGGCAGGGCGGCGACAGTTCTAGAATAGGGCCGATCCCACTCGTCGGCCAGCACGACATCCATTGGGTGCGGCGCGTGGACGAGCGGGTTGTCGGTGGGGTCCATCTCCCCGGCAGCTACTTGTCGGATTTCTTCGCCAATGGCGATCATGGCTTCGCAAAACCGGTCCAATTCGGCCTTGGACTCGCTCTCGGTAGGTTCGACCATCAGAGTTCCGACGACCGGGAAGGATACCGTAGGCGCGTGGAACCCGTAGTCCATCAAGCGTTTAGCCACGTCTTCTACGCCAATACTGTGTTCCCGTGCCCAGCGCAAATCGAGAATGCACTCGTGGGCCACGCGCCCGTTGTGCCCCTTGTATAGCACGGGAAAGGAATCCGCGAGGCGGCTGCTTAGATAATTGGCATTGAGGATCGCCACCTGAGTCGCTTCAGTGAGACCCGCGCTGCCCATCAGCCTCAAGTACGCCCAAGATATGAGCAGAATCGAGGCGCTGCCCCACGGAGCGGCCGCAATGGGACCAATGGATGCAGCCCCGCCGGTGTGGACGAGGGGATGCGAGGGCAAAAACTCCACCAAGTGCTCGGCCACGGCAATGGGACCCATCCCAGGACCGCCCCCGCCGTGGGGGATGCAAAAGGTCTTGTGCAAATTCAAGTGGCACACGTCAATGCCGATTTCCCCGGGCCGGCACAATCCCACCAAGGCATTCATATTGGCCCCGTCCATATAGACCTGACCGCCCGCTTGGTGGACGATCGCGCAGATTTCGCCGATGGCCTCTTCAAATACCCCGTGGGTCGAGGGGTACGTCACCATCAGGGCCGCCAGCCGCTCGCGGTGTGCGTCGGCTTTCGCCCGCAGGTCCGCCAAGTCGATATTGCCTTCGACGTCACAAGCGACGACGACCACGTCTAAGCCGGCCATAACCGCGCTAGCCGGATTCGTCCCATGAGCCGAGGCCGGAATGAGGCAGACGCTCCGCAGGGCTTCTCCGCGCGTCTGGTGATATTTGCGTACGATGAGTAGGCCAGCGTATTCGCCCTGCGAACCTGCATTGGGTTGCAGTGAAACGCCCTTGAGGCCGGTGATTTCGCGCAGCATGTCCTCCATTTCGGTGAAAATCGCCGCGTACCCTTGGGCCTGCTCTACGGGCACAAACGGATGCAGCCCAGCGAATTCGGGCCAAGTAATCGCCATCATTTCCGCGGTTGCATTGAGCTTCATGGTACACGAGCCGAGGGGAATCATCGCGTGGACCAAGGACAGATCCTTGGCTTCGAGTCGGCGCATGTAGCGCATCATTTCGGTCTCGGAATGATGCGATGCAAAGACGGGATGCTCCATGAAGCGCGAGTGGCGGACGTGAACAGGCCCCCAAGCAGGCTCTGCATCGACTGCGCTGGGCAACTCGCCGCCTAGCAAGGCGAGGATGGCTTGTAAATCGGCTTTGTCAGTCGTTTCGTCGAGGGCAATGCCCCAATGCCTGTCCCCCAGATCGCGGAAGTTCATCCCCTTGGCTCGAGCCTGTGCCGACAGCTCGTCTCCCTGCTCCCCTACCTCAACGCGCAGTGTGTCAAAGTACTGGTCGTGGACGACTCGGTAACCGGCTTCTTCCAGCCCTTGGGCGAGCGCACGCGCCTGACAGTGTACGCGGTGAGCTATGCGCTGCAGCCCGTCCGGCCCGTGATAGACCGCGTACATGCTTGCCACCACAGCCGGCAAGACCTCGGCTGTGCATATGTTGCTCGTAGCCCGTTCTCGTTTGATGTGCTGTTCGCGAGTTTGCAGGGCCATGCGCAGGGCGGGCCGTCCTCGGACATCCTCTGATACGCCGATGATGCGCCCGGGTACCTGCCGCCGGAACTCGGATCTCGTCGCCAAAAAGGCGGCGTGCGGACCGCCGTACCCCATCGGCATGCCAAAGCGCTGCGCGCTCCCGATGGCCGCATCGGCCCCAAACTCCCCCGGAGGCCGCAGTAAACACAGGGCGAGCAAATCGACCGCTGCGCATACCAGTGTCTGATGGGCATGAGCTTGAGCGCAAAAGTCCGCGTAGTCGTAGAGCGCACCATCTGAAGCGGGGTACTGAATCAGAGCGGCAAACGCCCCAGTCGCAAAATCGTATTCTCGGTGATCGCCTACTACAACCTCCCACCCCCGCGATTCGGCCCGGACCTTGACCACCGCTATGGTTTGCGGGTGGCAGGCCGACGAGACAAAAACGCGCTGGCTGGCGTTTTTCTTTTGCACTGCCCGTAGCATGGCAATGGCTTCGGCCGCGGCCGTGGCTTCATCCAACAAAGAGGCATTGGCCAAGGCAAAACCCGTCAGGTCGCAGACCATGGTTTGGAAGTTGAGCAGGGCCTCTAGCCGTCCTTGGGCGATTTCGGACTGATAGGGCGTGTACTGGGTGTACCAGCCTGGATTCTCCAAGATGTTGCGCTGGATCACCGGAGGGGTTATGCAGTCAGAGTAACCCATGCCGATAAAACTGCGGCAAATGCGATTCTGGCCAGCCAATTCGCGTAACCTACCCATCAACTCGTACTCGCTGATGCCTTCTCCTAGCGCCAAGGAGCCTTGCATCCGAATCGCCGCCGGCAGGGACTCGGCCATGAGGTCGTCCAAGCTGTCAGCCTCCACGGCCGCGAGCATGGCCGCTACATCTGCCGCCGTAGGGCCGATATGCCGGCGGACAAAATCATCGCTCGGTCCAAATTCGTCGCCCATGCAACCTCCGTTCACTGCCGAAAGAAGGCAGCAGATAAAGCGTCTTAGTCCTTTTTACGGGCCGAAGACACAAAGGGCAGCTTGACCACTTCGGCGGGTTGCTGCCTGCCCTTCATTTCGATGTACACTTGGGTGCCTATTTTTTGCGCACCGCGCTGTAAATAAACGAGCCCGATCCCCTCGCCAAGCACCGGCGAGTGCGTCCCACTCGTCACGATACCCACCTGTTCCCTGCGTTGGTTGAGAACCGTATAGCCCGACCGCGGAATGCCTCTTTTCAACATGCGGAAGCCGCGCAGGCGGCGATATCCTCCGACCTTATACTGTGCTCGCAATGCCTCATCTCCCATAAAATGCGCCTCTTTTTCTAAGTCCAAAGTCCAAAACAAACCCGCTTCTAAGGGAGTCGTCTGATCGTTCAATTCGCGGCCATAAAGGCAAAACCCCATCTCGAGGCGTAAGGTGTCGCGGGCGCCTAGCCCGCAAGGCTGGGCACCGGCGGCGCGGAGTTTGGCCCACAGCACGGCGACTTGGTCGGCCGGGCACATGATCTCAAATCCATCTTCTCCGGTGTAGCCATTGCGGCTGAGCAAGACTCGTATCCCGGCGATCTCCATCGCCGCGCAGCGATAATACCCTAATGCCGTGCTATCCGGCCCTGCGAGTGATTCGACTAGGGCAGCAGCCTGCGGCCCCTGCACCGCCACCATGCCCAGTTCATCGCTCAAGTCCTCAATTTGCACACCCGACCGCCCCACTGCGAACGCAGTAAGCCACCGCAAGTCGAAGGCCTTACGATTAGCATTGACCACCAAGAGGTACTCCTGCTGAGCGAGCCGATACACTACCAGATCGTCTACGCATCCCCCCAGCCTATTGCACAGCGGCGCGTAGAGCATCTGGCCGATAGTCAATCCGCGCACCCGCGCTGGTAAGAGGCTGTCGAGAAAGGCCAACCCCCGCTCCCCGGAAACGGCGATTCGGCCCATGTGTGAGATGTCGAACAGCCCAACCGCTCGGCGCACCGCCCAGTGTTCGCTGCGAATCCCCTCGAACTGGACCGGCATTTCCCACCCACCAAAAGGTGCCATGCGCCCGCCTTCGGCCACGGCGACCTCATAGAGCGGGGTCCGTTGCAAACGCTCATTTGTCATAATTGCCTCTTCCCTGCGCGGCGCTGACTAACTCAGCCCACAGTGTTTTCGCTTGCGCGGCGAGCGCGTCTAAGCCCTTGTTGTTGTCGATGACAAAGTTGGCGCGAGCCTTTTTTTCTTGCGGATTCATCTGGCGCGCCATCCGCTGCCTGATCTCGCACACCGGCAAGCCGCTGCGCTGCTGCACCCGCGATACGCATCGTTCCTCCTCAGCATCGACTACCACGATCCGGTCGAAGTTCCCCTCGTTCTCCCACTCGTATATCAGCGGCGCGTCAAACACCACGACTCCACCAGCGGCCTCTTCCACAGCCTGCGCCAGCCGGCGCTCTATGGCTGCTGACAGTGGCGGTCGCATAATCGCCTCTAGCTGCTGGCTCACCTCGTCCGACCGCAGGGCGCGCCGTCCCAACTCCCGGCGGTCCAAACGCCCATCTGGCCCGAGCAGATCGCGGCCGAATGCCGCTTGTAGATTCTCTATCACCGCTGGGATTGTCGCTACTTCGCGGGCCACTTCGTCGGCATCGACCCGCAGTGCGCCCAACTCGGCAAGCATTTGCGCCAGTGCGGACTTGCCCGCCCCCATGCCACCGGTAATGCCTACGAGCACGTGTTCCTGTGGCCAGCTAGGCCTAAGCCATAGAACTCAAAAAATTGTAGCACTATGCCCTGCAATGGATTAAGAACTTTACCTTCGGTGGACAACGACGTGCTGCGAACAAAATAAAATGTACCGCGCCAGCCCAGCGCGGTCAACCGATCTGAGCGGTGTCCCATTGACACTATATTGGGCATCGCCTATAGTCCATTAACCAACAATAGGCTCTCTTCTAACCACAGAATAGCACATGGCCATCGTACCTGTAGTAATCGAACAGACCGGCCGCGGCGAGCGCGCCTACGACATTTTCTCTCGCCTCCTCAAAGAGCGGATCATCTTTATTAGCACTCCGATCGATGACCACGAAGCCAACCTCGTCATCGCCCAGTTGCTCTTTCTAACCTCAGAAGATCCCAAGAAAGACATCTCGCTCTACATCAACAGCCCCGGCGGCAGCCTCACGGCCGGCTTGGCCATCTACGATACCATGAAGTACGTCCCCTGCGACGTAGCGACGCTCTGCATCGGCCAAGCGTACAGCATGAGCGCGATTCTTCTTGCCGGCGGGACCAAGGGCAAGCGCCACGCCCTCGCCCATTCTCGACTCATGCTGCACCAACCTTGGGGTGGCGTCCGCGGCCAAGCGGCTGACATCGAAATCCACGCCCGCGAAATCGTCGAGTGGCGCGACCGGCTCAACCAGATCTTAGTCCAAGATACCGGCCAGCCGCTCGAACGCATCGAACTGGTCACCGAACGCGATTACTTTCTGTCGCCCGCAGAGGCAATCGACTTCGGCCTAATTGACGGGCTTCTAGCGTCCGAAACAGAGCTAGCCGCCCTCGCCGACTAATACCCCAGCGGAAAGGCAATCACCTCGTCTAAGCAAGACGCGCCGGCAACGACCATAACCAGCCGGTCCAATCCCAGGGCTATTCCGCCAGCCGGCGGAATGCCCCGCTCCATAGCTGCGAGAAATGCCTCGTCGGCTGGTGCGCCCCCCGGTCGCGCGCCCCGTGCAAAGCGCTCGCGCTGCTGAGTTGGGTCGTTTAACTCCGTATAGCCGTTTGACAACTCCACTCCCCCCAAATACGCTTCCGTCCTCTCGGCTACGGCTGAATCACCTTCTTTTAGTTTGGCCAATGCGGCCAATTGCCGGGGATAATCGAAAAGGTGGACAGCCCCTAGTTTAGCCAATTCTGGCTCGACTCTCTCCAGCAGAATTTTGTGATATAAGTCCTCCCAACTATCCTCTCGTCTAGCGCTACCATAGCCCAAGGCACGCGCACGGCGAAAAAGCGATTCCGCATCTGTACAGGCATCCAAATCGACTGCGGCCCAGCGGGCAAAAGCATCGCGGACGCTGAGCCGCTCCCACGGCGGCTGCAAGTCGATCTCGCGCCCGGCTCGGACCACGCTTGACCGCCCCAAGACGCTTTTCGCCACATGCGACACCAAATCCTCGACATCGGCCATGATCTCTTCGTAACTGGCGTATGCCCGATACCATTCGATTAGGGTAAACTCAGGGTTGTGTTGCGGCCCTAACTCTCCGTTGCGGTACGAGCGGCTAATCTGGTAAATCTGCTCGAAACCTACCCCTAGCAGCCGCTTCATGTACAGTTCGGGCGAGGGGGCGAGGTAAAACTGCTTTTGCGCCTTGTCGCCATGGTACTCAGTGGCGAATAGCTGGATGTGTTCCTCTTGCGCCGAGGCGCGGGCTAGTGTGGGCGTCTCCACCGCGAGAAAGCCTGCATCCCTAAAAAAATCGCGGACAGCGTCTAATACCGCAGCCCGCACCCGCATATTCGCCCACAGTCCGTTGGCGTGGAACCGAGACCAATCTCCTTGATGCCATACTGCACTGCTGGGGGCTAATAATCGAACTTGAATAGCGTCTATAATACCTTCTACCACAATACCATACAGCTCAACTATATCACCGGCTTTTATCCCTGCTACCCGCGCTTTCACAACGAAATCAATCCCTCCACTCTCGTCTGCGATCCTCCCTCGACCTGCGGCGAAGTGGAGAAGCCGCCCTCGCACGGCTACTTCCCCAGTCGTGGTAGGTGCTGTGGCCACAGGCCGGTGTCGCCACAGCACTCGCGATGGATAATACCTAGTGTGCATGGCACTTTTCTCACAAAAAACCCTTCTCCTCCAGCGAACGCGCTAGTAGAGAAGGGACCTAGTTAAAGCTCAACGCCCGGTTTGGGAATCAAGCCCGCTTCTTGTTGTACACGAAGGTGGGCGGGGCCTTTTTTTCGATAAATTCCTTGGTAATGACGCATTTGGCGATGTCGTCTCGGGCTGGGAGCTCAAACATGATTTCAAACATGACGGTCTCTAAAACTGCCCGCAGACCGCGCGCGCCCATTTCCTTTTCTTGGGTTAATTCGACGACCTTGTACAGCGCCTCCTCCTCAAATCGCAGGGCAATGCCGTCCATCTCAAACAGTTTCTGGTACTGTTTGACCAGTGCGTTCCGCGGTTTGAGCAGGATGTCCATTAGCGCCTGATCGCTCAGGGGATGCAAGACGCCTACCACTGGCAAGCGGCCAATCAGCTCCGGAATCAGGCCGTACTGGATCAATTCTTCGGGTTCGACCCGCGCCAACAGACTGGCCCCGCTCACTTCTTCGTGGTCGTCGAGGGATCTGCCAAAGCCCATGGACTTGGTTCCGATGCGCTGGCTGATAATTTTATCTAGCCCATCGAAAGCCCCTCCACAGATAAAGAGAATGTTTTTGGTGTTTATTTGCACCAAAGGCTGTTCGGGATGCTTACGTCCTCCCTTCGGCGGCACCCCCGAGACGGTTCCCTCTAAGATCTTAAGGAGTTCCTGTTGGACGCCTTCACCTGAAACGTCGCGGGTTATAGAGGGATTGCCGGATTTACGGGCAACTTTGTCTAGCTCGTCGATAAACAAAATCCCGCGCTCGGCTTGTTTGACATCGTAATCCGCGGCTTGGAGGAGCCGCACGAGGATATTTTCCACGTCCTCGCCTACATACCCGGCCTCGGTAAGGACCGTAGCATCGACGATTGCAAAGGGCACTTGTAATATGCGCGCCAATGTCTCCGCCAAAAGCGTCTTGCCCACTCCGGTGGGGCCGATGAGCAGGATATTGCTCTTGCTGAGTTGGACATCCGCAACGCCGGAATGCACCCGCTTGTAGTGGTTGTACACGGCGACCGAAAGCGCCTTTTTAGCGCGTTCTTGGCCGATAATGTGAGCGTCGAGATGGGCCTTGATTTCGGCCGGTTTGGGCAAGGGACGGCCATTGAGACTAGGCTCGTGCTTGTCATCTTCTGACAGCCGCTCATTGCACAAGCCGATGCATTCACTACATATATACACTGAGGGGCCCTGAATGATCTTCTCGACTTGGTCGCCCCCCTTGCCGCAGAACGAACAGGCTATATCGGACGTTTTTTTGCCCATCTTCTCCTACAGCCCGCCCTCGTCGTCTTGGGAATCCGGGACACTGTCTGCACTCTCAGAGACATCAGAGACATCGCCGTCGGTGCTTTCGACCTCCTCGGTTTCGTCGGAGGACTCGGGCGCCTCGACCGAGTCCGCTTCCTCTTCGGCTTTGTCTTGGCCAGCCTTCATCACGTTGATGGCTTGGAATCCCTTGGCAGTGCGGGTCACCATGAACTCAACTTCATCATCTTGGGTCAAAGTCCGGTCCCAAGATGAAATATCGCGCCAGTGGACGAAGACATCGACATGGCTGTCTGTAGAGATAAAACCATATCCCTTATCGTTGTTAAACCACTTGACTATGCCACGAGTCCAAGTGTTTTCCGCCAAGGCGCGGCGTTCGTGCGGCGGGGGGCTGCTCTCTGCACTGCCGGGAAGCGGACGAGACGGCTGTTTCTTTCCTTCGCTCTCTAGAACGCGGACGAGCAGGTCTTGCTTGAGCCCCTGACCACCCTCGGCATCTTGGGTTATCCATTCGACAGCCGTCATCACACCTATGACGTAAGGACTATCGTTGCCGTAGAGCTTGCGGGCATCCCTTATCCGCTGAGCCAATTCGCTCACCGCCGTGCTTTCTAAGTGTATTGAACTACCCAATTAACATTCCTCCTACCCCTTAAAGGGCCTTAAGTACCTAGTACCACAGTTTGAGATGTAAGGTGTAGTTAAGCAAAATATAGATGGGTTTGTCAACCTATCTCAAGCGGTATTGCTTGACCCCCTCGTAGATGGTTTGGCCGCTTACTTTCGCGATGCCCGTGAGCGGCACGGCGATCAGCATCCCGACGATGCCCATCAACTGGCTTCCCACCATGACGACAAAAAGGACGACCAACGGATGCAACTCGACGCTTTTGGCCACCATCGTGGGTTGAATGAGTACATTGTCGATTAGTTGAATAACCAAAAACATGACGATCACTTTGGCCACCATCGCCAAGCCACCACCGGTGGCCAAGGCCACAATCGAAGAACAGACGATCCCGATCAATGGCCCGAGAAATGGGATTACATTGGCCAACCCAGCGAGCAGCCCCAAAGGCAGGGCATAATAGACGCCAAGAATGGACAAACCGCTAATCGCGAGCACCGATACGACGAGGACAGCCAAAAGCTGGCCACGAATGTAATTCCCGATCTGCCTATTGGCTTGGTACATTAGGTTTAGGCACAATTCAAAATAGGCGTTGGGAACCAGTGCCATCAGGCACCGCGTCAAGCGCCGTCCTTCTTTAAGAAAGAAAAAGGCCACAAACGGCACGATCACCACAAAAGTAAGGCCCGAGATCACGCCCTCGATAAACAGCGTAGTGCCTCCCAACATGGTCCTCATCAGCCGCTCGCCATGCTCCCGAATCAACTCGGCGAGGCGAAAATCGCTCCCCAGATAGGGCTGTAACATAGGCTCGATTTTTGCAGCTCTGGTGCTGGTTTCCGCCAAAATTCTATCGCCGATTTCCACCAAGACGTTGGGGTCGGCCTTGCCGAAGCCAATATCGGCCCGCGAAAATAAAACAGACCCCGACTTACCGGCTTGGCCTCCTGCGACCACCCCGCCATTGCCGTGGACGCTAAGGCGCTGACTGTACTCGTCTTGGCCCTGGGAGTACGCGATCAAGAGCGCGTTTGCAGCCGGTGCTTGGTCCTTGGGCACAAAGCGCAGGAGAACTGCCAACTCCTCCATGGGAGCGATCTCTAGCGGCCAGCGGTGTTCCTCTCTTAGGACAAACGGCTGATCCCGAGCATCATCTTCCCAAGCCATTCCGTGGATGATCAGAGGTTGGGCACCGGTGTTGGCGATGGTAAAAACCCTATCTACTGTTTCTCCAGCCAGCTTGTCTCCAACTTGGAATACGCCTAGCCCCAACCCTGCAAAAACGAGCGAAAAGACGAGCAGGGTGCTCCAAGCCCGCCCCAATCCCCTTCTCTCCATCCAATCGATGATTGGGTAGAGGACATAGGCCAAGATAAAAGCCAAAACAAAAGGCGTGAGGATGCCGCGAATCTCATATACAAACCATCCGCCAATCACTATGGCCACCAAGGCGAGTACTACTTTAACTTGCCAATTCATCATTGAATACTGCCTGCTCGTCGCGCGCCTTTTAACAGACGCTCAGGGTCGCGCAACTGCGCCGAGAGTTTCTCTATGACTTCGAGTAGGTCGGTCGAGATGGCTTGCGCCAAGCCTTCGACGATCTTCAAGGCGAGCGGCAGATTGGTATCTATGAGTTCGAGTAAGTCGGGTCGGCAAAAAACGAGGAGACTACAGGGTTGGAGAGCGTAAGCTGAAGCGGGGCGCGGCGATTGATTGACAAGAGCTTGGGCACCAAAAAAATTTCCACGGGTTAAAGTGGCTAGCTGCTTCTCAAACCCATCGTCGCCCATCTGTACGATCCGTATTTGGCCGGAGGCGACGATGTACATCCCCATCCCGGGGTCTCCTTGGTTGATAATCGCCTCCCCAGCGCACCAATCCCGCGGCCCGTAGAGCATCTCTTCTATCTTGTGCAGCTCGCGCCCGCTTAGTTCCTGAAAAATGGGCACTTTCTGCAAGAGCTTGCAGGCGGCGGTCTCTTCCTCCTTGCGGCCGCTCCTTACGCGCTCTTGCAGACGGCGAAAGACATGCCTCCAGAGAGGATCAGACGGCATGTGCTTAGTACTCCCGCTTAGACAGACAACGCCCCACGCCCGCTCGTCCGCACAGTTAGGCCAAGGCGGCCTCTAGCTTTTCGGTGATTTGCCCTTTGGGGACGGCACCAATAATCTGGTCGGCGACTTTACCCTCCTTGAAAATGAGCAAGGTAGGGATGCTGCGGATACCAAATTCGGCCGCTGTTTTCTGGGCCGCGTCAACGTCCAATTTGCCCACTTTGGCTCGGCCTTCGTATTCGCTGCTCAATTCTTGGACAATCGGCGCGATCATTCGGCACGGCCCACACCACGTCGCCCAAAAATCCACGAGCACGGGCTGGCTGGCGTTGAGGACTTCGGAGTTGAAATTGTCATCGGTTAAGACGATAGGTTTGCTCACGATAGATCATCCTTTGCTTGTTAGTTTATACTTTTCAATATGTTACAAACACAACAGCTTGTGTTCCAATTATAGTTGTGGCACTACCCATTGTCAAGCTCAGCGCTTCCGGCACAACTTGATCACCAGCAGCTCCAAAACCAGATGCTCTTGGCGTCGTCCCTGCGATTTCAGACGCCAATCGGCTTCGCTCAAGGCGCTCAACCCCGCCCACAGCCAAGCGGCGGAACGGCGCTGGGCCTGTTCCAAATACCCAGGCAAAAAAAACGGCGCAACTCCCAATTCAGCAGCCATTTTGTCGCGCGGCAGCGACTGGTCCATTAGCCCCTTAGCCTTGAGCAAAAGCTGGAAGTGGCGGGTGACCATGGCTACGGCGCGAGTTGGCTCTTCTCCTTGGCTGAGAAACTGCTGCATCAGCTTTTGCGCCAGCTTGCCCTGCCCTTTGCCGAGAGCATCGGCGAGTTCGAACACGCTGGCCCCGCGCGTGATGCCAGCGACTTGTTCGACCGCAGAGGCGGTGATCGGCTGGCCCACCCCAACAAAACTGACCAATTTTTCTATCTCGCTGACCAATTCGCGCGGCTTGGCCCCTACATACTGACTAAGTAGCTGGACGGCCGCAGGCTCGATCAGCACCCCCTGACGCTTGACGTACCGCTGTATCCACTGCGGAACTTGGTTGTCGTAGGGCGGCCTAAATTCTAGTGCGCGACCTCGTCTCGAAAGTTCGCGAAAAAACTTGCGCCGCATGTCGACTTTCTGGCCCACTACTAGGAGGCGACTAGTCTCCACCGATGTTGCAAATACGCGTTCCAAGCCGCGACACTGATCGGTCGTCAGAGCCTCGGCATCGCGCAGCACAATCAGCCGACTCTCGGCCATCATGGGATAGGTCTCATAGACCTGAAAAAAATCCAGTACCTCCAAGCGTTCAGCCCTCAGTACGTCGAGATTAAAATCCCGCGTCTGAGCTGGCACCAAAACTTCGATCATAGACGCGACCAAAGCTTCGCGCTCGTATTCTTCGTCCCCGTGCAGCAAATAAAAAGGCCGAATATCCCCCTTGGCGATTTCGGCCAGCAGTGCAGCGGGACTTGGCCCTTTGGCTCTCTTAGCCACGATCTTTGCGTTCGACCTCTTCTTCGTCCAATATGCTGTATTCGGCCTCGGCGACTCGGCTCGGATCAATGCTGCTGCGTTGGTTGGACGCGCCGCGGCGAGAACCGCCCCTTAGCTGCCGGTACACAGCGTAACACAGCAACACGATCGCCGTCGCCAGTAACAATTTGAACAACATGAACATCATGGTTTGTTCTCCCCTTCCTGCTGCGCGAGAATTGAACGCAAAAAGCTCCTCCTGTTACCGGAGGAGCTCTATGCAGTGCAGCGGGCAGCGGACGCAACTATTACTTGGCTTCCCACTTGAGCGGGAACGGTTCGGTCTTGTCGGCCCTCTGCCACAGCAGCTCTAGGTTGCCATATATCTTAGTGAATTCTTCTTCGACGCGCCCAATGCTCTTTTGGGCATTGGGCACAAAGGTCGGGAAGTCTGGCTCGACCAGCTTGCGCATCGCCGCCTTCAAGGCCCGCTTCTTGGCGTTGTGCAAGGCCCGGAGGCGCTTGTCTTCGAGTTCGACCTTCTCCAACTCATCGAGCAAGGTCTGCATGACCTGCTCGACATCGTGGGCCTGAGAAGTCATGCCCTCGGTCGTTAAGTAGCGCTGATAGCGCATTAGCTGTTGGCTATGGCTTTCCAAGCCTTGCAAGGTCTGGATATAAGGGGTCAGCTCATCTTTTTTGCCCTCACAGGCCAAAAGCCCACTGACGAGCGCGAATAGGATTAAATTTTTATACATGGTCTCCTCCATTTCCTAAAGACATTACCACTATAAGCCCCAACCTAATAATCTGTCGAGTATGCGTCAAATGGATGGCGGCAGCGATAGAGCACCGCGTTTAATTCGCCGCCCAACAATAATGAAAAAGCCAGCAAGTACGCAGACAGCAAGAGGATGATGGCAGTCCCGAGCACGCCATAGATGATATTGTAATAGCTGAACCGCTCGATGTAATCCAAGGCAATGGCAATGACCCCAGCCAGCCCAGAAAACATCATACTCCCCGGCAACACGTCCCACCAGCGCAGGCGCACGGCGGGCATGATGTAGTAAATACAGGCGGCCGTGGCGACCATGCCGATCACGACCACTGCGCGCCTCAACAAGGCCACCAACGGAGAAAAGTGAGAGGAAGCCCAATAGCCTCGCAGCCAACTCTCGACGTGTTCGCCGAATATAATGAGGTTCAAGAAAAAAACGAAAGAAATTCCCAAGACCACGATTAAGGCGAGCGAAAGAATGCGCCGCTTGTAAAAGGACCGATGCTCTTGCACGCCGTAGGCCCGGTTGAGCGCCATCATCGTAGTGGACATGCTGGCCGACGCCGGCCAGATGACGCCCAAGAACCCGATGACGAACAAACTTTGCGACGAGAGAAAGCTGATATTGTCTTCGACAGCTTCCAGCAGTGGGATAGGGATGACAATACCCAAAATTTCGAGTACTGTGATGAAATCCTCCGACGATATGCCCAAGAATCCCAATAGGGCCGTCAGAACGAGAATACCCGGGAAAACGGCAAATATAAAGTCAAAGGCCATGGCCGGGGCCGCGGTTGTGCAATCGTGGCGATACGTGGCCACCACGGCATCGCGGCCAACTGCTAGATAGAAGGCGACCCGGCTTCTAAGAGCCTCTCTCACTGTGACCACCCAGATACCCTATGATGGACTCGAAGAGATACCCATTGGAAGAGAAGGCGTCTTTGCCGTATATCGTCGGCACCCCCTGCCAATCGGTAAAGGTGCCTCCAGCTTCCTGCAGAATCGGCAGCAATGGCCCGCAGTCCCACGGATTCATAATGGGGTCAAAGCTGGCCTCGGCCCGGCCAGTGGCCACGAGGATGTGGCCGTAACAATCGCCCCACCCCCGGCGCAGCCGAGTGCTGGCGACTAGCTTCTGCCACTCCTGTTCGCGGCCTTGTTCCGCAAAGCTCGGCCACGACGTATAACAGATACAGGCCTGGCCTAACTCAGCTACCGAGGACACTGCCGCCCGTCGGCCATTCCACCAGCAACCCTCGCCTTTAGCGGCCCACACCATCTCGTCGAGGGCTGGCATATAGCAACAGCCTACATCAACCCCATCCGGCCCTTCCCGCGCGATGAGCACTCCGTAGAGCGGCACCCCTTGGACAAAGGATTTTGTCCCGTCAATGGGATCGATAATCCAGCGCGTGCTGGAGCTTCCCTCGACCCGGCCAAATTCCTCGCCGATAATCCCATCGTCGGGATAGGCCCTAGCCAACAAGTCCCGTATCTTAGCCTCGGCTTCGCGGTCGGCGACGGTCACTGGTGATAGGTCTTCCTTCCACTCGGCGTGGATTCCCGACTGGAAGTAGCGCAAAGTGATCTTGCCCGCTTGCCAAGCCGCATCTACTGCAAAATCCAAGCAACTCCCCAGCGACGCGCTCAACCCAAAATCTCTCGGCGCAAGTCGGTGAGTAGTTGCAGAGCCGCGCGGATATCTCCGACTTGGTCCGGGGCGTATTCGCGCTCAATGGTTAGCGGCCCCTCGTATCCCAAATCGCGCAACTTCAAGAGGAAGGCCCTGATGTTGACGTCGCCTTGGCCAAGCGGCGCATCCTCGTACCACGGCTGGTCCGGGAGGCGCTCAATCGCGGCGTCTTTGCAGTGTACGCTGCGGACGAAGCGACCCACCTGATCCAATGCCTCTAGCGGCGGGCCGGCTTGGTAGAGGATCATATTGGCCGGGTCAAAATTGACCGCGAGGTTCTGGCGATCGACAGCTTCGATAAAGGTGAGAAGTTCAGCGGCGGTCTCTTGACCGGTTTCCAAGTGAAAATACTGTCCGTGCCCCCGGCAGTGATCGCACACCATGCGTGCAACTTCGACGACCGCGGCAAAATCCGAATCCGACGCCTCCGGCACAAAGCCCAAGTGCATGCCGACAGCATCTACGCCTAGCGCAGCAGCAAAGTCCGCGATAGCCAAAGTCTCTTCGAGCCGGTACTCCCGGCGCTCTAAAGGCACGAGTCCGACCGTTTGCTGGGCGATTTCCGGCGTGGTGTAATCGTCGTCGGGAAAACCAGCGAAAACCACGCTAATTTCGATTCCAGCCGCGGCGAACTGGGCCTTGATTTCCGCTGTTTTCTCTGCCGTGCGAAAATCGCGGCCCGGAGCGTGCAAATGCACGGTGGAAACTCCCAACTCCTTCACCGAATCCAATCCAGCCCCCAAGCCCTCGTCAATCGAGGTAAATATACCTGTTGCCCATTTGTCCATTTCGGTCCTCTCCCATTTGGTTGCAGACAAATTAAAAGAGGGGACAGCCAAGCCATCCCCTCTTTGGTAAATCTACGCGCCGCTCATCTCCTCGCGCTCCCTTCCTTTTCGTTGCGCCGCGTTCCCTCGGCCTGGGCAGCGTCCAAAACGGCCCGCACCCGCTGGCGAAAATTTTTGATCTGATCATCTACTTCATCTATAGAATTCAGTAGATCCTCCTCAACTGCATCTTCTGGCATGGCATACTCCTGCGACTATTGGGGAGCAGGGGAGCCTTGTGGGGGGGCATCTTCAAGCGCGGCTGTAGGAACGCAGATGATCGCAGCGACTGGGGTGGCGCAAGCGGTGTAGTGCTTTCTCCTTGATTTGCCGGACTCGCTCGCGCGTAAGCCCAAAGCGCATACCAATCTGGTCTAAGGTCATAGGCTCTTCCCCATTCAACCCAAAGTAGAGACGGAGAATCTCGGCCTCGCGTCCGATGAGTCTATTCAGAGCCGTGTCAATCTGACCGCGCAGACAGCCGCGCATCACTTGGTTTTCAGGGGACTCTTGCCGCTCGTCTGGCAGCACGTCTAGCAGACTGTGATCTTCTTCGCCGAGAAAGGCCGCGTCAAGCGACCGCATCGAGCGACTACACATTAAGGTCTCCTTGACCTCTTCAACCGGGACATCGAGCTGCTCGGCGATAGCTTCGGGGTGGGGATCGTCAGTGCGCTCTTGCTGCAAGACGCGGGAAGCTTTGGATATCTTGTAGAGCAAACCGATCTTGTTCAGCGGCAGGCGGACCGTACGCGACTGTTCAGCTAGCGTCTGTAGGATGGCTTGGCGGATCCACCAAACGGCATAGGAGATGAACTTGAACCCTTTGTCTTCGTCAAAGCGCTCGGCGGCTGTGATCAATCCCATGTTCCCAGCACTGACCAAATCGGCGAGAGGGACACCGCGATTTTGGTATTCCTTTGCCACGCTGACCACGAAGCGCAAATTCGCTTCGACTAAGCGATTGCGTGCGCCTTCATCCCCTTGCTTGATTTTCCGCGCTAGATTGACCTCATCGGCCGGGGAGAGTGGCTTGGAATGGGCAATTTCAGCCAGATAACTCCCGAGGCAATCTTCCATATCCCAAAATGGAGCTTTAGTCATACCCGACATGGAACCATCCTCTTCGTTTAGAGTGGGGAGGAAAAGGAAAGCTACACGTGCTTCAAACTAAAAATTGTTTATAACTTAGCCGGGGGCACAAAACCTGTCAAGCAATTTCTCCCAAACCCCTAAGCCCCCGTAAGTGCGCTTAAAACAGACTGTTGCACAGCCAGTAGGCGCTTTATGCCCACCGCCGCCAAGTCGAGCAACTCAATGGCCTGCACACGGGTAAAGGGACGCCCCTCGGCCGTGCCTTGGATTTCGACGATCCCTCCCGAGCCGGTCATAACGACGTTCATATCGGTTTCGGCGCGGCTATCTTCCTCATAGCATAGATCTAATAAGGAATGGTCTCCCACTACTCCGACGCTAACAGCGGCGACCTGATCTACGAGCACAGCGCTTTGCCGCGCCTGCAACGCCTCTACTAAAGCTACATAAGCCCCTGTTATTGAGGCCGTGCGCGTGCCGCCATCCGCCTGTATGACATCGCAATCGACATACAGCGTCCGCTCGCCTATTTGCTCCAAATCCACTACCGATCGCAGAGATCGACCGATTAGGCGCTGAATTTCGCGCGCCCGACTATTGGGTTCACGAGCCACTCGGCGCGTAGAGGATCCAGGAAGCATGCTGTATTCCGCAGTCAGCCAACCCTTGCCAGTCCCCACCAGAAAGGGCGGCACCCCATCGACGGACGACACTGTGCAGAGCACCTTTGTATCGCCTATTTCGATCAGGGCCGATCCGGCCGCCGTTTTCAGGTACCCCGGGGAAATCTGCACCGGCCGCAACTGAGCGGGCTGGCGTCCATCGCTGCGCTTCCAGCTCGTCTCACTCATTGAGATGCATCCTATAATCAGGACCGTCCATGGGGATCGATTGGCACATCTCTGCTAGGCGCGAATAGATGCGACCTTTGGCTAGGTGCTTGAGTTCTTCGAGGGGCTGGTTGGTGGTAACAACCGTGAATCGCTGGTCGCCGTAGCGGGCATCTACGAGATCGTAGAGCATTTCTATTTCCCATTCGGTCCCCCGCTGGATGCCGAAGTCATCTAGGACGAGGTAGGGCATATTGCACAACTCTTCGAGCATTGACCAAGTGTGGCCATAGCGCTCGCTATCGGCTGAATAGGTATCACGCAATTTCTGAAAGTACGTGCGCGACAGACTGAGAAAGCGGCCCGGTTTGGTCCAGCGCAACATGAGTTCGTTGAGTGTAATGCAGCCCATCAAGGTCTTGCCCGTGCCGGGATTGCCGTGGAGAAGATAGCCGCGCTTAGGCTCTGCTGATGCATCGATCAAGTCTTGGTGAATGCGGAGATAAACCGTAGTCGCTAGGTCGATCGGCGTCCCATCTGGTGCCGCCATGCGGAAGTCATCGACGAACTTCCACTTGTAGCGCTCGGGGATATCGGCTTGGCGAAACAGGCGATTGGTTTCCGTCATTTTACGGCGATAGGGACGGCAGGGACACCACTGGTTGCGCGAATCGTCGTCCCAGTACTGGTAGGGTGCCCTCCCCCCACACCGACACTCGACGCACTCGCAAAGCCGCAGCGTACCATAACGGCCCACTTTGACTATCGGGTCATAGTACAGACCTCCACCACTGCACTTAGAACAGCGCATCGTGGCCTGGTTGGACACTGGCAAACTCACTGGTGGCGCTCCTTGAGGGCCCGGGCGACATCGCGGTCGGCTTGGCGTTGGGCCAAAGCCTGACGCTTGTCGAATTGCTTTTTGCCGCGGACCAGCGCCAATTCCACCTTAGCTCTGCCGCGTTTGAAGTAGATCTTTAGCGGCACCAAGGTAAGGCCCTGTTGTTGCGTCCTTCCGGTCAGTCGGCGGATTTCACTGCGGTGCAAGAGCAATTTGCGCACGCGCTCTGGGTCGTGGTTGAAACTGTTGCCGCGCTCGTACTGGGCGATGTGGACATTGTGCAGGAAAACTTCGCCTCTTTCAACTAGAGCGAAGCTGTCCTTGAGGTTGGCGCGCCCGGCGCGCAACGACTTGACCTCTGTGCCGCGCAGGACAATGCCAGTCTCGTAGTGGCCCATCACCTCGTAGTCGTGCCGGGCTTTGCGATTTTGCACTACTATTGACTCGCGCTTGGCACCACTTTCCGTTTTGGCCATAACTGTCTATTTCACCAAAGGAACGGGCTTGACGACTACAAGCCTCGCGTTTAATTTGTGCTGTTCACTTGCCGAAGTGGCGAAATTGGTAGACGCGCATGGTTCAGGACCATGTGGGGGCAACCCCGTGGAGGTTCGAGTCCTCTCTTCGGCACCATTTTTTGCTTCTTTTTTGTCCCTAACTAAATTTAATCTACACGCCTTGTTCCAACCCGCGCAAGGGACTGCCTACACGCGCAACAACCCCTGCCTTCAATATATACAACTCGCGAAAGGATATCTCTATGGCTCACTTTCTGCACACCCGCATCCGCGTCGGTGATCTCGAACGCTCTATTGAGTGGTATTGCACTCACCTCGGCTTTGAGGTCCGGAGCCGCTCCGATAAGTCGCCCGCTGGCAATCAGATCGTTCATCTTGAACTGCCCGGCAATGAACACACCTTAGAGCTGACCTACTCCGCTGATTATCAACTCGCCGTCCCCGAAGATCTCATGCACCTCGCGATCGCGGTCTCCGATCTGATCGGCTTTTGCGACACTTTGGAAAACAACGGGATCGAAATATGGCCTGGCGATTGGCGCACGACCTTTCCCACCGGCCGCAAGATGGCCTTTATCGACGATCCCGACGGTTACGAGATCGAGCTACTCGAAGATTGATTGGAATCGCCCTTGTCGCGCAAGTACTGCGGCAAGTAGGCGTCGACGAAGTCCCGCGCCGTCCGGCCTCCGACTAAATCGTGGTTGTGTCGCATCCGCCAAACCTCGAAAGCGGCCAATAAATCTTCTTCTGGCAGGTCGATCCCTGCCCGACGTGCATAGGACAGAACCATGGCGCGATATTGCTGCCGACTAGGCAGATCGAGGAAGACTTTGAGGGCAAAACGGTCGTCTAGCGCCCGCTCCTGATCAAGACGTTGCAGTTGTTGAGGGTCGTAGAATTCGGCCTGAATACCTTGGTTGACCCGGTTGGGGCGCTCGTCGTCTATCTGCATCTGGCCCAGCCCTTGCGGACGCTCGCCCTCCCGGTCGACTAAGTCCTTGTAGTTGGAGGTCGCATAGAAAACCAAGTTGTCCGGACATGCTTCGAGCCCTCCGTCGAGCGTCCGCGAGAGCAGGTGCAGGCTGTTGTCGCCCCGGTCCAGAGAGACATTGTCCAGCACGCCCACAAAGCGCTGGCAACGCCCCCGGACGAGGGCAAAGAGATCGGGTAACAGATGGTAACAAGACGGGGCGATTTCGACGGCGCGCAGGCCTTGATCAAAGAACTTTCCCACTAAGGCCCGTATCAGCGTCGATTTGCCGCCGCCTCGCGGTCCCCAGATCAGCGCGTTGTGCGCCCGATAACCGGCGAGAAAATGACGCGTATTTTCCTCAAGGACTTGGATTCTCGCTTCGTTGCCCTCCAGCCAGCCGAGGGGAAATTCCGCGAAGTGGCGAATGGGGTCTAAGCTGGGTTTGGCCCCCCTGTCGCCCAAGCGAAAGGCCGGGAACCGGCGCAGCGCCCCCCGCCCGTGCTCGCGTATCAAGCACCCGAGCGCCTCAGCCAACTCAGCCCAATTCTCGCTGCGAGCAAAACGCTCTTTCATTTGGCCAACGGCTGAGGGTTCCCCCCCATCCCCGGGCATGGGGGCCAAGGACTCCGCGTCGTTGCCGATCAGCCGCAGCCATACCCCCCAAGGGGGACGGGCCAAGACCGCTGCACTTTGCAAGTCGCGGCACGCAACTTGGCGCAGTGCAGCGGGAACATCGGCTGGAGCTTGCTCTTCGCAAGCGCGCAAAAACGAGTGTCGGCCATCGAAGAGCCGGTTGAGCAGCAGTCCTTGTAAATCCGGTGCGCCACCGCCCCAATCGCCGTTGAGCGCCGCCGTGAGGAGCACATCGGAGCAACGCTGATGTTGCGCGGCCAACTCGTCCGCCGTGCGCTGTGCCTCTTTACCCGCCACCAGCCTATCGGCACACGCCTGAGCACAGCGCAGCAAGGAACGCAACTGCTCAATCTCAGCGGGCTCAAGTAGCTGGCTGAAGGAGGAAAACCGGTCCAAAGCAGTCAGCATGGCTTCGACTTGACCGGCAATCTGTAATGTCTCTTCGCTCCTCGTCATCTCAATGCAAAACCTAATTGACCTGAGTTATATAATTCGCTGCCAGATGGGAACGAACTGCAATGCCGTAACTTCTTGGGAGGCAACCAGTAGTGAAGAAAAAAACTACCCCCGGGCGGATTCGAACCGCCGACCCACAGATTAGGAATCTGTTGCTCTATCCTGCTGAGCTACGGGGGCTATAGGAGGGGCGCTATTCATATTATACTGCGCGAGACTCAAAGTCAAATGCCCGAGTTTTTTATCGCATGTGTTGACACCAAATTAAACTGGCCTAATTTACAAGATTGTTTTGGTCATAAGGCCAGCTTTATGCAACTTCAGCTAAACTAATATCAAAATATGGCTCAAGTATTTCCGCGCAGCGCTAACTGGGCTTCCAAAGCCAGCATCCTCGTTGGCCTCGTCCTAGTCGGCAGTATCCTCGGTATCGTCCTCAACATCAATCGCATTTACTTCGTCAATCAAGTCAACGTGCCCATTGACCAGCCCGTTCCCTTCAGCCACAAACACCACGTCACCGGCATGGGCATCGACTGCCGCTATTGCCACACTACTGTCGAGGAGAGTGCTTTTGCCGGCATTCCCCCGACCGAAACCTGCATGACCTGCCACTCGCAGATCTGGACCGAAGCGCCCATCCTCGAACCCGTGCGCGCCAGCTTCCGCGATAACGTGCCCATCGAGTGGAATCGCGTCCACGACCTGCCCGACTTCGCCTATTTCAACCACAGCATCCACGTCAACCAAGGCATTGGCTGCCAGTCGTGCCACGGCCAAGTCGATCAAATGCCCCTGATGTGGAAAGCCGAATCGCTGAATATGGAATGGTGTCTCGATTGCCACCGCGACCCCGCCCAGTACATCCGCCCGCGCGACCAAGTCTTTAACATGAATTACCAATATCCAGCCGACCAAGAAAGCTTTGGTGCACAACTCGTCGCCGAATACGGCGTGCAGACCAGTCAACTCACCAACTGCTCTATCTGCCATCGCTAAATATGGAAACCAGAAAAAACATCGATCTCTCGGCCATCCGCGCCCGCCTTAAAGCCTCTCAGGGCCAAGAGTACTGGCGCAGCTTGGACCAACTAGCCCAGACCGAAGAATTCGCCGCCATGGTCCAGCGCGAGTTCCCCGAGCAAGCTGCCGAGTTGAAGGATCCGGTAAGTCGGCGGAATTTCCTCAAGCTCATGAGCGCATCGCTGGCACTAGGCGGGCTTTCGAGCTGTACGATTCAGCCCAGCGAAAAAATAGTCCCCCAAGTCCGAGCGCCCGAAAACGTCATCCCCGGCAAGCCTCAGTACTTTGCCTCCGCCATCTCGTTCGGCGGTATTGGCATGGGTATCCTAGTCGAGAGCCACATGGGGCGGCCGACCAAAATCGAGGGCAATCCCGAGCATCCCTCCGGCAGCCGCGGCTCCAATGCGCTCGTCCAAGCTTCGATCCTCGACCTCTACGATCCCGATCGGTCGCAAACGGTCAAAAACGCCGGTCGCATCAGCACTTGGAGCATCTTCATAGCAGATCTGACACAGCGTCTGAGCTTGCACGAGGCCACTGGCGGAGCTGGCCTGTGCATCCTTACCCAGACGGCGACTTCCCCGACTCTCGGGCACCAGTTGCAAGCCCTGCGGGATAAATTTCCCCAAGCCCAGTGGCACCAGTATGAACCCGTCAATCGCGACAACGCCCGTGCCGGGGCCCAAATGGCGTTTGGCGAGCCGGTCCATGCGTCTTACGACTTAGCCAAAGCCAAGGTCATTCTATCGCTGGACGCGAACTTTACCAGCAGCGGTGCTGGCAATGTCCGCCACGCTCGGGATTTCGCAGCTGGCCGGAACGTGCGCAATGGCTCAAAGGCCTTCAACCGGCTCTATGTGGTCGAGAGCAGTCCAACGGGCACGGGCAGTGTAGCCGATCATCGTTTGGCCTTGGGCACGGCGCACATCGAAGCCTTGGCTTTAAAGGTAGCCCAAGGGCTTGGCATCGACTGGAAAGGGCCGAGCGTTCCCGCCGACTTCTCTGCTCACGATGCTTGGATTGCAGCCCTAGTCGACGACCTAAAGTCCAATCCCGGCCAAAGCCTCGTGCTCGCTGGCGACCAACAATCCCCTGTGGTACACGCTTTAGCCCATGCCATCAACCACGCCCTAGGCAATGCAGGTACAACCGTACACTACACCGAACCCCTCGAAGTCGAGTCGGTTGATCAGCGAGAGTCGCTATCCGCTTTAGTCGCAGACATGAACGCCGGTCAAGTCGAGTCTCTGTTCATCCTCGGTGGCAATCCAGTGTACGACGCGCCCGTGGACCTCAACTTTGCTGCCGCGCTCAACAAGGTCGAATACCGCGTTCACCTCGGCCTGTACGACAATGAAACGTCGGAACTCTGCCACTGGCACATTCCGGAATCGCACTTCCTCGAAGCCTGGAGCGACACCCGTGCCCACGATGGCCTTGCCACGATCGTCCAGCCGCTGATTCGCCCGCTCTACAAGAGCAAATCAGCCCATGACCTCTTGGCGGTACTCACCGGCCAGCCCGGGGTCCCCGATCTCGACATCGTGCGCCAGTACTGGGAGAGCCAAGGCCTAGATGCGATTGCTTGGCGCCGCGCACTGCACGATGGCTTCGTCGAGGGCACGCGCCCCGAAGCCCAATCCGTGGAGCTAGGCACTTTGCAGTTGCCGGCAACTACTGGGAGCCTTCCCGAGGAAGAAGATCTCGAAATCCACTTTCGGCCCGACCCCATGGTGTGGGACGGTCGCTTTACCAACAACGCTTGGCTACAGGAAACTCCAAAGCCCATCACGAAGCTCACTTGGGACAACGCCGCCCTCGTCAGCCCAGCCACGGCCGAGCGCCTGCGACTCGAGAGCGAATTCCTCGCCGAGTTGCGCTTTGATGGGCGCGCGATCAATGCCGCGGTTTGGATCGTACCCGGCCAAGCCGACGGCGTCGTCACCCTGCACTTGGGCTACGGCCAACAGCGCAGTGGGCGCGTCGGGCGCGATACGGGATTTAATGCCTATGCCCTGCGGCCGACGGCGGCCTTGTGGAGTGGCACCGGCCTACAGGTCAGCGGCTCCTACGACAACTATCGCCTCGCCTGCACCCAGGATCATAACAGCATGGAGGGCCGCAATTTCGTGCGCCAAGCCTCGCTGGACTACTACCAAGCGCATCCGCACTTTGCCCACGAGGGAACCCACGATCCGCCCGATGACTTGACGCTGCACAACCGCACGGATCACCAATACACGGGCTATGCCTGGGGTATGGTCATCGATTTAGGGGCCTGCATCGGCTGCAATACGTGTGCAATGGCCTGCCAGGCCGAAAACAACATCCCCGTCGTGGGCAAGGACGAAGTCCTCAACGGTCGCGAAATGTCTTGGGTACGCGTCGATCGCTACTACAAAGGCTCGCACGACAACCCCGACGAGATCGTGCACCAACCCGTGCCCTGCATGCAATGCGAAAACGCTCCTTGCGAGTTGGTCTGTCCGGTCGCAGCCACGGTCCACAGCGACGAAGGGCTGAACGACATGGTGTACAATCGCTGCGTCGGCACCCGCTACTGCGCCAACAACTGCCCCTACAAGGTCCGGCGTTTCAATTTCCTCCAATACGCCGACCGCGATACTGAAAGTTTAAAATTGCAGCGCAACCCGGATGTAACCACGCGCTCCCGCGGTGTAATGGAAAAATGCACGTACTGCGTCCAGCGCATCAATCAAGCGCGCATTGAGGCCAAAAAGGCTAAGCGCACCATAGGCGATGGCGAAATTGTCACCGCCTGTGAACAGGCCTGCCCGACTGAAGCCATCGTCTTCGGGAACATCAACGATCCCAATAGCCAGGTTTCCGCTCTCAAGGCGTCTCCACTCAACTACGGCATCCTCACCGAGTTGAACACGCGCCCCCGCACTACATATTTGGCAGGCATCAAAAACCCGAATCCCAAGATTGCCGAGGCTTAGCATGTCCGAAGCTGCGAAAACGCCTTATCGCCCCCCAGTATCGGAACTCGGCCCGAGCCAGACCTCGTACACTTCGATCACCGACAAGATCAGTGGGATCGTTCTCACCAAAAACACTCCACTGGCGTGGTTCCTCTGCTTTGCTTTGGGCTTTCTACTGCTGCACGGGTTCATGATAGGCGTTCCCTACCTGCTCTTTGAGGGCGTGGGCATCTGGGGCATCAACAACCCCATAGGCTGGGGTTGGGCCATCATCAATTTTGTCTGGTGGATTGGTATCGGTCACGCTGGCACCCTAATCTCGGCGATTCTACTGCTGTTCCGGCAGCGGTGGCGCACCTCGATCAACCGCGCGGCAGAGGCCATGACCATCTTCGCCGTGCTCTGCGCTGCGCAGTTTCCGCTCTTTCACACGGGGCGGCCCTGGCTGGCCTGCTACTGGCTGTTGCCCTATCCCAACTCTATGGACATCTGGCCGCAATTCCGCAGCCCACTGATCTGGGATGTCTTCGCGGTCTCTACGTATTTGACGGTGTCGCTGGTCTTTTGGTTTGTCGGCTTGGTTCCAGACTTAGCAAGCCTGCGCGACCGCGCCAAAAACCGCATCGCCCAAGTCATCTACGGCGTGCTCGCGCTCGGTTGGCGTGGTTCGGCCATTCACTGGGAGCGCTACGAAATGGCGTCCCTCCTGCTAGCAGGCCTCTCCACGCCCCTCGTGCTTTCCGTGCACAGCGTCGTAAGTTTCGACTTTGCTGTAGGGCTTATCCCTGGGTGGCACACAACCATATTCCCCCCTTATTTCGTCGCCGGGGCGATCTATGCGGGCTTTGCCATGGTGCTGACCTTGATGATCCCCATGCGCCTCATCTACGGCTTGGACGACTTCATAACCGAGCGCCATCTAAACAACATGGCCAAAGTCATGTTGGCTTCCGGATTGATTGTGGGATATGGTTATTTCATGGAGCAGCTCATCGCCTGGTACAGTGCTAGTGTCTTTGAGGGCTTTATGATGCAAAACCGCATGCACGGCCCGTACGGCCCCTACTACTGGGCCTTGATCCTCTGCAACATAGTCGTGCCGCAGCTTTTGTGGTTTAGACACTTCCGCACGAGCATGTTCTGGCTGTTTTTCATTTCCCAGTTCATCAATGTCGGCATGTGGCTGGAGCGCTTTATCATCGTCGTCACGAGCCTACACCGGGATTTTATGCCTTCTTCTTGGGACATGTTTCACGCGACGATCTGGGACATCGCCATCTATGTGGGCACCATCGGCCTGTTCATCGTCCTGTTTTTCCTGTTCATCCGCGGCCTACCGATGATTTCCATCCACGAGATCCGCAATCTGCTGGTCTCTGGAGACCACAAGTGAGCCATTGAACTTATGCAGCAGCACGAAGAATCAACGCACTACGGCCTGCTGGCCGAATTTGAATCTCCCGACGACTTGTTGGCCGCGGCCAAGGCAACCTTTGCCGCTGGCTATCGCAAGATCGACGCCTATTCGCCCATGCCCGTCCACGGCTTGGGCGAGGCCATCGGCTTTCCACGCACTAGACTGCCTTGGCTGGTTTTCGCCTTTGGTCTGCTTGGTGCCATCACAGGCTACTCCCTGTGCTATTGGGTCTCAGCCATCGACTATCCGCTCAATATCGCCGGCAAGCCCTTGCACAGCGGGCCGATGTTCATCCCAGTGACCTTTGAACTGACCATTCTCTTTGCCGCGCTCAGTTCGGCCTTTGGCATGTTCATCGCCAACGGTTTGCCCCAGCCTTATCACCCGGTTTTCAACGCGCCTAGTTTCGCCCGCGCCAGCCAAGATCGCTTCTTTCTCAGCATCGAGGCCGAAGATCCTCAGTTCGACCGCGAAAAAACCGAGGAATTCTTGCGCGGCCTGAATCCGCATGAGGTTGTCGAAGTTGAAAAGTGAAATGACCATCGCCAAGCGACGGCTCGCGGCCCTGTTGGGAACGGCCCTGTTGCTGATTGGCACCGCCGGTTGCGAGCTGCGGCAGGCCATGTACGACCAAGAAAAATACGAGCCGCTAGAAGCCTCGGTGTTCTTTGCCGACGGCATGTCTTTCCGCTCACAGGTTGACGGCACCGTGGCGCGGGGCCAATTGATGCTCGACGAGCACTTCTATCAAGGCAGAATACAAGGCCAACTCGCGGAGACTTTCCCGGCGAGGGTGGCCGTTGACCGCCAGTTGCTAGAGCGCGGCCAAGAGCGCTACAACATTTTCTGCGCCCCCTGCCACGGCAGGACCGGCGCGGGCAACGGCATGATCGTCCAGCGCGGACTCAAACAGCCACCAACTTTTCATCAACAGCGGCTACGCGAGGTGCCCGTCGGCCACTTTTACGATGTCATTACCAATGGCTTTGGCGTCATGTATAGCTACGCCTCCCGCATCTCCGTGGCCGACCGCTGGGCCATCGTCGCCTATGTCAAGGTGTTACAGCTAAGCCAGAACCTCGAATTCGACCAATTGCCGGCTGAAGACCAAAGGCAACTTCAATGAACGAGTCGATTACTCAACAGTCCGCCGCCCTGCATCCCTATTTAGATAACCTCCAGCGCTACGCGCTAGTCGTGGGCTTGGTCGGTTTGGCCGCCACTGGGGTCGGCTACTTCATGGACGTGGAGCAGTTCTTCCGCTCTTATTTGCTAGCCTTTACCTTCTGGATCGGCCTGCCCTTGGGCAGCCTAGGCATCCTCATGATCCACCACGTCGGCGGTGGCACTTGGGGATTTTCGATCCGGCGGCTGCTCGAAGCCGGGACTCGCACCCTGCCGTTGCTGTTTGTGCTGTCGCTGCCGATCCTCTTCTTCGGCTTGCACAGCCTTTACGAGTGGGCTAACCCGGAAGTCGTGCAAAAAGACAGCATCATCCAGAAAAAAGTCCCCTTTCTCACCGAGCCGTGGTTTATCGCGCGCACCGTGCTCTACTTCGCCATTTGGGGACTGTTCGCCTTCTTGCTCAACCGCTGGTCGCTACAGCAGGATCAGACGACAGAGACGCATCCGACCCATCGCATGCAGATCCTGAGCGGTCCGGGCATCGTCATTTTCTTTCTCACTGCGACGCTAGCCTGTGTCGATTGGCTAATGTCCCTTGAGCCGCATTGGTTTTCGACGATCTTCGGCATCATCTACATTATAGGTATGGGGCTGATGACCTGGGGGTTCATGTACCTCATCGCCGTCCCACTCTCGCGCCGGGAGCCGCTACAGGGCGTAATCACCGAGCAGCACCTACGCGACTTGGGCACCTTTATGCTGGCCTGCGTCATGCTCTGGGCCTATACTTCGTTCTCCCAGTTGCTCATCATCTGGTCGGCTAATTTGCCCGAGGAGATCACCTGGTACATAACCCGCTTAGAAGGCGGCTGGCAATACGTCGGCTACGGGCTGTTGGTGTTTCACTTTGCCGTCCCCTTTCTCTTTCTCATATCCAGCACCATGAAGTCCAAAACCAAGCTGCTCGCCACCATTGCCGCCGGCTTGATCTTCATGCGCTTGGTCGATTTGTACTGGATCACGGCACCGACCTTCACCAAGGTCCACGCCGAAAAGGGGCCGAGCTTCCACAGCACTGGGTTCACTCTACATTGGCTCGACCTAGCCATTCCAATAGGCATCGGCGGCATCGTCCTTGCGCTTTTCTTCGCGCAACTAAAAAAGCGCGCCCTAATCGCGCAAAACGACCCCCGCTTTGCAGACCTCTACAGCGGCGAAAGCAATCATGGCTGAACAAGCACACAATCAAACCAACTCCGGCTACGAGACGACGGACGCGCAAGTAAAGCCGCTGGCACAGACCGGCGTCTTCCTTACCGTGTTAGTCATCGCTTCCTTTATTGCCATGATCGTCTTATTCAGGGGTCTTGCCTATTACCAGGAGTTCTTTGACGATCCAGTTCCGCCGCTCGTCGAGAATCGCATTGCCAGCGACGCACCGAGGCTACAGGTGGACCCGCCAAAGCAAAAGTTTGAGTTGGCCCAAAGCGAAGCCGCGATCCTCAACTCCTACGGCTGGATCGACGAACAAGTGAAGGTAGTCCACATTCCCATCGAGCGAGCAATTGATCTGGTGAGCGAGGGCAAAATGCCGCTCATCGCTCCGCCAGCGACACCATGAGCAGACCTACAACGACATTCGCTCGCAGCGCGATCTTTTTGGCATTAACTCTGCCGCTTTTGCTAGCCGGCCAGACTGGAGCGCAGGTCTATACCCAGCAGCTACAAAAGAGTATCGGCATCGACCAGAAATTGGGCGACCAAATCCCCTTGAATCTCGAATTCACCAACTCCAGCGGCGAGCGCGTCTCGCTGCGCCAATACTTCGGCAAAAACCCCATCGTGCTCACCTTGGTGTACTACGAGTGCCCTATGCTTTGCACCCAAGTGCTGAACAGCCTCTTGCGAGCGATGAATGTGCTGAGTTTTGGCATTGGCACGGAATTCGACGTCTTGACCATCAGCATCGATCCCGGGGAAACTGCGGAACTGGCCGCGGCCAAAAAGGCCGAGTACAGCAAAAACTACCGCGGCCGCGATAGTTCTACGGGCTGGCATTTCCTCACCGGCGAGGAAGACCAGATCAAACAACTGGCCGCAGCGGTCGGCTTTCGCTACGAATACGACGAAGACACCGACCAGTACATTCACGCCAGCGGCTTGATGGTGCTGACGCCGGAAGGCAAACTAGCGCGCTATTTATACGGCATCGACTATCCCCCGCGTGACTTGCGCTGGGGCCTCGTCGAAGCAGCCGACGGTGCCATCGGCAATCCGGTCGATCAGCTCCTTTTGCTCTGCTATAGCTATGACCCAATGACCGGCAAATACGGTCTCTACATCCGCAATTCCCTGCGCATCGGGGGGCTGATTACCGTGCTCGCTCTCGTCGTTTTTATCGTCGCTATGATCAAGCGGGAGCGCCGCAACAACCTGCACCAGCCTCAGCTCAACTAGTTCGGAGCCTTGAACCGCATGTCCGACTTTCCACTTTTTCCCGCCCAAGCCTCCACCATCGCCTGGCAAGTAGATGCCCTGTACGCATTCTTGCTCGTCTTGACTGTGATTTTCTGCCTGCTCGTCTTCGGTATGGTAATCATCTTCGCCATCAAGTACCGCCGCCGCTCAGAAGACGAACAGCCCGAGCAGACTCACGGCAATCTCGTCCTCGAATTATCTTGGACCATCATCCCACTCTTTTTGGCGCTTTTTGTATTTTTGCTCGGGGCCGATGTCTTCTTCCGGCTCCAGCGGTCGCCGTCCGACCCCTTGGAAATCTACGCGGTCGGCAAGCAGTGGATGTGGAAAATCCAGCACGAATCGGGCAAGCGAGAAATCAATACCCTGCACGTACCCAAGGGCCAGCCCGTCCGCCTGACCATGACCTCGGAGGACGTAATCCACGACTTTTTCATCCCGGCCTTCCGCGTCAAAAACGACGTGTTGCCCGGGCGCTACACGACTCTGTGGTTCGAAGCCACGGAGACGGGCGAGTTCCACTTGTTTTGCGCCGAGTATTGCGGCACCCAGCACTCGGGCATGATCGGCAAGGTGATTGTCTTAGAGCCAGCGGATTACCACGACTGGCTGATGGGAGCGTCCAGCGGCGAATCCATGGTCGAGGCGGGCGAGCGCCAGTTCCAGCAACTCGGCTGCGAGACCTGCCACAAATCCACGGCCACGGGTCGTGGGCCTTCGTTGGTCGGGATTTACGACAAGCCGGTAACGCTCAGCAACGGGCAAGAAGTCGTCGTCGATAGCGACTACATCCGCGAGTCCATACTCCAGCCCACGGCCAAGATCGTCGCTGGATACGAGCCGATTATGCCCATCTTTGAGGGGCAAATCAGCGAGCAGTCACTGCTGCAAATCGCGTCTTATATCAAATCCCTGAGTGAGTCCGCAGAGTGAACATCTCAACGAGGTCATTCAAGCCATGAGCCATGCAATCAGCGCCAACGGCGAGCCGAGAAACTATCTCAACGAAACGTATGGGATCAAATCTTGGCTCCTGACCCTAGACCACAAGCGCATCGGTATCCTCTACTTGATAACGCTGGCGGTCTTCTTCTTGGTCGGCAGCATGTTCGCCAGTCTCATTCGCTTTGAGTTGATGACGCCCAAAGGCGATTTGGTCGAAGCAGAGACCTACAACAAGCTCTTCACCATGCACGGGGTGGTGATGATTTTCTTCTTTCTGATCCCCTCGATCCCGGCGGTGTTGGGCAACTTTCTCATTCCCCTACAGATCGGCGCGCGGGACGTGGCCTTCCCCCGCTTGAATCTCCTCAGCTATTACCTCTACGTCGCCGGCGGGGCCTTCGCCGTGCTGGCCATCATTATGGGGGGCATTGATACGGGTTGGACTTTTTATACTCCTTATAGCAGTACGTACTCTACCTCATTTGTTTCTTTGGCCCTAGTCGGCGTTTTTGTCAACGGCTTCTCTTCGATCCTCACCGGGGTCAACTTCATGGTCACCATCCACAAGATGCGGGCCCCGGGTATGACGTGGTTCCGCTTGCCGCTTTTTATTTGGGGGCACTACGCGACCAGCTTGATTCAGGTCCTAGGCACCCCGGTGGTGGCCATCACCTTGTTGCTGGTTTGCTTCGAGCGCGCCTTCAAGATCGGCATTTTCGATCCCAATTACGGCGGTGATCCGGTGCTTTTCCAGCACATGTTCTGGTTTTACTCGCATCCGGCCGTGTACATCATGATCTTGCCGGGCTTTGCCGTCGTCAGCGATGTCATAGCTTGCTTCGCGCGCAAGCGCGTCTTCGGCTATTCCTTTGTAGCTTTTTCCTCGCTGGCCATCGCCGTCCTTGGCTTTCTCGTCTGGGGCCACCATTTGTTCGTATCGGGCCAATCCACCTATGCCAGCATGGTCTTTTCCTTCATCACTTTCTTCATCGCCGTGCCCACGGCCATCAAAATTTTCAACTGGGCTTTCACTCTCCACAAAGCCTCGGTTAAGTTAGACTCGCCGATGCTCTACGTGATGGGCTTTATCGGCCTTTTCACTATCGGCGGCCTGACGGGCCTGTTCCTTTCCACCCTGGGCCTAGACATCCATCTCCACGATACCTACTTCGTGGTCGCCCACTTTCACTATGTCATGGTGGGCGGCATGGTCATGGGGTTCCTCTGCGGCCTGCATTTTTGGTGGCCTAAAATGACTGGGCGCATGTACTCGGAAGGAGCGGCCAAGCTCGGCGTCATGTTCGTCTTCGCTGGGTTCAACTTGACCTTTTTTCCGCAATTTATCTTGGGCTACTTGGGAATGCCTCGGCGCTATCACGCCTACCCCGAGGAATGGCAAGCTCTCAACATCATGTCCACCGCGGGTGCCACTGTCCTCGGGTTGGGCTTCTCGCTGACCATCATTTATCTCCTTTGGTCCTTGTTTAAGGGCGAGAAGGCCCCCGCCAATCCGTTCCAAGCCAAGGGTCTCGAATGGGACATCCCCTCGCCACCCATAGCCCACAACTTTGAAGCTATCCCGATAGTTACTTGGGAAGCCTATCCGTACGGTGAGGAGGAATCGACGGAACCGAGTACCGAGGCCGTACCCGAACGCGCTAAGGAGGATGAAGTTGTCTGATCACGCACATAGCGCCCACCACCTACACCAATTCGAGACGGCGCAGCAGCAATACGAAGCCGCCAGTCTCGGCATGTGGGCGTTCATCATCCAGGAAATCCTGTTCTTCGGGGGGCTGTTCGGTGCCTATACCGTGTATCGCAACGAATATATTGAAGCCTTTACCGCTGGCTCTCACCTCCTCAGCATCGGCTGGGGCACCTTCAACACCATCGTGCTGATCGCCAGCAGTCTGACCATGGCGCTGGCTGTCCGCGCCGCGCAGACCAATGCTGGTCGCAACGCGATTACGGGGTGGCTCGTCGCCACGATCATTCTCGGCTGCGCCTTCTTAGGCGTCAAGTACATCGAGTATAGCTCCAAGTGGCACCAGAACCTCATCCCCGCCGGTAGCATGTTCCAGTGGAACGACCCGGCCGTCACGCTCGGCAACGCCAAAATTTTCTTCTCGTTTTACTTCGTGATGACCGGGATGCACGCGCTGCACATGGTCGTCGGCGTCGGCATCATGCTGTGGATGATCGCCAAGGTCCGGCGCAACGAGATCTCGGCTCAGTACTTTACGCCGATTGAAATCAGCGGCCTTTATTGGCACTTCGTCGATATCGTGTGGATTTTCCTCTTCCCGCTGCTCTATCTGATTGGACGCCACTAATGTCTGAACATCACGCTGAACATCACGTCGTCCCGCTCAAGATCTACTTTCTGATCTTCTTCGCCCTGATGATTGGCACGGTCATCACGGTGGCCGCCGCCTTCGTCAACATGGGCTTTTTGAATACCCCGGTCGCCCTGATTATCGCTCTAGTAAAGGCATCGCTGGTCATCTTATTCTTCATGCACGTGAAATACAGCCCCAAGCTGGTCGGGCTTTTCGCGGTCGCCGGCTTCTTCTGGCTGTGCATCCTGCTGGCCTTGACCATGCAGGACTACTACACGCGCGACTGGGGCCAAGAAGCGCCGGAGGAGTTTCTCAAGCAAGGGTCGTTCTTCTAAGGAGATCTGAGGGACGAGTCTGGTGTGAGCAACAACGACCAATTTCGGCTGGAACAGGCAGCATTGCTGCTAGGACGGGCGGCGCACTTATATGATAAATATGAGGCCGGACGAAAGGTCCCCTTCAATATCTTCTCCACTCTACATGGAGAACGCGACGAGGTAAATCTCCACTCTCGGTTTCTTTACGCACTACTTAACTATCAGAAATCACTTGATGCACCGCGACAAAACCTGACGAAGTTCTTGCGACATGTTGCCAAGAAGGACTTTGATCAGAGTGGTATCGAGGTAAATCGGGAGCGCGACAACATCGACATCTTGATTACCAACGCTGTCAAGCAAGCGGTCGTAATCGAAAACAAAATTGGGGCCGGAGATCAACCCCAGCAATTACAGAGATACCACGATAGATTAAGAAAGAGGGGATTCGACGACATATCTCTGCTGTATCTGACGCTTGATGGCTACGATCCTTCCGAGGATAGCGTCGGAACTCTCTGTTACCAAAGTATTTCCTACCGAGACGACCTTCCTCCTTGGCTAGAGGGCTGTCAAAAACGAGCTTACAACGAACCCGCGTTGAGGGAGTCAATCGCCCAGTACTTACAACTCGTCCGCAAGCTGACAGGTACGGATTTCAGTGAGGCATATATGAAAGACTTAGAGGAACTTTGTTTACAGGGCGACAATCTCACTCTCATACACGACTTGAATGAGGCTGCGATTCGTGTCAGGATTTTGTTGCTGAAGAAACTGTACGGTGAAATTGACTCGTCACTGACAGAACTGATTTCAAAGAAGCCAGCCGACAAGGACAGGGAGCGCAAACTCTCTGAGGAGACAATGGAAGGATATGTCCGGAGGACGAAAGGAAACATGTATTACGGCCTATTCTATCCGTTTGGCAGTGGAGACGCCCAGATTGGCGTTGAGTTTGGCAGTGATATTGTCTTCGGCGTCCGTTATGCCAAGGAAAAAGACGCAGCCAAGTACAGCAGACTCAAGGAAGCATTAAAAAACGTGAACGGTGGTAAATCAAATCCGTGGTGGCCTTGGTATCGATGTACCGATGGAGGACTGGACTTACGAAATCCCACTCCCGAGAACCTTGAGTTCGTGTCCAAGCTACTGTCCGACGAGGAAGCAAGGAAGAAGTATGTGGAAGAAATCCCACACCGTCTGAAGCCGGTGTGGGATGCTGGTGAGGACTTATAGCAATCCTACATCATTGACTAGACTGGATTCCCGCTTGCGGAGCGCGGGAATGCCCCCAAGCGAGGCCGCAAGCGGCAGACGCGGCATAAGGCTACATAACATCAGTTAAGGAAATTGATTCATGATAGGAAATACGATGATCCGTATTCTGGTTTTACTCGTCTCCCTCGTTCTCATATCGTCCGCCACGCTGGCGCAACCGCGAACCGTTCAGTCCGATGGCTGGAAGATTAGCTGGGATGACTCCATGGGTGTGGCGACGCGGGGTGTTACGGACTCCAATGATGTAGAACCGTGGGCTAACGAGGTCGTCCTTTACGGAGACTCCAAGCTTCTAGACTGTGAAGACGAAGTCTTGAGGGGAAGGGTGCTCTCGACTGTGGGGGCACTGGTTTCTTTCGAGACTTACCACTCATTCTACTGCGAGGGGGCCGCGAGCTCTAGGGCCATAAGGCGCTTTCAAACAATCGATCTGCGCACCGGCCAAGAGGTGGACATTCGGTTGCTGGTGCCGGATTCTGTGCTAGTGGCGGCATTGAAGCAAAACAAAGTGATCAGGGAATCACTCGAACAGCCTTCCTCTTGGATTGAGGAGGTGGACATTGAGGATTTTCCTGATTTGTACAGCATAATTGAGTGGCATGGAGGTGGTTGTGAGATAGGCTTCGGGGATTTAGGCACATCCTTTGCCTTTCATCACCGGAGGGGCGATCAAATCGCCGTGAAGTTTGGCCTCTCGCACGGCTGTGAGGTCATGGGGGTGAGACTTACCCAAGTCGGAGTCTATTTGCCGATTCCTGCTATCTTAGCCGCTGAGTTGGCCCACGCCGAGGCTCAGGGGTATCTGATGGCGGACTTAACTGGTGAGCCGAAGGATATTATTTCTTCGTCAGAAGAAACGCCTCAATGGTAACCTCGGCTGAACGGACAAGGGAGCGCAGAGTGCCTTTGTCCCCTTATTTGTTGTCGGGCTGATTCCCTGACACTTTGGTATGATAGGTTGTCACGCCCGTCCCGCTGGATTCCCGCTTGCGGAGCGCGGGAATGACGTATAGAGAAGAGACCGGGCTGATGGTTTGGTTTTTCCGACCAAGGCCCCCCTTTTTTGGCCCCGGCAAAAGCGCCGTCAGCAAACACTTCGTGCCAGTCGAGTTGGCCTTGGGCATCTAATTGGCCTAAAAAAGCTCGCCAAGCGCTGAGCCATACTTCGGCTTCCTGCCATTCTTGCAGCCGACGCCAACAGGTGCTGGCAGAAGGGTATCCGCTGGGTAAATCCCGCCAGCGAGCGCCACTGCGTAAGACCCATAGAATCCCCTCGAATACCGCGCGATCAGGAATGCGGGTACGGCCCCCGTTGGGTGAACGGGGTGGGGTAGGTAACAAAGGCTCTATTTTGGCCCATTGGGCTTCGGTGATTTCACCGGTATACTCAACCATCGGATATACTCCTTTCGATGGTCGAAAAATAGCCCACGGCCGCTCAAAAATTCAACCCGAATCCCTATGGCAGTTTTGAAACCAGCTTAAATCATTTAGAATTGCTATATGATGAGTTATTATCTGCGTTATCGATGAATATTTTATCGAGGTATCTCCACCCAAAAAGCCCAAGCCGTGTAAAAACGGATCGGGCTTTCATCATATACGAGCTTTCCCCACCCCTCAGACAGCCTCAGCCGCTCTGAGAAAGGCTACCACCTCCTTGTAGCACCTTTTCTTTTTTCCGCCCTCGATCTGGAGACCTTCGACAGCCCATGTCAAGGCCGTGTCGCCAGATTCATTTAGGGCATTGACATTAGCCCCGAGATCCACTAAAAATCGCACCACATCTAGATGGCCACCAACGGCAGCCTTCATCAAGGCCGTCCAGCCGCGGTTATCTTTGGCGTGGATATCGCCCTCCTTGGAAGCCAAAAATTTCACGACCTCTAAATGGCCACCCCAAGCGGCCCGCATCAAGGCCGTCTCGCCCTCTTTATTTTTTATGTGGATGTCGGCACCATACTGAACCAAAAAGTGCACCAACGCTAAATGGCCTTCCATAGCAGCTTTCATCAAAGCCGTCCAGTCAGCGTTGTTTCGGGCGTTGACCTCTGCTCCGCAGGCCACCAGAAATTTCACTACCTCCAAATGGCCCCCATTGGCAGCCTTCATCAAGGCCGTCCAGCCATCCGCATCGCGGATACGAACGTCGGCACCATCCTCCACCAAAAAGCGCACCAACGCTAAGTAACCGTCTTGAGCAGCCCACATCAAGCTGGTTACATGTCGCGAGCCTTGCCCAATATAGAACTTGAGCAGTGCTTGGAGCGACATGTCTCGGTCAGCAGCTACCTGCTTGAGGGAATCAAGCACATCCTTTGGTATCTCTATGGATACCTTTTCCGTCGCACGAGGACGGAACGCAATCGCAAATTCTTCTTTTGCTTTGGCTTCAGGCGTCTTCATACGACTTCCTTTCATGGCGCGTCGCACGACGCGCAGATATGATGCGTGTCCATTTATCTCGCTCTACATAAACTACCCACAAAATACGTTGTCGTGACGAGTATCCAAGGATGAAATCCCGTTGTTCATTATCAGTGGAGGCATCCCCTGTTTGACGAAAAGGATCGAAGAATACTTCGGCTGCTTCTTCAAAAGTGATGCCATGCTTCTGCACGTTGCTTTGGGCTTTGTCCTCATCCCACTGAAACCTGATGTCTTGAAGTTGGTATTCGATGTCCAACTGTATCGCCTTCCCCTACTACCCATCAAGCCTCGTCGCTCGAATGAGCGGCCACCATAGTTTCGGCCAGCGCAAAGCAGCAGGAACTGCGAGCTTGGCCTAGACTTTTGCTCCAAGCGTCGCGGGGATAAGGGTGGCCGGGTACGGTCATGCCGTCGAGTTGCATCTGGCCGGCGGCAGCAAAAATCAGCACCGTGAAGACAATATGCGGTTTGATGGTGGGTGGGCCGACTAGGGGATTCTCCAATTGCTCCCAGATGGCAGTCAGGGTATGGTGCTCACTTTGGACAGTCCAAGAAGGATCGAGGTCGATGCGGCCGGCGCGGCTAAAGGTCGCTCGCCATTGAGGTAGATCGCGGTCGAATGGATTCTTGCTGCCGCGAATCATGGTGTCAAAAATGAAATCGGCCAAGTCGGGGTTGTCGGTGCAGACGGCGGTCAGACCCTCGGAGCCGGGAATGTCAATATAGGCCACCGTTCCCCGGCCGGCGGGGCTGTAGGCGGCACAGTATAGACTGAGTTGGCCGCTATCGGCTTCGGCTCCGGGTGGGCGCAGATAGAGAATCCAGTGTTCGCCAGACCAGAGGAGCGGACCTCGGCTGAGGGAAGTGGAGCGTCGGGTGTTCGTTTTGCGTTGCATGGGGTGTCAGGATTGGACTTTTACAGGTTGGAATCGTGCCTCTCAAGCAATATCGCGATCAGCATCAAGATTGCCCGATTAGCGATATGCCTCGCGGCGATTGATGCGAACGCTATACATCTGCCCTGCTTGCTTGCAACTCTACCTTAGCCTGCTCCCATGGAATAGATTCTTCTGCGGCGGCGCGCAGACGGTCAATCTCTTCTGAGTCTTCAAGGTCCTCTAGCAAATTCAACAGTGCTTCCCAAACCGCGTAGTCGAGTAACACCGCCTGCTTCTCACCATTGGAGTCCACGACAAACCGGGATTTTTGAATCAGATCAGCAACGCCCATTTCGTTCTCCTTCCTGCATACAGTTTCCAAACGCCCTCAAGCAATATCGCGAACGAGCACCAAAATCGCCGCCTGCGGCACGACGATGAACTTCTCGTCGTCGAACTTGATTTCCACTGCGTCTTTGCGCAAGAAAATGGCGTGGTCACCCTTTTTAGCCTGGAGATCGATGTAGCGCATCTGCTCGCCCCCCTCTTCCCAAGGCGCACCATCATCATCGGCTTTCGGCGGCAAGGGAACGCCCGGCCCCACTTCTTCGATGCGCCCGCTTTGCACATCCTCCTTTTCCAAGGCGGTCGGCGGCAAATAGAGCCCCACGGCCGTGCGCTCTTCCATGTCGTCAATCCGGATTAGCACGCGGTCGCCGACTACGTACAGTTCCTTGTCGCCCCTAATCATCTGCTCCTCCCTAGGTTAAGACGCCAGTCGCAAACACTCGTTATAGCGCTCAAAGCGCTCCCCTTCCCCCTCTGCTGGATCGACGTACTTGAGCCAAAGGGCGCTGTCCTTCCTGTCGCCGCTCAGTTTGCGGCGGCTGCCGAGGTTGCTCGGATCAATGCCGTTCCACACCACTTGACCGTCCTGCATATAGATGAACTCCCCTCGATAGCGGTCAATGAGCTCCCGCTGTTCGTCTTGGTAGATCAGCCCTTGCTCGCAGGTGGTGCGCCGCCAATTGGCCACCGTGGCGTCTGAGTCCGTAGATACGGAGTCGAATTCGGCCAGCGGAGCCTCGACCTCACTCACAAAATCGATCTCGTTCAAATCCACTGTGCCAAAGCCGTGCTCGGCAGCTATCAGCAGGTGATTGCGGTCGCGGCGGAAAGGTGGGGTCGGCCAATCGGAGTGAGGATCGTGGCCCATCAAGGTCATGCCACAGGCATCGGTCGCCACCGGATGATCGCCGGCCATCAAAGCGTTGCAAATCCGGCCCTCGCCGCCCCATTCGCGGCCCCATTGGCCAGTGAGGGCCTCGACGATGTTGAGGCAGGGTTTGGTAATCATGCCCAAGTCCGGCAGGACGTAGGAAAGCCGGATGAGATGGTGATAATACGACCGCGTCCGCCCTTCCGGCGGGATCATCGGCGGCAGGCCAAAGAGGTTTTTCAGGGTCAAGGTAATGCCCATAAAGGCGTGATTCTTCATCTTGGCGATGGATACCACTTCGTCGGCCTCGGCAAAAATGGCATTGAGCAGGTAGCGATCAAACATGCAGCCGCCACCGGGCACGTCGTACGTGGCAAAGGGAGGCAAATTCGAATCCACATAGCGGACGCCAAAATCGTCCAATATATAGCGATAGTTAAAGTCGTCGGGCGTTACATGGCCGTTGCCGTAGGGATAGGTGTCGGTGGCGATTAGCTCGGCTGTAGTCCGCTCTCGCAGCAGGCGCAGCACCGCGCGAGCCACGGCATCATCTACCAACTCCCTGCGGCGTCCAGCGAAGTACTCGATGCGCTCCGGCGGCTTGATCATATTGAATTTTAATACGATCCGCCGCGCCTTTTCCAGCTTCTTCCAAGAGCGCTCCAGCGGATCGGTAGTCCGTTTGAGGACCTCGTAGATTTCTTCCTCGCTCGCCCGATGATCGCAGTGCGAAGCTCTAACAGTGTACTGTCTATCGTCCATGATGACTTCCCTTTCTGTTAAGTGTTTGTGGCTATTCACCGAGGACGCCCACGGTCTGTTCGAGCCGCATCAGAGCAAGCGCTTTGTCGCGACGCGCGACAGCGCTTTGCGTGCGCGCCTCCACTAGCGCCAATTGCGCGTCCAGATTTTCCAGTTGCGTGCCGACCCCGCTCGCATAGCGCACCTCGGCGACCTCTAGGCCCTTCTCGGCCTGCAATACTGCATCGCGGTGGGCCTCAATGCGCTCGCTGGCTTCCTCGACCGCATAATAGGCCTGCTGGATTTGCAGCCGAATCTCGCGTGCGATCCGCTGTCGGTCGAACTCTATCCGGCGCAGGTCCTGCCGCGCCTGCGCTACGCGCGCCCCGGTGAGCCGCCCGTCGAAAAGCGGCATTTGCACTACCAGCCCCGTGTTCCAACTTTTGCGCCACTCCCGGTCGGCTAGGTCGAACTCGTCGCTTTGGAACTGAGTTTGCCCAGCAGCTACCAGTTCCACGCTAGGCCGGGTGGACGCTTTATCGGCGGCGATCTTCCGCTCGTGCCATCCTATTTCTTGCGCGACATGCGCCAGCTCTGGCCGCTTCGCTAACCCCAAGACGACGAGAGCGTCGAGGTCATCGAGATCAAGCGTCGTCTCGGTGCGGAACGTTCCCCGCACTTCTATGGTTTGGTCCAAGTCTAAACCCACGACATCCTTGAGGGCCATAGTGGCCAGCCGCAGGTTATTTTTTGCACTGATGGAGTCGGCGCGCATATTTGAGACCTGTACCTGAGCGCGCAACTGGTCCAGCTCAGCGGCCCGACCAGCCTGAGCCTGTGCCTCCACCTGAGACAGATTGCGTCTGGCCCACGCCAGCGCCAGGTGCGCTACGGTGCGCAATTCCTCGGCTAGGAGCAGGTCGTAAAATCGCTCCTCAACCTCGGCTAGCACGAGTTGTGTTGTCTGCCGCTCGGTTTCGCCGAGCATGGCAAATTGGCGGCGAGCCATGTCCTCAGTAGCGCGAATGCGGCCTCCGGCATAGAGCGGCTGGCGCACGCTCAGGACGCCCGTGAGGTTGTTTTCCGTGCCGATCCTGACGGCATTGCCAGCAAAGACAAAAGAAGGCAGCAGCCAATTGCGGCTATACGTGAAGGAGGCATCGACTTGCGGCAACCCTGCTGCTCGCGCTACACGGAGTTCCTCGCGCCCGCGCAGCAGGTCAATGCGGGCTTGCAACAGGTGCTCGTTGTTTTCTTGCACCAAAGTCAACCCGGTTTGCAAGTCGAGAATCAGCGGCTCGGCCTCTGATCGGGCCGGGCGGCTGGAGGCTGCACACAGGACCATCAAGCATAATGCCCCCACCCCGGTCTTGCTCAACATAGCAAACCGCGCTGCCGCAACCACGCCTCGACCTCCACTCCTCCCACATCGGCCAGCATAACGCCGTCGATTTCGACGCAGGGCGAGGCGTATTGTCGGCTCTTGGCAACCATTTCCGCAAAGGCTTTGCGGTCGCTGGTAATATCCAATTCCTCGTATGGTAATCCGGCTCTATCGAGTACCGTTCGCACGCCCGGACTCCAAGGGCAATACGGATTGAGATACGCTTTGATCACAGGAGTAGTCTGTTCCACTTTGGCCTTTCCGATGTACAAGGGACGCGATATATTGAGAAAAACATATCGCCCGCCTCTCATCCCTGTCAAGGAAGGGGCCTCAATCTATGAAACCTCTGGTCTTGTTCCACGGCGGCTGTAACGACGGTTTCTGTGCCGCGTGGATCTATCGCCGCTACGTCAACCCGCAAGCCGAGTTTAAAGCGGTTCAATACAACACCGACCCGCCAGCTACGGCCGACCGCGATGTCGTCATCCTCGACTTCAGCTACGAGCGGGCGCAGCTCATGGAGATGCACGATCACGCCCGCTCGCTTTTGGTTTTGGACCATCACGAGACGGCCGCGCACGCCTTAGCCGGGCTCGATTACTGCGTATTCGCCGAGGACAAATCTGGGGCGCGCATGACTTGGGAATACTTTTTCGACCCCCGCTCTCAGGTCAGTGCCAACGACGTCCCTTGGCTGGTGTCCTATACTGAAGACCGCGACCTGTGGCGGTGGGCCTTGGCTGATTCCAAGGCCGTCAACGCCGCCCTCGCCTCGTACCCGCGCGACTTTGCCGTGTGGGATGAAATCGCCGAGCGCGGCCCCCAAGCACTCGCCGTGGAAGGCCAAGCCATTCTCCGCTTCCAACACCGGCTCATCCGGCCGCGCGTTCGGTACCACGGTTGGACCACCATCAGTGGGTTTCGCGTCCCCATTACCAATGCCACGTTTCTGACCTCTGAAATCGGCAATGCCCTCGCCGAAGGGCATCCTTTTTCCGCGGTGTTCTTCATCCGCCCCGACAGCAAGGTCGTGTACAATCTGCGCTCCAAAGGAGACGAAGCCGCGGATGTGGGTCGCATCGCACGCGATTACGGTGGTGGAGGGCACAAGCACGCGGCGGCTTTTACCCTAGAGACCATGCTGCCGATGGAAGCGGGAGCGTAAATTACCCCCGAACAGCGCTATCTGTTCGACGTCAACGGCTTATCGACGCAGATCATAGAGATGATGGACCCGGCTCACTACACCCATGTCAGGAAGGTTGTCAAAGAGGACATGGTGCGACTCACGTAAACAAAATCAAAATCAAGCAAAACAGGCACCTGCGATAGTCGCAAGTGCCTGTTTTTTGGTGAGCCCACTGGGAATCGAACCCAGGACCTACGGATTAAAAGTCCGGTGCTCTACCAGCTGAGCTATAGGCTCTATCTGGGTTGTATCTAATTAAAAATAAGCGGTTTGCGTATCCCTCGCAAGACTACTATCTCACGCGGCGGCTTTTATTTTAAATAGCGATGCTGCAAGTAAATTCAGTAGGCCAAAGCAATGATTTTGTTCGTTTCTTGCGTCTGTGCGTCGCCTTGCACTTTAACTCGCAAAAGGTAGTTTCCCGGCGCGGCCAACTGCCCAAATTCGTCCTGCCCATCCCAACTTAACATTATCGGCCCGGCTGTTTGCTGCTGATCGTGTAGCACCCGAACTTCCCGTCCACTCAGGTCGTAGAGTGCCACGTGCAGCAAGCGGGGCTGGAGGACGTTTAATAGGGCGAACTCTATCCGTAGCCTATCGCCGATGCCATCTCCATTGGGAGTCACGAGCGCGGCTGACACCGAGAGTCCATCAATTAACGTAGAGCCGACCGGCAGCGACACGGAAATCGCTTCGCTGGCAACCGCGTCGCTGGCATCGCCCACATCCACCCGCTGCCTTATCTGTCGCTCTTCTCGACCACTGGCTAAGAACGCCTCAAAGGGCATCTGTTGGCGGTATATCGTGCTGGCGAAGTCGAGTTCAATCAACCCGGCCCGCACGAACGGATCGGCAAAGGCAATGTCCCATCCGCCATCTACTTGGGTGCCCTCCGCGTCCAATACCTGCCCCCCAGAGCGGAGCTCACCAAGCTCAATGTCTGCCCCTGAACGCATGAGCAACTGATCGAAACCCGTACTGCCAGCACCGATATCCCAACCAAGATAACAGGTAAACTCCGTACGCTGCCCCGGCTGGGCCTGGATCGGGTAGATCTCCGCTCGCGTCGCCGCGGCCAAAGGCTCGGTGTAGCTCAGGACTAGCTCGTCGAGAACCGCCCTCTGCATCGGGTCGTCGCTGAGCAAATAGGCTTGCAATTGGACGAAACGCCTTGGCGTCGGCGAGAGAAAACCCCGATCCGACCGCTCGTACGCCTGACTCCAGATACTCCAGTCATCGCCGGGCGAACGGACGGTATCAACCCGGCCTTTGAAACTGGGAATTAACTTGTTGTACTTCCTTTCGGTTACTTCCTTGCCGTTTTTGTCGTGGAAGATATAGGACTCCTGTAACAGATTGCCCGTCCGCGAGCGAATTTCCACGCGAGTCCTCTCAGGGGCCTCGACCTGCCAACTCAACCCTGTGGCGTTGCGCACGGCCCCCAGATCGTAGATCGGGGATTGCAAGATGATACCCGCGGGATAGCCCTCGCCAAAGACCTGAAATTCGGCCGTCGTTCCCGTAATGCAACACTGCCTGTTCGGATAGCGCATCCGCAGATAGCGCAGTGGCCGGAGTGAAAATTGCTCTTCAAAGTGGACGATATCGCGCAAGTTGCGGGGGTGTTCGGGTAACTCCCCTAGGACTTGCCAGCGCAACGACCCGTCCGGTGCCAGCGATCCTCGACCTGCCCTCCGCGTTCCCGCATTCCCAGCGAGATATTGTCCCCCACGGCCTCCGCAGCAATCGAGCTAATCCCCGCTCCCACGGTGGGCAAGTCCACTTCAATGCGAATGAATTGCAGCGGCTTAAGGTCGTATTCGATGACCAACTCCCGTTGTTCGTTGAAGCTGTAGCGGACGCGGTCGCTATAGCGCACAATACTCGGCAGGGGCAGTCCGGCCGAATCAAAAAAGCGCTCGCCATTAGACAGCAAAACCTGAAAAAGCTCCAGCGGCGGCCCATCTTCTCTGAGCCGCAAGATCACGCGCCGCGCGGAAACCACGCGGCCCAGATCGACCTCGACGTACATATTCTCGGTATCATCGTCCCAATCGGGAGCCCAGAAGCTACTCAAGCTCCCGTCGATCAGGTTGCCAGCATCGCCGCCATTGGAGCCTGCGGCGCGGATGCCCCCGCCGAAATCCCCAGCATTGGCGACCGCGTCGATATTCCGCCGTACAAATCTGGGGGCAGCTTTCCCACGGCTGATTTCGATGGCATTGCCGGGCCGCTGCCACGCATCCCAATCTGCGTTGGTCCCAATCCGTAGTTCCTCGCCTGTTGCGGGTGATATCATGCTACAGAGCAGCAATACCTGAAGAAAATACCCTAATTCGCGGTAATTTTTCACGGAGTGCCTCCCGCGCCGGGGTTCAGGGTGCCCTATCCCACGCGATACTTCTCCACAGCTTCCATGTCCAGTTCAACGCCCAGCCCGGGCGCATCCGGCACGGTGACGAAACCACCGACCGGCGTCAGCGCACCGCCGATTAAGTCGTTTTCTCGCGTGAAATGCAGGCTGTCAGAGGGGATGGTCGCATTGGGAATAGTCGCGTGGACGTGCGTGCCATACGCACCCGACACGCCCAAGCCCAACCCCACGACCTGTAACCAGACCGGCATCCCGGCCGCCGCGGCCATGCCGGCGCAGGTCTGCGCGCGCTCGACGTTGCCACCCAGATTGAAGCAATCGGCCGCCTCAGCACGGATCGCGCTCAGCACCATCTGCGGGTCGCCTAAATGGGGCGCGAGCCGGATGCGGGTGTGGCGGCGAAAATCGCGGTACTGATGCCAGCCCGGCAAGTATTGGAAGGGATCCTCAAACGCCTCAATGTTATACGGCTCCAATGACTCGGCCAGCCGCAGGCTCGTGCTCAAATCGCCGAAAGTGAAATTCGGATCGACGATAATACCGTAGTCCGGGCCAGCAGCTTTGGTCATCAGCTTGACAGTCTCGACAATGTTCCAAGGCCGTGCCTTGAGCTTGTGGGTCTTAAACCCTCGCTTGGCTCCCTCCTCGGCCATAGCGGCGAATTCGTGCGGCTCTAGCGGCGGCGACCACCAGCCCACCGGTACTCGATCCCAGTGCTTGGACCCCATCAGCTTCCAAGCCGGCACCCCGAGGGCCTTGCCGACGATGTCGTACAGGGCCATGATCATCGCCCCTCCTTTGTCCCCCAAGTTGACCTGCATGGGATCGACGCCAGTCCACTCGGCCTCCAAGCTGGACAACGAGCCGCCTCGTCCCCCTTCGCCCACTCCGTAGATCCCTTCGTCGGTATGCACTTTGATCAGGCTGATGGGCTGCTCCAAGTAATGTCCGGGACGACTCTTTTCAATTGAGGGAATATGCGGCACCGCAGTGACAAACTCTTCGATCTGGGTGATTTTCACGATTACACCTCCCTTAGCCAGTCATCGGGAATGTCGATCCCAAAGCCGGGGCCTTTGGGTAGCCCGAGTAGGCCGTTTTGTGGCATGTTGGTCCCCGGCGGAATTTTGTAGTGTCGCTGCCCCCACTTCGAAGGCGTCCCGAGATAGCACTCCGCCAACGGCACCCCGGGCAGGGAGCCGACGAAAAACTCGATCAGCGGAGTATTGGGCATCGCCGCTGTCCAGTGCTGGCCATACGGGTCGTTACCCCCAGTGTGCAGGCACATCTGGACGCCTTGCGCATCGGCGTAATGGGCCAGTTTCATCGCCTCGGTAAAGCCCCCGATCCAGTAGATATCGGCCTGGATCAAATCGACGAGCCGCTCCTGCACAGCCCTCATGCCGGGATGGCGGGTGGACCAGTGCTCGCCGTCGGCCAGCGTCTGCCAAGGTACGCGCTGGCGCAGGGCGCGGTGGCCCTCCCAGTCGTGGGGCATCAGCATTTCCTCCATCCAGCGCATCCGATACGACTTGAGCGCCTCGCAGATGCGCACGGCAAAGTCGAGGTCAAAGGTCATCCAGCAATCGAGCATCAGATCGGCATCCGGGCCGATTAGCTCGCGGCACTTGGCCATCAACTCAACTGTGCCGTCGATTCCGGCTTGGCCATCAACGGGTCCATGCGGACGAGCCAGCTTGAACTTTTTGAAGCCCAACTCCAAGTACCAATCGACATCGTTGCCAGTGGCATAGACTTCCATCTGGGTACGCTGTGGGCCTCCAGCCAGCCGATAGACGGGCTGGTCGAGGGTTTTGCCCCACAGGTCCCACAGCGCTAGATCGACTCCGGCGACCGCCCGCGCCGTAAGCCCTTCGTTGCCAAAGGAAAGCGTCCCCCGCCACATGCGATCGTTGCACCGGTCAATGGCACCTACCTCCTGCCCGACGACTAGGGGAGCTAGGCATTCGGCGATAATCGGCTGGGTCGCATGGCCCGAATCCGTACGACCCAAGCCAAAGGTGCCGTCCTCGGCGATGGCCTTAACCCATATCGCCCCACCCGGCTTGGGCATGAGCCGCTCCTTGGGCGCGAATTTGTCCATTGGCGTGGCCTGCCCAGGTGCCCAAAGCCATGACTGCTCGCGCAGCGGCCGGGTGCCCTCCTCGCTCGGCGGCGGCGGCGATAATTCAAAGGTTTGGATAGCAGCTATTTTCTTGGCGCACATTAGATTGATGTAACCATTTAATTCTTACAGTTCGAGTTGACGCCCTCGTTCAGCTGCACTATACGCCGCATCGACAAAGCGCATAGCCTGCCAAGCATCGTCGCCATTGGTGATAAAAGTACCCTGCCTACTGCTAGCGGCGACAAAGTCGGCGATAAAACCCAATCCGGCCGCTCCGCCGTACCCGGGGGCCTCGCCAACCGAGAGGTCGAATTGGCGGTACTCGTCCTCGCTCCAACCTTCGGCTTGGCTTTGGACGATGAGCCGGTCGCCGCGTCCTTCCCAATCTTGCATCACCCAAGTTGCATCCCCGGCAGTTCCCCTAAAACACAAGTAGATATCGCCGTAGCGGCGCGGCAGAACATAGCCAGCGTGGAGACTGCCCAGAGCACCGTTGTCCATGCAAAACGAAGCGGCGAGCACATCTTCGACATCGATGCCCGTGCCGCTCAGCGTTGCCTTGTGCGCGCTGACAGCCTTGTACTCCAAGCCGCTGATATAGCGAATCATATCGACCGTGTGAATCGCCAGCCAGTGCAATATTCCCCCGCCCGCCTGTGCGCGGTCAAAGAGCCAGTGCTCCGGATTGCGCTGCTGGACGGTGCTAGTGACCATCCGCCCCTCGATGGAGACGATGCGGCCTAGGACGCCAGCGGCGACGAGTTCGCGCGCTTTTCCGGCAATCGGATGACAGCGGTTCAAAAAGGCCGTCGCCCACAAGACCTGCTGCGCGGCGGCTATTTCGTTGAGGCGAGCGATATCAGCAGCCATACGCGCGACCGGTTTCTCGGCTATGACTGGCACGCCAGCCTGCAAAAGCTGCGCGATGAGGTCTGGCGCTCGGTCGTTGCGCGTGCATACGATGGCTAATCCCAGCTTCTCGTCCGCCAATAGCGCGTCTAGGCTACCATATACCTGATCGACATCAGTGCATTCTTCGGCCGTACAAACGACTAACCGACCCACGGCCTCGCAGTGTTGCAGTGAAGTCAGCCACCCACGGCTGTGGGGATTGTCCAGCCCAACGAGGGCAGCGCATACTTTATCCGTCATGGTAATCCACCACCTTTCCTTCCCGCGCCGAGCGGTAAACATTTTCCAACAGCGCCACCGTGCGGCGGCCCTCGCGGCCATCCACCCGCAGAGCGGTCCCGTTCTCTAGGGCTGATACCACGTCCTCGACGACGTTGGTCTGCGAATTGTCTATGGCCAGTAACTTCTCTTCCAGTCCATCGCCAAAGACGCGCATCTCGCCCGACAGCACGGCGTCCAGCAACACTCCCCCTTCGCTGCCGTGTACCTCGGCGCTAAAGTAAGGGCTTGCTGGGAAGGTCGTCGTACCCAAGATCCCCCCCTTGGCCCCGCTTTCAAAATTCAAGATGGCCTGGCCAATATCCTCGGTCTCAATATCGTGGTTCATAATCGCCGTTTCGCTATAGACGGTCTTGGGCGCACCCATGAACCACAGCAGGAGATCGATCAGGTGCGATCCCTGGTTGGCCAGCGACCCACCCCCGTCCATGGCCCAAGTGCCGCGCCAGCCGCCGCCGTGTTCAAAGTACTCCTGCGAGCGAAACCACTTAAAGCGCACTTCGCCGAGAATGGGCTTGCCCAACAGGCCCTGCTTGAGGGCTTCGGCGACGCGATAGTTGTTATCGACGTAGCGGCTTTGATAGTCGACGCCGAGCAAGAGGCCGCCCGCGTCGGCTGCGGCGATCAGCTCGTCGCAGGCTTTGGTGCTGACGTCCATGGGTTTGGTGGTGATTACGTGCTTGCCAGCTTTGAGCGCCTCAACGCCAATGGACGCGTGTAGCCCGCTCGGGGTCATCACCAGCACAACATCCACATCATTCCGCCCCAAGGCGTCTTCGAGGGCCGTACACCACGCGCAGCCTATTTCCTCACCTACTTGGCGGGCCAAGTCCCCGTTGAGATCGACGACCACACGCAGCTCAGCCCCTGCGGTCTCAGCCACTTGCCGGGCGCGATTGCGCCCCATGCCCAGCCCTACAACAGCAAATCCGATCATTTTACTAGCTCCTTAGCAGATTTTTGAGGTATCGCATTATCACAAGGACCATAGAGTACCGCCTCCGGCCTCATTCATAGCTTTTCAGAGGACGACTATGATACTCCACCATAGATGGACCACGCATCTCATATCGCAAGCTGATATGACGCCTGCTATGCTTCCACTTATACTCACGTTCAAGGTCGCCTATAATCCTAGTATCGTACGGGTTGCCCATGATACTCCTAAACGCGGCATCGTACGAGTCAAAGACCTTCCTACATGATGCCGCACCGGTATTTTCGCATAGTATCATGGACCCGTCTTCGTCATAGACTAGACTCTTCGGCGAAGGAGACAACGATGCTTTCGTCTGCTTGCTTGGCAACGACGGGCTGGGAGCAGGAGTGGCCGCGGTTGACTTAACCTCCAAGAGTGCCGTGGCCTGATTCACCTTAGCCTCTAGCTGATTGATACTACCCTCTATCTTATCAAGGCGACCCGATAAGTTCTCATGGTACAGGTAAAGGGACTCATTGAGAAAACTGGCTACACCTACCCCCATGAGAAATATCCATCCCAGAATCACAAAAAACTGGATCATAGATCGCATACAATTCCTTTCTACAGCCGCCAATGTGTGGTTTAGGGTATATCACCGGGCCACAGCCACGCGCTGCAATTTATTAGCCTGTCCAGCGTGAAGTCGCCCGCGGCAAACTTCTTGGCATCTACCTCAAGAGCAAGACGCCTACCCTCCTTCATCTGCTTCTTGAAGTCGTCATTCTTCGGGTTGCTATAGAAAACTTCAAAGATAAGCTCGCTTGGGTCCTGCGGGGTTCTAGCGTTTAGACGTTTTGCTCCGTCTTTGCCAACCCTTTTCTTTAAGGCAGCAATAGTCTTTTTATCGTAAAAATCAGGATGGATTTGAGGCGGAGGTGCCCAATAGTCCCTCCATTCTTCATCTGTCAAGAACCATAGAGGACGAGTCTCTCCTCTTGCTTTGAGGGCGCTCACCATCTTATCCCCCCGTTCATAAGCCTCCTCGAACTCCTCCTTGAGGGGCAACCACTCGGAGGTCAGCCTCTTGCTCTTGCCCCATGGTTTCAGCCACCAATTCATGGCCCATGCCTGTTCGTCTCTGTGCATATTGTACATAGGCATCCCCTCAAGACGCACATCATACCGCCTACCAAGCCCGTCATCCTGATATTCGCTCTTGACGCTCCTTACCAAAAAGCCGCCTTCAGGGACGATTAGGCCAGGGTGCGGAGGCAACCCCCTAATCATCTCACGTAGCAATACAGACTCGACCCACGCTTGAATGATCTTATGGATGTCGCAAGACTTGCTTGGAGGATGAGAAAAGTACCGGCTCGGTAGCTTCCTTCCATTCTTCCCCGTCCCACCATTGCCGCCCTTAAGGGTAAGCCCCGCGCCACAGCTAAGGCAGGTATAGCCAGAGCGACCTTTAGCAAGCCTGTGATCGTCTGGACGGACAATCTCTCCTTTCCATCTGGCAGGAATTTTTTTAGTCATCTTAATCTTTATCTGTTTCTAGGTACATAATAGACTGTGGCCCGCGTCCGTCAATCTTCCACCACGTGCAACCGCTGGTTGACAGCCAAGTCTTCGAACACTTGCACCCCCCCGGCCGGCCAGTGAATCTCCAGCCGCTCGATGCGCTCGGCTGTTCCTAGGCCGAACACGGGGTCGCGCTGACTGGTCGAGAGGAAACCCGATCCCGCCTTTACTTCCCTGAGCTGCCGACGTCCACCGGCCCATAGGTACAGGCGGGCACCGATGCCGTCGCGGTTGCTCTGCCGACCCTCTAGCGCGATCGCGAGAAAGTTGCCTTGGGCACCGTCGTTGCGCAGCAGGGCGAAGCGGCGGCCGTTGTTGACGAGGGCAATGTCTAGGTCGCCATCTTGGTCGATGTCCCCAAAGGAGGAGCCGCGCACCACGTAGGAAGTGGCAAAAGCCGGCCCACTCTCAGCAGTCACTTCGCGAAAGACGCCCGCGCCCCCATTGCGAAAGACCTGTGCCTGTTGCGCGTAGGTCACCAATTCGTCGTACTGTTCAATGTTGTCGTGGACGTGGCCGTTGCCCACGAACAGGTCGAGGTACCCATCGTTGTCCGAGTCGAAAAATCCCGTGCCAAAACCAAGGTAGTTCAGGCTGAGGTCGCCGAGGCCGGCTTTAAAGCTGATCTCGGAGTAAAACGAACCGTCGTTGCGATACAGCCCGTTGTTTTCCAACTGGTAGTTGGTGACGAACAGGTCGAGGTCGCCGTCTTGGTCTATGTCGCCAGCATCGACGCCCATGCCCGCTTGGCTGGCCCCATCTGCGCTCAGCGCGGTCCCGGCCAGCAAACCGGTCTCGGCAAAGGTGCCGTCGCCTTGGTTGACGTAGTGGAAATTGGGCGTCAAGTCGTTGGCTACGTACAGGTCGGGATCGCCGTCCCCATCGAAGTCGCCAGCTACCGCGCCCAACCCATTGCCCTCGCCCGTGATACCCGCTTGGCGGCTGATCTCGGAAAAGACGCCGTGGCCCTCATTGCGATAGAGAATATCCGCCGTGGACGCAAAGACTCTCGGGTCGCAGTAGAATCGCAACCCCATGTCCTCGCGTCCACACCAAGGCTGCGCCCCTAAGACAAAACGGACGTATTGCGCGGCAAAGAGATCCAAGTCGCCATCGAGATCGCAATCGAACGCAACGGCACTAGTGGTCCATCCCGCGTGGCCGAGACCTGCCTCATCCGTCGCATCGACATAGCCACCCTCTTCGAGCCGGTAGAACTGGTCTGGCCCCCACGCCGTCAGGTAGAGGTCTGGGTCACCGTCCCCATCGTAGTCAGCCGCGGTCACCCCCATGCCGTAGGAAGTGCCGGGCGCACCGGCTGCGCCGTCCACTCGGATAAAGGTGCGCCCGTCGTTGCGAAAGAGTTGGTTAGAGGCTGCGCCCCGTCCCTGCTCCATGTCCCCGCTGTTGACCAAGTACAAGTCCCAATCTCCGTCTCCGTCGTAGTCGAGAAAGGCACTGCCAGCGCCATTGGTCTCGGGCAATCGCTTTTGCGGTGAGGCCCCGTTGTGGTGGACGAAGTCGATGCCTAATTCGCGGGCGACCTCGACGAAGTGGCTCTGCCCATAGCTAGCTGCCGACAGCAGGAGCACGAGCAGCAGGCTTCGACCTGAGCTCAGCCGAAGGGCACCCACTGCTATCCCCTGAATAGCGGCTCAATATGATCCTTGGCGCGCAACAAACCTTCCTGTTGCAACTCGGGCGTCTGCCAGAAGTAGTGGTCTTCGAGTTCCACCGAGAGCACGCCGTCGTAGCCCGCGTCTTCGAGCCGGCGTATTACAAAGTTCCAATCCACTTCGCCCTCGCCGGGGATGGTATAGCGCCACCAACCCTCGCCGCACACGTAGGTCGAGCTGTATGCCTCGCCCAAGTTGCCGGATTCGTAGAGCTTTTCCGGCATGATCTCGGTGTCCTTGAGATGGACGTGCCGCACGCGGTCGCCAAACTCGTGCAAGAGCCGCTGATAGTCTATCTGCAAGCGCACGAAGTGGGAGGGATCGTAGCAGATGCCCAGCCGTGGCGACGGGCACGCCGCGAAAATCAAGCGCAGGCTCTCCGGCGAGCAACCCAGATTGGAGTAGTGTGGCCGGCCACCCGGCCAAGGTTCGATGGCGATATTGACGCCCACCTTCTCGGCATGGGCCACGACCCGGGGATAGACTTTGGCAAAGATCTCAAAGGTCTCGGCTTTGGACATGCTTGGGTCGTCTGGGCCGAGTACGGTAAAAAGCGTGTGACCGCCGTGTCGGGCTATCGCGCTCAAGCTCTTTTTGATCTCGCTCAAACCCTTGCGGCGCTTGGCCGCATCGCGGGTGAGGACTTGACCACCGCCGTCCGAAGTGCCGATAGCTAAGTCTAGTCGCTCGCAGGTGCGGGCAATCTGCCGGGTCAAAGGCGGGGTATCGATCGCGCCAAAACCGTTTTCGGCCAACCACGCGGCATAGGCGTCAAAGCCGATCTGGCGGGAAAACGGGGGCATGCGGGTGCCGATTTTCATGGTGTGTTCCCTTCTATTGGGTTGGATTGTAAAGGACCTACCGAAATGTCGGGCTTTATAGTGCTATGCCTTAATACACGACAGTAATCCAATGGACGTTACGCAGGGCATCTAAGTATAAAAGGCTTCGACTCCGCTTCTACTGTCGTGTACTTAGATGCTACGCACGCCGAGCATCGCTATGTCCGAGCAACGTGCGATCCGCGCTGGTATCAATTAAGAATCGAATATCTATTCCAGAGAGGCCCATATCGGGAAGATGGACGGATCCGTTCACATAAGGACGCTTTATGGAGCCGGTTGAGCGAAAATATCCTTGGATCATTGAACGGCCAAGATCCAAACTTCATCTTCGGCAGAGACCTTCTCTATCACTGTTCGGCCTAGTGGCAGCCCACGAGCCTTCAGGTCATCCAAGAGCTGATCAAAGTCGAAACCGGCCCCTACGACCTTCTCGTCAAATACGGCTACCCACTGCTCTGGGTACTTCTCTAATAACTCCTCGTAATGGGCGTCGAAGAACTGCCCATCTTTAGCAAATCTTTGTAGTTCCGTCTTTACATCGAGCATGTCGTCTCTCCTGTTGTATGTTCAAGTCTCATTCCAATTTTCATGGTATGTTCCCTTTTATTGGGTTGGATTAAAAGACCTGCTGAAATGTCGAGCTTTAGCACCACAGTCGCAATGACTCGTACGGCTACCTCAGCATCCTTCATCAAGTTGCAGCGGTGGCGTGCCGAAAAAAGAGCGGAGTATCCATTGGATTTCTCCGCCCTTTGGACTGACGCCGGTAGGTAGTTCTTCGGGTAGCTCCGATAGACAGAGTCGCCCAAGCTGGATGGTGTGGCGGCATTCCGAGCAACGCAAGCCAGATTCCGCAATCATGGGCCACATGATGTGTTCCCTTCTATTGGGTTGAGTTAAATGGGTATGCGGCTCTGCTTCTCTGGATTGACCCACTGAGTTACTATCAGCGAGACAAAGGCTATGAGCGCACCGCTGATAAAAATGATCTCATAGCCAAAAAAGAGCCAGACGTAGCCGCCGACTAGAGGCGCGGCCACGGCGGCGACATGGTTCATAGTCACCCCCATGGAGAGGGTGGGTTTAAGTTCGTCTGGGGGTGCAAGCTTGTGTGCGTAAGTCGTCAGCGCGATCCCGCCGAAGAAAATGAGGTTGTCGATGCAATAGAGCGCGTATAGACTCGGCCGGTGCTCCACAAATGCGTAGCCCAAAAAGACGAAGACTAGCACGCTATAACTTAGCGTGAGCATCCGCCGCTCGCCAAAGCGATCGACCAAGCGGCCCATCCACGTAGCCGTCAAGGTGATGAGCACTTGGTTGATCAGCACCAAGACCATGGTCGTCTTCACCGGCATCCCGTGAACTTTCACGAGGGCGAAAATGGCGAAGGTAATAAACATCTGCTTGCGCAGACCCTGGAGAAAATTTAGGGCATAGTAGAGCAGATAGCGCCGTTTGAGCACCAAGCGCTTCTCGCCTGCGGGCGCGTCCTTATTATCGACCCAAAACAAGGCTAAGCCGCCCATGGCCGTACACACACCGGCTAGGACAAAAACCCCTTCGTAGCGCAAAAACTCCAGCGCCACCATGCACACGCCAATCGCCACCAGCCAAGCCAAGCTGCTGATGCTGCGCAATTGCCCCAGCCAGCGCCCCTTGTCCGCGGTTGGGCCGTAGGCTAGGCCCATGCTCTGCTCTAGCGGGAGCCAGCAGTGAAAGCCCAAGCTCCACACCAGCGAGAACGAGGCCAACATGAAGACCGAGGACACCTCTGCGTACGCGGCAAGCCCGATACCCATCACCACGAGCGCAATCGCGGCGACTTTCGGCGGAGCGCAGCGGACAATCAGCGCCAAAAAAAACGCGTTGAGAAAACCGGGAACTTCGCGCAGGGCCTCGACGTAGCCCAACTCGTGCGGCTCAATGCCCAGCCGCTCGACGATGAAGTTGTTGAACAGGGTCAACTGCACCCCGAAAAACACCCCTGTCCCGGCCACAGCTACGGCCAACAGTGCGAAGTTTTTATTCCACTCTGCAAAAGGATTGGTGATGACAGCCCCCTTGTTGGTGTAGTGAATTCAAGTATGCTTTTCCCTCCCGGTCAACTTGACGCACAGACGGACAGCCGTTAAGCTACCGGCCCCAACTAATGCAAAGGAGATTGTTACAATGGCTGACGAACGAGTCTTTGTTGGCGACCTGACTCGCAGGGAATTCCGCGAGCGCATCCAAGCGGGCACGATCAAGGCCGCCATCGTGCCCACCGCCGCAACCGAACAGCACAACGAACACCTGCACATGATCCACGACACCTTCCACGCTAGCTATATGGCCGAACACGCGGCCAAAAAGCTCCTGCCCCAAGTGGTGGTAGCCACGCCGGTGGGCATCGGCGTTTCCGAGCACTGGATGGAGCACATTGGCACCCTGACCGTGCGGCCGGAAATTTTCTGCGAATACGTCTTCGATGTCTGCCATTCGCTCGTGCGCGCTGGCGTTGAGAACATCTTGGTACTCAACGGCCACGGCGGCAACGTCAAACCCATGATGCGCCGCATCGACGAATACCGGGAAAAACTCGGCATCAACCTCCGCTTCCAGTCCTATTGGGACGTGTACGACCCCGACTACGTGCAGCAACACATGGAGCGGGGACGCCTGCCTGGGCACGCCGACGAATTCGAGACCTCGACCATGCTCTACCTAGCGCCGGAGCGCGTGCAGACCGAGGCCATCGACAATCCGGCCGCGGCCTTGGGTACGCGCGACAAGGGTGAGGCCCTAGTGGGACCAGCCGTAAACGGGGTCGCCGCGCTGTTGGAGCAAATGATCGCCGGAGAGGAAATCGACCTGCCGCCGGTAACCTTCTATCCAGAGGGCAAGCGCAACCTCGTCACCGGCGAGCCGGTTTGAGCACGACGCCCAGCGACTCGGCCGGCGACTCGACGAGCACATCTACGGCCTCGGCGATCTCTTCGAGCGCAAACTCGTGGGTATAGAGCGGTTGGACCCGCAGCTTCCCGGCGGCCATGGCGCGCAGGCACTCGGCTAGGTTGCGCTGCGTCGGCCACTCGACGAAAACCTCGGGATACGTTTGGCCGCGCTCGTACGCTGGATCGTGATAGCCGGGACCCGTGCGTGCCGCACTCCGCACATCCACATTGCCCAGCGCTGACCCAAAGCCGTGCGTTACCTGCGCTCCCCCTACGAGGACAATGCGCCCCATGCGATGCGTATCCGGCGCTTGCTTTAGGCTCTGATAGATGGTTTCCAAGGCATCGCTAGCCTCGCCGCCAAAAGCAATGACGCCGAAATCCATGCCATACCCTTGGGTAAATTCCCCGGCCTGCTCGACCACATCCTGTTCAGATGGATCAACGACGCACTCTATGCCCACCTGCCGGGCAATATCTCGACGGCGCGCAAAGCGATCAACCCCCAAGATGTGGCAGCCGCTTAGCTGGGCGAATTGGGCTGTGAACTGGCCAACCAAGCCCAACCCGACGACGATCCCATTTTCCCCGTACAAAGGTGCGGTGCGGCGCACCGCGTGTAGTCCAGTTGCCGCCAGATGCACAGACGCGGCCTCGGCAAAGCTAACGCCCTCGGGTATGGCCGCGCACAAATTCTGCGGCACACAGACCCAATCGGCGTGCAGGGCGTACCCGCCCCCCATGCAGGCCACCCCTTGCC
>VXOR01000059.1 GCA_009840005.1 Gemmatimonadota bacterium
GGGGGGGGGGGTGTGGGGGGGGTTTTAACCCCCCCCCCTACCCGGGTGCGTAACAGCAGTTCCCAATTCTACAACCCCCACGCCTGATCGACGTCGCGCTGGTACGCGTCAACCTTGCCCGCCAGCACATCGGCGACCTGTACCACCTGCCCAGACTGGCCGGACTCGTAGATAGCCTCGCTGACGGCCTTGCTGCGCAAACCCTCCTCCGCATCGATTTCCACCGGCCGCCCCTCGCTCAACGCGTCGATAAAATCCCACAACTCCAGCGTCACCCCGCCGGTGATCCCATACGGGAAGAGCGCGTCCTTTTCCCCCTCGCTCAGGGTCGCCAAATACATTTCTTGCAACTCGGACATGCTGTGCGTGGTCCCGTCGGCGAGCTGGCACTCGCCATTGGCCTGAAAGGCGGCCGGATGGAAGATGTCCGTGTCGATGATTGACCCCTTCTCGCCGCTCAGCGTCAGTTGGGTAAAACCCTTGCCCGGCGCACTGATCGTCCACGACCACGTGCCGATTAAGCCGCTCTTGAAGTTGAATATGCTGGTCCAAAAATCCTCGGACGCGCTATGGACGATTTCCTCGCCTTGGCGATGGGGACGCGGGTAGATCTGCTCGACCCGGGCGTACACGCTGTCGATCTCGCCAAACCAATAGCGCATGGTGTCAACCCAGTGCGCCCCGCTGTCCATGACCATGCCGCAGCCGCCCAACTTGCGATCAATGCGCCAGTGCCAATTAGGCACTTGGGCCGGATCGTTCCACCCCGCCTGCACGGCCCACCACATCTTCGGCGCACCCAACAGGCCGTCGTTAAAGGCCCAATGGATCGTGCGCTGGCCCAGGGCGCGGCGGCACTGCTCGGCCGTGGCGGCGACCCGCCCGCAGCGCTGCGCCGTCTGCGCGATCTTCTTCGAGGCCCGCACCGTAACGCCAATCGGCTTTTCGACCAACACATGGACCCCACCCTCCAGCAGTTCACAGGCCAGCACGTGGTGCAGACCGTGCGGGCTGCATATATCGGCTCCATCGAGCGCATCTTCCCCTGCTAGCAACTCGGCCACGCTCGCATAGGCATTGACCTCCCAGCCAGCGAACCCATTGATGCGCGCAGCAAAATCCTCGGCGCGCGCTGGCACCTCATCTACAGCCGCGACAATGCGGAACCGCGTCTCGCCCTTTTCCAACAGCTCTTCATATCCCCGCAAGTGCGCCCCAGCCATGCCGCCGCAACCCACCATCGCCAATTGGACGACCTCGCCCTTCTTTGTCTTACTCATCTCTGCCTCCACAGGTTGGTTTTGTGGTAGGGGCGACCGGCCGGTCGCTCCTACATAACGTCATCTCCTCAATCACCACCCCAGCACCTCCGTCAAAAACGCCTCCACCCCGGCCTCATACGTGGCTGCATCCTCGCTAAAGGCCGAGCTATGGCCGCCCCGCATCACGGTAAACGCCTTGGGCTGGCTAGCGGCCTCGTACAGCCGCTGGCCGTGCGCGAATACAATAAACCTGTCGCCGCGGCTGTGGCTTATCAGCACTGGGCATTGGACCTGTTTTAGGTATTCCAGCGTGGGATACTCATAGCGGGCGAGCAAGTCAACCGGAAAGATCGGATACAGCTCTTGGCCCAGCTCGGGTATGGAAGTAAAGGTCTCCTCCAAGAACAGGGCCGCCGGCGTCTTGTCTCGCGCCAGCCGTGCGGCAATCGGCCCACCCAGCGAGCGGCCGATAACCGCGATCTGATCCGGGGCTAGCCCAGCCTCCTGCACCAAGTAGTTCCAAGCCGCCTCAGCATCGCGGTGCGTACCTTCCTCAGAGGGCGTGCCCTCGCTCTGGCCATAGCCGCGATAGTCAAACAGCAGAATTCCCAAACCCAACCGATGTGCATCCTTGGCCACGGCGAGTAGATGCGATATGTTGCCCGCATTGCCGTGGCAAAAAAGTACCGTGCCCCGCGCGTCGGCCAACGGCAGGTACCACCCAGTCAGCCGCACCCCGTCGCTGGCGACTAGCGCGACTTCCTCGTAGTACATCCCCACCGAGGCCGGTGTGCCCTCTATGCGGGCACTCGGCCTGTAAACGAATTGTTCCTGAAAAAAATAGAGATAGGCCGCGGCCAAAACGTAGCCCACCACAGCCAGCACGGCGATTCCTAGCACAATGCGTCCCATAAACATAGCGTCCAAGTTGATTTACGCAGTCGGTAAAAGTACTTTGCAATATACCATGTCCATTGCCTCCGTCCTCCTCGTCCTACTCGCCTGTAGCGCGAGCGCGGACCAGTTGCGCTTTGCTTCCGTGCGCGATTGGCGCGACTGGCAGGTGCCAGTGGGTGCGGTCAAAATCGCCTCCACCGGCGCGATCCAGCCGATGCGCATCCAAAAGGACGTGGATGCCGTGCTCGACGCCACAGCTTTAGGCGGCGGCATCCGCCGGGCCGGCTCCAATCCGAGGGACGCGACCGCACTTCTCGACGGCAATCCCGCGACCGGCTGGGCACCTAGCCCGGACGACGACCCGGACGACTGGTTCGTGGAAATCGACCTCGGCCGCAGCGTCTCGGCGCACAGCATCGCCTTGGTCTTTGCCGACGACGCGCCCCCCTTTGAGCTATTCGACCTCTTGATCTCCTCTGGCGAGCCGCAACTCGATCAAGTAGCCAATCCAATTGAGGGCTCCCTGATCTACCGCATTAAGGAACGCTTCAAGGAAAACGCGCGCCACCGCGTCGCATTCGCCCCGGGCGACGCGCTCTACCTGACGCCGATCCGCTACCTACAAATCCGCAACCTCAAGCACATCCCCGACGCCCGGCTCGTCGCCGTCGAGGTCCAGAGCATCGGCGACAATCTCACCCTCAACCTCATCGAGCGCGGCGGGGCCATTGACGTGGTCATCGACGCCTTTGTCCGCGCCGAAGAAGTCACCTTGGGCAATGCACTCAACCTAGTCGATGGCTCAATTTTCGATCGCTGGCGCAACGGGCGCGAGCCGCGCAACACCTACAACACTTGGAGCCACATCACCATCGACTTGGGAGCCGTCTATCCAGTGGACTTCGTGCGCCTGATTACCGGCGTAGCCATCCGCGGCGGCTTTGGCGAACACCTGCTGCGCACCCGGGCCGGAGCCAGCGGTCCGCGTTCCTTCAGCTACAAAAATTACGAAGTCCTCACCTCGGACGGCACCATCGCCCCGGACGGCACCCGCATCTGGACGCGGCACTTTGCCGGATACCCCGCCAGCGAAAACCACCGTGCCGGGCTAGCCGACCACCAGTTCCCCACCCTGCCAGCCCGCTACATCCGCATCGCCTGGCTTATCTGGGACGCCACCTGCGCCGCGACCCTGACCGACGCCGCCTCGCGCTGGGGGTGCTACGCCAACGGCTCAGCCGAAGAAATCCAAGTGTACGGCGAAGGCTATCCCCTCGCGGTCCGTCTCCGCTCGCCGCTGATCGATCTAGGCAACGGCAAGAATCTCAACTCGCTTGAGTGGCAGGCCCAGACTCCCTTGGGCACCCACATCGAAATCCGCTCGCGTACGGGCAATGAGGTCGTAGAGCAATACACTTTTCACGATAAAAATGGCAAGGAAGTAACCCAGAGGCGCTACGACAAACTGATCCCCAGTTTTAAGGGCAAGATCGACACCACGCGCATCCCCGGGGCGGACTGGAGCCCCTGGAGCAACATCTACAGCACTTCGGGCGCGGCCTTCCAGTCGCCCTCCCCGCGCCGCTTTATGGAACTGGACGTGCGCTTGGTATCCGATAACCCGACGCAAGCTCCCCACTTCAACTGGCTGGCCGTCAACTTCAGCGACCCACTGGCGTCCGAGGTCGTCGGCGAAGTGTTCCCCCTCCAAGTCGCCCCCGGCCAACAGACCCAGTTTTCCTACTTCCTGCGGCCCGCGACGACCCGCGATGGCTTCGACCAAATCGCCATTGAAGCCACCACCATCCCCCGCTTTGACGCCGCCTTGGTCGATGGCGAGCCTGTCGAGGTGGTCGCCGATACCCTAGCGCAGGGCTTTCGCGCCACCTTCCCGCGCCGCATCCGCAGTCGCCAACTCGTCGAACTGCGCTTTACCGCCCCCATCTACCTACAGGCGACCCGTTTCGACGCCTTTCTCGAAGACAGCCAAAAAGCGCAGGTGCGGCAACTCGTGGACCCAGGCGACGCTGCCCCCCAAGTCGAGAGCAGTTCCAACGTCGTGCGCCTGCCCATCGCCGACCAGCTCTTTGCCGGCCTCTCGTTCAGTCCCGCGCTCATTACGCCCAACGGCGACGGGATCAACGACCAACTCCGCATCTCCTTCGACCTCATCAACGTACTCACCGCTCGCCCCTTGCACCTGCGGCTCTACGATTTGTCCGGCCAGCCGCTTTTTACCCAAGAGCGGGCTGGCCAAGCCGGGCACATCGCATGGCACTGGGACGGCCGAGACCAATACGGCCAGCGGGTGCCGCCCGGCCTCTACATAGCCGAGTTACACATCGCTGGCGACGCTGGAGATCGCAGCGTGCGACGGACCGTAGCCGTGGCCTACTAGGGGTCGCGGAAACAGATCAGCATCCAAGCGCAAATAGCTTTCTTACTGACGTTACGCACCCGTCTGCTTGGTCAGACGGTTTACAATCAAAATTCCGCAAACAAGCGCGTGTACCAGAAGGCACCGTTGTAATCCCAAGGCGTGCTCTCCGGGCGCAGATTGCCCTGGCCTGCGGTCTCCTCGGGCGCAGCTTCAGGCACTGAGTCGAAAATGTTCTGCGCTCCCACGCTCAACTGATAGCGCTCGGCAAAGGTGTAGCCGACTTCGGCATCGACAATGACGCCCCCGTCAAAGGAATCGAGATCGCCGCAACTGTTGTCCTGGAAGCGGCAGGCTTTCCAATCGCTAAAGTAGCTGGGCCGCAACATACCGTTCCAAGCGCCCATTTGGTGGCTGCCGGTGAGCACCAAGCGATGATTGGGGTTCATGTCCGCCAGTTCCACCTCGCGTCGGGGCGTCATCAGCTTGAAGATGATCGGTTCGTTCAAAGGCTTGCCGAGGAATTCGCTGACGGTCCGCACCTGCGAAAAGTCTTCGAGGATGTTCCGAGTCCAGTTATAGGCGACATCGACGTGCGACAGGGATTGGGTGTCCCACGTCCGCGTCCACGACAGCACCAAGTCGATTCCCTGAGTGCGGGTGTCGAAGTCATTGGAGAAAAACTTGACTTCTTGGAGGACGCTGACGCCCTGGAGGGATTCATCGTCCCGGATGATCTGGGCAATTTGGTCGGTGATCTTGATATTCCCGGTCAGGGCGATGCGGTCCTCGATGGCAATGTCGAAGTAGTCGAGGGTCACATCAAAATCGTCGGCGAGTTCCATGGTGGTGCCGACGGAAAATCCCACGGACTTTTCCTCGGTCAGTTCCGCACCGCCCAAGGCCGCGGCAATGGGATGGGTGGGCGGCACCTGCCCCTGCTCGGTCAGACCGCCCGCGCCGGAAAAGCCCGTGGTCACGGCGCGGAGGTTGGCTTGACCGGGCGACGGGGCGCGGAACCCCGTGCTGACCGTCGAGCGCAAGTTGACCCGGTCACTCGCCCGCAACAGGGCCGAGAGCTTGCCGTTGAGGGTATTGCCAAAGTCGGCGTAGAAATCCTCGTAGCGCACAGCCGTACCGAGCTGGAGCTGCGGCACCACGTCCGCCTGCAAATCCAAGTACAAGGCATAGTTGGGACGATCCCACTTGCCAGCGTTACTCGGATGCAGCCCTTGGTAGCCGTTGGAACCGCTGCTAAAGCCTTGAGCCGCAAAGGGCCCCACCACATAGGAGGCTTCATCGCCGGCCACGGACTCAAAGGTCTCCTCGCGCCATTCCGCACCCCAAGCAATACCGAGCGGCGACGCCAAACCACCCACCTCCATCGCGTATGAGAAGTCGAGGTTGGCCGCGACTTCGGTCTGGATGTAGTCGCGCGGGCGGAACGACGTCGGCGTATCCGGCCCCAGCGAGGCATTGATGGTATTGAAGATGAAAAACTCGATATTGCTCTGGGCAGCACTGACACTGGCATCCCATTTAAGGCCACCGGAGCGGGCACTGCGCAGGCCAGCCACCAAGCTCATATCGAGGATATCGGCTCCAAAGCGCGGCGTAAAACCACCGGGGAAGCGCTCGTTGAACAGAAAGAGATCGCCCTGGTACGCATCGACGAAAGCCTGGGTCTCGTCGAAGCTAGCGTCTAGCGAAGGCACGTCCAAGTTTGCGGGATCAACATCGTCGTCCGGGTCGAGATCGGCTACGGCCCGCTGATCGCCGATGCGAAATACGCTGCTGCGCGCCGAGGAGGTGCCCGGAGCGCGGAAGAAAAATCCTCCCTCGGCGCGGCGCTTAGCCCAGCCGCCAAAGCTATAAGCTTCGGCCCCATTGCCGAGATCAACCCCACTGTTGAAAAAGGTATTCCACACGCCGTCAAGGTCGGGGCTGCCCCAAATCTGCGCTGGCTCCTCGACGGGATAGCCCCGCTCTCGCAGCGTCGCCGCATTGGCGCGTTGGCCGCTGCGGATGGTTGGATCGTTTTGGCGGTACTCGACGCTGACGTTGAAAAAACCGTCCTCAGTAAGCGGCAGGCCGACATTGGCGGCCACCTGAGACAAACTACCGTCTCCCTCGAAGTACTGGCCCCCTCGCGTCTCCACCAACACTCCTTCGGAGGATTCGCGCAATCGCAGATTCAGCACCCCGGCGATGGCATCGGACCCGTACTGGGCTGCCGCGCCGTCGCGCAGCAGTTCCATTTGCGTCAAAGCAATGGCCGGGATCACGCTCAAATCCGGCCCTTGTGATCCCGTATTGAGCGAACTGCCCAGCAGCGCGATTACGCCGGAGCGATGGCGGCGCTTGCCATTGACCAGCACCAGCAGGTTATCCGGCGGCAGGCCCCGCAGCGTGGCCGGGCGCACCAAGGTCGCTTCGTCGTCAATACCGTGGCGCTGGATATTGTACGACGGGGCTAGGGTGCGCAGCATGTCGTCCATATCGACTGCCGCTTGCGTGCGCAGTTGGTCGGCATTTAGCACATCTACGGGCGCGGCCGACTCCTTCTCCGAGCGCGGCGCGTGACGCGACCCCACGACGATGGCTTCTTCCATCAAATAGATGTCCTCGGTATAGGCCTCCTCCTCGTCCTCCGTCCCAGCCTCCTCAGACCACGCCGCCTGCCCGACGACGAGCGAACCGACGAGGACGAGACTCAGGGTCGCCGTTCCCAACAGACGCATTAGACCGGCCAAGTCCTCATATATGCTCCGCATAATAACCCCTCCCGAGTTAAGTGATTGGAGCTGTTAAAGTTCAGACAGCCTGTAAAATCCCTTTATTATAGAGAATCTAATCATGCTTGATCAAGCTTCTATAGATAGCTATTTTAGAATCATGAAAACTACTGTTGATATTCCTGAAGATGAGCTTGAGGATGCCATCAGGTTCACGCAAGCGAAGACCAAACGCGAGGCCATCGTCGGAGCTATCGCGGACTTCAACCGCCGCATGCGCATGGCGGAACTCGTCCAATACGCTGGCACTTGCCCGGATATGATAACGCCGCAAGAGCTTCAGGCCGCACGGCGGCAAGGCTGAGCCGTTGATCCTCGTCGATACCTCGTCCTGGATACACATGCTCCGTCCGGGCGGCGATCCCACGGTTCGCGCTCGCGTCGAAGCGGCGCTGACCTCGGGGCAGGCCTGTTGGTGCCCACTGGTGCAGCTCGAACTGTGGAACGGTGCCTCCGGGCAACAAGAACAGAAGGTTCTGCGGGACTTTGCCCGCATCCTCCCCGAGCTTCCCATCGACGCAGAGGTCTGGCAGGCGGCCTGCGATTTGGCGCGACGAGCGCGAGCTCAAGGCGTTACCGCACCGGCCACCGATGTGATCATTGCTGCCTGCGCCCGCCGCCACGGTGCCGCGCTCGAATCCGCAGATTCGGACTTCGAGCTTCTGGCATCCGTGAGTGAGTCAACGGAATAGCGGTGCCGAAGAGATACTGACGTCTCTTGATCGTCTTCGCGAAACTTGCCATCGAGTTTCCCCTCACCCCCACACATAGAACGCGGCCAACAGCGCGACCCACACCGCTTCGAGGAAATGCCAGTACGCGGCGCAGGCCCGTACTGAGAGCAAGTGCTCGCTGTCGAGCCGATTCACGCGCGCCTTCCACGCCAGCATCGACAACGGCACCATGCCACCTACCACGTGCAGCGCGTGAACTACCACCAGCGCAAATGCAATGCCATAGACACTCACCCCCAGGGCCTGGTGGCGGTCGAGTAGCTGCACCAGCGCCGGCACCTGCACAGCGATAAACAACGCGCTCGTCACCCAAGCCCACGCCAACCACCGCCGCAGAAGCGGGAAGTGCCCGCGCCGGGCGTTCTGCGTCGCCTTATACATCGCCACCCCAGCACCCAACAGCACCGCCGTCGAAACGCCAAGCGCCAGCGGCAACTCCATGCGCTCGCTCCCCTGCAGCGCTGGGCTGGTCAGCCGCAGGTAGGCAAAAGCCGCGATGCTGGCCCCAAACAGCATAGCCAGCGAGATCAAAAACAGGGTCAGGCCCAACTGGCGACGCCCCCGTATATCGGGCGAGTTCCAGTTCATCCCCAACGATACTCAGGCGGGTCAAACACAAACCCGTGGAAAAAGCGCCGCTGCGCCGACGAAAGCCCCTGCAAAAAGGCTTGGTCGTAGCGCCACTGCTCGGCACACGCCAGCATCCACGGATGTTCGTATCCATAGTACAGCATCACCCGCTTGCCCTCGCTGCGCGTAAAGGGGCCAGCCGTATGCCACATCGCGTTGTGGAAGAGCACCGCCGTCCCCGGGCCGCCACATATTTGCACGGCCCCAGGCATACCATTCCCTGTGTCTGGCTCCAACAGCGCCTTGTGACTGCCGGGCACTAAGGTCAGGTTGCCTTGATCGGGCTCACTCATGTCGCTCAGGTAGTACCCCACCTTGAACTGCAACAGCGGAATGTGCGGCTTGAGATTGCGGAAGCCATCCTGAATGCCGTCGATGTGCCAACCCTGCCCGTGGTAGTCGGCGGGTTCAACCTCGTAGAACGCGTCCGTCGAGTGCAGGTGCGGCATCTCGTTAAACAGACCGTGGACGTAGGCCATCATTGGCTCGTAGTCGAGCATTTGCAAAAAGAGCGGGTCTTCGGCCAGCAGGTGCATGACTCGCACGTTGGCCGCATCGAGCCGGTCGGCAAAAGCTGGCTCGTGCTCGCGCCTGAACTGGGAGTCGCGCCGCCGCTCGATGGTGCGCTCCAGTGCTGCGTAGAGCGCACCAACCCGATCCGGCGCGAGGAAGTCTTCCAGTACCAAGTAGCCGTTGTTGTCGAAGAAGAAGCGCTCAGCGTCTGTGGGATGGTCGGTCATAATCGAAGCCTCCTAGGGGGTCCACTCCTCCATCATCTCGGCGTACTGACGCGCTTGATCGGCGATGTCCACGCCGACCTCCTCAGACCACGCCGTTAGCAACCGGCGATACACTGGTCCCACTTGGCCGTCGCCCACTGCTTGAAAGTTAAAGCGCGTAATCGGCACCATGCAGATCGTGGTGCTGGTAAACCACGCCTCGTCAGCCAAGCGCACGTCGTAGGGTTCGATGTCGGCTTCGCACAGGGGAAGGCCAAGTTTGCCCGCCAGCTCCATACACGCGCCGCGCGATACGCCGCGCAGGATATTATGTCCCTTGGGCGTTATTACTTGACCGTCGCGGACCATGAAGAAGTTGTTGCCCGTTCCCTCGGTGATAAAGCCGTGCTCGTCGGTCAACAGCGCTTGGGCACCAGCTTCCATCTGCGCGGCCTGCAACTCGGCGATCTTGTAGAAGATGCGGCTGCGATTTTTGGCCTTGGGGTCGATGTAGCGCGAGGGCACCGACTGCTGGGGCGGGACGACAAAGTGCGCCCCCTCCTGATAGAGATCCGCCATCCCGCCGATGTGCCGCACCAGCGGGAAGACGTTGATGGTGACGATGGGAGCCGTGCCCTCCTTGACGATGGTATTGTACAGCGGCAGGGCACCGCGCGTGACGTCGTGCATAATCTGGAAGTCCAGCACGCCGATCGCGGGCAGGTTGCGGGCAATAGTCTCGTGGGTCGCCTCTTCCATCGCGTCGATGTCCATCCCACAGTCGATCTGCGCGTATTTGAGCGAGCCGTAGAGCCGCTCCAGATGCTCGCGTAGCCGGAAGGGCTGTTGCCCAAAGCTCCGCGTCATTTCAAAAACCATGTCCCCATACATCAGAGCGCAGTCGAAAATCGAGATCCGCGCCTCCGGCTCGGGAACGAACTCGCCGTTAAAATACACCAGTCGTTTGGCCATAGCTGTCTCCCTATGATATACGCGATTCGCTACCACCCTCCAGCCATAAAGAAAGACCAGATAGCCCTTGCCCGAAAGGTCAAAGACTATCTGGCCTAAAACGATCTGGTATAATTTGAAATTCGAATATTAAATAGCCGCGCCGAAGACGGCGCTTTTCGCTGGACCCGCCCCCAATACCCCGTTACCGCCCCTTGCTCCACGCTCGCATGATCCGCGGTGCCCCGTACCACGCATGGCAGCCGAAACCCTTGGGCGGATCGACCGGATCGGGTATCAGCCCTTCTTCGCGGCAGGCAACCGTCAGTTCCTTACACGCCGCTATGAGGCCCAAAAAGCCCAGATAGTGAGGCTGTCCCAGCAAGTGTGAAAACTCCAACTCGTCCACCTTCTCGGCAAAAGCCGTTATCGCACCGTCGAGCACGTTGCAGGCGAGTTCGGCGCAGATCGCATCGATCGTTCCGATCAACTGCTCCTCGTCTGCTCCAGTCACAACCGGCATGCCCAACCGCCAGCGCCCGTCTTCTACCTGGACTAAATAACCCTCCTCACTGTATTCCGCCAGTCTCGATCTCGCTCCGTCGTCCACGTCATCAAGCAAATCCTCGTCCGCGTCACCGAGCAAATCCTCCTCACTTATAGGTCCCTCGCACAAGCGGCCGACAAATCGATCTAGGTCTTCGAAGCGCAGAATCTTCCTGTAATCGCCGCCGACTATAAGGCGAGGTTCCGCTACATTACCCATCCCCATATCGTCCCCTTCCGTCATCATTCCGGCAAACCAGAGAGAAGGCTCCTTTTCGGCACCGCAATTGCCTAGCAGATACCAAAAGTCCACCGGCCTGAGTGGATAGGTCAGAATGCGATGTTTGCCCCAATTGGGCAGCGATGACACTTGCCGCCCCAGACCACGCATGACAATCCACTGCGGAAACGCGATCCAAGCTAGTTCCTCCCAAGTAAATCCCTGCCAGCCGCACAGCGAAGTATGGCTTAGTACCTCTCTGAACTGAGGCAGGCGGCGCTTGAGGATGGCTATGCCCTTCCGTACAGAATGCACGCTTTCGAAGAGCGGCAAGCACTCTTGGCGCGCCATAAAGAGAAAGGCCGTCTGATAACGACCGGGGAAGGGCTCCTCCAGCATTTCTCCTTCCACTAAGCCCGGTACGATGTCCTGCACATAGGCCCTGTCGGCGTGCAACAAACGGGCTAGTTCCCCAACGCTTTTTGCATTCTTGCGGCAGAAGTAGAGCAAGCGCTTGGCCAGTAAGTTGTCCGTCTGCCGCAGCGGATGCAGTGGGTCGTGCTGATTTGCGCACTCGCCTAGGACCTCGATGTCAAGCGTTTCAGGTGTTTCCATTGGCATCGTCGTCTCGGGTGCCATGTTTTCCAACTCCTTTCTCAATCTTTTGCGCCCCTGAAAGAGTCGGGCCTTCACCGCCCCCACCGAAAGTCCCATCTCCTCGGAGATCTCCATGATAGATTTGTCTTCTATGTGAAAGGCAGTGAAAATGCGACGCGAAGACTCCGACAGACTCTGGGCCGCTTCTGCGATGGCGGCCCCTATTTCACGCGATAGCAGCCGCTGCTCCGGCGTGTGTTCCCCCTTCGCGACTATCGCGTACCGGGCGAGCAACTGATCCCGGTGCTGTTGCTTATCGCGCCGATCGAGCGCCAAGCGATACACCAGCGTGCGCAGCCAGGCGTGAAAAGCGGCCCCCGCCTGCAACTCGCCAAGCCGACTCCAAGCGCGAACAAAGGTCTCCTGCAACAGATCCTGCGCCTCATCGACCTCGCCGCCGCTTAAGGCGCAGACATAGGGCCACAACCGTGCCGAATGCCGCTCGAAGAGCCGCGCAAAGGCCCATTCGTGGCCTTCCTGTGCGGCGGCCACCAAATGGGCGTCATCTACCGTCTGGCCATGGATTAGCTGGTATTCTCGCATCGCACTTTGCGCCTTTCTGTCTCCTAAGACGGGGCAAAGGCGTTAGAGGTTATATTGGGCGAGAAAATAATGACAACAACGGGGGGTTCACCTTGCGGCGATGGAAGATCAATCTAACTGCAAGAAATTGCAACTACAATTTTAACAGACACTTAAAAAGCACTTACACGCTTATTCAGCGATCCCTGCGATAATCGGACCCAGATTGGGCGGCGAATAGAGGTCCTATTTCAGCACCTTGCCGTCGGCGCGGTGAATCTCACGGTGTCGGTGCCCCCTCTGGCAGCAGCCCTTCGGCCTTCAACTCCGCCCACAGGGCCGCCGGAATCTCCACCTGCATCACGCGCGCATTGTCCTCTAGCTCGGCCACCGACGCCGCGCCGGGCACCGCCGAAATCACCGCCTCGTGCCCAAAGGGAAATTGCAATGCCGCCGCCCGCAGCTCAACGCCGTGCCGGTCGCAGACGGCCTTGAGCGCCTTGGCCTGTTGCACCAGATGCTCAGGCGCGGGCAGGTAATCAAAAGACACCGGCTGGTTCAAATCGCGGGCGAGGATGCCGCTGTTGTACGGCCCGCCCATGGTCAGCTTCACCCCGCGCTCTACGCACAGCGGCAAAAACTCGGGCAGCGCCGACTGGTCTAGCAGCGTGTAGCGCCCGGCCAACAGGATGTAATCCAGATCAAAGCGCTCGACCATCCGCCCAGTGCGCTCCCATTCGTTCATTCCCATGCCAATGGCCTTGACCGTGCCGGTCGTCCGCAATTCGACCGCGGCCTCCAGCGCTTCAATAAAGTCCTCGTCAGTGTGCTGTCCTTTAAAGTCGCTGTCGTGGACAAAAAAAATATCCACCGCCGCCAATCCCAGCCGTTCCAAGCTCGAATCGAGCGAGGCCCGCAAGCCCGCAGCGCTGAAGTCAAAATCGTAGACGTAGTGTGGGATCTCGTCCTCGCTGTAAGGTTCCAAGTCGTCCGGGTTTTCAGGCCGCAAGACCCGCGATCCCTTGGTCGAGATGGCAAATGACTCGCACGGGAACTCGCCGAGTACTCGTCCGTAGCGCACCTCGCTACGCCCATCGCCGTACATCGGCGCGGTATCAAAATAGCGCACGCCCATTTCATAGGCCCGGCGGATGATAGCCAATGCCTCGTCGTAGCCGCTACCCACAAAAATTCCATCAGCTAAGACCATCCCGCCCAACGGCGCACCGCCCAACCCCAACCGCGTCACCTCCACGCCCGTATTGCCAATCGCTACTTTCTCAAAAGGGTCCATACTCACTCCAGCCCGTAGAGCCGCTCGGCATTGCCAGCGAGCAATTTGGCCTGCTCTTCCTCCGGTCGCCCGGAGACGATCTCCCGCAGCGCCGCCACCCACGCCCTCAAACTCGCCCCAAAGTTGCACACTGGCCAGTCGCCGCCGAACACCACCCGGTCCGGCCCAAAGCTGTCCAAGCAGTGATTGACCGTCGGTGCCAGTGTGTCGGCACTCCACCCTGCGGGTACCCGGGCGATAATCCCAGAAACTTTGCAGACTACGTGTTCCCGTGCGCCCAATGCGGCTATGTCGCCCTGCCACTGCTCTTTGGTGTGGCTGAACGGGTTGGCCGGATCGTGCTCAGCCGCACCATTGACGATCTGCGGGTCGGCATTGCCGCAGTGATCGACGATGAAGCGCGTGCCCGGACACTGATCCACCAAGCCGACCGCGGCCCCCAACTCGCCCGGGCGCAGGCACAGATCGAAGCTCATGCCGATCTCGCCCAGGTACTGCACGTCCCGGACGAAACTTTCCTGCAAACAATGACCCGGCCCGGCGTTGGGCACGTGCAACACCTGCCGCACGCCCTTGATAGCGTCCTCGTCCTTAAAGCGGTCGATATAAGCGCGGAAACCCTCCTCCCCCGGACTGCCCCCGATCACCGGTACACAGAGGCGGGCCGACGCGAGGGAGGGGGATGGGGGGAGGGGGGGGGGTGGGGTGGAGGAGGAGAGTGA
>VXOR01000042.1 GCA_009840005.1 Gemmatimonadota bacterium
CCGTCACGCGGCTCGAACCCGGGGCGCCGATTAAATAAAGCCGGGATGGCGCCGCCTCGACCGTGGATGCCGGCCCCGATACACTCTAAAATTCCCATCACCCGCAGCCGCCCCAGATACTCCCCAAGCTTCTCCCTCACCTTCGGCAAATCATTCTCCGCAATCTCCCGCCGCTGCGCCCCCAAATCAAACCCATCGTTCTCTACCTTAAAAAAGGCAACGCGATCCGTCTTTTGCGCCAGCGCCTTATCCAGCAGCAGAATGGATGTCTTAACCCCCGAATAAGGCTGGAACACGCCCGCCGGCAGCGAGACGACAGCCACCAGATAATTCTCCACCAGCATCTTGCGTAGCTGCTTATGGGCAGTCTGGCTCTGAAAGATAATGCCCTCCGGCACAATAATACCGGCGCGCCCCGTAGGCGTCAGATGCTCGGCTATGTAATCGACAAACAGCACCTCGCTGCGTTTGGATTGCACTGAAAAACGGCGATGCGGACGGATGCCACCCTTCGGCGACATAAACGGCGGATTGGCCAAAATCACGTCGGCATACTCGGTCCAGCGCTCCTCGCTGGTCAGGGTGTCGTACTCGGAGATACGCGGGTCAACAAAGCCGTGCAGATACAGATTCACCAGCGACAGCCGTACCATATCGGGCGAGATGTCATAGCCCCTAACGTTGGCCGCGAGTGTCCCCTTATCATCCGGCGTCAGCGTATTGTTACCCTCGTCGTCGATATTGGCCTTGAGAATGTGCTTATACGACGAAATCAGGAACCCGGCAGTACCGCAGGCCGGGTCGAGAATAGTTTCGTCTTTCTTCGGATCAATGACGGAGACAATGAAGTCGATGATATGGCGCGGAGTGCGGAACTGCCCGGCGTCCCCCTGCGAGCCAAGGACCGAGAGCAGATATTCAAAGGCATCGCCGAGCCGCTCGCTGTGATCGTACGTAAACTCGTCGATGACCTTGAGAAAGGCGCGCAAAGTCTCCGGGTCGCGGTAGGGCAAATAGGCGTTGTTGAAGATGTCGCGGAACAGCGGCGGAATGCCCGGATTTTCCGGCATCCGGGTGATCGCCTCAGCGTATAGATTCAAAGTCTCGTGGCCGCCCAAGCCAGCGCGCACCAGTTGAGGCCAGCCATAGCGGGCAAAGTCGCCGGCAAAAAACGTGCGCTGCCCACCCAACTCCTCGCTGTCGGCGTCAATGTCGTCCATAAACTTGTAGATGAGCGCGATAGTAATCTGCTCTACTTGGCTTTTCGGATCGGGCACCTTGCCGACGAGAATGTCGCGGGCCGTGTCAATGCGGCGTTTGGTAGCGGTATCGAGCATATTAGCTCCGGTAAACGAACCCCTCCCCGATCTTCCACACCCCCTTCTCGCGAAAAGCGGGAATGGTCTGGCGACGGGCAGCGTTGGTGACTGCGGGTGCCGAGAGTCCATGCTGCTTGATATAATCCGACAGTCGGATAATGGCCTCCCCCTGTAAATAGCTCAACCTCTTGTGCAGCGACTCTACGAGCGCCAACGCCATAATATCTTCCATCGTCCTAGTCGTTTGGCGGTCCCCATAGTCCCTGAACGCGTGATAGTACCGCTCCTTCTCCGAGTTGCGAATAATAAGGCGCGGCAGTCCGAGCTGGATAAGTTGAAAATTGATGAGAACCCGCCCCAAGCGGCCATTGCCGTCGCAAAAGGGATGGATGGTCTCAAAATCCAAGTGAAATCGGGCAATTTTATCGAGGAAGTAGGAGCCGAGATCGCTGGAATACTCGACGAGGATCTCATCTATCATGCGCTCGACATGTTCGGGTGCCGGCGCAATATGAGTCCCTACCCGCACGTATTCCCCTTGCTCGCGAAATCGTCCGGCGATGGCATCATTAATGCCGCCGATGAGCATCTGATGCAAAAGTAGTATTAGGTCTTTGCTCAACTCACTGTCTTTAGCTTTGGCGCGTTTGTATTCCGTGACGCGGGCTAGATTTTTCGCCTCAAAGACTTCCCGCACAGACACATTGCGGGACAACATCTGCTCCAACAGGATTCGCTCTGTCTCCTCAAGAGTAAGCGTTGAATTCTCAATCGCGTTCGAGTTGTACACGCTCTCGGCTACCTCCACTTCGTCGATCATCGACAGCAGCGATTCCTTGCCTTGGCGCAAAGTATCATACGCTCGTTTCAAGCCTTGGATGCGGCTTCTTATCGGCTGTGTGGTCGCCATGTCGTTATTGTACGTATTCACGCTATATTGTCAAATATCCGTGAATGAACCGATAAAAATGGGTGTTATTCACGGTATATCGTCAAATATCCGTGAATGAACCGGCAAAAATGGGTGCCATTCACGGTATATTGGCAAATATTCGTGAATGAACCGGCAAAAATGGGTGCCATTCACGGTTTTTTCGGATAAATACGTTAATCGCGGGGCTTTCTAGGCGGCGAACTGATTCAGAGACACATAATCCTTGACATACTCGGGCACAAGGGCGCGATATGGCTCCGGCACCGCGCGAAAATCGCTGGAGGAAAAAGCCGGATTAGTCGCCAATTCGGCGAAGCGCCGATTCTCAATAATGTCTCGGGTCTGTCCGCTGGTCAGGTACGCCTTGAAGTACGCCCTGATCGCCACAATAGACTCGGCCTCGTCGGGCTTGTGATCAGCGACGAATTTGGCGAACTCCTCTTCGAGCAGTTCGTCTCTGGACTTAAAACGCGGGATGAGGTCAAAAACCTTCTCCAGTATCTCGCGCAAGGTTACGCGCCGATCCACCGCAGCGGCTTGGCGCAGCTTGGCGAGGGTGTAGTACTCCTCGGGCTTATCGAAAACTTCCTGGTTCACATAGTCGATGGCGCGATCCCATTGGCCCGCCTCGATAGCTTGGGCAATGAAGTCGTTTTCGCGCACCTCGTCGGCAAAGCGATCGAAGAACATCCGATCAATCCTCATCCCCTCAGAGCCGACCTGCGCCTCCTCAACCGTCGAGAGGAAATCACTTCCCAAGTGCTCGTACGTGCCGGCATATACAACCGGCCTCGGATCGTCCCCTTCCCTATCACTCTTACCTCGCCGCCGCGGCAATTCCAATACCTCGTCGTAGTTGAACTCGTTCTCGAAGTATTGGCAGTTGCCGAAGAAGTCGAACAGCTTGAAGGTGGTCTTCTCCGGGTCAGCGACAACGTCTGTGGAGCGGTGCCCTATCATCTGGTCGAGGAAGTTGTGCTTTCTGGTGCCGCGCCCCTTGATCTGGACGAAATCCGTCGGCGAGAATATCGGTCTGAACAGGCCCAAGTTGAGAATGTCGGTGCAGTCGTAGCCAGTGGTCATCATGCCGACGGTTACGCATACCCGCGCCTTGCTCGTCCGGTACTCGCGCCTGAAGTTGCCGGATCCCCGGAGGTTATTGTTGGCAAAGTTGACCGTGAATTGCTGGGCATTCATCACATGCGACGTAACCTGAACCGCAAAGTCCGACTGGTAGCGGCCCGGAAACATGCGGTCGGCGATCTCGTTGAAGAACTGCGTTAGCTTGGCCGCGTGCTCCTGACTCACCGCAAAGACGATAGACTTCCCAATCTCCCCACTAATCGGATCGCGGAGCGCATTCTCCAAGAAAGTCCGGCAAAAGACCGCGTTGGTAGCTTCCGAGAAAAACTCCCGCTCGAAATCGCGCTTTTTGAACGCCTCCTCCTGCTGCTCTCCTTCGTCATCAGTGAACTCCTGCTGTTCTCCTTCATCATCAGTGAAAGACACCACAAAGCCCTCGTCGGCGAGAAGCTGGGTAGTCACCTCCGTTCGCGCGTCAACGACCCGAGGGTTGATCAGATACCCGTCACGCACCCCGTCGAGCAACGAGTAGCGGAACGTCGGCTCGCCACTCTCGCAGCCGAAAGTGCGGTAGGTGTCGAGCAACAACCGGCGCTCCACCTCGCGCGGGTCGCGCACATGCGGCCCGGTCGCATGAGTGCCTCTGAGGTAGTCTCGGGGCGTCGCAGTCAGCCCTAGCTTGTAGCCGACGAAGTAATCGAATACGGCGCGGGCATTGCCGCTGATGGACCGGTGCGCCTCATCCGAAATCACCAAGTCGAAGTCCGTCGGCGAAAACAGCGACTGGTACTTGTTGTTGAACAGCAGCGACTGAACGGTCGTGACCACAATGTGCGCCCGCCGCCAGTCGTCGCGCTTCTCCTTGTAGATGACTGTGTCAAAGTCGTTCGCCAAGTACGGGACGAAGGACTTGCTCGCCGCTTGGTCTTCCAACTCTAACCGATCTACCAAGAAGAGGACGCGGCGGGCGTTGCCAGTGCGGAGAAACAGCTTGATAACAGCGGCAGCCACTAGCGTCTTGCCAGTGCCGGTAGCCATCTCAAACAGAAATCGGTCGCGTCCGTCGCGGACGGCCCGCTGCAAACCGCGGATCGCTCGTAGCTGGTAATCGCGCAAAAAGCGCAAGCCGTGCGTCTGAATGTAGCCGGGACGCTCGGCCTCGTTGCGCCATCCAGCCTCCGCCGCATAGTTGGGCCGCTGCGTGAGGACGATGTAGTCGTCGCCAACCCGCTCATCAATCAGGCGCTGCGGATTGGGCTCGACCTGTTTGTACCCCTCCACCGAGTCCGGCGACGGGAACGCCGTAATGATATGCGGATTGCCGCGCTCTAGATCCCAGAAGTAGTGCAGATTGCCGTTGGAGAGGATGACGAAGCGGCAGTTCAGCGAGCGGGCGTAGCGGCGGGCCTGCTCCTTGCCGACCAGTGGGTTCTTGTCCTCGGACTTGGCCTCCAACACGACCAACGGGAATCCTCGTTCGTCCATGAGCAGAAAATCGACAAATCCCCTACCGGAACGCTCAAAATCGTCGCCTAAGCTATCGAGGTCGTCGCGTTTGAGAGCAACGTGCGCCTCCAAGCGGATATTGGCCGGTCCATTGTCGTCTTTGAAGAATCGCCAACCAGCGTTTTCGAGCAACTGGTCGATTTTATGCCGAGCAGCAGCCTCGCTCATCCCCCACCCTCCACCAACACCGGCTCCCGCTCCAACCGAATCCCAAAGGTCTGTTCCACCCCCTCCCGAATCTCACCGGCCAAAGCAAGGACTTCGCGAGTCGTCCCACCGCGATTGACCAAAGCCAGCGCGTGTCGCTCTGAGATGCCAGCGCCGCCCCTTTGCAGCCCCTTGTGAAATCCCGCTTGCTCAACGAGCCAAGCAGCCGGAACCTTGACGCCAGCCGGATCGGGAAAGCTCGGGACATTGGGATAGCGGTCCTTTAATGCGGCAAAGGCTTCCTCGTCGATGACTGGATTCAAGAAGAAGGAGCCGACAGAGCGGGAGTTGGGGTCTTGCGGGTCGATGACCATGGACTTGCCGCGGCGGAGCACGAGCACCGCGTCGCGCACAGTAGCCAAGGTCGGGCGGTCGTCCTGCACATGCCGGCGCAGCTCTGGATAGCGGATTTGCGGCTGGCCGCTAACATCCAAGCGATACGTCACCGAGGTCACAATAAAGCGGTCGCGGTCGGCCCCCTTAAAACGGCTCTGGCGGTAGGCAAAGCCGCATTCGGCAGGGGCAAATGCGATTTCCTCCAAGGTCTGCCGGTCGAGTGCCCGCACCTCCACAATGGCGTCTTTTACTTCTTGGCCATACGCGCCCACGTTCTGAATGGGCGTCGCACCTACCGACCCAGGGATGCCCGACAGACACTCCACGCCGGCCAAGCCGCGCTCCACACAGCGCTGCACAAATTCATCCCAATCCTCCCCAGCCGCTACCTCGACAGTCGCGCCGTTGAACACCACGCCGCTAAGTCCCACTTTGAGCACCAAGCCGCTGTATCCCGCGTCGGCAAAGAGCACGTTGCTACCGCCGCCGAGCACTTGCACGGGCAGTCCCTCAGCCGCCGCCCACTCCAAACAGGCGCGCATCTCGTCTAGGGAAGTACACTCGGCCAAGTAGCGCGCCGGGCCGCCGAGGCCCATGGTGGTGAGGGGGGCGAGGGGGACATGCTCGCGGAGGATGGGAAACAGATTTTTCATGGGGGGACGCCTAGTTTCGCGTATATGAACATTTGCGTTGCGCTATCTATATTACAGAATAACTGACGTTACGCATTGTAGGGGCAACTCTTGTGGTTGCCCTCGTCGAATCCCGCTGGCTGAATACGCGGTGTCGCATGGGTGCGCCCCTACATCGACCAGTTCGGTGCAGATGCGTAGGGGGCGGTTTGAAACCGCCCTCTACCGTGGCCTTTTGCCCATTGGAGGACTAAATACATGAAAAAGACCCTGTATCTCGCCAGCCCGTATGGATTCTCGACCCAATGGAAGGAGCGGCTCCTGCCCCAGTTCGTCTCTGCCTTAGAGACATTGGGAGCTGAAGTCTGGGAGCCTTTTGCCCGCAACAACCAAGTCGATTTTTCCGCGCCGGGCTGGGCCTACCAAGTCGGTCAGGCTGACTTGCGCGACGTAGTCGAGGCCGACGCGATCTTCGCCATTGTCAACGGCACGCCGCCGGACGAGGGGGTGATGGTCGAGTTGGGCGCGGCCATTGCTCTCGGCAAGCCAACCTTTCTATTCCGCGACGACTTCCGCCGCTGCACGGATTCCGAGAACTACCCCCTGAACCTAATGCTATTCACCGGCTTGCCAGAAGACGGCTGGGAAGCCTACTACTACACATCGCTCGCAGAAATCAGCGCACCCGACAAAGCCCTCGCGCGCTGGCTGCGGGACGAACGGAGCTGACATAATGCGCACGACCATTCCCCCCCATCTGCTCCAAGACCCAGAAGTCGAAGCCTCCGAAAAGGTCTTGCGTGCCTGCGTCCACTGCGGCTTTTGCAATGCCACCTGCCCCACCTACCTGCTCACCGGCAACGAACTCGAAGGGCCGCGCGGCCGCATTTACCTCATCAAAAGCGTTCTCGAAGAGGACGTCCCCCCAAGCCGACAGACGGTAGAGCACATCGACAACTGCCTCGGCTGCCTCGCGTGCGAGACCACCTGCCCGAGCGGCGTGGATTACTCGCTCCTCTTGGAAACGGCCCGACCGCGGCTAGATCAGCTCGTCAAGCGGCCATTGATGGACCGCCTGCTGCGCGCCATGCTGACGCGGATGCTGCCCTACCCCGGCCGCACGCGCTTGGCGCTCAAAATGTCTGGCGTGGGCCGCATGTTCTCCTTCCTGATGCCCCGCGTCATGCGGCCCCTGTTGGCTATGGCACCCAAGCGATTGCCGCGACCGGCTGCTGTAGCCCGGCCCGGAGTCGTGCCGGCCGAGGGCACGCGTCGGCTGCGCGTGGCCCTGCTCACCGGATGCGTTCAACAGGTGTTGGGACCGCAGATCAACGACGCGACCGTGCGGCTGCTGACGCGGTTGGGGGCCGAGGTAGTCATTCCACCGGATATGGGCTGTTGCGGCGCGCTGACTTTTCACATGGGCGAGCGCAAGCGCAGCCTCAAGCTAATGCAGCGCACCATTGAGGTTTGGCATCGCGAACTAAAAGCGGGCTTGGACGCGATTGTGCTCAACACGTCGGGATGCGGCACGGCCATCAAGGAATATGACCACATCTTCCGCCACGACCCGCAGTGGGCCGACAAGGCCAAGGCAGTGGTGAAGCGGGTGCGGGATGTGTCCGAGGTGGTGGCGCAATTGGGGTTGGGCGAGGCCAACCACGCGCTAGCTCTGAAGGTAGCGTATCACGACGCCTGTTCGCTCCAACACGGCCAGCACGTCACCGAGCCACCGAGGCAACTGCTAAAGGCTGCGGGCTTTGAGGTCGTCGAGGTGCCCGAGGGCCATATCTGCTGCGGCAGCGCGGGTACGTACAACATGCTGCGCCCCGACTTGGCTCAACAGCTACAAGCGCGCAAAGCCGAGCACATCGCCAGCGTTGCGCCGCAGATCGTGGCGGCGGGCAACATCGGCTGCATGGAACAAATCGCCGCCCGTGCCGAAGTACCGGTCGTCCACACCGTCGAGCTGTTGGATTGGGCGACGGGCGGGCCGCGGCCGGCGGGGGTGTAGCGGGGCTGATCAGGAGGCGTTGTTCTTATTCGGCAAACTTTTGCTTGAGTACTCCCCAACTCTCGGCAGCTATCGCGGTGGCCGGGCTGGATATTGCGGTGAGGCGGGCGATTTGGGTGGCCGTAGTCGGCGGGAGGATGCCGCTGGCGAAAGTCTGCTTAGTCTCTACGACTATGGCGACGGCCCCAATCCCACGGACATACCAACCATAGGCGTCTATCTCGGCGGTCACTTCACCCAGAGACGCGAGCTGAGCGTTGCCCGCGAAAGTAACGACGCCGGTGCCGGTCTGGTGGACGCGCAGACACTCAAAGGTGCCCGCCGGTAGCCGAATCTCGCCCCACGAATCAACCGCGTACTGATAGTCGTACAGGCCGGAACTTGTCACCCCGGGTGCTAGAGTCTGGTCCAAGAAGAAATTTTCGACCGTCCAGCTTTTGCCAAACTCGAGTGGCCAAGGAGTTCCTATATCGACAAGCGGGATGGGGACTTGTCCGGCTGGCCCTTCGGCTCCGACAGCGACATCACCTGCGGCACTGCGCTGGAAATAGTTGTACGTCTCAATCTCGTCCGTTCCGCCAATGGCATTGGGCACAGTAGTAATGTTATGGACGGCGTAATCAGCGTTGGGAAAGCTAGCGGCGTCGGGGGCCTGCTCCAGCGGGATGACTGAACTGCGGATGAAGGTAAGTATGCTGTTGGCAGGAGAGTTTGTGAGATCGAAGGACTGACCCGCACCGGCAGAGCCGATGTCGAAACCAGTGTCCTCTAGGCTGCTAGGGACTGTGGCGATTTCTTGTTCCCAAGTCATGCCTAATGATAGGCGTAAATCGTCGGGAGAAAGGGTGATCTGGGCTGTAGCAGACAGGGGGAGGAAGACGAGGGCGATTGATGCTAATGCACGGACAATGAACATGGTGGTATTCCTTCGGCGATAAGAGTATAGAACTGTGCAGTTAAATCAGTGGCGATTGCCCCATGACGATCTCAGCGATTTCGCCAAACCGAACGCGAGTCCACTCTATCACGTCCCTTCCACCTTTGCCAACTCCCGTCGAACCTGTCCAAGCAACGCTTCGACGAGTGCGAGCGCACCCTTGCGATCGATCGGCTCAGTACTCGAATCAACACCCTCATAGCGAAATTCGACGGCGTACGGCGTGTACCCGGTCAGCTTGCCGAAAGGCTTCTTATCGATCCCCGGAGCGTGAGGAGGTCGCGCTCGGCCGCTTGCAACATGGCCCTCGCGCACTTAACGTCGCTCATAGAGCACCTTTCCTTCCCGTAGCGCCCGCGCCAAAACGTGGTTGAGAGAGTCGCGCCAGTAGGCGACGTCTTCATGGGAATAGACCAAGACGTCGGCGGGGACGAGAAATCCCGCCAGTGCGTGGTAGAGGCGGACCATTTCTTTGTGGCGGCTTCGCTCCGGCCCGAAGGGCTCGCATTCTACGACGATCAGATCGATATCCGAATCTTCTCGTGCGTCGCCGCGAGCGCGGGAGCCGAAGAGGATTACTTGTTCGGGATCAACTTCGGCGACGATGGCCTGAACCATCTGGTCGAGCAGTGCGTCGGTGACCGGGGTCATTGCCTCGCTGTGGTAGAAAAATCGCTCACAGCTTCTCAGGCCCGCTGCCAGCGGCTGGGATTCACTCCCGGTGCGTCGCTTGCCATATTATTGGGTTTGTTGGGCACGTCAAAGTCCCAGTGCCGCGTATTGGGATCGGCGAAAAAAGGACGCACCGACTCGGGCAGCCCGGCCAAGTCCTCCTCGGCCCAGTTCTCGACCTCATCAATAGGGCCGGCCCAGGACGGGCGATACGCAATGGCCAGCACCGAGCGCGTGTGCTCGCCCCTGTTGGGCCAAGTCCCGTGAAAAGCACGGTGGTTGAGAAAAACCGCCGAGCCGGCCTTGCACGGCACCACCACCTCCTCGGGATGGCGCTCGTAGCGCATGTACGGATTGGCGTCGGCGTGCATGCACAGATGAGAGCGCGGAATGACGCGGAAAGGCGACACCTCGGGCGTCAGGTCGTCGAGATAGTAGAGCACGCGGATGGTGAAGGGACAACTGCCGTTGTACCCGAAAATCTGCGAGCCGTAGGGCTGCCCGTCCGTGTGCAGGCTGATACCGGGCGTGCCGGGCTCGGAGCGGTCGTACCCGTAGCTGAGAAAGACGATCTCGTCGCCGAAGACCTGGCGCAAAAAATCAACGGTCGGCGCATGGGCTATGAGATCAGTCACAGCCCCTCCTTCAAACTGGATCTGGGACTTGCCGCGCTGGTGCGGACTGTAGTCGCGCGGCGTGGTCTCCCAAGTTTCAGATTGGGCCTTGAGACGGGCGATGTGCTCGGGGCTGAGCAGGTCGGGAATGACCAGATAGCCTTCGAGCTCAACGTGGCGGATGCGCTCGCCCAGCGTGAGGGCGGACCAGTCGCGGTCGTCGATGGTGGCTTTTTGCATGGCAGACTCTCCTCGATTGAGATTTACCTCTTCTACACCTTTCGTCAATGGTCGATCAACACCCTTTCGCCAGTTTCCGCGCTCGCGTAAATCGCGTCCAGCAACTTCATGAAGGTCAGCGCCTCGGCAGGAGAGACATCAGGCGGCTGGGCACCGCGAATCGCGCTGGCAAAATCGCGGATCTCCGCGTTGAAGTCGCCGTCACCGTGTTCCACAAATTCACCAGCGGAATCGTCGCCTTCAGCGTAGATGGCACCCAACAACCGGCGCGTCCCCGCACGTCTCTTGCCTTCGGGCAGCGAAGTGGATTCCACCTCAATGGTGCCATTCGTACCCAAGACGCGCAAGCGCAAATCCCACGCCCGATCCGCCCAAGTGGAAATGACCGAGGAAGTATCCATCTGAATTGTCGTACCGCCGGCACAGCCCACCAGAAAACTCATGTAATCCTCGGCGTGACGCTCTACTTCTAGCGTTGTTGGAAACGCGCTATGGCTGACGGCAAAAGCCCACTCGGGTTGCGGACAACCCAGTAGAAACCAGGCCTGATCGAGGTAGTGCGAACCGTGTTGGCCCAATGCACCACCCTTAAAACCCCACCGATATAGCCAGCTCCTGCCCGGCGGCGGCTCGTAATGGACTCCGCGCTCGCGATAGTGGTAGTGGACGCGCGCATGGTACGCGCGCCCAATCCTGCCATCGGCAATCATTTGCCGGCTCTCTTTGTTTTCCACCTGATGCCGCATGAAATAGGAGTACACGAGCGTTTTCCCCGTGCTTGCTGCAACGTCGTTGATCTCCTCGACGTCTGCGGCATTGCGACCGTGCGGCTTCTGCACCAACACGTGCTTTCCCGCCTCCAGCGCCTCAATAACCATCGGCTTCCGCACATCGGGGGCAGTGGCGACTCCAACGGCTTCAACCTCGTCATCGGCGAGCAACTCTCGATAGTCGCCATAGACTCTGGGGACCTCGTTGTCCTCGGCGACCTGTCGCGCCAAATCTCGATCCAGATCGGCGACTGCCCAGGCGATGGTATCTTCGCCGACGTGGGCACCTGCCACCCAAGTCCTGCCAACTCGGCAGCCGATTACGCCCATTTTAATTTTGTCCATCACAATCACCGCCTTTGCAACCGTTCGAGCTTTGCCTGCAACTCGGGCTTTTCCAGCACCTCCCTGTTGACCACATGCTCGGGAATTTCGCCGCGCTCAATTCGCGCCACCTGCCGGAGTCTGCCCCTCCAAGTCTGCATGTAGTACTCGTCGGTGTGGCACAGGGAGTGCGGCGCGACCACGACGTTGTCCATTTTGAGGAGGGGATTGTCCGCATCGACGGGCTCCTGCTCAAACACATCCAGCCCAGCGCCGCGAATGCGCCCGCTCTGCAAGATTCGAATCAGAGCTTGCTCATCGACGACGGGGCCTCGCGAAGTATTAATCAGGTACGCCGTCGGCTTCATCAAGTTCAATTCCCGCTCGCCGATCAGGTGGCGCGTCTGCTCGCTGAGCGGGACGCTGATGCTGACGAAATCGGACTCGGCCAGCAGGGTATCCATATCGACCAGTTCCACATCTACATCGGCCACATCTTCCTCGCTCAGCCTAGGATCGCAGCCCAAATGCCGCATGCCAAAGGGCTTGGCCAGCAGGAACATCTCGTGCCCGATATTGCCCACGCCAATGGAACCGAGCGTCTTGCCAGTCACCCCTTCGCCGCGGTAGAGGTGCTGGTCGGCCCACCGCCCCTCGCGGGTGATCCGATCCTTGTTGATCAGGCGCGTGGCCAAGGCCAGAATAAAGGTGATGATGGTGCAGGCCATGGGCCGGCGCACGGCGTCGGGGGCCAAACAGAGCATTGTATTGGCCCGAGTCAGAGCCTCGACATCGACGTGGTCGTACCCAACGCCGGTGAGAAGCACGGCCACGAGCTGATCGTTGCCAACTAGGGAGCGCTCGCTCCAGCGGGACCCGCCTGAGATAACCGCGTCGCAGCCGCGCACTTGCTCAGAGGCGATTTCCGCGCTCCGCTCGGCCAATATCCGGTACTGGACCCCGGACATTTCATCGAACAGTTCTAGCCCAGGACCGGGCAAGTCGAAATTCCCCTCCGCGTCGAAGAAATCCCGGGTGATCCCAACCGTAATTTTAGTGGTCATCTGCATATCAATCCATTTCTGCAAATCGGCGCAACACGTTTTCGGTGATGCGGGAGACATTGTTGTCGCCGTGGTTGTGAGAAAGGCAACTGCACCAACTGATGGAACCCACCGAGAATACCGCGCCGCCCTTGGGGCCTTCAAAATACACCATGTCGGACCGCACTAAGGGGTTCTGGCTGCCGCCGGTATTGGGGGCCGAGACCAACTGGTCCTCAATGGCCACCTGGTACAGATCGGTGAAGCCCTCGGCCGAAGCGAGCAAGAGGGCGTGGTCGGGCGTGCCCAAGTCGCGGTCCATTCGGTCGATCTCAAAGCCGCCAGCGCCGTGTTCCAGGACCAGGGCAGGAAAGTCGCCGATCAATTCCTCGGGATCTAGGCCCTCAAAGATAAAGGCCGCCCTCGGGTCCAAACTGTCCGGCTGCCGTTTATAGGGGCGGTTGCGGCCTCCGCCTTGGGAGGTAAAACCAACGCCGACCATTTTTTGCGGTGCTCGGTTGCGAAAGCGCCAGAGGCCACCCATCTCGCCGGTGGTGCTGTGAAAGTGCTCGCCGGGGGCGGCCTCCCAAGCGCGCGAGCCCCGCCAGCGCCTGACTTCGACGATGTGCGGACGCTTAGGGTCGAAGGAGGCGATCCAGTAGAAGCCATTGCCGCCTAGGTACATCAGGCGGCCGCCCTCTGCCTGGTATGATTCTAGCCCTTTGAGCATGGACGCCGTCCAGTACTCTGGATGCGTGCCGGTGAGGATCACCTGGTACGGCTCCAACAACTCGCTGCCTTCGCAGTGCAACTCGTCGTCGGTGATCACATCGTAGGCAAAGCCCTTGGTGTCCAGCCAGTCGAGCAGATGGAGATCGGCGTTGAGCAGGCGGGGCCAGTGCGCGGCCAAGGAGCGGGAAGGCATGCGGTACAGGGGACGAAAATTGACGATCGGCCGCCAGCGCGACGAGTAGCAGACCCCCGTGCCGTCGCTGTGCAGGTCGTAACAACTCAAGAGCTGCTGGTCCTGCATGTACCGATCCTGCGGGACGGCGTCGCTGCTTTCGCGCAGGTCCAGCATGGCGCGGATCGGATCGTTAAAGCGCTGGTTGGCATAGACGAGGTACGTGAGCGTGGGTGCCAAGAAGGCAATGCGGGCTTGGGCCTTTTCGGGGACGACGATAAAGGGCAGATAATCCTCGGCATCGGCGCTGGACTTCGGCGAGGCTTCGACGGTGAGCTCAGCCGAACCGCTCAGACTTCGGCGAGCTCTGTCGAGTCGTCGAGTCGTCAAATGGGCCGCGTACACGCCGCTCGGCCAGTCTGAGGGCACGGTCCACTCAAAGGCGGCATCCCACTGGGCGTCTTCGAGATCGTCGTCGTGGAAGTGAATGGCTCCGTACTGGCTGGGGGCGACTTTGAAATCCGCCTCGTCGCCGGTCCAGTTGTGCCCGGTCACAGCCCGGGTCGGCAGGTTGACCGTGCGGCCGTGGAGTTGGTGGGCCTCGGTATCGCGCACTATTTCCGCGCCGATATCTAGGGAAAAGTCCCAGTTGGCGATCGGGGTGTCGGCGTCGGCCTCCGCCACGGAGAGCGCACGGTCGTAAAGCCGCGGATTGTCGATCTTGCCATTGAAGTGGTGGGTGGCCACCGGCCCCGATGCGGCGGCCATCAGCAAATCCTCCTCGTTTTCCCCCACAGCCAAGGGACGGATGGTTTTGCAAACCTGTGCTCGGGCACGAGGCACCGGCCAGTTGGACTGCAGCTCCTGATAGAGGCAGACTGCGCCCGTAGCCGCGTCGTAGCTGGCGGCGATACAGTGCCATTGCGCTGGGTGCAGGGCCACGCCAGTGCTCACTTTTTCCAGCCGCGTCCCATCGCCAATCCACAGGGCCAGCGACCCGTCCTCGGCGATAAAGAGACCATAGCCCGATTGGCCAGACAACTTGGTCAACAACCCTTGCAGGCCCTTTTGCGGCGTGGTGGGGTAAATCCACGCCCGCAGGGTAAACCCATTGGGGCAATTCAACAAAGGGTGGTGCGGCACGGCCGCGTACGAGCCGCTGTGGATGGCCTGGTACTGGCCCGGGTACTCACCGCTGATCGAGGATGCGAGCGCTTCGATTTTGCAGCCAGGCCCCTTGGGATTGGCGTCTGTGTGCCGCAGGCGCACGAGTTGGGCGCGGTATGTGGGCGCTTCGCTACTGACCATAAAGCGTATGGTCTGCCCGGGCCGCACGCTGAAACGGTCGCTGTACCCGACGATTTTCATTGATTTCTCCTTGCCACTAGGGCCGTCAACACCCCTGCAACCAAGCTGGGGACCGTCCGCGCTGGTCTCTGGCGCGCAAGAATAGCGGAACGCGGAAAGTGTGTCAATCGGTTCGTCGGTCAAAGGGCATCTCGACCGACATGAAGGCGAGTGATGGTCTCTATCGTGCGAGAATAGGGGAACGCGGAAAGTGTGTCAATAAAGCGGAGATTGTTGACAACAAGAGATGTGCGGTTTAATATGGTCATGTAAAATGACTATATAGTCAGGAGTTGAGACCATGCAGATGCCTATCAGCGAGTTCAAAGCCAAATGCACCCAAGTCGTGCGTGAAGTCGGCACCAAATACCAAACCGTGGAGTTGACTAATCGCGGCAAGGTCGTAGCACGCATCGTCCCTCCTGAGCCGGAGACCAAACCCGACCCCCAATCCTTCTTCGGCTCGCTCCGCGGTACGGTCGCGTACCAGCCCGGCTGGGATGAGCCGCTCGGCGAGGATGATTGGGAAGCCTGCCAGTGAAGTACTTGCTCGACACCCATGCGTGGATCTGGGCTTTGGAGGCACCGGAAAAACTGCCCAACCCAATAAGAGCGATGCTGCTGGAGGCGGATAACCTGCCCTTTGGGTTAGCGGCGATCAGCCCTTGGGAAGTGGCGAAAAAAGAGTCCAAGGGGCTTTTGCATTTATCTATGCCCGTGCGCCAGTGGGTAGCGCACGCCACCCAAGCCCCGTTTATAGAGCTGCTGCCCCTTTCGGTGGATATAGCCCTCGAATCGGCGCATTTGCCTGCCCCCTTCCACAAAGACCCGGCCGACCAAATGATCGTCGCCACAGCGCGGCTGCACAGCCTGGTGCTAATCAGTGCCGACCAACGGCTGCGCACCTATCCACACGTGCAAACAAAGTGGCGATAGTAAATCAATCTATCCGGCAAACTTTTGCTTGATTAGTTGTACGCGCTGTTGGCCCCGGTGGGCCTATGGGATACTGAATCGCCCATGCAGTTTGTGCTGTCCGCTAGCCTCCTCGAACTCGCGTTGAATGTCGTCCCGTTCTCGTCGCCCTAAGCGTGTCCAAGTAGTGATGTCCTTGGGGTTGTGAGACGTATCAAAGCCGTTCGGTAACAAGATGCCGACCAGATTGCTGATCAGGTAGCGGTCGTGAAAATGGTCCCAGATGAAAACATCTGCTTGGATCTCAGCCGATTGCAATGCGCCGCCAAGCTCGCGGCGAAAGTCCTGCTCAAGCTCATTGACCTTGAGAATTGTGCGATTGGAGCCTGACCCCTTGTAGCACACGCGGTGAATTTCGATCAATGGTGCGGGTCTCCGCTTGCCAGCACACACGAGGAGGTCCCTGAACTCTTCGTAGTGGGCTTCTGTAGGATCCAAGTGAGGGTCGATGAAGTGTAAGGAGTTCGCGCAACGTAGAATGGGACCGAGCTGCCGTTGGTAATCTGCTAGGCTTCGCGTAAGACGAACCGACGGATTGCTAGGATCCCACCAAGACGCCCGATCGAGTTGGTCAATCTGCTCTACTAAGACCTCAGACTGATATGTATCCTTGACCGGGCCGGTCACAATGATTCCTCCCATGAGTGGCTGAGTTTGGTGTGTAGCGAGTGCTTCCGCACACCAATCCTCATCACTGACAGGATCGGTACCTAGGGCTGGTTGGGAACCGATGAGTCTGCCTTGCGCCACGAGCTTCCTCACCAACTCTTTGCCAGTACGGTGCCAAGGGCGCTTATCTTCCGCGAAGAGTTCCCGCCACTTCCCGGAACGGAGATCACGAACCAAACCCTCGCTCCTCACGACTCTGCTGATCTCACGCAGGTAGAGACGGCCTATCTCTTCACTAGAATACGAGGTTACGTCGAAAACATCTGGTGTTATGGCATAGTCGGCTAGCAGCGGCATCAGAAAATCTCGCGCAGTCCTTCCTCAAAAAAGCCGCCGGGCCACGCCTTGACCAGTTCACCGCGCTCATTGAGCGGCATCTCGCGGACGATGCTCTGCGGGCCATCGGGCTCGACGAAGAGCACCATCACGTCTTCGGGATGCACCTCCGGCACTCCATCCGGCAGTTCGCCGGTGCTGGTCTCCCTCATGCGTCGCATTATGCGCAGCAAGAGGTGCTCGCTGTGGGTCTCGATTAGGAAGGTATTGCCGGCACCGCCGAGGGCCGATTCGAGAAAGACATCACCCAACTCGGCCTGAAGTGCCGGGTGGAGGTGGATCTCAGGCTGCTCAATCGCCAGCAGTTCGTTCTCCAACGCATAGGCCGACACCAGCACCGGAAGCACTTGGCTGACGCCGATGCCTACATCGCGGTGGCTTACGGGCGTACCTGTGCGCTTGTCGATAAGAACGAGGTCTTGGAGATTTTCGGCCCGTTCCTCAACCATCTCCTCAGCCCATCTTTCGGCAAGTGCCTCGTCGTCGCTCGCCGCGGACACGAGTTCCTCAATCTCGGGTATGAGGTCGTCCGGGTCGTTGGGGTCGAGTTCGGCGATTTGCTCGGCGACCTGACGAGCCAGCAACGACAAGTCGATCATTTTGTCCGCATCCATTCCTTCGAGAAGTGACGCCGCAAGATCGTGCAGCGTCTTGTGGAGCTTAGCAGGCAGTTCCCTAGACACTGCTGACGTGGGCAGCAGGTCGCGCACTATCAGTTCGTAAGGTGTCTTTAGACGGTTTGCGTCCCCGAGCCATGCGTTCACACGCTCTCGTACATACTCGTTGGTGCGCACCACGTCCCAAGCATAACCACCACCGGCAAACCAGTTAGGATCGTGATGCTGCGAGAAGGTCAAGTGCCGGGGAGGGTAGGACCGCAGTGGTCCAAGGTAGCGAAGCCTCCATATTTCGCCCTCTATCGCTGTGCCGAGACCTTCCATCAACTTACTCAACGCCCATAGCAGGGCTCTCCGGACGCGATCTTTTCGCCGGGCCCTAGGACTCACCGACACTGAATTTTCCCCATCTCCTTCCTCCCCTTCGCTATCTTCGGACTCCTCCTCGACTCGGGGAAAGAGGCCATAGCTCCTAGCGGTGATGCCGGGGACCAACTCATCAATCATTTTGATGGAAGCAGTAAACTGCCTCTCTTGGATGTCATAAGCGGCCAGCGCCGACTTCAATAGCTCACGAAATACTCGATGGTTGTGGTCGAGCCAATCTAGACTCAGAAGTCCGCCTGCTCGTGCGCTCATAAAGAGTAGCAACTCGCCGTCCACTTCCACGGTAAAACGCTCCACTCGTATCTCGCTCTCGCGGTTGGACTCAGTGGGCGGATATCCAAAGGGGGTTTGCTGGTCGCTCGTGGTTTCTTCTCCAATCGCTAGCCCCACTGCGATCTCCCGTGCCGATCGCGGAAACTCCTCCAAGTGCCCGGAGAGGCGACTTGGATCAAGCTCAAAACCCAACTCGACTTGGCGGTCCCGTTTGCGTTGATGTACATACTGGCGGAACCCCCCGAGATCAATGGATTCCCCGCTGATATGGGGTCGCTGTATGTCGAGCTCTCCTGTTGAGATGGCGTGATGTGCGAGTGCTAGGGCATGTATCACACTCGATTTGCCAGCACTATTCGCTCCGTATATCAGCGTGATTGGCCTCAACGGCACTCGTTGGGTGTCGGCGAATGCCTTGAAATTGGCGATGCTAAAAGCGGTGAGTGTCATTGCAGTAAGTACTCCTGCCGGGGCGTCGAGCAGCGCCCTAGCTGATAACCTGATTCACTTCAATACGTTGGCGGACGTTTCGACTTATGCGAACTCAGGTAATGAAACCGGCGTCGCGAAATCGTCCCTGCGAGATCATCTTGTTTTTCTTTACTATCGCTCAAACTGCTCAAATTCGTCTCCCGCGCCGGCAATTTCTTCTAGGCAAAGGCGATCAATCAGATCCAACGAAGGCGACGTCCATTCGTCATTCTGGTGCTGCTGGTACGTGCGGAAGATGAGCTTCGCGACGGCGTACGTATCCGCGGAACGACTAGTCCGAACGTCCCTTGCCTCGTCGGCGAAGCGATCGAGGAATCTCTTGCAGACCACACACGTCATCCCCGGCAGCCTTCCCAGTGATTCCTCCAGCAGGTGAAGGATCGAGAAGGAATTCTCTTGGTACGCCTTGCTGTCGCAGAACACCGTGATCAGATCTTCGTATGTATCAAGGGGCTCGTCTCCCAAATGGCGGAAGCATGACGCTGCTTCACTCCGTACGTCAGCATCATCGTCGTTGAAGAGCGTGATAAGCTTAGCTTCGGACCAAGCCCGGTACTCTGGAATGGCGAGATTGGCGGAGGCGATCTGAGCAACTCCGAGACGGTGGTGGACGCTACCGCGTAAGGCTTCATCGGCGAGATCGGCAGCACTATCGTGTTCTAGGAGAGTAGCGATGCTCGCCAAGCGCGCACCTGCCTCACAGACTTCCAGTTTAGGGGACCGGATCATGCGCTCGACGGTCAGCCTCAATTCGGCGAAGTTGTCGCGCAGGCCGCCAAGAATGAACTTGTAAACGTGGCGTGTCGCCAGCAGGCGGTCCTCGGACAGGTTCATGCGATGAAAAAGTGACATGCCGAGCACGGGATCCCGGTGGGCTACAGCCCGGAGCGTCCCGGCAACGCATGAAAGTACGGCTGCGCTCGAGTCCCGAATCATCCGGTCGAGAGTCGGACGAAATCGGTCTATGTAGGCGTCGTCGGTGATGATGATATCCCGAATGGCTTCGGCAGCTCTCCCGCGCGTGGTGTTGATGCCGTTCACATGGATATCGCCGTTGTAGCATTTTCGTCCGTCCCCAGCATCCTCCTGCCATGCCTCTCTAGCGGGATCTTCGTGTTCCGTTGCGAGCCAGTGGAGCATTTCGACGGCGATGTCCGAGAGCGGTTCCTCGATACCCCCGAGAACGTCGGCAATCGACTGACCGCAGGCTTCGTGCGACTCCGAAAAGGCCTTGCGGCAGACTTGTAGTTTGAGATCGCTTTCGACTGAGGCACTTTTCAACGCGGAGAGCGTTCGCTCTAGGTACACCGGGTTCGCGTCCGCGGGAAACCTCAGACTGAGATGTGCGAATCGCTCTGGCTCCTCCTTGGCCCGCGCTTCGAGGGCTCTCGCTAGCTCCAACGCGCCGCCCTTGACCTCATCATCGGAGAAATCCCACTGATCTTCGGAGTGGTACTTCGCGATTGCACGCAGCCATTGGTCGTCAGTCATTTTGTCCGTGGCAGACTCCTCGATCGGCGACCTGACTAGACCCCCGGCAATCCCACGTGGTTCGCCCTGCGGCTCACCGAACTTCCGCTCTAGTTCCTTGAAATGCGTGTTTGCACGGGTGCTGCGTAGCTCTACCGGAATCGCCGAGAGTAGGGCGAATCGGGTCCGGCCATTCTCTCTGTATCCGTCTCTGGTGCGCTCATAAGGAGAGACGTAATCCAGAATCACGTGCTCAAGCCTCTCGCGATTCTCAATAGTGCAGTGTGGGATCACGGCCCGAATCGCTTCCATCGCGCACCAGTTCGGGCTGTCGACGAACCCACACTTGAATCGCCATGGTTCATCGCACAGCAACGAAACCGCCTCGTCTGCGTAGCGTGTAGTCCCGCCACCGTACAGAGCCAATAGAAGGTGGTTTGCGATATGAGTATCGCGGCGGCGCAAGTTGGTAATCACATCGCGTAGATCGGCAGTGTCCTCACGTGCGAGTGCGACGAGCGCCTCGGCCAACCCCGAGAGGCATGCATCCTTCCCACTCGGAGGTGCCGGAGGTGAGTCCTGCATAGGGATCTGCCATACGACGTCAAACTTCGGAGGGTTATCACCTCTCGCGGCGAGTTCCGAAATCTCGAGAACAACTGGCAATACATGCTCCACGAAGTCTGCGGGAGCGCGTGCTGAAGACTCGAAACACATCTTTACCAAGGAACCGTTGGAGCCAAGCAGTTGCCTTCCGTTTAGGTCTCCGCCCGCGTGGCGTATGACCGCGAGGCACCGCCGGAGCCGATGGGCCACGACTTCAGGGACCCACTCGGGACGGCGCTCACCTAGACCGTAGAGCATGCTCCAGAACGTGCTCGGCCCACGGGCTTCGTCGAGCGTACCGTTGTCCACGAGATGCAGAAAGAGGTCGAAGAAGCGGCGGCTTGTTTGGTGATCTGCCCACTCCATGAGGGATCGAAGCCGCAGTGCCCACTCACCGCCGCAGTCGGCGTATGGTTCCAGCAGAGCCGCAACGCGATCAGGCGCATGGCGTTGGTGGAAATTCAGGTATTTCACCGCCACATTGACGAGCCGGTCATTGTCCGAAGCGAGCCAGTCTTTAATCACGCCGCGCTGATCGGCAACCGCGAACCACGACGGTGCTGTGAAGAATCGCCGCCACGCGATTTCCGATAGCTTGTCCCGATTCGGCGTCCCTTGCTCGATAGAATTAAGCTCCGGCGCAATCCACTTTTCTTGGATATCCCACTCTTCCTCGGTCGGATCCGTGACTTCGGCAAGGAGCGCGAATGCAAGAGCCTTGATATGCGCCCGAATTCCCTCGGCTGCAAGCAAGCCTCCAAGTTCCTGTGTGTACCGATCGGGATCAGCGTCACGGAGATAAGCCAGTACCTGCCGGACTTGGGCGCGGCGGAACAGATGCTGCTCCGACTTCTTGAGAAAAGAGACCAGCGATTCCGATTGATTGAAAAACACTCGAGCGAAGCAGTAGTCGAAGAAACTCTCGTGGCCGAATCCGTAGCGGTACCCGTCGAAGGCGAGCACGCCCTCCGACGCCATACTGTACAAGTAATCAGGCTGGATCGGGTCTAACCTTTCCTTGGGCACCGAGAGTTGTTGAGAGGAGGTCATCTCATCGCAGAGGGTCTTCACGACCTCCATCCACTGATCCGGTGAGGCCGAGACTCGCTCCGCGACCGACCGCCGCTTCTCGTCCCAGTACCTGCCAAAAAGCTCAGTCGCCGTGCTGAACGCGGGTGTGAGCGACGTATCAAAGCCAGCTTCAATAAAAAGCGACAGATTCTGTGGAAGCCGCAGAACCTCCAACTGGCGCTCCCGGAACAACGCCGGATCGAAACCAGTCTCCGCTAGAATCGTCTTGACCTCGTCGACCGGGAATTCGGCGACATCAACCTGTGCGTGCGAATCGGGCATGAGTTGCCGTAGGCGCGAGTCATTTTTCCAGTCAAACGTCCGGCAGACGACGACCGTGTGAATCGTAGCCGTAGCCCTTGAGCGTGTTCCTCGCGCCTCGTGAAGCAGCCTCTCGACGAGATCGAACGCCTCAGAGCTCCTGCCGGACATGGTGCTCACCGCGTCTAACTGATCAACGATCAGAATGCCGGAACGCCCGGTAGCTTCTGCTGCCGCCGCGAGTACTAGGACTGGTGACTCTTCAAGATTAAGATAACGTCCAAGATCCGCGGTCGTTGACGCCGAAGGAACGCGATCGAGCCGAAACGCCAACACGGGCAGTCCTCTCTCGCGTAGGCCCTCTACGACCTCAACGACGCATGCCGTTTTCCCAGAGCCAGCCCTGCCGGTTACGACGCTGTCAGTCGCGGTCCCCTCTAGTCGTGAAAGCAACGTTTCCGCTGCCGACCTTCGGACGAGCTTTTTCCGAATAAGCCTGCTTCGTGCTCCGTCTATGTACCGATTTGTCGCCGCTTCCACGGCGACACCCGCATGCTCGGGGCTGCGTAGTTGCCGCACAGAATAGCCGCGCCGATCGAGTTCTCCCACGAGTGCTTGGCGCGTCCACGTGCGGTGTACGGAGTCTTCAACAATCGTCTGAAGCTCCGTTAGCACTTTCTCTGGATTTGCGAGGAAGAGCGACCGCACTCCCAATCGCAGTTTCTCTTCGAGATCACGCTCACCAATCGTCCGGACTTTAATTCGCCGCAGCCGCTCGACCGCGGTCGTAAGGTTGCACTTCCAGTAATCAAGCAGCTTCTCAAATAGTTTCTTCCGTTCCCTGGCCGCGAGAAAGTCTCTCTCAAACTCCTCCGTTGACTCGGCGTGGCTCGCCGCCTCGCACAACTCGGACAACTCGCGGGCGTCGCTGCCCGAAACGAAAACGAACCGATCATCGTTGCCCGCCAACTGCTCACCGATAGCCTGAAGGAGTCCGTCGGCACCGAGTGTAGCAAGACTCCACTTGCCGTTTGGATGGCTGCGTTTCGCTTGATGAAGCTCCTGTCGCGAGCCAACTGTCACGACGAACTCCACCTTCTTGACACCGGGAGGTTCAATGCGGATCGCCTCCGTCTCGCCGTGGAGCATGCGAATGAACTCCGAGATCGTCCACCACTTTTCGTAGCGATTGCCGAGCTTGTCTGCGGGTCCACCTGGGAGCGTCATAATATGAGATCAGTTGTCGGAATGGTCACTATATCAATCAGCCAATTAGCCGCTGAGATTCTGCGCCTCGCGCCAAGAGGCGGTGATATTACCAGAAAAAGCACGATGAATGAGGGCATCAAAGAGTATCTCCAGCTTCACCCGTTCACTCTCAGACCGGGATAGAAGTGTACGAACCTTACTGGATGCTATGACAAACCGCTCTTGGTCTGCTAATGGAGGCAGGAGTATAGTTAAACTCCTCACATCTTGCTGGTTGATGCTCGCCTGATTGATGGCACGTTTGGCTTTGCTGAGTATCTCTGTTTTCGTAAATGATGTTTGGAGATGGGCTACTACGAATCCGGGAAGTACCTGCGATGTGTCCACTGTAAACCGCATCATGTTCGACTCAAAAACTACCGGTTCTGAGAGGGCTGGAATAATTGCTGACTTCCCTAAGTATTCTTCGCTATTGACGCGATTGACGACGATATCCGACTCTTCCAGTCCGTACTTTGCGATTTCCTCTGGTGAAACCTTGAGCCGCTTGAGGTTATCAAGGTTTGATACCTCTCCATTATAAAAACCGTCGATCCGTAAAATTTTCGTACCCTTGCCGTAACTTGACGCCGGTTTGTAGAGTCCGTTCTGAGGTCCTACGGAAATGACTTCGCTAAGTTCTATGATCGGTAGCCTCCGCGGATTCGTCCTAGGATCACCGAACATCTTGATAAAGAGCGCCGGCAGGATGCGCTCGGCCTTGGCATCGGCTTCGGCGCGACGGCGACGGAGGAGGTCGGCTTGGTCGAGGATCTCTACGATGCGGCGTTGTTCGGAGAGCGGCGGGAGGGGGATTTCGAGTTTTTCAACGTCTTTGCGCAGGACCCCTTTGATTATAGCACCTTGTTGAACGTCTAAGAGATTCCTCGTCTTCTGCCGAATCGCAGCAGCTACGAAATCAGCATTCGTTCCCTCTTTCAATACGATACCCGTCAAATCTTGGCTTATGGCGATGTCGGCACCTGCTATGGCAACTTTGCCAACCCCCGTGCGCGTTACAAGTAGAATCGCTCCTTTGGGCACTACATGAGTCGCGCTGTTGTCGATAGCCTCCCGCGTAATCCACTTACGTCCCGCCACGACAACATTGTCAGTGACGTCGGCTCCTGTAATCCAAGGAATATCACCTGTCCAGTAGTGTTCGATCTTGGTGCTGGGAGTCCCACCGCTGATGAACTCTTGAGCAACATCCCCAAGCCGAACACGAGGCCACTCCATTACGCCCCCTCCCCCGCCAACTGGTCGCGGTATGTGTCAGCGACGCGGTTCATTGCTCCACCTCACTCAGCAGCTTCTCCAGCCCCACCGTGATCTCGCGCTCAATCACCAAGACCTCGCGGATCAGTTCCGCTGGATCTTCGTCGGGAACCGGCTCCGCCACACGCGGCTTGTACCGCGACGCAGCGAGATTGTAGTCGTTTTCGGCGATGGTCTCGAAGGCCGCCCACCAGCAGTGCGGTTCGTCGCTGCCCGGTTCAAGCACGGCCCCAACCTCAGCGCCCGGCGGCTTCTCAAAGCGCGAGGCTTTGTAGTCAGCCCACGCTGAGAGCAAGTCGGGGATGTCGTTCTCATCCGGCGTCTCGGGGCGACCACCCCCTTGTATCTTGTCGGGATCATAGCCGTCGTTGCGAATCTCGTAGAACCATACCTGTTCCGTCGCGGCCTCACCCTCCCCCAGCTCCGTTGCAGGACGACGCAAGACGAGGACAGAGGTCTTAACGCCAGCATAAGGTTTGAACACGCCCGCTGGTAGCGATACCACGGCCTGAAGCTCATACTCTCGGAGTAACTTTTCGCGCAGGTCTTTGTGCGCCCCCGTCGAGCCAAAAAGCGCCCCCTCGGGCACGACCACGGCGCAGCGCCCGCCCGGTGCTAACGAGCGCAGCATGAGGGCGAGGAACAGGAGTTCGCTCTTCTTGGACTTTGAAGGCAAGTCTTGGCGGATAGACTCCCTAGGGATCTGGCCGGCGAAAGGAGGGTTGGAGAGAATAACCCTATAGCGTCGATTCAGGTCGTCTTCTGTAAGGCCGCTCATCTCGGAGAGGACGTTGCCAAGTTTGAGACGGGCGCAGCGGATGCCGTGGAGGACGAGGTTCATCATGGAAATCCGCATCATCTGGCGCGATACATCCGTGCCGTAGATCGAGGCTTCGAGCAAGTTCCAGTCGGGAATCTTCTCGCCGGGCCCCTTCTTGTACGTCTGGAGCTTCGGGATCTCCTCCTTGGCCTTATCGAGTGTCTGCCCGCGCTTTTCGAGCCAGACCTCGCCGTAGATCGGCACCTCCTCGGGCTCCTCGCTATAGCGGGCGAGGATGTGATCGACCACGTCGATGAGAAACCCCGCCGTCCCACAAGCAGGGTCGTACACAGTGTCGCCGAGATCGGGATCGACCATTTCGACCATAAAGGCGCGAATCTGGCGCGGTGTCCGAAACTGGCCGTTCAACGCCGACTGGCCGAGGTGAGTGAGCAGATATTCAAAGATGTCGCCCTTGATGTCGGGGCCGAGTTGGCGAAAGTCGATTGAGTCGAGTTCGTCAACCACCTGCTTCAGCACGTTTGGATCGACGATCTCAAGCACGGCGTTGCGAAAGTAATCGGCTACCTGCGGCTCGTCCTTGACCAGCGACGCCATGTACGGGAAGACCTCGTCGCGAACGAAGTCGCGCAGTTCGTTGCCGCTTTTGAAACGCCACTTGGACCAGCGGAACCGCTCGGCTTGGGCGGGGAAGAGCCGCACACCGTCCCCAGCACCGAGCCGACCTTGGAGCTCGCGGGTGGACTCCTCCTCGTCGAGGAGCTTCAAATAGATGAGATAGGATATCTGTTCGATATAGGTGATGGGGTTGGTGACCCCTCCAGCCCAGAGGATATCAGTGATCCGGTCGAACTTACGGCGTAGTCCCTGGTCCATCGCGTTCCTCCATCAACTCACGGCGTTAAAAACATCTTCGTTGAGCCGTTCAACCACCTGCCTGAGTCCCTCTTCACCGAACAGTTCGACCCCCTTGCCAACGACGTCGAGAATCGAAAGCGGTGGCTCGAAGAGGTCCTCGATACGCACACGACCGGTAGCGACGCCGCGATTCTTAATCAGGGAGAGGTACTCGGCTTGCTGTGGGGTGAGCGAGCGCGACACGAGCCACGCCCGGAAGGACTCCTCAATTTTCTCCTCGCGGCTCTTGATACGCAGTCGCCCAAGCGCGGCGCGGATGAAATCGACGAGGTTGCCGCCGGGGTTGCGGTAGGCGCGGCGCAGGTTGTCCTCATTGAAGTAGTGGTCGGGCCGATTCAGGCGACGGGCAAGTTCCTCCTCCTCACCCGGTTTGAGTGGCTCATCGTCGCGTACCTTCCGCAGGAGCGGATCATCGACCGCTTGGGTGCGAATCGTTTCTTCCCAGTGGGTGACGTATTCCTCCTTGTCAATACGCTCACCCTCGGGGCCAACCTCGACGTAGGAGACTGCTTCGAGCCATTCATCTTCGAGGCCCAACTCTACGAGCTCCCGCATCGGCGGAGTCGGGCCATCGCTTGGCGTTTGCTCGCCCGTCGTGCCGGTGAAGACGTCGCTGTCGCTGTCTTCAAAATACTGGTGGTTCCGGAAGAAGTCGTAGATAACAAATTTCTGCTTATGGATATGGGGTGCAGTGCGCGTACCACGACCCCGCATCTGCTGGTAGAGGATGGGGCTACGCACCCGCCGACAGATCACCAAATGCAGCACCTCTCGACAATCGAAGCCAGTGTCAAGCATACCAACGCTCACCGCGATCATGGGATAGGTTTCGGTCTTAAACTTCCGAATTAGGGCATCCGGATCGGCCACATCAGAAGTGATAACCTCGGCGTAGCGCCCCTTGTGTTCGGGGTGCAACTCGTTCAGATACTGCGTCAGTCGTGCCGCGTGGTGCTTAGTGATGGCAAAGACGATTGCCTTGCCGGGGCCTATAGTCTGGCCCGGAGCGAGTTCGTGATAGCTCTCCCAAGCGAGCCGGTCGAACTCTTCCATCATAAGCCGATTTGACTTCTCATTGGTCCAGCGGCGCTCAAACTCGACGGGATCGTAGTGCTCGTCTTCAACTTCGGCACCCTCGGCGAGGATCTCGGTGATACCCGTAGCAAAGCGATAAGGCACCAGATACTTGTCGCGGAAGGCATCCTTTATCGAATAGGAGACGTCAGGTTTGCCCGGCTCGCATTGGTAGAAGTCGTAGGTATTCCGCTCGATGTAACTAGCCGGGGTAGCGGTGAGGCCGATGTGAAGAGCGTCGAAGCGGGTGAGCGCACCCTGCCACGCACCGTAGATGGAACGGTGGCACTCGTCGGCGATGACGATGTCGAAGTATCCGGCGGTGTATTCGTCCACGCGGCCGATCATAGTCTGAAGTAGAGCCACTGTGATCTGCTGCTCCTGACGCGCCATACCGGGTCGCAGCCAGTAGCTCGAATACACATTTAGAACATCTTGGATAGCTTCCAGCGCCTGCTTCGCGAGTTGCTCGCGGTCCACTAAGAAGAGCACGCGCTCAGCCCAGCCGGCTTGAAAGAGACGCTTGAGATATAAGCAGATAAGATCAGTCTTACCCGTTCCGGTCGGCAGCTCAATCAGAAAACATCGCTTACCCAATTCCAGCGCGTGATCGAGCGCCTGCATCGCCTCGGTCTGATACTGCCGCACGGTGCGCGTCTCACCTTGGCGGATGTAATGCTCGGGAATTTCCACGGTTGCCAGCACTTGGCGGCTATCGCGCATCTGCACCATGCGTTCCAGATCGCGTCGAGAGAAGAAGCCTGCGATCGGTCGAGCGTCGTCGTTTTGGTAGTCCCAGAAGTAAGTCAGTTCACCGTTAGCCAGAAAAATGAACGGTGCGCCGAGCGCCTTGGCATAGGGCAGCGCCTGCTGCTTGGCGGTATAGGGGTTGATGGAGTTCCTCTTGGCCTCAATCACGGCGAGAGGCCGACCGCGTTGGTCGTAGAGGACATAGTCGGCACGACCGGATGTAGGCTCGTCTTCTTCGACTGATTCGAGTACGCAAACGAATTCGCCTACGACGCGCAGGTCACCTTCGGCGCTGGGATCAAAGACGAGATCGCTGTAAGCCGGATCGGGATTGAGCGGCTGTAGCCGGATCTCGCGATGAGTCCAACTGTCGTCGTTCGGCACCTCTGTCTTCGTACTGGTGTATTTTTTGACGGAGAATTCGCCGCCGAGCGCGGGGTCGGTGCAGCCTCGGTGCCAGACGAGAACCAGCTTACCCTCCCTAGTCCCACCGCGTTCGGCCCGGAAGAGGCAGTAAGAGCCGTCGGGGATGGTGGGCTCCATTGAGCGTCCTTCGACGCGCGCCACGAAGCGGTCTCGGGTAAGCCGTACGTGGTCGGGTACCGGCATCCACCCGAGTTCTTCAGAGTCGAGTCCAACAGCACAGTCTGGGCCGAAGTTACCAGCAGCAGCCAGAAGGTCATAAACCGGAGCGTGTACCTGAAAAGCACGCGCCTGCGAGCGGTCAACGAGTCCGACGGCAGACTGCGAACTCGCGACCGGAACCTCGGTCCCAACCATCGACTTGTCGGCCGGGTCCCAACCCGACTGCCGCAGCAATTCGTCAATCGCGATGCGAGCGTCCGTCTCGCGCTCGTGCCGGTTCATCAGATTTCCTCACACACAGTGAGTATCTCTTCCGGCGTCCGGTCCGGCGTGGCAAACGGATTGACCACCTGAACCGTGCCGAACTCTTGGCCGTCTTGCAGGTCCTCGGTCAGCAGAACCTTGCACTCGCAGGTCTGCGCGGCGGCAATAATGAGCGCGTCCCACCAGGACAGGGAAAAGCGATCCTGCAAGACCCAAGCTCGGTTCAGCATCGCTAGGTCAACGGCTACTGGTTGCCACACTGCCACTTCCCGTACGATTATTCGGGCCTCTGCCACATCGACGTTCAGCCGACGTTTGCTTGTGAGGGTGGAGTAGAGTTCCTGCAGAACCTGAAAACTCACGCGACCAGAGCGGTCACGTACGAGGAGCGAGATCCACTCGTCCGCGCGAGTTTTCTTCTCGGGTTCCGAGTCGTCATGCAGATAGACGAATACGTTGGTGTCAACGAAGACCGGGCCGATCATACAGTTCCTCCCGCGTCGGCTTGCGTCCGTCAATCCACTCGATTTTTCGGGGTTTTCGCGCCCGCGTCAAAAAGCGTTCCATTGCAATCTCGTACTCGTCTTCCTGACGCTGCATACTTTCCAGCAGTTCAGCCAGCCATTTGGAAACGCTGCGCTCGTTTTCGGCGGCCTTGATCCGCAGCCACCGGGCGACATCCTCCGGTAGGGTGATGGTGATGTTCTTCATGCTAAGCCTCCAGTACTAGGTGCCAAAGGACCGGGGACGATCCGCGATGATTTTTATAACACAAGAATAGTGGAACACGAAAATCGTGTCAATGAAGCGGAGATCGGAACGTGCTATAATACTCGAATGATTCGAGAAGCGGATTGTCTTGTTTCTACTATTCTGCGTCTATCTGCGGATACAAAACTCAACTACGCCAACTGCTCGTCAGAAGCAATCCGACCGTCGTGGATGCGGATCATCCGCTCGGCCTGTAGGGCAATAACCGGATCGTGGGTCACCAAAAGCACGGTGTTGCCCTCCGCGTGTAAGGTATCGAAGAGAATCATGATCTCCTCACCAGTGCTGGAATCGAGGTTGCCAGTCGGCTCGTCGGCCAGCAGCAGCGAAGGCCCGTTAGCTAAGGCGCGGGCAATAGCCACCCGCTGACATTGGCCGCCGGACAACTCGGTCGGGCGGTGCGTCATGCGGTCGGCCAAACCAACCCGCTCCAGCGCCTCAATCGCCCGGGCGCGGCGCACCTTGCGGCGCTGGCCATTGTAAATCAGCGGCAACTCGACATTTTGCAAAGCCGACGCGCGCGGCAGCAAGTTGAAGGTCTGGAAGATGAAGCCAACGCGGCTGTTGCGCACTTCGGCGAGCTCGTTGGCATTCATGCCCGACACATCCGTGCCGTCCAAGCGATACGTCCCATCCGTGGGCGAATCCAAGCAGCCTAAGATGTTCATCAGCGTGGATTTGCCCGAGCCAGAAGGCCCCATCAGCGCGACGTATTCATTGTCCTCAATCGCCAAATCCACCGAGCGCAAGGCGTGTACTTCCTCAGTGCCGCGCACATATACCTTGCTAATGTCATTCAGTTCGATCAGCACGAGATCACTCCGAGCGCAACGCATCCACCGGATCGAGCCGGGCAGCGCGGGCCGCCGGATAGATGCCAAAGAAAAGACCTATCGCGATAGACAAGGCCAGCACGAACAGCGTGGCCTCCGGCGAGACAATGCTGGGAAAGTCCAATTCGCTGTAATGGGAAATGACGCGCGCAATGCCCTCGCCCAACCCATAGCCCGCAGCCACCCCGAGCGCGCCCCCCGTCAAGCTCAAGGCCATCGCCTCAATCACGAATTGCCACAGCAGCGTCACCGGCTTGGCGCCGAGGGCCTTGCGGATGCCAATCTCGCGGGTGCGCTCGGCCACCGACACCAGCAAAATGTTCATAATGCCAATACCCCCGACCAACAGCGAAATCCCCGCAATCCCACCCACGACCAACTTCAACAGCAAAATAGTCTGCTCAACCTGCTCTAGGATGCTGCGGCCACTGACGATCTGATAGCTAGCCTCTGGGCCGTGGCGCTTTTTGAGTGCCTTTTCAATAGCCTCGGTAATGTCGGGCACGTCTTCTTGCTCCTTGGCGTGGGCTACCATGGCTTGGATGTACTTGTTGCCGGCGAGACGTCGCTGGGCCGTCGTCACCGGTACCAGCACTTGATCTCCCCAGTCCTCGCCAAAGGTCTGGCGCTCCTCCATGAGACCCACTACCGTAAAGCGTTGACCGTTGAGCTTGAGCTCGCGGCCCAAGAAGGGAGCCAAGCCAAACACCTCCTCGCGCACCTCTTGCCCAATCACGCAGACCCGGCGGAGCTTGTCCAAGTCGGCGTTGATTAGAAAGCGGCCCTCGGCCACCTCCCAGTTGTACACCTCGGCGAACTCGGGCAAGGTCCCAGCCGCCCGGCTCTGGTAGCTGGCCTTGCGATAGCGCAGATTGGCTCCACTGTTCATAGAAGGCAGAACCGCGGCCAAGCGGTCGGAGGATTGCTCGACCACGCGCAGGTCGTCCATAGTCAAGGGCTTAGAGCGGGGGTTGGGCACCCAGCGGCCGTCCTTGAGCTGCATGTATTGCGGCGAGATCATCACGAACTGCGCCCCGCCTAACTTGCCGAACTCGTCGATGACGAACTGCCGCATCCCCTCGCCAATGGACACGATGCCCACGACCGCGCCGACTCCAATCATCATGCCCAACAAGGTCAGCGCCGTGCGCAGCTTGTTGACCCATATTTGCCCGAGGGCAATGCGGATGGATTCGAGGAAAATCACGTGCGACGCAGCGCTTCTACCGGGTCGAGCCGGGCAGCGCGAAAGGCGGGATAGACGCCGAAGAAGATGCCAACCACCGATGAAAAGCCGACGGCCCAGAGCACAGACTCAGCCGAGACAATGCTAGTAAAGGGCGCGCCGGGCGCGAGTTGCTGAATGACGAAGGCCGCCCCCAAGCCAAATCCGAAGCCAGTGAGGATGCCCAACAGGCCGCCGACCATGCTCAATACGACGGACTCGGCGAGGAATTGGCCGAGGATGTGGCGCGGCTTGGCGCCGAGGGCCTTGCGAATGCCAATCTCGCGGGTGCGCTCGGCCACCGACACCAGCAAGATGTTCATAATGCCAATGCCGCCGACCAACAGCGAAATTCCCGCAATCCCACCGCCCACCTGCTGCAGGACGCGGAAGAACTCATTGGCATCGTCTATCTCTCCCTGGCTAGTCTCGATCCTGAACTCGTCGCCGTGCTCGTGATGTCGCCGCAGGACGCGACGCACTGCAGCAACGACCCGCTCGACAGCAGCCAAATCCTCGACGAAGAGCGTGAGTTCCGAGAAGTGATCCTCGCCGCGCAGCCGCTTTTGGGCCGTGGTGTACGGAACCAACACGATGTTGCCGTCACTGCGGCCAAAGCGGACGCGCTCGTCGAGTACGCCAATCACCACGTAGCGGTCGCCGTTGAGCAGGATTTCCTCGCCCAGCGGGTTGGCCCCCTGAAAGAGGTCTTTATGCACATCGTCGCCGAGCAAGCAGACCTTGCGGGCGAAGCGCAAGTCGTCCGCACTCAGGGGCCGACCGCTGATCACAGGCCAGTTGAAGCCCTCGTTAAACGCCCCGGACGTGCCCGTATAGCGCGCATCCACAGTGGTCTTGCCGCGCTGGAGCGAAGCGCTGCCCTCGACGCTAGGCACGAGCGCGTGTAGCCCGTCGATTTCCCGCAGCATGGCCGCCATGTCGGCCGCGGTCAAATGCTCCTCCCAAGGGCGGCGCACCCAGCGGCCATCCTTGCGCACCCACTGACGCGGCGGCTCCACCTCGATCATACCCGCCCCGCCGCTGAAGACAAACTGCGAGATCACTTCGCGGCGCAATCCCTCCCCCAGCGACACCACGGCAATGATAGCCGCCACGCCAATGACAATGCCCAACAGCGTCAGCAGCGAGCGCAGCTTGTGCGCCCGGAGCTGACCCAAGCCGGCAAAGAGGGGTTCGAGAACGGTCATTGGCGTTTTTCGTCCTGCGGATTGAAAACGTAGCAATTAAAGCGTTGACTAAATTTATTCAGAATCCGTTGACTAAATTTATTCAGAGTCCATTGACTAAATTTCAAAAATGAACACAACTATATGATATTCAATGAATTTAGAAGAATTCCGAATTCGCAATACTCACCTCAATGACTCCTTTTTCGGCCTTGACCCACACCTCAGACGCCTGCGCGATCAGCTCCTACTCCTCCTCATCTTCCAGCCAATCACTCACGATCTTGACTAGCTGGCGGAGTACATCTCTGCGGTCTGATCCGTGGCAACAAGGCCCTGCAATTCCCGGACACGAACCAATAAAGACTTGATCTTCTTCCGACCACTCGACGACGAGGGGATACGATAGGGCGGCCTTGTCGCCCGCGGGGCCGTCGTGCATCCTCGTTGCATTCAAGGTCATTCTAGAGCCTCCTCAATGGCTTCTTTTACTTCTTTTTCTTGATAATGGTGGGCATCATCGCCTCGGTTCCCCGAAAGCGTTACCTGTGGACCTTTAGGGTGCTGGTATCGTCTATGGCTTCCGCCGCGTTTGTTCTTTCGGAGGCGGAAGCCCGCCCGTTCTAGATCTGCCATAAGTTCTCGTATCTTCCTAGGCATAGTAGTTAAGATTGTCGATCCTACCAATCCCCTAGCTTTTTGCGTCGAGAACGGGCATCAGCGTTCCTCGTCCTCAAGATTATCGCTGAGAGCAGCGAGAAATTCGCGCGGCCTGTCTAGGGTCAACAGGACCGAATAATCTTTCTGAGTAGGCAGATATACGATCTGTGAAAGCTCGGTAACATCGGTAACAATTAACAGGGCTTTCTCCCCATCGTTTATTTTGAACCATCCCATCTTAGGCCCAGACCCACTATTACCGTTTAAGCGGGCGCGGATGCGGATGTCCGACCATGCCAATATTTTTGCTTCAGAAGGATCCAGCGATTTCAGCGACACATCGTGACCGTACAGCAGACTGTGTATCTGTAGCCTGTCTTGGGAGATCTCGGCTCTGGTTCTAGGCGCGATGATTAATACCAAGGCAGTGGAGCCACCCACCAAGCAGAATAAGAATACAGGATAGAGGGTCCATATAATATTTCTCCCGTTTTTTTGCGGCGGCTCCATACCGTACAAAACTAGTCCGAGAATACCCAAAGTGATAGCCACGATAAAAGCCGGAAATCCAATAGAGACCCAAAAAAGAGCATAGGGACTCGGTGAGATGTAAAATACTTCTGGTACCATGACCTGCCTCTCCCATTCACGCCCTTCTTTCCGCAATTTCGTCCAGCTTATGCACGAGTGACTCGGGATCGTGGTGGCCAAAAATGGTAAGACCTGAAGAACGGTGGGGCTCCTCATAGAGGATGTTGCTCGATGTTGAGTTCAGGACGCAACCTCAGCGTTTCTCGTCCTCGTCCTCGTCCTTCTCCCCGTCCTCCTCCTCCAGTTTGCTGCGAAGGACACTCGGTTCTTCGGCGACGCGGTCGCCTTCGGTGAGACCGGAGAGGATTTCGAGGCGGGTCGAGGTCTCAATGCCGATGGCCAATTCCACCTCGGCGAAAGCATTCAGCGGCAGTTGCAGCGCACTGTCTGGGCGCGTGCTGTCCGAGCGCGTGCTGTCTGGAGCGACGGTCAACGAATCCGGCGACTGGGCGATATACGCGACAAAGCGGCCGCGCATTCCCTCGCGCTCGTCTTCTCCGTCCTCGTCGTCAAAGACCTCCAGCACCCGCTCGACCGGCAGGTACACCGCGCTGTCGCGCCGCGCAAACAGAATGTCGATGTCGCAAGACATGCCCTGGCGCAGGCGCGGCGCATTGTCGGTAATCTCGATCTCGGTGTCAAAGGTGACGATGGTGCTGCCCTGCTTCTGCTGGCCCACGGGCGCGATCCAGCGCACTCGGCCGCGATACGTGGTGTCGGGATACGCATCCACGATAATGTCCACGTCTTGACCGATCTCCACCCGGCCAATGTCGATTTCCGCAATGTCGCCGCGCACGATCATCCGGCTGGGATCGCCGATCTCAAACAGCATCGTCCCGCCGGAATACGACGAAAGCCCGGAGGAGACCACCTCGCCGATTTCCACGTTGCGGCGGATGACAATGCCATCAATCGGGGCGAGGACACGCACCTCGTCGAGCGCGACTTGGTCTTCTGAGAGCTGGGTGCGCTGCAAGTTGGCCTTGGTTTCGAGCATTTCGAGTTCGAGCTGGGCCAAGCGCAGGCCAGTGCGCGCCCGCGTCAGGCGCACCTCGGCTTCCTCAAACTGCTTGGCCGGTATCATCTTGCGGTCGAACAGGGCTTTCTGACGCTCAAAGTTCCGCTCCTGCTCGGCTAGGTCAATTTTGCCCTGCTCCACGCTCGAGCGCTTCTGATACAATTGCAGCGATTGATTGGGATCTGGCTCAATGACGGCCATCAGCTCGCCGGTCTCCACCCACGCGCCAGCCTCGATGGGCAAATCGCGGATTTCGCCGGCAATCGTCGATTTGACCTCCACGGTCCGCACCAGCTCGATGCGGCCCGTTTCAGCCAGCTTATCGACGACCGCACCCCGCTCGACGAGCGCCGTGGGATATGTCTCTTCGGCCTTTTCCTGCCGCAAGTTGACATAGACCGCCGCCCCAACCGAGCCGGCCAAGAGCAAGAAGACGAGGACCTTCAGCAGGCGGCGCTTCTTGGCTGCCACCTCAGCCTCCAGGTCCGAGAGTGCTGAAGAATGCGCCGATGGAGAGGAAGAGCAGCGTGATAGCCGCAACGCCTGCATAGGCGCGGCTGCGCTCTATTTGCCCGACGATAGACAGACCGAGGCCGGCGATGACCACCATCCAGACGACAAAAGGATCAATGAGGGACAATAAGTGGCCCCCGAAACTTTGCCGGGCCTCCTCGGAGAGGAACATTCCCAATCCTATTTGCACATTCATTGTCTCATTGGCCAAGACCAGCGGCGTCTTGACAATGTGCTGGATAATGGCAATCAGCGACGTGTACGCGACGAGGGCCAGGCAATGGCCATAGCCGAGCAAGCCGCCGAGCAATTTGCCCACCAAGAGGTAGATCGCAGCGCCAATAAAGAGCATGACAAACGCCATAACCGGCGCAGCAATCAGCCCGCTGATCCGGATGGCGTCTCCAGTGCCCTCTACATTGGGCTGTTCCGCGGGCGTCTGTTCCCGTATCTGCTCCATCGCCTCAGCCACGTAGATAGGCGAAGTTAAATACGTGGAAAAGAAGCCCACCGCCGCGACTATAAAAGTCGGCACCAGCCAGTCGGCCGCACTGCGCTGCTCGGCTACGGCCTCAAAGGTCTCGGATGGAGCGTAGAAGACGCGCAATATGCGGCCGACGACGCTCATTTCTGCTTGAGGAGCTTCCATGGCGGTTCCTTTGTTGGGGTAAAGGTTTTTGTTACGGCCCTAGAAGCAAACTAACGATTGCGTATCACAGTTCCAAGCAAAGTCCTAACGGACCTGCTACAACCGCCGCAATAGAAATCGAGCCTGCGCCTCCTCTAGGCTCAGCAGGCTCTGGACGTACTCGCGGATGCGCTTTAGCATGATCGCCGGGTCGTTGCACGCCCCTTTGAAGAATAATTGGCGCGTCACTTCCCAACGCCGGCCTATGTCCCCAAACGCATCGGCCGCAGCCGACAGCGCACCCGAGCCGGTTGCCGCCGCTAGCCGCCGCAAATTGTCGTCCAGTCGCTGGCGCTGTGGGCCGAGTAGGGCTATCTGGCTAAACACCTCCTGCATCCAAACGCGCAGGCTCTCTTCGTCCTGTTCAGTATGACGCTCCATCTCCTCGACAAAGCGCTGCGCGGCCGGTAGGCCCATCTCTACCCGACCGACCTTGTTGCCCGCGAGCATTTCCCGCACATCATCCAAGAGAACCTGCTCCATTTTTTCAACTGGATAAGGGTCGAGACCCTTGGGCACTGCGTAGTCGTACACCACCAGTTCGGGCAACATCTCAGGCAGACGAGAAAGCGGTACCTGCCCCACAAAGCCCTGCGGATTAACCAAAATCGTCAACCTATCCGCCGCTTGATCGAACCCGTAGATGAGCATGGCTTCGCTGGCACCGGGTGTGCGATCATAGCGAAAGGCCGCATCGCTCACATCGCATGCATCTACCCAAGCGAGCAGCACTCGATCTGCGGCAATCGACTCCTCAATCGCCTGCCACAAATCGGCAAAATTGTCGCGGCGCACCTCGCGGCGCTCTATTCCGTAGAGATAGTACAAGTTGCGGTGAAGCAACTCGTCGGCGGGTAGGCCGACCGGCATTTTCTCCTCGGCGTCAAAAAAGAACGACCAGCCCATCAAGGCCCCGTAGTACGCTCGCTCGTCGGCCAGTTGGGGGCTGTAGTATTGGAGCGCGGCCATAATAGTCTCCCCAGAGGCGAATAACGCGGGATGCCCTTCGACTCGGTATAGATCGACAGGGCGACGTACCTTTTTCACGGTACCCTCAATCGGTTAGAAGGTGTGTTGCCAAAATCAGAGCAAGGCGCACATACAGAGCGGTCTAAAAAGAACTTCTGCTCTAGACAGCGGATGGGATGGTAATGAGCAAGTTGCCTTGGTTTGCACCGCGCCTTCAGGCGTGCTTCACCGCACCTTCAGGTGCGACATATGACCCATCTCCTTCGGAGAAGGGGAACAGGCGGCCCCCTCGGGGGCCGGGCCATGTTCAACATTCCCTGCAGAGTGCAGCGATGTCTCTACCTATTTGCCAAGGCAGAAGGGAGCGACCCTTCGCCGGGTATCGGCTATTGTATTCAGCAGATGACCCGACTAAGCGGGATCTGCAAGGAATGCTGAACACTCTGAAGATAGGAGAAGATGGCCGCTGGCGACAAGGCCGGCTTGTTTTGTGCTGGGTAAGAAAAACCAACCCCTTGCGGGGCTGGTCGGCACGGCTGTAACAACGAGCGCTACTCAGACAACCTGTTCAACCGCTGCTAAACTTTTCTTATCTAGTTCGTCGAGGCGCGGAATTTCAAAACGGTTGCCATCGACATCGATAATCAGCAGCCGGTGGTCGCCGAGCCATTGGGCGTTTTCCGAGACGTTCTGGACGACGAACTCGCGCGGGCCGCGATCGGTCTGCACGTCCCAATAAGAGGTGCCGTATTCGTTGCGCACCGCATTGACTCGCTGAATCGCCGCCGTCAAATAGCGACGATCCAATTCTTCCTCAATCAAGGTGCGCGCCTCTAAGTCGAGCTCGGTGAGATCGTCGATCATACAGATCTCCTCGTCTTTGGCGTCGAGGAGGCAGATGTAGCGGGTCGGATGCGACAGCGGCGCGGCGCGCACGACCTTCACCTTCAGGTACGAGCGGTCGCCGTCGATGGTCAAGCGCAAGATCCAAGCCGGCTCGCGGAAGAGGCGCAAATTGGCGATTTCCACGCGCTTGGGATGCGTCACGGTAATCGGGATGATCGCTAGTTTTTCGCTATCTGTCATTGCGTCTTTCCTCACTAGCCGCTAGTGGCCATGACCGCCGAAGTCTCGCGTTGGGTGTTCACCAGATTGTAGAAAATGCCCTCGCGCGCCATGAGTTCCTCGTGCGTGCCAATCTCAGCTATTTTGCCCCCGTCGAGGACCACAAGGCGATCGGCGCTGCGCAGCGTCGAAAGCCGATGGGCAATGGCGAAGGTCGTGCGACCTTTGACCAGCCGCTGAATCGCCTCTTGGATCTTTTTCTCAGTCGGCGTGTCGAGCGACGAAGTCGCCTCGTCCAAGATCAGGATCCGCGGATCGTGGAGAATGGCCCGAGCAATGGAAATGCGCTGCTTCTCACCGCCGGCCAGCTTGTCGCCCTGCTCCCCTACTACCATGTCATAGCCGTCGGGCTTTTTGACGATGAACTCGTGGGCATTGGCCGCGCAGGCCGCGCGCAGAATCTCGTCAAACGTGGCACCGGGCTTGCCGTAGGCGATGTTTTCGGCAATCGTGCCGTTGAACAAAAACGACTGCTGGGCCACCATGCCGATCTGCGAGCGCAGGTCGCGCAGGCTGATTTTGCGGATATCGACCCCGTCGATAGCGAGGCGGCCGTGCGAGACATCGTAAAAGCGCGTGATGAGGTTGATCAGCGTACTCTTACCCGTCCCAGACTTGCCCACCAAGCCGATCATCTCGCCCGGCTGCACCACCAAGTCGAGGTCGCGCAGGACGATCTTGCCCGGGTCGTAGCCAAAGGCCGCGCCTTCAAAGGCGACTTGGCCCTTGAGCGCGGGAATGCGCTCGGCACCGGGATGATCAAAAGGCTCGGAGGGCGCATCGACGATTTCAAAGATGCGCTCGGCCCCGGCAAAGGCCCGCACCATGAAGCTGTAGAAATCGCCAAACCACTTGAGCGGGTGGTAGAGCATCCACAGATAGGCGATAAAGGCCATCAGTTCCCCCAGCGACAGCTCGCCGCCAACGATCTGCTGACCACCGAAATACCACACAAAGAATCCGCCAAAGCTCATAAAGAAGTTGGTCACCATGAAGAAGACCAACCACGAGCGCTCGGCGCTGACGCTGATTTGGCGCAGGGCGTGGTTGCGCTGATCAAAGCGCTCGGACTCGCGGTGCTCTTGCGCGAAAGCCTTGACCACGCGGATGCCAGAGATCGACTCGTTGAGATGCGTAGTAAGCCGCGACCAGCGCGCCGACCAACGGCCCCAGAAGCGCTGCAGGCGATTCCAGATCAGGCTTGAGCCAATAATGATCGGCGGCACCGGGGCCAGCACGTACAGGGTCAGCTCCCAGTTCATGTAAAACAGCAGCCCCAAGATGCCGACGATCATCGCGGCATTGGAGACGATGTAGGGCATGTCAAAGAGCAGATAGTCTTCGACCATCTCCGAGTCGTTGTTCATGCGCGAGATCAACGCGCCGACCTTGCGCTTGTCGTAGAAGCGCAGGGGCAGGTACTGGAGCGCCTTGAACAAGTCCGTGCGCAAATGCTCAATGGCGCGGAAGCCGACCCGGACGTTGAGCCAGCGACGCACCACACCGACGCACCACTCGACGACGCCGATGACAAAAAGGCCGCCGACCAGCCAGTAGAGCATGTCAGCGGCGGTACCGGGGACGAGTACATCGTCGATGAGATGCTTGACGATATAGGGCGGCGCCAACTCCAAAAGCGAGGATGCCACAGTCAGGCTCAGCAACAAGGCTAGCTGGAGCCGATAGGGCAGCATGTAGCCGACGAGGCGCTTGAAGGTATCGAATTTGGCGATGCAGACCGGGCATATCCCGCCTATTTCGGGCAGGCGGCGCCCGCATTGCTCGCAGTGGGTACGGTCCAACTCGTGGGGCAGATTGAGGTCCTGGCCCTTTTTGAGCTGTTCGATGCCCTCGGCGACCTCGGCGAATTTGGCCGCCAGTGAATTGGAGTAATACAGATGAGCGGGTGCGCCCTCTTTGCGCTCCAATTCCAAGCGCCCGCCGCCGACGAGCGCCTCAATGCGGGCGGATTTGACCGCTTGCAGCGAAAATTCCACGTCGCCGCTCGCACCGTTGGGGTCGAGGACCATCAGGCGCTTCGCCGTTACGACCAACCAGCGCTGCTCAAAGCGATCCTCGCCAGCCATATCCGTGGCAACCTGGATTAGGACTTCTTCCTCGCGGCCCTTGCGCGATTCGACTTTGGCTTCGACGGCGTGCGGCAGATTTTCCAAAAAGGTGGACATGGATGGTCTATTCCTTAATGGCGATGATCTCCGCCACCTCTCTTTGCAAATTGACCAACTCGTAAAAGGTCCCCTGCTTGGCCATAAGCTCGGCGTGCGTTCCCGACTCGACGATGCGGCCGTCGTCGAGGACCATCAGCCGGTCGGCATTGCGCAGAGTCGAAAGCCGGTGGGCAATGGCCACGGTGGTGCGGCCCTCGACGAGCCGCTGAATCGCCTCCTGAATCTGCAACTCGGTCTCCACATCGACCGAGGCAGTGGCTTCGTCGAGGATCAGTACGCGGGGGTTGTGGAGGATGGCGCGGGCAATGGAGACGCGCTGGCGCTCCCCACCCGAAAGCCCGGCCCCCTTCTCCCCAACCTGGGTCTCATAGCCATCGGGCTTGGCCATGATGAAGTTGTGGGCGTTGGCCGCACGAGCGGCCGCCATGATGTCCGCAAAGGAGGAGCCGGGCCGGCCGTAGCCGATGTTCTCGGCAATGGTGCCGGAAAAGAGCACCGGCTCCTGCAGCACGATGCCGATCTGCGAGCGCAAATCGCGCAGGTGGATTTTGCGGATGTCGATTCCGTCGATCGCAATCGACCCATAGTCAACATCGTAGAAGCGGGCGATGAGGTTGACGGTCGTCGTCTTGCCGACCCCAGACTTGCCCACGAGGCCGATCATCTCGCCCGGCTGGATGTCCAAGTCAAAATCCTTCAGCACGGGCTTGCTCTTGTCGTAGCCAAACGTGACGCCTTCAAAGCGAATGCCCCCCTTCATCCGCGGTACCCGCTTGGCGGTCGGATCCTCGTATGCCTCGGGCGGAGTGTCGATGACCTCGAAGATGCGCTCGGCTCCGGCAAAGGCCCGCGACATCCAGGAATTGACTTGGCCGAACCACTCCAAGGGACCGTAAAACAGCCACATATACGAGTAAAAAGCTAACAGCGTGCCCAAGGTCATTTTTCCGCCGAGGACTTGCAGCCCGCCGAGCAGCCATACTACCAAGACGCCCAAACCCGTCAAGAACGTGATGGTAGCGAAAAACACGCCGCGATTTACCGCGGTCTTTTCGGCGACTTCGCGCAGCCGGCCGTTGGGCTTGGCAAAGGCCGCTATTTCCCGGCCCTCTTGGGCAAACGCCTTGACCACGCGGATGCCGGAAAGCGTCTCTACCGTGCGCTCGGTCAGGCCAGACCAGACCTGACCCCACTTGACGAAAAACCCGCGCAGCCGTCGCCAAAAAATCACCCCCCACAGCATGATCAGCGGCACGGGTATCAACACGTACAGGCTCAACGACCAACTCATCCAAAACAAAAACCCAAGGATGCCGAAGACCATCAGGCCGTTGATGACAATATAGGGCAGGCCATCGACGAGGAAGTCCTGCAACATGCCAGCGTCGCGGGTGGCTCGTGAGATGAGGGAGCCGACCTTGCGCTTGTCGTAAAACTGCAAGGACAGCATCTCCAGCCGACGATAGAGGTTCGAGCGAATATCCGCGGTGAGCTGCGCGCCGAGCCAAGTCGCAATCCAGCCGTGAGCCCATTCGGCCACCCACGCCGAGAAGCGGACGCCGACCAAGGCCAAGACGAACAGGCCCAAGAGATGGATGCGCTCGTCGAAGCCTTCGGCTGAGCTCAGGTCGAAGCCCGTGGCCTGACCCTCCACCGGGACCAACACCTCATCGACGATGCGCTTGGTAATCAGCGGTGGGGCTAGCTCCGCAGCCGTAGTAGCAATGGAGGCAAAGGCCAAGATACTCGCCTTGAGCTTGTACGGACCGAGATAGCTAGCGATGCGCTTGAGGGTCGCCAGTTTTTTGATACACGCCGGACAGATGCCGTTTTTCTCCGGCAAGAGTCGCTGGCAACGCTCGCAGCGGGTCCGGTCCAAGTGCCCATTGACGACAAACGGCTGCCCCTGACGCAACTGCTCCAAACCCCGCGCCACCTCGGACATCTTTTCGGCCTCCGAGCTGGTGTAGCTCAGCGACAAGGTCGGCGCATCCACTCGCTCGATCTCCAACTGACCACCGCCAACAATCGCGTCGGTACGCACCTCGGCCAGCGCGGCGAGTGGGATATCGACGACCTCGCCCTGAGCGGGCACGACGAGGACGCGGCACGGGGTGGCCACCAGCCACTGGCGGCCAAAGCGCCCATCGGCGGCCAAATCCGTCGAGGCGCGGATGAGCACCTCCTCCTCAGCGGGCAGGACGGCGGCAATCCGCGCGGTCGCGGTTGCGTCGGCTGACTCTAGCAGTTTTTGCGCGTTCATGTCTTACGTAAACAATTAGGAATTACGAATTAGGAATTACGAATTGCCCCCCGCCCAATTCGTAATTCCCAAACTCGACCTTGAAAAAACTCTCTTGGCATTGAAACAATGGCAAGGGCAAACTAGGCGCGGGCGTGCCATCCAGTCTTGCACGCGATGCGGACTTCGGCGATCTATTTTTCCAATCTGCTCTTATCCTTACATTAAAAGTCTATGACCGCTACGACCGCAGACCAAAAGACCCTAGCGCCCTCGTCCAGCGAAGAGCGAGATCAGCAGCTAGTAGAATACCTCCGAGACCTAGCATTGGAGCAGATGCCGGCCGAGGATCTTTTGCGCTGGGCCAGCGAGACCTTTCCCGGCCGGGCCGTACTCAACACCAGCTTCCAGTACACCGGCGTGGCGATGATCCACATGGCGACGGCGATGGGGCTGAACTTGCGCTTTGCCACCATCGACACCCTCCGGCTCCACCCCGAGACCTACGCCTTTATGGAGGAAGTCCGAGCGCGCTACGGCTGCCACTTTGAGGTCATCCAACCCAAGCGCGGCGATGTCGAGCGGATGGTCGTGCGCCACGGCGAGTACTTGTTTTTCGACTCCAAGGAAAAACAGGAGCACTGCTGCCAAGTGCGGAAGGAATGGCCCAACAACGCGCTGTTGCAGACCGCCGACTGCTGGATTTCGGGGCAGCGCTGGGACCAGTCCGTGCATCGCCAGCAGACGGCCAAGAAGGCGGTCTTAATCGACGAGTACAGCACCCGGCGCAAAATAGTCAAGCTCAATCCATTGGTCGATTGGAGCGAAGAGGAGCTAATGGAGTTTACGCGGGCAAACGACTTGCCGGTGCATCCGCTCTACGGCCAAGGCTACCCGAGCTTTGGCTGCATCATCTGCTCCACCCCGATCCGGCCCGACGAACCCAAGCGCAATGGTCGCTGGCGTTGGTTCAACGAACAAGCCGACGACGCAGACGACCACAAAGAGTGCGGGCTACACTACAACATCTGAGGGAACCTGAACAATGGTCCAAGCCTTGGAATGGCGCTACCACCGCCCCGGCTGAACGAGCTGCAAGCGCGCACAAGAGTTTCTTGTGCAGAACAACATTGCCGACGGCATCGTGCAGAGCGCGACCAAAGAACCGGTCGCAGGCACGGCCGCCCTCGCCCTGCTAGCGGACGCGACTGAGCTGTTCGTCGCCCAAGGGCAGCGCGTCCTCCGCTTCGACCTGACATCGCAACGGCCCACAGACGAGGAATTGCTTCAGCTTCTGTTGGGACGTTCCGGCAAGCTCCGGGCACCCGCGTTCCGCTGCGGCACGTGCCTAATCGTCGGCTACAATCAGGCGTTGCTGCCGATGGCGTTGGATTAGATGCGCCGTGGTTTCAGCGCGTGATGCCCATCTACGACTGCTTATTCCCCTCGAATTGAATTGTGCGGATAGACCCGCTCCCACCCCGTCGCACCAAACACCTTATCGGCCCACAGCGGACCACTTTCAGAGGCATCTACTAAATTGTAGGAATGCGAAGCCTGCACGGAGCGCATGACTTCGCGCCACAGCGCGGCGTCCAAGTGCCGGTATTCAGCCGCGTGCGCTGCGGATTCGGCGAGATTGTGCTGTTCTTGGGAATCTTCCTGCAAATCGAAAAGCCCGGTCGCGCCGTTGCCGTACTTCACTAGCTTGTGCCGCCCGTCATAAGCCATCCAACCGGATTGCAAGCCGCCGATGAGCATGTCGCGCGGAGAATCGCCAGCCAAGCCCAAACCGGGCAAGGGCCTAGCGTCCATGTACTCCGGCACGCCGTGACCAGACGCGGCTAACAGGGTGGCGGTGACGTCCGTGAGGCAAACCAAGTCGTCGCGCACCGCACCGGTAGCACCGCCCGGCTGACGCACCAGCATGGGCACGTGGCAGCTACCTTCGTAAAAGTTGCCCTTGGCATTTACACCGTGATCCCCAACCAAGTCGCCGTGGTCTGAGGAGAAGATGACGATGGTGTTGTCGAGACGACCGCTTTCCTCCAAGGCTGCGAGGATTTGGCCGACCTCGTGGTCTATCTGCAAGATGAGCGCCGAATAGTGGGCGCGCACCGTGCGCTTCTGCGCCTCGGTGTAGGGACCTTCGGTTTCTGGAGTCCAGATCGGCGCACCCGGCCGAGGACGGGGATGGATGCCCTCGCGGACATCGCGGTGGATCGGGTCGCCGGGGGCGGGATCGGGAATTTTATCGACATCTACTTTAGCCAAAAATTCCGGCGTGGGATCGTAGGGGTCGTGCGGGCCGGGAAATCCCACCATGCAGGCGAAGGGCCGCTCGTCGTCGTACTCGCGGATGAAGCGCGCCGCCTCCTCGCCGACGAAGTAATCCCAATAGCAATCCCAAGGTAAAAGCGACACGCAAGCACCGCGCTGCTCGTCGTATCCTTCGTGCTCCTTGCCCATGTACTTGCGGTGACCGCGCTGTTGCAGATAGTGCCAGTAGTCGTCTTGGATGTTGACCCACACCTTGTCCTCGCAGGCAATGCGATGTTGAAAGCCGAAAGAGGCTTCCCACGGGTAGAAGTGCATCTTGCCAATGGCCGAGGTGAGGTAGCCGTGATCGGTCAACATCTCCGCCCAAGTGCGGATGCCGCATGCAGCGTGGTCCGGTCGCAGGTGGTTGCCGTTGGTCAGCACGTGATTGCGCCAAGCGTTGAGGCCAGTCAGCAGCGAACAACGCGCCGGCACGCAGACCGGATGCAAGCTATAGGCCTGGTCGTAGCGAATGCCCTCAGCGGCAATCCGGTCGATGTTGGGCGTGGAAACATGGGGGGCACCGTAACAACTGAGAAAGTCGTGGCGCATCTGGTCGGGCATGATGAACAACAAATTGGGTCGGTCGCTCATGGTTCTATTCCATTCTCGTCTCTTGGTGGACAGGTGAGGGGGCATTGACAAACAAAGTAAAAAAGATCGGGCGGCTCATACAACGCCGACGGTGCGGACCAGCCGCTTGAACAGGTCGCCGCGCTCGGCGTAACTGGCAAACTGATCGAAGCTAGCGCAGGCCGGCGAAAGCAGCACAACATCGCCCGTTTGCGCCAGATGGCGGGCAGTGTCCAAGGCTTGCGCTAGGTCGCGGCAGCAGTGGACGATCTCGCCAGCACCCGCCTGCTGTACAGCGGCGGCAATGCGCGGGGCCTCTTGGCCGATGAGCAGCACGGCGCGGACATTAGCCTCGGCAATAGCAGTGCCCAAGGCACTGAAATCGGCCCCTTTGGAAGCGCCGCCCACGATCAGCAGTAGGGGTGCGTCAAAGGCGCGGAGGGCAGCACAGGTGGCATCGACTGTTGTGGCCAATGAGTCGTTGTAATAGGTAACGCCATCGCGCTCGGCAACGCATTCGAGGCGATGGGGAAGGCCGGCAAAGGAGCGAATGGCCTCGGCGAAATGGGTAGCTGGCGCACCAAAGGCCAACGCACCAGCTACCGCAGCGGTGACATTGCTCCAATTGTGCCGTCCCCGCAGAGGAATGTCTTCTGTCGGACAAATGACGGTCGGCTGCGTCCCGGGGCAGCAGGCCCACAACTGGCCGTCGGCAAGCCACGCGCCCGGAATGCTCGGAGCAGTTGTGCTAAAGGTCCAAAGGGCGGCAGGACTCTCGTCAACAAAGGCCCGAGCCGTAGGACAGTCCCGATTGACAATGAGAATATCGTCGGGCGTTTGGTAGCAGCACACGGGTTTTTTAGCAGCGACGTATTCGGCGCGATCGGCGTGATAGTCGAGATGGTCTTCGGTGACGGAAAGAACCACGGCGATATGCGGGCTTTGGTCGAGGTCCTGCAATTGGAAACTGGACAGCTCTAGGACGACTCGGTCGGTTGGCTGCAACTCGTCGAGGAATTCGAGCGGCGGTCGGCCGATGTTACCGCCGCTAAACACCCTCGCTGTAGAGTCGGTAGCCAAGAGCGCATGTAGCAGCGCGGTCGTAGTGCCTTTGCCCTTAGTACCGGTGATTCCGATCACTGGCGCAGGGCATAGCTGCAAAAAGAGGCGCGTCTGACTCGACACTTCGACGCCGCAACGCCGCGCCGCACACAAGCGCGGGTCCAGCGTCGGCAGACCCGGGGTGCGGAACAGCAGATCGAAGTCAGTCAGGTCGTCGAGATAGCGGTCGCCGATGCGCCATTGTTGCACGCCCTCCACTGGAATGGCTGGGTCGCGGGCGTCGCACACGGCAAAGGGAATCTGGCGCGCGTGAAGAAAGCGAGCCAGTGCGCGGTTTTCCACGCCGAGTCCGAGCAGGGCAATGCGCCGCTGCTGCAGAGCCGCGCTTGACTCTTTGGGGCCGGAGGATTTCTTTAGCGCCATTGAAATCGCAATACGCACTTTAAATTAAATTACTGATAATTCCTAATTCCTAATTGATAGCGAGAAGGTGCTGTGGCTGTAACAATTATGCGTACAGTGCGGCCTAGTCCGCAATGGCAAGACAGCTTGATCCGAATAGCGAGCGGCCAGCGGGTCGTCATCGACGCGGAGGAAACTTGGTCGCCGGACATGCGCAACCAAATCGCCTGGTGTGGTGCCGATGGCTTGTACAACTTGCCGGCTGGCGAGGGGTATCTCCTGCCTGGGGCCAATGTCGGCGCACTCATAGCCCGCATCGGCGACGACGGGCCGACTTTTGCCGTGGGTAGCCGCTGCGACTTTATTGCCGATCACGCGGGCATTCTGCATCTGGCCATGAACGAAAATCCGAGCTTCAACAACCAAGCTGGCAAAATCGTCGCCCAAATCATCGTCTTTGGCCAACCATGAGCCTCGCCGACGGCGCGGCGACCGCAGCCTATGTGCGTGCGGGACATCCGCCCGTTCGCGCGATCGCTCCGCTCGCCGAAGGGGTCTGGCGCATCGAAGACGCAGATGGTCGTAAGGTCGTGGTCAAACATCAGCTCTTCGGCAGGCTGACGCAGGGCACGGCTTACGACCTGTTGGAGGTCGAGCGCGACGTGCTCGGCTTCTTGCACAGAGCGAGTTGTCCGGTGCCGACCGTGCTGGGTATTGATCGGGAAGCGCACTACATTTTCTTGCAATGGGTCGGCGATCGCACCCTCGACGACGCCATTCAAGACGGGGACCGTGCGGCGACGATGCAGGCCATACGCGGGCTATGCGCCATTGAGCGTGCGTGCGCCCAACGCGCCGACCAGCTAGCACCGAGAGTCGTTCCAAGCGCCAACCGTGCGGCCTTAGCCGCCGCTTGGGACGAGGCGGGCGCGCAGGCGCGTGCTGGCATCGAACAGCTATGCCGCCGTCTCCAGCAGCCCTTAGACGCTGGGATACAGCCGCTACTCGAAACCATGCACGGCTGGCTAGCGACGCGGCCAGCCGCGCTGGGCAGCGTAGATTACAACGCGCGCAACGCAATCGTCGAGCCGGAGGGAACGCGCATCTACTTTCTCGAATTTGCCAAAATTGGTTGGGACTGGACGGAACGACGCTTGACGCAGTATACTTCAAGTATGGGTAGCGGTCGGCAGGATGGGCGCATGCGCTCGCTGCTGGACGCGTCCGCAGCGCGTTTATACGCCGAGAAATCCGGGCGCAGCGACGGGGCGCGGGCGCTCGATTATCACCGCATTTTTTTTCTTTTGAACAGCGCAGCCCTGTTGTGCGCAGCCCTCGACGGCGAGCCGCACGCTCAGGCCCTGCGCCAACACTGGAAAAGGCCCCATGCGCGGCTGCGGCAATGCGCGGCCATGCTGGCCCAGGGCCTGAGCACAGACTCAAGTGTAGCCGAGTTCAGAAGCCGGTTGCAATTTTGTATATCACCACGCGGAGGTACCCTATGAGCGAGTGGAACACTCTCGACTTCAAGCCCCGGGCCCGGGGTATGATCATCGGCGATATTCCCTGGCTGGCGCGGATCGCCGACAAAGCGCGGGCGCACCAGCAGCAACGCATCGGCGACTACGTATTTCCCTGACCGGCTGACAAGCACTTCCTGGAGGAAGTGGAGCTAACAGCCGCAGCATTCGAGGAGATGGTAGCCTCGTCCGCAGACGACGATGCCCTGATCGAAAAGATGAAAGCGCACTTGGCCGGAAAGCACTAGTATGAGCACCTCAGCGCAAACCGTGCGCACGCCAAGGCGGAGAGTCAGGGAGATGGAGGTGGAGGTCGTCCACGTACGCCGCGACACCCCAGACACCACTACGCTTTTTATGTCGGCTGGTGACGAGCCAATCGAATACGAGGCCGGCCACTTCTGCACCATTGATCCGCATCAGTTCGGCGAGTTGGAGCACTTCACCGCCTATTTAGAAGATCAAAAGGGACAGCGGGAAAAGCCGCGGGCCTATTCCATGGCTTCTGCGCCTCACGAGGAGCACCTCGCCATCACGATCAAAGAGGAGCGCTACGAGAGCGGCGAGACGCCGTACCCGCCGCTGTTGTCGCCGCTGTTGACGTACTACATCCAAGAGGGTCGGCGGCTAGTCATCAGCGGCTTTACCGGGGCGTACACCTTTCCCGCCGATGTCTGCGAGCGCGTCGAGCACATTGTCCACGTGTGCGCTGGCAGCGGCATCGTGCCCAACCGGAGCCTGATCGTGGAAAGCCTGCATCGCGCCGATCCGCTTAGGCACACCTTGCTATTTAGCAACAAGACGCGCGGCGACGTCATTTACTTCGAGGAATTCGATGCACTGCGGGCGCAGTATCCCGACCAGCTCGAAGTCATCCACTGCATCACCCGCGAGGACCCAAGCGGCATTCGCGGTGCCCGCAGCGGACGCATCTCCGAGGAACTCTTGCGCGAAGTCGCGCCCGACCCCTCCAAAGTGATGGCCTATAGCTGCGGCCCGGGCATCACGCCTTACGAGCGTCGGGCGGCCCGGGCCAAAGGCGAGACTCCCGAGCCGCGCTTCGTCGAAAACATGGTCGCGCTCTTGCAGGAGCACGGGCTGGACAAAAAGCAGATCCGGCAGGAAAGCTGGGGATGAATGAAGTTAATCGTGCAGATTCCCTGCTTTGACGAAGAGCAGACCCTGCCCGCTGTAATCCGCGACATCCCGCGCCAAGTGCCCGGCATCGATCAAGTCGAAATTTTGGTCATCGACGACGGCTCCAGCGACTTGACTAGCGAAGTGGCGCACGAGTGCGGCGCGGATCACGTAATCCGTTTCCCGCACAACCGAGGACTGGGCCAAGCCTTTAAAGCCGGTTTTGACGAGTGCCTGCGGCTGGGGGCTGACATTATCGTCAACACCGATGGCGACAACCAGTACTACGGCGGCGACATCGACAAGTTAGTCGCGCCCATCTTAGGCGGTCAGGCCGATATGGTCATCGGCGACCGGCAGACGCAGGCCATTGCCCACTTCTCCGCCCTCAAGCGCTACCTACAAAACTTGGGCAGCCGGGTGATTAGCCGCCTCGCCGGCCTACAGGTGCCGGATGTGGCCAGCGGCTTTCGCGCCTTTAGCCGCGAGTGCGCGCTCCAGCTTTCGACCTTTGCCAATTTCGACCACACGGCCGAGCACGTAATCGAGGCCGGATACAAAAATTTGGCCGTGACTTCTGTCGCGGTCCGCACCAACCCCAAGACGCGCGAGTCGCGCCTCTTTTCCAACATCGGCAAGTTCGTCTTCAAATCCGGGGAGATCAGCTTGCGCACCTATGCGCGCTACGCCGCGCTCAAGATATTCTCCCTGTGCGGCATCTTGACCTTTGTCGCGGGTTTTGGCCTCGGCGTGCGCTTTCTCTATTTCTTATTTTTTACGGACGAAGGGATGCTGCATGTGCAGTCGCTTATTTTGGCGGCGATTCTGCTGTTGGCTGGATTTCAGATGTTTCTCACCGGCGTCATAGCCGATCTGATCGCCACCAATAGGGACTTGCTCGAAGATGCGTTGCAGCGGGTCAAGAAGTTGGAATTGCGCGATACGAGCAAAAAATAATTTCCCATGAAAAAACCTGCGGTTTACATAGACGGCCAAGAGGGGACGACCGGGCTGCGCATTCGTCAGATGCTAGCCGGGCGCGAGGATGTGGAGGTGTTGCTCATTCCACCGGAGCATCGCCGGGACCGGCGTGCGCGAGCCGAGTTCCTCAACCGCGCAGACTTGTGCGTCCTCTGCCTGCCCGACGACGCGGCAGCCGAGGCCCTCGCTTTGCTCGAAAATCCGCAGACCAAGGTCATCGACACGAGCACGGCGCACCGGGTCCATTCCGAGTGGGTCTATGGACTGCCCGAGATTTCGCCCGCGCACAAAGAGCAGATTCGTCGCGCGCAGCGAGTCGCCAATTGCGGTTGTTATCCCGTCGGCTTCATCCTCGCCGTGCGGCCCCTCATCTCGCAGGGGCTGCTCCTGCCAACCACGCCCCTAGCCATCAACGCGGTGTCTGGCTATTCCGGCGGGGGGAAAACGATGATCGCCGAATACGAGGGGGAAGGCGAGCACAAGCCTTTCTGCCTGTACGGCCTCGACGGTGCGCACAAGCACTTGCCCGAAATCTGGAAATTCAGCGGGTGCGAAAAGCAGCCGCTCTTTGTGCCGTCCGTCGATCATTCGTTCTGCGGCATGGTAGTAAGCACGCCCGTGCCCACAGAATTTTTCGCCCGTCCTTGCGTCAATCGCGAAGCCGTGTACGAAGTCTGGCGCGAGTACTACGCGGACTGTCCCTTTGTGAAGGTAGTCGCACCCCAAGCCGCTGTACTGCGCGACGACAAATTCCTCGACCTAACGGAATTGAGCCATACCAACTTCGTCGAGCTATCGGTCTGGGGTGCCCCCGAGCAGGGATTGATTCTGGTCGGGCGGCTCGACAACCTCGGCAAAGGAGCGTCGGGCAATGCCGTGCAGTGCCTCAACTTGATGCTCGGTTGCGGCGAGACCGCAGGGCTGGTCTAGATGCTCGTCGATAGCCACTGTCATCTCGACCAATTCGCCGATGCCGACGCCGTGCTCGCGGCAGCCGCCCAAGCCGGAGTAGGGCAGGTCGTCGCCGTCAGCGAAAGCGCCGACTCCATGCGTGCAGTCCTCGCGCTCAAGCGGCGGTATCCAGATCAGGTGCTGGCCGGGCTGGGCTTGCATCCGGCGTGGATTACCCAAGCCACAGACGCCGAACTCGCCGAAGGACTCGCCTATCTGGCCGCGCATCTGCCCGAGGCCGATATCCTCGGCGAGGCCGGCCTCGACTACAAATGGGCCGCCAGTCCAGAGCAGCAGGCCCTGCAACAGGACGTCCTCACGCAGCAATTCGACCTAGCGGCACAGTGCAGCAAGCCGATCAACCTGCACTCGCGCCGCGCCCAGCGGCAGACCTTGGAGCGGGCCGTGGAATTTCGCCGCCGCACCAAGCTCAACGCCCAGCTACACTGGTTCACTCAATCCAAAAAACTCGTGCGGATCTGCCGTGCGGAGCGGATCTACGTGTCCGTCGGCCCATCCGTCCTCTGCGACCCGCAGACCCAAGCCGTGGTCGCAGAAATCGACCGCGAGTTGCTGCTGTTGGAAACGGACGCACCCGTGCCCATTGGCGGGGTCGCGGGCCATCCAGCACGGGTGGCAGCAGTCGCCGCCAAACTAGCTGAACTCATCGGGTTTACTGCCGAGGAGGCCGCGGCCAATTGGGTGCGCTATTTGGGCAGGCTATCGTGAAAACACGGGTGGACACTAGGAGTTGCGGTTTTATCAGCATTATGGGGAAATACTCTAAGTACACGACAGTAGAAGTGGTCTGAGATGCTGAGCGGAGCGAAGCGGAGTCGAAGCATCTTATTCCTCAATGTCCCTGTCGTGTATTAAGGGAAATACTATCAGCGCAATTAGGTAAATAGGAGGAACTATGCCAACGAGCATTTTTGCCCTTGCTTGCGCCCTCGTCTTTTGCGGGCTAGCAGGGCCAGCGAGTGCCCAGAGCTTGGAAAGCCTGATACGGGGCGAAGAAGTCAAACTACAGCCCCTTTCCGCGGCCGATCTGCCGGCCCTAAATCAGGATGTGACCGCCGATAAGGCGAGCCTGCCCGGCAGCTTGGGCGCGGATAAGTCGCGCATCAGTCAGGATCGCGATATAGACCCGGACACCTATATCGTCGGCCCCAACGACGTCTTGCAACTCTACATCTGGGGCGAATTCGACCAGCCCTATACCTTGCAGGTCAATCCAGAGGGCAATGTTCTCATCCCCACCGTCGGCTCGTTTCACATTTCGGGCCTGTCGCTAACCGCGGCCAAAGAGCGCCTCTCGACCGCAGTCCAAAACAAATATCCTAACGTGGGCATCAGCATCTCCCTCGTGAGTATGCGCTTCTTCACCGCGTATGTCACCGGCACGGTGCGGAACGAGGGCAGCTTCACCATCCATCCTACTACGCGGGTTTTAGATATAATCAAACAGGCTGGCGGCTTTGAGGACCGATTGCAACGGGTCGCGTTGCAGGACCAAGATGCCGGTGAAGCCACTAACCGCAACACAGGCCGGCGCTCCATCCAACTGATCCACCGCGACGGCACCAGCGAGCGCGTGGATCTCGATATGTTCCTCGCCACCGGCGACCTCACGCACAATCCCTACGTGCGCATGGGCGACATGGTCCACGTCTCGTTTCGCAAGCATTCGGTGTCCATCTTCGGCGCGGTCAACCAAGAGGGCGAATACGAGTTTCTACCCGGGGACACCCTCGGCGACCTCGTGACATTGGCCAAGGGCTTGAACCGCTCCAAACCGCTAATCAGCGCCGAACTCTGGCGCTTTCAGGAGGGCACCGAGCAGGCCGAAGTCATTGAGCTAGGCGGCACCAAAGAGACGCTGGAGGAACTGGACTACGAGACCATCCGCCACATTGAGCTGCGCCCCAACGACGCGATCTTTATCCGCACGCAATCGCTGTGGCAATCCACGCACACGGTCGTGATCTCTGGCGAGGTCAAGTTCCAAGGCCGCTACCGCATCGAACCCGGCGTTACCCGCATCAAGGACGTGGTGGCCGCGGCCGGCGGCCTCACCGACGAGGCGTCTCTCATCGGTGCCCGGGTGATCCGCACCAAGGTACGGGCCGAGAAAGACCCGCAGCTAGAGCAGCTAAAGAGACAGAGCGAGGTGGCGGGCCTCACCGACATGAACATCGAGGATCGGGCTTATCTCAAGACCAAAACCCGCGAGGAAAAGGGGCGGGTCGCGGTCGATTTCGAGCGGTTGTTTGTCGATGGCGACGAGCAGCAGAACATCTTGCTCGCCAACGGCGATGTGATCTTTTTCCCCATGCAGCGGCACACCATCAACGTCAGTGGTCAAGTGCAGCGAGCCGGGCTGATCGACTACGAGCCAGGCCGCAAAGTGCGCTACTACATAACCAAGGCCGGCGGATACTTGTACGACGCCGACAAACGCAATGCCCGCCTAGTCCGAGCGCGCACGGGCGTCCGCGAGAAACTCAAAGACAACCTGTTAGTCGAGGTCGGCGACGAAATATGGGTGCCCCAGAAGGAGCGCATCGATTACTGGACACTCACCCGAGAAACTATTCCCACCATCTTCAATATTCTGACCCTCGCGGCCTTGTTGAGGGGGGCTTTTTTCTAGCATAAGAATCCCAAGGAGCACTACTGAATGAATACTTCAAAAAAAGAAATCGACATCATCGATCTGCTAACAGCACTGCACGCGGGCCGATGGCTGATCATCGGCGGCACCTTGGCCATCTGCGTCTTGGCCGGTGGCCTCAGCTTCCTCTTGCCAAAGGAATACGAGGCCACTGTGCAAATTCTGCCCCCCCGCGAGAAGAAGGAGAGTTTTGGTTTTTCCAGCATGCTCTCGTCCTTACCCATACCCGCCTTGCGCCTCGGGGAGCGGGGCACGCCATCTGACATTTCTCTCGCCACCATCGGGAGCGTGACGACGCGGCGGCGGATGATCGAGAAATTCGGTTTGATGCAGCGCTACGAGTCCAGTAATCTGACCGACGCGCTTGAGACCCTCGCCGACAATACCACGGCCGCCATGACCGAAGAGGGCATGCTTGCGGTATCAGTCCTAGACAAAGACCCGCAAATGGCCGCCGACATGGCCAATTACTACATCGCCCTGCTCGATAGCACCAACAAGCGGTTCGCACATAAGACGGCCTCCGACCGCTTGGACTTTATCCGCGGGCTTTTGCTAGAAGAAGATAAAAAACTAGAGGACAAAATGAAGCTGCTGGAACAGTTCCAGTCCGAGCACAATGCCATCTCGATCGCGGATCAATCCCGCGCCGTGATCCTGACGGCCACCTCAATGCAGACCGCCGTAATGGAGCTCGGAATTGAGCGCCAACGGCTCATTCAATCGGGGCTAGGTCCCAACCACGACAAGGTCAAACAGCTCGAGCGCGAAATTGACCTGCGGCTGGGGACCCTCGCTTTCTTGCGCGATGGCCCCAGACCCACCGACAACGGCTTGCTGCCAAACAAAGCGCTGCGACTACCACTGGACGAAAACCTCTTCCTGCCGCTGAAGCAGATCCCGGGCGTGGCCCAAGAGTACGCAAACCTCGAAAAGGATGTACTCGTGCAGACGTCCCTTTTGCTGGTCCTGTTGCAACAGGAGGCCCAAGCCCTGATCGAGGCCAAGGACGCCACTTCCACCGTGCAGATACTCGACCCAGCCACACCACCCGAAATCAAGGCCAAGCCCCAGCGCGTGCTGATCGTATTTCTCGCCGGCTTACTCAGCCTCATCGCCTCAGTCTCCTATGTGATGGGGGCGGTGTACATGCGGGGCCTTCAACAGCGCTGGCGCGACCGACATGAGACGACGCCTGAAGTTCTATGACTATTCAAGTAAAGGTCATCAACAAGGGGGGCCAACCACTGCCCACCTATGAGACGCCGCACAGCGCCGGCCTCGACTTGCGCGCCGCGTTATCAGAAGCAGTGGTGTTAGCGCCCGGTGAGCGCGGCCTCATTCCCACGGGCCTGTTTCTCGAAATCCCCCCGGGCTACGAGGCACAGGTCAGGCCGCGCAGTGGCTTGGCTCTCAAGCGCGGCCTGACGTTGCTCAACGCCCCGGGCACAATCGACGCCGACTACCGAGGCGAAGTCGGCGTCATCATGGTCAACCTTTCGACCGAAGAGCAGCCCATCGATCCGGGCGAGCGCATCGCCCAGCTCATTTTCGCGCCGGTTACGCACGGTGAGTGGATCGAGGTCGAGCAGCTCGCTGAAACGGAGCGCGGCAGCGGCGGCTTTGGCTCGACGGGGGCGCACTGAAATTATTCAAAAGCAGGTGAAAAAATAAAGGGGCCGGTACTCTTGTTAGAGTACCGGCCCTTTGTGTTGCATCCGTACGGCTGACTAACTCGCGCCCCCCGATATGGCGGGCAAGAAGTGGACCTCGCTTTCAGGCCCCACCTTAGCCCTTAGCCCAGCCGCGACCACTTCGCCATCCACCGCGATGGCAATCTCGGTCTTGATGCGGTCGCCATCGAGAACCCGCTCCTTGAAGCCGGGGTAGCGGGCGTCGAGCGCGGCAACGACTTCGCGCACGGTTGCGCCCTCTACCTCTACTTGCTGCTGGCCAGCAGTCAGCTTCTGCATCAGCGAGGGAATCCAAGCTACGGGCATGATGGGCTAACCGCCGGCAGCCTGCGCGGACCGATCCTCGTGCGCCTGCAACGCAGCGACAATGCGGTCGGGCTTCATGGGCAATTCCTGCGGCCGCACGCCAACGGCAGCCTCAATGGCCGCGGCGATGGCCGCAGGCGGCGGGGCGATGTTGGCCTCGCCAACGCCGCGCACGCCATAGGGATGGCCCGGGTTGGGGACCTCGACGATGATGGTCTCAATCATCGGCAGGTCGAGGCTGGTCGGGATCCGGTAGTCGAGAAAACTGGAGTTGTCGAGGTGGCCGTCTCCACTGTAGAAGTACTCCTCGTTGAGCGCCCAACCAATACCTTGCACCGAGCCACCCTGCATCTGGCCCTCGACGTACGCCGGGTGAATGGCCCGGCCAGCGTCTTGGACGACCGTGAAGCGCACAATCTCGACCTTGCCGGTCTCGGGATCGACCTCGACATCGGCGATATTGGCTGCAAAGGAGCCGCCGACGCCCGAGTCCGGATCCACACTAGCGCGGCCAATGACCGGGCCGCCGGTCTCTTCGAGGCGGCCAGCCAGTTCCTTAAAGGTCAGCTCGTTATCGCCGGAACGGAAGACGCCATCTTCAAACTCGACTTGGCCTGCTTCGACCTCCCACAGTTGAGCCGCGCGGTCGCAGAGCTGGTCTCGCACGTCGAGGGCGGCCTTGTACGCGGCCCAGCCGGTGGCGTACGTCACGCGGCTGCCGCCGGTTACGTCCGTGTGGCCAATCGAATCCGTGTCGGCCACCTGCGGTTTGACGTCTTCGGCCCGCAGGCCCAAGGTCTCGGCAAACTGCATGGCGACCGATGTGCGCGTCCCGCCAATGTCGGTCGAACCCTCGACTAAGCTGACCGTGCCGTCTGCATTGACGCTGGCCGTGCAGGAGGACTTGAGCCCGACGTTGAACCAATAGCCAACCGAGATGCCGCGCCCTCCGTTGGGACCGGCGGGCGCTGGACTCTGATAGTGCTCCGAGTCGCGGATGGCTTCCAACACCTCCTTGCAGCCCATCTTCGGATACACCACCCCGTCAATGCGCCGAGTGCCAGTCGTCGCGCTGTTTTTGAGCCGGATCTCCAGCGGCTCCATCCCCAATTCGGCGGCCAGCAGATCGACCACATGTTCGGTGGCGAAGGCCACCTGCGTCGAACCTGGAGCGCGATAGGCAAAACTCCGCGGCTTGTTGACCACTACGTCATAGCAGTCGATCCGGCCATCGGGTATGTCGTAACACGAAAACACGCACATCGCGGCTGCGCCGACCAAGCCGCCGGGATACGCCCCAGACTCAAAGGCGATATAGGCATCGGCGACCACGATCTTGCCGCTCTTGTCAGCACCCATCTTGATCTTGATGTACGACCCAGGCGTCGGGCCAGTGCTCTCGAAGACGGCTGGCCGGGTCATAATCATCTTGACGGGTTGGCCGCTCGCCTTGGAGAGCAGGGCAGCAACCGGCTCCAAGTAGATCGGGATTTTGCCGCCAAAGCCGCCGCCAATTTCCTGGGGCACAACCTTGATCTTGGAAATGGGCATGTCCAAGACCGCGCCAACTTGGGCGCGCGCAGTGAACGAACCTTGGGTGCTGGTCCAGATCGTCAGTTGGCCATCGGCGTTCCAGCTCGCCGTGGCGTTGTGCGGCTCAATGTATCCTTGATGCACCGTGGCGGTCTGAAACTCGCGCTCCACGACCACGTCGGCCGCGGCAAAGGCTTTGTCGGCATCACCTAATCGGTGCTCAAAGTGAGTGGCGAGGTTGCTCGTGCGGCCGATGTCTTCCCCAAACTCTTGGGTGGTCATGTCGTCGTGAAGTTGGGGCGCACCCTCCTGCATGGCCTCGCGCACATCGAGCACGGCTTCTAGGACCTCGTACTCGACTTCGATCAGATCGAGCGCCTCCTCGGCAATGTGGACGCTAGTGGCGGCGACCGCGGCGACTGGATGCCCGCTGTACAGGGCTTTATCCGTGGCCAGCACATTGTCGCGCAGGTATTTGAGCCGGGCCGGGCCTTCGCCGAGATCAACCATTTGGTCGCCGGCATCGGGCAGATCAGTGCCCGTGAGGACGGCCTTGACCCCAGGCAGGGCCGCGGCTTTAGACGTGTCTATGGACTTGATGCGCGCATGAGCGTGGGGCGAGCGCAAGACCTGTCCGTAGAGCAAGCCAGCCAACTGGGTGTCGGCGCCGTAAATGGCGCGCCCAGTGACCTTGTCAACGCCGTCGTGGCGGATGGGGCGGGTGCCGATGACTTTGTAGCCGTTGTTGGCAGGCATGGCGTTCCTCCTCGTTGGGTTCAGGCGCTTTGGTGCACTTCCTCAGCGGCGTCGAGGACAGCGCGGACGATCTTGTCGTAGCCCGTGCAGCGGCACAAGTTGCCAGCCAGCCAGTGCCGCACTTCGTGCTCGGAAGGGTTGGGATTGTGGTCGAGCAGGGCTTTGGAGGCCACCAAAAAGCCCGGGGTGCAGATGCCGCATTGGAGTGCGGCGTGTTCGAGAAACTTCTGCTGCACCGGGTGCAGGCTATCCGGGCTGGCAAGGCCCTCGACCGTGCCGATCTGTTTGCCGTCGGCCTCGACGGCCAGCATTAGACAAGAATCGACGAGGACGCCGTCAACGGCGATGGAACACGCGCCGCAGTTGCCGTCGTTGCAGCCTTCCTTGGTACCGGTAAAGCCGAGCGTCTCGCGCAATACTTCGAGCAGGCTTTGGCGCGGCTCGCAGAGAAATTCGGTCGGCTCCCCATTGATCGTGGTTTGGACGTGTGTTTTGCTCATGTACCTTAACTCCGAATTTGGGCCGCTTGTTGCGGCGAGTGAGAATCTTCTATCGCCGACCGCATGGTCGGTGCACTTCTAACTCTAGCCGGCCGCTTCCTGCACGGCGTTGGCGACGAACTGGCCGCGGGCCCGAGCCACAGCACCCGCGAGAGTGCGCTTGACCAGCACTCCGACGAGATGGGTGCGGAACTCGGCCGGACCGCGCATATCGGAAATCGGACTGGCCGCGCTCTGGGCCATTGCCGCGGCCGCTTCGATAGCCTCATCTGAAACGGCTTGGCCCGCTAGGCTATCGCCGGCCTCGCGGGCGAAAATCGGCGTGGGGCCGACCGCGGCGAGTGCAATGCGCGCGGCCTTAAACTCCTTGCCGCGATTGGCCAAGGTGACATGGGAGGACACGCCGACGATGGCGATGTCCATCTCATTGCGCGGAATGAAGCGCTGGTAGTGAGAGCCCGTGTTCTTCCTGGCAATCGGGATCTGGAGAGAAACCAAGATCTCGCCGGGCGCGAGCACGCTGCGGCCCGGGGCGGTGCAAAAATCCTCTACCGAGACTTGGCGCTTGCCGTCCGGCCCGGCAATGTGGCACACGGCCGAGTGGGTAATAAGGCTGGGGATCGTGTCCGCACTCGGAGAGGCATTGCACAAATTGCCACCAAAGGTGGCGCGGCCCTGTATTTGGATGCCGCCGATGATGGCAGCCGAATCGACGAGCCCAGGGTATCGCTCGACGATTTCGGGGTCGTTATAGATGCGCCAGCAGGACACGCCCGCGCCGATGACCAAACCCCGGCGGGGGCCGTAGGAAAGCTCGTTGGCCTCGGGGACATTCTTGATGTCGATGACGCAATCGGGCGCAAAACGCTTCCCGCGCAACTGGACGATCAAATCGGTGCCGCCAGCAAGGACGCGAGCGGCCTCGCCCTTCTCGACCTTGAGGGCCACGGCCTCGCGCAACGTGCTGGGGGCGCAGTATGCAAAATCTTTCAAGGAAAAACCTCCTTGCTTGTAAGTAGTGATCGCTGAGTTCGCGCCTAATTATGGAACGCCCCACCTCCGCTGTCAAGAGCGGTAAAAGAGGTCGGATAGCCGGATTTTTCTCGGAGAAACCCTCGGCGTAGAGCGCATCCACAGATTCGCATCAATCGCTTCCTCCCCCCGCTTCCAAGCTCCAATAGACCGTTTCGATCCAGCGCTGCGCTGGCACGAAAGACCACGCCCACGACGCCCACTGCGGATCGAGACCCTCGGCGCTGATCTGGTCGAGCGACATGCCCGCACTCCGGCTCGTGCGCACGCTATCCGTAGTTTCCACCAACATGCGGTGGTAAGCCTTTAAATCGTCGAGCGTGGCGACCGGCCCGTGGCCGGGGATGATTTTCGCGTCTGCGGGAAGCTGGTCGATGAGCGCGGCGATGTGTTGCGTCAGAGTCTCGACGTCGCCGCCGTACTCTAGATCGACAAAGGGGAAGATGCCGTTGAAGAACAGGTCGCCGAGATGGGCGATCTGGGCGCTGACGAAGAATACGGCGATGTCCCCATCGGTATGGGCGCGGGGAAAGTGAACGGCGCGGATTTCCTCATCGTTGAAGAACACGGACGCCGACTGCTCAAATGCAATCACGGGCAAGGCTACCGCCGGCTCAGGCTCAATGTGCCGCTTGCCAAATTCACCGCCTGTCGCCAAGCGTTTGCGGACATTGACGTGGGCCAAAATCGTCGCGTGCTGACCAAAGACGCGGTTGCCGCCGGTGTGGTCGCCGTGGAAATGCGTGTTGAAGATGTACTGGGGCTGACCGTCAAAACGGGCTAGCGCGGCGCGCACCGCATCGGTCTGCGACGCCAATTTATCATCCACCAAGAGAATGCCGTCGTCGCCGACGCAAACCCCGACATTGCCGCCACCGCCTTGCAACACATACACCGCGTCGCTGAGCTGGTGAAGCGACAATTCGGCGGTTGTTGGGCCAGCCGCCAACAGTGCCGCGATTAATGAGTAAACATTTAAGAAGCGCATGGTTCTTTACCCCTGTGATTAACTGACGTTACACACGGGCTATTCCAGTATGAGATGCTTCGCTTCGCTCAGCATGACAGGTGCTGGCGCACTACTTCTCAATGTCATGCTGAGCGGAGCGCAGCGGAGTCGAAGCATCTCATACCCGGACCTGTGCGTAACATCAGTGATTAATAGAAACCGGGCACTAATCCCTATTTCTCTCTTCTATCGTCAAGTACCGATTGACCGGCAGGTCGGTAAAAATTTCGCGGTGCTGATCGGGCCAGCGCACTTCGAGCGTATCGACCCGTCTGACGCGCCCTAGCCCAAAGTGCAGGCGGCGGTCCTCGCTGGAGAGAAAACTGCTGCCGCAGATGAGGTCGCGGATTTGCGTCCGCTCGCCAGCGACCAGTCGCACTCGAGCGCCAATGCCATCGCGGTTGCCGCGCGTGCCAACCAAACGCAGGCCCAGCCAATTCTGCCGGTTGCCCACATCGTTCCGCAACAGCGAGGGCCGATCGTCGAGATTGGCCACGAAAACGTCCAAGTCACCGTCGTTGTCAAAGTCGAACACGTTGGTTCCTCGGCTGACGCGGGGCACCTCGGAGCCGAGCGCAACCTGCGTAAACGTTCCGTCGCCAACATTGGCAAAAAGGTGACTGGGCTGGGCGTACGCACTGCCGCTGCCGGCGCGGTCGATCTGCGGATACACGTGGCCATTGGCCACCAACAGATCGAGGTCGCCATCGTGGTCATAGTCGAAAAAATCCGCGCCAAAACCCACGTGCGCCCACCCCGTACGCGCCAAGGCAGCTTCCGCGCTGACATCCGCAAAGGTGCCATCGCCTTCGTTGCGATAGAGGGTATTGTACTCGTCTTCAAAATGCGTGGCGAGCAAATCGGGGTGGCCGTCGTTGTCGTAGTCGCCCCAAGCTACCCCCATGCTCGCTTGGATTTGTCCGCTGCGGCCATAGGCCAAGCGGGCCGGAAGGGAGCGGTCGGTAAAGCGGCCATCGCCGCGATTGCGATAAAAAAAGTTCGGGCTGGAGTCGTTGGCCACGAATAAGTCGGGCCAGCCGTCGGCATCCGCGTCCGCAAACAGGACGCCCAATCCGTAGCCTGGGGAAGGGTGGTTGAGGCGCGCCCAAGCGGTGATGTCGGCAAACTCGTCACCATCGTTGCGATAAAACACATCCGCAGCCCCCATCAATCCCCTCGGGCCGACGAAGACCTCCACCCCCTTCCACTGCGCCCCCAAGCGTTCAACCTCCGTCGAATCGAATACCGCATAGCTCGCCACGTACAGGTCGAGGTCGCCGTCGAGGTCGTAGTCGGCCCAAGCCGCGCCTGTGCTCCAATGGGATGTGGCCACGCCAGCCGTTGCGGCCACATCGACAAAGCGACCGCCGTCGTTGCGGAAAAGCAGATTCTCCCGCAATTGCGTCGCGTACAGGTCTTGGTCGCCATCGTTGTCAAAGTCCGCGCTAGTCGCGCCCATGCCCCAACCGAGGCCCGCAGCCCCAAGCACCTCGCCCACATCGACAAAGCCGGCTGGGCCATCGTTGCGGAAAAGCGCGTGGCCGCCGCCTTTGCCGTTGACCCAGTACAGGTCTTGGTCGCCGTCGCGGTCAAAATCGAGCGCAGCCGTGCCACCGCCTTTGGCTTCGGGGATATAGCCCTTTGCCAAGCTGCCGCTCGTGTGGACGCGGGTCAGGCCGAGTTCAGCCGCCACATCGACAAAGGGCGCGAGCGGCTCGGCCGCGGCGCAGCACGTCCACAGAATGGTCGCACATAGGCCACCGGCTAATTTCCACTTGCCGCGATCCAAGCTCATCCGTATATCCTAGTACATGACTACGACATTGACCCAGAACGACCCTGAATCCCTCGTGAGTCGCATCATTGAAGAGTTGCGAGCCAACCCCGACGCTCAGACCCTATTGCTGCGGGCCTTGCTCACCGACGAATTTCTCGGTATGCCCATACGCCTCAAGCGCGTAGAAGCCGATGTCGCCCAACTCAAAGTTGACGTCTCAGTGCTCAAAACCGATGTCACCCAACTCAAAACCGATGTCACCCAACTCAAAACCGATGTCGCCCAACTTAAGGGAGACAGTTTAGAAGTAAAACTCTATCGGCGGATTCGTCCGTTACTCAGTCAGCGGTTCAACCTGCGTCGGGCGCGAATAATGCAAGGCAGCTTGCAGGACCCCAGAGGGGATTTTTTTGATCCGGTAGAAAAGGCGTTTGACGCGGAGATTATCACGGACGCCCAAGAATCTCGGATCAGCGCTACAGACCTGATTATTCGCGCCCAACGCAAAAAGGACCTTGAGGCAGTGTGGGTGGCGGTGGAGGTGTCCAATCAAATCGGGCAGCGAGACATTGAGCGGGTGCGCGAGTCGGCCGATGCGCTGAGTGCGGTCTTCCAACAAGAGACCCTCGCTGTGGTGGTCGGCTATCGCATCCACGCACAAGACCAAGAGCGAGCTGAGCAAGCCGCTGTACATATCCTCCGCGTCGAGGAACGGGCCGACATATAGCAATCCTATATCATTCACGAGATGATCCGCAGATGGACGCAGATAGACGCAGAATAGGATGCACAAGACGACTTGCCGCTCGAATCGTTCAAATCATTTCGCATCGCTATATAAGTCATCTGTCAGTACACGCTAGCCACGAGTTTGGTACTCGTAGTTTGCTCGCCCTCGGCGTCCACTTCCACGCCGACGCGACACACGTACAGTCCCGGCGGCAGCAACCAGCCCTGTCGGTCCCGTCCATCCCAAGTCAGCCGCTGGACCCCCGCAGCAGTCGCAACCGCCTGCTCAATGCGCTGCACCGACTGGCCGTCTAGGCCATACACTTCCAGAATCAACGCCTTGGCTCCCTGCACTTGGAACACCGGAAAGACCAATTCCACCACGTCGTTGATTCCATCCCCATTGGGCGTAAACGGATTCGACGACGCGGCCACCTCACCCAAAACGGCCTTGGTAAAGGGCGTAAACACGGTCAGGCCGCGGCCCGCATCCACGCGCTGCCACACTTGGTCGGCCCCTTGGCCGCGCCCGACTTGCACCGCAAAGGCATTGCTCACCAAGTAGAGCGCGCCAGAAAAGCGCAGCGACACGACGTCCGGCCCCTGCGTGACCTCCGCAGGCAACCGCACCCACAGCGAATCCGGGCCGGTCGGCACCCGCTCTAACTGATCGCGTCCGTACTGCTCTTCACCCACGGCTCCGTCGATCAGGTCCATCTCCGCGCCCGGCGGCAATTCTATCAGCACTTGGTCGAATCCACTGTTGCCATCTTGGAACGCGGGTCGCAAGGTCAAGGTCAAGGTCTGCGGCTGTCCGCGCTGGGACGCTCTGTGGGGGGCGATTTCGCCTCGGATTTGGCTGGCGAGGGGCGCGTCCAGCGCGAGGTGCAGTGAGCTTAGTAGCACGGCCGCGTCTGGATCGTCCGAGCGCAAAGTAGCTTCGATCATCACGTAGCGGCGCGGACTCGGCGAGGTGATGGACGCGCCCGAGACCGAATAAGGCAGACTCCACGGGCTCCAATCCGCACCAGGGATGATGGTAACAGTCGAGTCGCCGCGCTGAAAGCTGAGCAATTTGCGGTACTTGGCCTCGGTCACTTCTTTCCCCGTGTTCGAGAAGTAGCGAATGTTCTGGTCGAGTTGGTTCCCACTGCGGGTGCGGACCCGCACTTGGGTGCCGGGCGGCGCGGTGGCCGTCCACTGCATGGACGACAGAATGCGGGCGGCGCGGCCCAATTCGATCGGCTCAGACGTGAGCGATACCTCGGGGAGGAAGCCGCGTCCGTATAGCTGTATCTCGCGGATCGCCGGGCGGGCCGACCCCTTGACCAAGGTGTAATTCATCCTGAAGTAACGCGCCTTGGTCAGCGGAAACACATTGTCCTGAAAGAGAACATCGCGATGCGCGGTTCCTTCCCCACCTTCCAAACCGCGCGCCGTCAATGCGACATAACTCAAGCTGCCGTCCGGTGCGCGGCTGCCGTCGGAAAGCGCGATCCCGTAATTGGGAAACGCTCGGCTATACCTATCGCCAAAGACAATGGCGGCGCGGTTGACCCAGTACCAGGTTCCCAAGTCGAAATAGATATTGCGATGCGGATCCTGAAATACAACCGCCGGATCGTTACCGCTAAAGCCCACTTCCACGCTCCAGAAGGATCCCCACTCGCCATCTACGGTTAGCTTTTCCGCGCCCAAGTTGCCGTAGCCGATGATCTCCCCGCCGCGATCCAGGGCTCCAAGGCTAATGTTGTCGCCCACGGTCCACACCTCGACTTGGGTTAGCCGCGGCCGCTCCCGGCGATAGTATTCGACCGGGCCTTGCCATTCCGCCTCAATGGCCTCGTATGCCGCTTGGTCTATCGGCCGCAAAACGCCGTTCGACTCGCGGCGGAAGTAGAGCACATCGCCGCGCTCTTCCTCCGGCAGGCTGTTCCAGCGCGCGGCACTGATTTGCCCGGCTTGGCCCAAATCGCTGGCCGTCGCCACCACCTGGAGAAACTGAATCAGACGACCGGTAAGCCCCGGGTCCACTTCGCGGGTAGGCTGCAACTCGAACTCATAGACGCGCTGCGATTTATTCAACCCCTCGCTGTGGCCGGCTGGTAGGTAGCTAAAGGACTCGCTTTGCAGGAAGGCGGGATCGCCGTTGGCGGTGAGCACCTTGAACTGGAGGAATGGATCGCCCTGGCCCTCAACGGCGAACTTCACCACCACCTTCCGCGCCCACACCAGCCGCCCCAAGTCGATTTCGACCCACCACTTATCGAGCGGGTCCGCCAAGTCCGGTTCCCAGAATGTATCCTCCCGGCCATCTAGGATATTGGCGGCCCCCACAAGGTCGGTTCCAGCACTGCGGATACCACCCTGCGCCCCATCCCCATAGGTGAACGCCCTAGCGTCCAAGACGGCGTTGACTTGCTCGCGGACAAAGGCGGGCCGGACCCCCTCGTCGCTGAAGTCCAAGCTGCCCAGCGGAAAGCCCCACTCCGGCCAGTGGTTCGGAGCGACGTTCAACCCGCTCTCGTCGAGTTGGTACGCTTGGCACCACGCCGGGGACGCCATCAACAGAGCCATGCCCACAATCGCAATGCTTTTCACGGCAACGCCTCATTCCTAGCTACGCAGCCTTATGCACCTTCGCTACGGCCACTTCGACAAGCTCAGTGGCCAAGTACTGAGCTCAGCACCGGGCACTGAGCCTGTCGAAGTGCCGCGTAACACCAGTTCCTAATTCAGTGTGGATCGCCCACTTGCCAGCGGTGCTTTTCCACCCCATCCATATCCAACTCAATCCCAAAACCCGGGCCTTCCGGCAGCACAATGCAACTGTCCTCCACTCGCAGCGGCTCGGTGATAATCTCATCCCGCCACGCAATGCCGGTGACGAACTCCATGGGGGCTACATTCGGTATGGAGGCCATCAAATGTGCAGCCGCTATGATGCCGACCGGGCCTTTGGTGTTGTGCGGCGATATGGGAACGTGAAAGGTGTCGGCAATGGCCGCGATTTTGCGCACTTCGGTGATCCCGCCAGCGTACATCAGGTCGGGTTGCGCCACGTCGATGCCGTCTAGATCCAACAATTGGCGATAGTGGCTCTTGGTATTGAGCCGCTCGCTGCCCATGACCGGAATGGAGATTTCCCGCCGCACTTTTGGATAAGCGTTCAGGTCGTCCGGCGGCACGGGATCTTCAAACACGTAGAGATCGGACGACTCTATGGCACGGGCCAAGCGGATGCACTGGGCCACTGTGAAGCGGCCGTGGCAATCGATCAACAGCTTGACATCCGGCCCCACCGCTTCCCGCACTGCGGCGAAGTGCTCTGCTGTCTCAGTCGGATGGCCGTCGTCCGCGTACTGACCAAAGTCAGCCCCACTCCGCGACCGCGCTCCCCCCTTGAGCGCAGTGTACCCCTCTGCTACCTTTTTCCGCGCCATGTGCGCCGAATCCTCGGGCTTAGCACCGCCAAAGTGCGTATAGACCTCGACCCGGTCGCGGAACTTGCCGCCCAACAGTTCGACCACTGGCAGGTTCGCCACCTTGCCCTTGATGTCCCACAGCGCTTGGTCAATGCCGCTCATGGCGCTCATCCACACGGGACCTGCCATGCGCCAGATGCAGCTCAGCGAGGAGCGCAGATAGAGCTTGTGCCACAAGTACTCGATGCGCGCCGGGTCTTCGCCGATCAGTTCCTGTTTGAGATGCTCAACCGCAGCGACGACCACCGGCTCCTTGTTGGAATACGTGGCCTCGCCCAAGCCCACTAGGCCTTCATCCGTAAAGACCCGTACAATCGTCCATTTGCGGCCCGGCGAGTCGATCAGAATGGTATCAATATCGCGTATTTTCATCGCCCTAATTTTCCTTTTGAGTTGTGAGGATCAGAGGGTGGGTTCGGCTGTTGAAAGCGTTTCAGTCAAACAACGGCGACACTTCTTGCGCCACAGTGCGAGCGGCTTCTTGGTAAAAATCCTCGAGAATAGACTCGTCTTCCGGTACGAGCTCCGGCATAAAGTCCCTCCTGATGTTGAGTTCCTGCTCCAGCACCGTTTCGCCCTTCAGCATATCCTTCACTACTAACAGCACGTAGCTCTCTAGCGCATGTCGGTCGGTATTGCCGCCATAGATGCCAACCCAGTACGCATGTACAATATAATCCAAGGTGTAGCGAATGTCCTTGGCCGAGGGATTCGTGGTGACGCGGACGCGGTCGAACCGTTTGATGAGCTCATCCAAAAGAGCTGGTCGCACTGACTCATGCAGTGCGAGTATTTTTCTTTTAGCCTTCATTTTTGGGCGCGCAGAAACCTTAAATACCCTGAAAAAGCTGGCATTGGATGAAGATCCATTCTCAACTAGTCGATCAACCTGACCAGACAAGCCCTCACTGTTGCTCGTCCTCACCAACACCTTAAAGGGTCCAGTCGGAGCGTTTACCGCGCCCTCATCCTCAACCAGCTCTTCCGCCACCGGCAACCCGACGAATGAAACTAGCAGCGCCGCTGTATAATCCAACGCTTGAAACTTGAGCAGCTTGCTTTTGCTCGCCGCTTTGGCGATCAGCGGTTCCAGCCCAACGTTCTCTTCTTTCTTTAACAGGTCGCCGGCCATATCCACGACCCGCACCAAATACGCTTTAGCCTCGCGCTCAGAAAAATGCTCTCCGTGCAGCGCAAAAAGCTGTTCGCCGAGGGCCGTGGATTTCTTGCAATGCGTCTTTAAGTCCCTCAACAGTGAGACCAAAGAATCCCGGCTCACAGCAGCCGACAATCCAGACGCCGTACTAACATCCGCGACGAACTCGTCCAACGTTCCTTTGTCATCCTGCTCCATGCGGTCACGCAACTGCTCCAAAGCCGCGAGCGCAAAATCCGCCTCTTGTCCAGAAGCGGCGAAAGCACTCGATACCATGCAGAAAAAGACGCAAACCGCAATGCAGCACCATGTATTATTCACGCATCTACCTCCTTGCTAAGTACGCGACAGTAGATATACGATAATACCGGGGATGCCGCTCACATTATCGCGTATTTTCATCGCCCTAATTTTTCTTTTGGGCTGTGAGGATCAGAGGGTAGGTTCGACTGTTGACAACTCCGCGCCATTATACGCCCATTGCAAGTGTATATGGCTGGTCGAAAATTTTTGGCTAGTACGCCCCCCCGGCATATCCAGCGTCCGTTCCCAGCAATGGGGCGTCAACACGCCTTGCACTTCTTGGTAGCTATTGTAAGTAGTCGTCCAAGTCGGCGGCAGAAAGTTGGGATTGGCTTGCTTGAACCATTGCTTTTCTTGGGGCGTTAGCTTTTCTCTGGTCTCGGCCAAGAGCGCGGTGCGACAGTCAAAGAGCGCCTCAAAATAGTGTCCAAACTTCCGGTCATCGACCAGCAAGACATCATGGCAAGTCCCGTCCTTATGGCGCTCTTGTTCGAGATAATCCAAGGCCACGCCCTCGCCCATAAAGCGGTCGATAAAATGCCAGCGGACCTCTTCTCCCCGGTGGCGCTTTGCGGCCAAATCAGGAGGCAGGATGTCTCTATACCGACCCCAGCGATTTTCAAAGAGCGCCTCGAATGTACCCCGCTCCCGGATGGAGGGATTTTTGCTCACATAAGATGGGTTGGAGACCGCCGGGTCGAACGAAACCTCTACCTTGTACTTTTCTTTTTTAGCGACCGCGTGATTCCCCCATCCCTCGTAGTGCCAAGTCGCCACCGGATACAGATAGGGGGTCACTGGAATTACCGATAGGCAAACACCACCTTGGCAAGAAGGCTTTTTCAAATCTCTTACATTGGACTCTAACCACACCATCGCACTCATCGCTCGTATTTCGAGCAGACGCTGCCTGCCGCCCATAGCTTCAATCGCCCGCTCTACCACCTCTAGGGCCTGGTCGCGGTCTGCCCCCATCTTGGCTAGGGGAAAGCGCACGTAGTCCTCGCGAAAGTTTCCTTCGGCGGCCACGAACGCCAAGAGCAGGGAGTCGATATTCACATCGCCAGACCGCTCTATCCGTATCCTCTTTTCGAGGTGAGCCATGGCGTCGCGTGCCTCGGGCGGCAATTGCTCCGCAATCTCGTCAAGAGGAGTGGATTCGGCGGGTTCCTGAGCAAGCTGCAATGGCGCAGCCTTGACGACTAACCGCTGCATTTGCCGCTCGTGCAAAGCGGGTTTCGTAGGATCAAAGACCCTCGTTTCCAGCGTGTGCGGCGGCGGACGAAAAACCACCTGAAGGGCCGGCTGCGAGTCAGGTATGGTAGGAGTCAACAAGACCACGGCCAAATGCAGAAGGACCGAGAGAAATAGGCAGACGGCCACCCTCTTGGTTTCGGTTGTGGACCACTGCATAGCAATCTCCTTTCGCGCTCAGCGACGCAGACGACCGTTTTCAAGCAAACAGTCGAACACTTCTTGCGCCACCGTGCTAGCTACTTCTTGGTAAAAATCATCGATAATAGGGGCCTTGTCCATCTCGAAGGCCGCATTAACGACGAGCCACTTATTCAGTAACTCTTTGTCTTCAAGCACATCTTTCATTACCAACTGCATGGAGGTCTGTAGCTTGAATTGTTGCTGGTCATTATCCTTGCGGAATGAGTACCAGTCTGCCAAGTAATCCAAAGTATAGCGGGCGTCCTTGACAGATGCGATATCCGTGGTCCAATAGACGCGGTCGAACTGTTTGAGTTCATCCAAGAGGACTGGTCGAATGGACTCATGCATTGCAAGGAGAATTTTCTTTTTTGTAGTCTGAGACGAAGCGGCCTTAAATATCTTAGAAAAGACCATATTGTTTATCACACTGTCTATATCTATTCGACGGTGGCCAGATCGGCCAGACAATATAAGACCTTGATCGAGAACGGCCTGCAAGTCCCCACTGTTGCTCGTCTTCACCAACACCTTAAAGGGTCCAGTCGGAGCGTTTACCGCGCCCTCATCCTCAACCAGCTCTTCCGCCACCGGCAACCCGACGAATGGAACCAGCAAAGCCGCAGTATAATCCAACGCTTGAAACTTGAGCAATTTACTTTTGCTCGCCGCCCTCGCGATCAGCGGTTCCAGCCCAACATTCTCTTCTTTCTTTAACAGGTCTCCAGCCATATCCACGACCCGCACCAAATACGCCTTGGCCTCGCGCTCAGAGAAATGCTCCCCGTGCAGCGCAAAAAGCTGTTCGCCGAGGGCCGTGGATTTCTTGCAATGCGTCTTTAAGTCCCTCAACAGTGAGACCAAAGAATCCCGGCTCACAGCAGCCGACAATCCAGACGCCGTACTAACATCCGCGACGAACTCGTCCAACGTTCCTTTGTCATCCTGCTCCATGCGGTCACGCAACTGCTCCAAAGCCGCGAGCGCAAAATCCGCCTCTTGTCCAGAAGCGGCGAAAGCACTCGATACCATGCAGAAAAAGACGCAAACCGCAATGCAGCACCGTATGTTATTCACGCATCTACCTCCTTGCGAAGTACACGACAGTAGATATACGATAATACCGGGGACGCCGCTCACATTATCGCGTATTTTCATCGCACTAACCTTTTGCACTGTGAGGGACTCCTATAGCAATTCGGAATGATTTGAACGATTCGAGCCGTGGATCGTCTTGTTTCTACTATTCTGCGTCCATCTGCGTCCATCTGCGGATTCTCTCGTGAATAATGATGTAGGATTGCTGTATCAGCGGACGGGTTCGGCTGTTGACGGCTCCGCGCCGTTATACGCCCATTGCAAATATACAGAGATGGTATTCCTCCCCTGTGCCCGTTCCCAGCGATGGGGCGTCAACACGCCCTGCACTTCTTGGTAGCGATCGTAAACCGTGATCCAAGTCGGCGGATTGACCTTGGGATTGGCTTGTCTAAACCATTGCTCTTCTTGGGACGTCAGCTTCTCTCTGGTAACGGATAGGAGCGCCGTGCGACAGTCAAAGAGCGCCTCAAAATAGTGCCCGAACTTCCGGTCATCTACTATCACGACCTCATAGCAAGTCCCGTCTCGGCTGCGCTCTTGCCCCAAGTAATCCAAGGCCACGCCCTCGCCTAAGAAGCGGTCGATAAAATGCCAACGGACCTCTTCACCCCGGTGGCGCATGGCGGCTAAATTAGGAGGCAGGTTGCTTCCATACTGACTCCAGCGATCGTTAAAGAGCGTCTCGAATATCCTCGGTTGTCGCTTGGGATCTTTGCTCACATATAGCGGTCCTAAATCATTCGAGAGCCAAAGTATATTGGCTTAACTTAGGGA
>VXOR01000110.1 GCA_009840005.1 Gemmatimonadota bacterium
CGCCCCGCTTTCGCTCACGCTCGGGGCACACCCGGAATTTCCAGACAGCTTCTTACACGGCCCAAACGCATTTCTTTGCTTTCCACGGCCCATCTAGTGCAGACCTGCGAACACGCTTACGAAAGTCGTATTGGTCGTGACGGCGTCTGATAATTTGAAGTCCCTAGTCCGCAACCGCGTCCCGGCCAAGGCCACGATCTTATACCCCAAGTACGTGGATCGGTTGGTCAACTGCAGCCCCAGCGACACAGACCTGAAGTCGTTGGCATCGTCCGCGAAATCCTCGTTCCAGAGGTACTCTAGACCCCCTTGCAGCGTACTGTCGGTCAGGAAGTCCATTTCCACAATGACGCTGAACAACTCTCTTAGCTGTTCGCGCTTCTCTTCGCCAAACAAGCCGTGCGTCTGTTTGAGGAACTCGCTCTTCCAGCGTGGCTCGATAGCCAAAACGCCTATTTGACGGCGGTGCTTGACTTTGTTGATCGCCCCAAAGAAAAAGTCGCTTTTGCGCAGGTCGAGTTCTTTGCGCGTGGGCTCGTCCATGAGCTGGTGAAACAGGGTGTAGTTCATCCGCGTCTCGACTTTCGTCCGGCCGATGTGGACCTTGTGCCCGACGAAGAGGTGATTCACCCAAGTGTCGCGTGCAAGCATGGGATCTTCCACCTGCGTCAAGGTGCCCCCGTCGATGGACTGGCTGGGCAGCCATTGAAGCAGGCGATCGGGAATGTCGTCCTCGACCCGCTTCGACATCTCAAACAGTTTAAAATCACCCCACCGCGCCCAGCTTCCGTCCATTTTCACGAGCGCGTAGTATTGCTCATTCTTCTGGTCCGACGATATCTGGTGCTCGCGCATCGCGCCCCCTGCTACCTGTAGTTCAGGCGTCAAATCATACGCGGCATATACATTGAACCCTCTGTGGTCCTTGCGGTACGGATAGTCCGGCTGATCGTCGTTTTCGAATTGGTCGATCCAGAAATTGTTGTTCATGTCAACACCGAACAGGAATTCCGGCCTATCGACGTCAAAGCGCAGGAACGGCTCGTCGTAATCGGGCCGGCGATTGGCGCGGACCGCGTTGTCATTCTGGTTGAAATCGGGGATGAAGTCGTTGTTCTGGTCCCAACCGGGAAAGACGCGGTCGTCGCCGGGCAGGAAATCGAAGCGGACGTTGTCGGGGAAGCGGTCGTGGTCGTCGTTGTCATCGACGAATTCCACTAGACCGCGGCGCGGACTCTCGTAGTCAATCTGGCCATTGCCAGCGGTCACAAATGTCGTGGTGTTGTAATGCGGGTCCATGCCGAAGGCCTCCGCGAACAAGGAGACAGGCCCGGCCCGCTTCCAAGCATTGATGAACCAAGCGGGCCGATACGGCTCTCCAGCAGTCCCCGAACTCGTGCTGTGCCTCGCTAGGTTCTGATTGGGAAATTTCCGGTAGTTCCAGTTGAGGTCGGCCTCGCCGTAGAAGTTGAAGCCGTGCACATCGAGCAACTCGAAGGTTGCTCCCATGATATGGGTGGCCGTAGGTAGGCCGTATTCAAAGCCCACGGTGCGGATATTTGACACGTCCTGTACGTTCCCGGCGGCTCGTTCTATCAGCAGCAGCACGGTCTGGCCTTGCCGATTGATCTGTCTGTTTGAAGTAGCCCAAATCTGGTAGTCATTGCCCACCACCAACTCGAATTCCACCTGCATGATCGAGTCCTTGGGGGCGCTCGCGTTCGCCGTAAAACGGGGGTTGTCGAAATCGTACTTCAGTCTGATCTCCTCCGTCCCATCTGCGGCGAGGAACCCAGCGCGCTGAAATCCTCCAGAGATCGCCGGGCCAAAGCCGATATCCGTCCCCCGATCTACGGTTCCGTCCGTATAGGTGATGACCACGTCAGAGCCCGATTCAAAGAACGCGGCTCCGCCCATCCCATCCCCTGGCGAATCATCGCGCAGCACCACCTCGACAAAGTCGATCGTCTGATTCTGATCAATCGTCAGCCCGCCCTTGAATGGATTGCCCGCCAACTCGTCGCTCAAGGTGTTCGACTGGTGGGCGTTGATCATGGTCAATCCCAGTATGGCGAAGTCCGTCAGTTGGCCTTGTAGGCGTCCGCCGACCAAGATGGTGTTGTTGGTGCGTTGCAGCTCTAGGTCGGCGGTTGATTCGCCACCGGGGTTGCTAATGCGCGAGTACAATACCGTGCCCTCGACTTGATCCGTGGCAATGTCGAACTGCACCCCGTCGAAGGTCGGCTTGCGGAAAGTCAGCGGTGTGAGAGTCGTGTTCAGCTCGCTGCTCACTGTCAGCGCATAACCGTACTGGCCCTTCTTGTCTTGGGCGATGACGACATTTGAGAACCAGTTATCAAAGCGAGTCGATTTGAACAGCGTATTGCCGAACTGGGCTGGGCGGTCTTGGGCATTGTTGTATATGAGAAAGCCACGAGTCACGAAATTCCCGTAGATGTCGTAAAAGGAGTCTCCTTCGAGACGAATATCTACGTAGCGCTGGTACAAGGATCTGGCGTAGTTGGTGTATTCCCACTGCTGCCATTGGTACTCGTGGAACAACTCTTGGTTGACATACCAACGCCGGAGGGCGGGATCTACGGCGTTGACTAAAACGATCGGCCCTTGGGTCCGCCCCGGTAGGGGCGCTCCTAGCGACTCCCCAATGCGCGCACCGTAGTCGTCCCGGGCGGCGCTGCTGCCAATCTGGAAAACAAGTGCGCTCAATACGGCCCAAGCGGCTAGATATCCGCTTCTCACGAGTACCCTCCCTTGAGTTGCCTGCTAGCGTGATGCTCGAGTTCAGTAGGCGACGCCGACGACGCGGCTGCGCCGGGTGCTGGCAAGTCCTTGCTGATCGGCTCGTCCATGCACCTGGACAATGTACAGACCCGGAGGCACGAGGGTCCCTCCGGCATCTCGCCCATCCCATTGCACCAATCGGCGTCCACCGAGCAGATTCTGCTCGAAGCGCTTCACTTCTCGGCCGGCCAGCGTCGCTATCCGCACGGTCACCGGGCGGGGTTCGAACACGCGGAACAGCGAAAAGCCGATGGTTGCCACATCGTTAATTCCGTCGCCGTTTGGGGTAAATGGGTTGGGCTGGATTTCCATATCCCGCACCAAATCGTCGGCTCCAAGTGCGCTCACTACTAGCCCGCTTCCCGGCGTCAGGGACGTCACCTCCCCTCCCCCGCCCAACTGGAACGGCAGTCCGATCGTGGCGTTCCGGCCCGCCAGCTTCAAGCGGGTGCCGTGGAGGAAGACCTCGGCTGCGAACCGCAGGCGCACTAGGCGCGTCTGGCCAACCACTTTGCCCTGCCGACTCCTAGGCAGGCTTTCGTACGCCTCGGCCGTGAGTCTGTCGCCGCGCTGGTCGAAAGCGGTTTCTCCCGTCAACGACGTTGCCTTGCGGAAGAAGCGCACCGGACCTCTCGCCTCCGGCGCGAGACTGGCGAAGGTTTGTTCATCCACTTCCTCCAGACTCTCTCCGTCGTCTCCCGCGAGCTTTTGGAAGTAGCGGATCGCCCCCTGTTGCTGTTCGGGAAGCCTGCTGTATGCTACTTGATCCAGCAGAGTCCCTCCTTCGCTCGTTGGCACCTCTTCGCCCTCCTCGACGCGGCGATAGAATACGTTGCTTCCGTTGCCCATTGCCTGATACAAGACCTCGGGGAACCGAACTTGCAAGGAATCTCCCCGACCGCTCAGAACGCGCAAGAGGTCCCCTGCAGCCGAGGCCAGCCCCTCCTCCACGCGATTGGCGTACAACCGATAGGGCGCTCCCGCGGCAAATTCCCCTTCCGTGCCGAGGGCTGCGTCGATTAACTCCATGTCTAAGGCGGGCTCCGAGCGCAGTCGCAGTTCATCGAATCCGGGACTCGGATGGGGGCGCTCCACGACCGCGGCGCTGACAAACACCGCAAAGGTGTCGCGCCTTCCCGGGACGACCTCCTGAGGCCAGATTTCTCCGGCCAGTCCAACGACCGAAGGATCGGTGTACTCCATGCGCACCGACTTGATGGCTGGCGGATCGACTCCTGCCGCGGCCTTTAGGCGCGCCTCAATCTGGACGAAGCGGCGCAGGCTCGGGGAAGTGATTTCGGCTCCCGGCCGGACATAGGCTTCGCTCCATTCGCTCCAGTCAGCCGTGGGAACAAAGACGGTGTCGATCGGTCCTCTGAGAAAGAAGGCGAGCGTTTTGTGCTTTTTCGCCGTGACTTCGCCGCCGCCCGAGTTGTAGTACTTGATCTGGCGCTCAACCTCGCTGCCCGTCCGGGTTCTCAACTCGACACTGGTCCCCGGAGGAGTCTCCGCCTCCCAGTTTATCGACACGAGATTGGACTGCTCGGGCACTGTTAGCGGGCCGGAGGTGAGGATCACTTCGGCGGGAGGGCCTTCTGAAAAGACCATGAACTCGCCGATCCCTGGAGTCCGGCTGATCGTGACCGTGCCGCCGGGATCGTTCTCGAGGGCGCGAAACTCGAAGAATCGCACCTGCCGGGCCGGTTCGAGGATGTCAGCCAATTCGAGGAAGAATCCCACGCTGGAATTGATCTCCCGCTCTTGAGAGCTGATCCGCGTGAACTTCAGTTGCCCTTCCGAATCGCGTTCACCCGCGCTGCCCCGGAGCAGGTAGCCCCGTATCGAAGGCGACTGAAAGTAGCCCTGAGACATCACCCGGAACTCTTTGGCCCACACGGTCCCGCCGAGGTCGGCGATCATCATATTCTCAGTCGGGGTCTCTTCCAGCCAGTAGTTGTTTTGGTAGAAACTGGCCAATACTCCGTCAAAGGCCTGCTCCCCTCCCCCACTGGGAAGCTGTTGGATGATCCTGCCTCCGCCCTCGATCATGTTAAAGGCCACATTGTCGCCCCAGCCCCATACATCTACTTCTGCTAGGCGAGGCAGTTCGCGCCGGAAGAACCGCTTTTCGCCGCGGCGATCTGCTGGTAGTTCGAAATAGGTCGTCGAATCCACCGGCTCTCCCCGCCCCGTCTCGCTTTTCGAGAGGTATTCGATGTCGCCACGCGCCTCGACGGGCAGTGCCAGATACTCGCTCTCCGAAATCTCTTCGGCCCTGCCTCCTTTGGTGTCAGTAACCTGGAAGCGAATCGTCTCGACGAGCTTCCCGTTCCAACTCAAACTCGCCCTAGGTTGCTCCAGCCGTTTCTCCACCAAGCCGCTCCCAGCCGGAGGCAATAGGCCGCTGGTCTGCGTCGCGTCGATGACGATCTCCCGTTGCTCCTCGTTGATGCCCGGAAGCGGTTCGAGTACCTCGAACTGAAAATTTGCATCTTCGTCCACCAGTGGAAACTGGGCGTCCTCAAAAAACACGAGCAAGCGCCGGAAAGGATCGCCCAATTCCGCATCGACGTACTGCAAGCGAATCCGCTCCACCGGAACCGTCCGACCCAGCGAGATTTCCACCCACCAGTCTTCTATGGGATCGTTGAGATCTGGCTCCCAGAATGTCGTTGGATCTCCATCGACGAGATTGGGTGCTAGTTCCAAGTTAGAGCCGGCCCTGCTGGGGCCGGGACGGAGGAAGTGATCGAAAACGGGATTGCCGGCGGTGTCCTCCTTGAAGTTGCCCTTCACATCGACGGATCGAGTGCTGTCCAGATTCATCACCCGAGGTTTGTCTGAGCTAATATCTACTTGTCGCCTAAAAGACCGATCATCTAGGAGATTATAGACGGAGCGAAAGTCCCGGACCTGTACCGTCCCGCTGCTGTCCAGCCGCACCAAATGGGTAGGCATTTTCCACGTCTGCCAGTGCGCTAGGCGGTCCACGACGAGTTCGTTGCCCCGCTGGTCGAACCCTTCTGCCGTTTGGGCTTGCGCCTCTCCCCCAAACCACAAGATCGCCCCTGCCGCGACGGCCCAGACCAGAACTTTACGGGAACTCTTCATCCGCTACAGTTCCTCCGCCTTACTAACGGGAAGGTCGTAGAGCGTTATTTGGTTTTGGTGTTGCTCCCTGAGCTTGCGAATAAGGCCCGCCATGGCTTCGTCCGTTCTCGCCTTGAGTAGCAACCGGCGCGCTTCTGGGCGGGCTTTGTCATACGGTTGGACTTCCGGCTCTAGGTGCCCTAGCACCTCAAAGACCGCAAAGCCGTCCCCAACCGGCACCGGGCCTACGACATCGCCCGTCGCGGCATCGAACGCCCCCGCGACCAACTCCGGAAAGTGCGCCTCGTGAATGCGGAAAAATCGCCGGATTCCCTGCAACTGGGGGTGGACGTGGCGGGCGACTAATGGGCGTTCGAGAAGTTGGACGAGTTCTTCTCCCCCATCGATCTCCTCGCGCAAATCCCGTGCCTGTTCCCAAGTATCCACATAGAGCCGCCGGATGACGACGGACTCCGGCACCCGGAACTGCCCCTTATTGCGGTCGTAATACGCGCGGATGTCTTCTTCCTCCATGGGACCGCTCTCTGCCGCGGCCTGCTCCTCAAGGGCTTTTAGCATCAACTGTTGTTGCTTCTTTTTGGCGAATTCTTGGAACTCGGGCTCTTTATCCCACGCTTGGCTACGGGCCGCCGCGGCGAACAGATAGATTGGCAACACCTCGGAGCTTGCCAACTGCATCACGTGGCCGCTGTCCCTCAGGGCACTGCGGAAGCCAATGCGCAGCAATGCGGTCAAAAAGTCGCGCACGGTCAGCGAGGCTCCGTCGAAGTCGCACAGCACCCGGGCACCCAAAGGCTCCTCTAGGCTCTGGGGAGCGACACCCGCGCTGCCGAGTGCGAGAGCGGCTTCCACTCCTTCCGGCCTCACGCGAAGCGCTAGCTGGTGGGCGAGTTGCTCGTACTCTTGGTGGCTTTGCCGACTCCGGTGTTCCCTAAGCGTCCGTTCGTGCACCAGCTCCCACACATCCGCCAAGGGCCGCGAGCGCGTATTCTCAAACTGGTAGATCTGCCACGCCCCGCCCAAGTCGGCGACAGGAGCAAGACGCCTATCTTGGATGGAGAAGAACATTTCCTCTGGTATGCGGTAGCGAGCTAGAGCTTCGCGGCCGATCCAGCCGACGGTCCCATCCCCTAGCGCGAGCGAATCCATCGCTCCGTATGAATGCGCCACCTCGGCTAACTCCGCTCCAGAACGAACGCGCCCTAGGGCTTCCGCTAGCAGGTTTTCGTCGGCGACGATGAGCCGAGTGAGGAGGCGCTCCTTATCGAAGCCTAGGCGGAGAAAGGTCCGCTCTACATCGTCTGCGGAAACGGCGACTTCCGCGATCCCACTCCGCTCTCTGTACAGCCGCGCCAGCCAACCGCGTTCTTGGTGGGCCAGCTCGCGCTGAATCTCGGCGTCGGCAGCTAGCCCTCGTCGGCGGGCTTCCTCGAGGGTGAGGTGGTGGTCAATGAGCGACCAGACGTGATCCGCAACTGCGACGCGGCCGGTGTCCTGGCTGCGCAGCCCTTGGGGCAGCCGTTCTACAAACTGCTCTACCTGCGACAGCGAGATCTCGGCGTCGCCGATTCGGGCAACGACCGGATCCTCTTGCCCGCAGGCGACCACTGAGACGGCTATTAGGACGAGGACGATTCTTGGCTTCATAAGGTTCGTAAGTATTTATTTTTTAGCAGTTTGTGAATGTAAAAGTCCTATTGCCATAAATCTTTATTTATCAACAACTTATAAAAATTATCTAAAATCTTGGTCAAGATAATGTTTACAAGCTAAGCCCGTCAAGTAATTTAACTGACGTTACGCCTCTGGGCCGAACCGCTAGATGTAGGGGCGTCCCTTGTGGACGCCCAAGCGACACCGCGTATTCAGCCAGCGGGATCCGACGAGGGCAATCACGAGGGAGGGCAATGCCCCTACAAGGCGTAACGTCAGCTAGTCAGTAGGGGACTCTAGCACAAACAGCGTTTGGTCCACTTCGACGTTCACCAGATGCTGCACGCCCCCGGTCGGCCAACGCACCGCGACCGAATCCACTGCGGCGTGCGACCCGAGGCCAAAGTGGAGCCGCAGTTCGCTGTGACTCAGGTAGCTCTCGGCTCCCCGGACCTCCCGGCACTGTCTCAGCTCTTCGGCCCGAACACAGACCTGTGCGCCAATTCCGTCCCGGTTGCTAGATTGCCCCTGTAGCTTCACCCCGAGCCAGTGATGCCCATTTCCCCCTTCGTTGCGCAACAGGGAAAGCCGTTCGCCGATATTGGCCACCAGCAGATCGACAGCGCCGTCTGCATTCCAGTCTGCTACTGCACTCCCCCGGCTCACTCGAATTTGGGCCATCCCCGGCCCGGATTCAGCGCCCACTTCGACGAACCGATTTTCTCCACTCTTGGCTGCGCCGTTGTTGTGGAACAGCAGATTGCGCTGCGGGTAGGAAGTGGAGGGGTCGAAACGCTCGACGTTATCCAAGACGTGCCCATTGGCGACGAATAGGTCGAGCCATCCATCGCTGTCGAAATCCAAAAAGGCAATCCCAAACCCGAGGAAAGGGAGCGTCACCCAGCCGGTCCCCGAGCTGTACGTGGCGTTGGCAAAGAAACCCATCCCCGTGTTTTGGTAGAGATCGTTTGGCTCTCCTTGGAAATTGGTGACTGCGAGGTCTGGAAAGCCGTTGTTGTCGTAGTCGCCGAAATCAACTCCCATGCCGGCCTCGGCCTGCCCCGACAGTCCGTAGGCCGTCCCCGAGGCCGCTCCTACTTCCTCAAAGCTCCCATCCCCTCGATTGTGGTAGAGGAAGTTGGGATTTCCGTCGTTGGCGACGTAGAGGTCGGGCCAACCGTCGAGGTTGTAGTCGCCGAATACAACCCCCAGTCCCCTGCCGGCCATAGCGTCTGTGTCCGCCCGATCAGTGATGTCGGCAAACTGCCCGTTTTCGTTGCACAGCAGGCGATCTGGACTTGCGGGAAAGCTGGAGGGTCGCGGGTAGGCTGCTGGCAACTCTGCGCCCGCTACTTGCGCTAGTGACAGGTCGGCGAGGTAGGGGGCCATCTCTCCAGTCTGACGCTCGGGATCAAATTCGACGTAGTGGACCACATACAGGTCTAAGTCGCCGTCCAAATCGACGTCTCCGAAAGCAGCGCCCGTGCTCCACAGGCTGTCGGCGAGTCCGATGGAGCTAGTGACCTCGTCGAACTGGCCGTTCCCATTGTTGCGGTAGAACGCGTCGAATCCGTAGTTGGTCACGAGGAGGTCTGGATCGCCGTCGTTGTCGCAATCGCCGACCGCACAGCCCATGCCAATCCCCCCGTGGTCCACTCCCGCAGCGGCACCCACTTCGGCAAAACGCCCTGCGGCAGTCTGGAGAAAGAGGGCGTTGACGGGTGCCTTGCCGGAGGTTTTGGGCGGCGGGACTACGGGAGCGCCGTTGACAGCATAGACATCGAGCTGACCGTCTCCGTCGAAGTCGAGAACGCAGACACCTCCGCCCATCGTCTCGGGCAGGTAATGGCGTCCCCAAGCCCCGGTCTCATGGTGAAATACCAAGCCCGTCTCTTCGGCCACATCCACGAAGCGGATAGGCGTCGGACCCGTTGCGCCGAGCGGACTGGCGATGATGTGGAGCACTATAAACAGCTTGGTCCTTTCCCACACGCGGGTCATCGCGGTCTGCTCTCTAACACTCGCTCGGCCCGCTCAATCTTGGCAGTCAGCGCTGTATCGCCAGGCGTTTTCTCTGCGACGCGACGCCAGTTCTCTAGCGCCTTCTCCGGCGCACCATCTAGGAAATACGCGTCTCCGAGTATCTCTCTTGCACCGTGAAATGTAGAGTCGATAGCTAGGGCCTTTGCTGCCGTCCGGCGCGCCTGTCCGGCCTGTCCCAGGTCTCGGTAGGCCCGTGCTACATTGGCCCAAAGAGGGGCCTGTTGCGGAGCGTCGCGAGCAGCGGCTTCAAATTGCGCAACGGCCTCTGTATGGCGGCCTCTGGCGTGGTAGATCAGCCCTAGATTGTTGTGCGCCGTGGCCAGGGTCGAGTCGCGCGCGAGGGCTTCCACAAAGAGAATCTCGGCTTGCTCCAACTCTCCCGCAGACATAGCAAGGGTGCCGAGGCCCTTGTAGGCGCGCCCGTACGAAGGATCCGTTTTCAAAGCTCGTCGGTACGCCTGCTGCGCCAACGCCAACCGCCCCATTCGGGCGTACGCCACTCCCAAGTTGAAGTGCGACTGGGGACGATTCGGATAGCGCGTGGCGGCGTTGCGCAAAGGGCGAAGTTCCTCCTCTTCTTGGCGGATCCTCTCCGCCCCTTTGAGGATCAGCCGGGCGCTGTCGGCCTTGCCCTGACGGGCCATCGCCTGACCTAACCCCACTAGGGTCTGGGGGTCGTACGGGGACCAACGCGCCGCTTCTTGGAGAGATTTCTGGGCGCGCTCTAGGTTGCCTTGCTGCAAATAGGTGAGGCCCAGTTGGCGGTGGGCTTCGGCCGATGGTATTCGCTCCAGCAGGCTGGCGTACACCGCGGCGGCGCTGTCCAGTTCTCCCTCGCGTTGGTGCACGAGTCCCAGTGTATAGCGACCCCTCTCGTGGTCGGGGTCGAGTTCTAGGCTCTGCTGCAACAGTGCCTTGGCCTCAATCGCCTTTCCCTGCTTTTCGTAGAGAAGCCAGCCGAGCCGAGCCAGAGGATCCGCTAGGGTTGGGTCCAGCTCTGTTGCTCTGCGAAAACGGACCTCGGCCTCTGCAAAGCGGCTGAGCTCCACTAGGGCTGCGCCGAGCAAATTGTTGAGTTGGGCGTGATTCGGGGCGACCTCCAAGGCTTCCTTGAGAATTAGTTCCGCTTCCTCGGGCTGACGCATATTGAGCAGATTGTGCGCCTTGTCGATGGCGGCAGCCGCAGCAAGGGGGGTTGTTTCAACCTCCGCAGTCTGAGGAGCGGCTTGGTCTTCCTGGCATCCGCAGCCCGCGACGAGAATCGCCTTGAGTAACAGCAAGGTGCCTAGCGGGAGCTGTCGCTTCATTCAGAGCCCATCCTCCCCCCATCTCTTCGGACTGTAAGCCCGTCTTGGTAGTGGATCAGATAGAGACGATCGGCGGTCAGGTTCTGGTAGTGCTGCACTAGCCCGGAAGGCCAGCGCACCTCCAAGCGGTCCACTAGGTGCGCTGTTCCCAGCCCGATGAAGAGGCGCGGGTCGTTTTGCCCCATAAACCCGTCGCCGCTAAATACTTGGCGATGCTGCTCGCGGCCACCCGCGTGAACTAGGATGTAGGCACCAATCCCGTGGCGATTTCCAGGTGGACCGTGCAGGTCTAGCCCGAGCCAGTGATGGATGCGATCGCCGTCGTTGCGCAGTAAACTTGGCGGCGCGTCGAGATTGGCCACTACTATATCGGGGTCGCCGTCGCCATCCAGATCGCCGTGGACTGCGCCGCGACTCACCCTCGCCAAGCCAAACCCAGAGCCAGCGCGCCCGCTGACTTCTGTAAATCGGCTGCCCCCGTCATTGCGGTATAGCTGGTTTGTCTGCGCGTAGAGTAACCCGCTACCGGCGTGGTCAATGGCAGGCATGAGGTGGCCGTTGGCGACGAACAGATCGAGGTCGGTATCGCCGTCGCAGTCAAAAAAGAAGGTAGCCCACCCCATAAAAGGGCGACTACTGCCAGCTAGCCCGGCTTGGCCACTAATGTCAGAGAAAAATCCGGTGCTTGTATTCTCGTAGTACGTGTTGTGGTCTTGAGAGAAATTGGTAACGAAGATGTCGCACAAGCCATCGCCGTCGCCGTCGCCAAGCGCTACCCCCATCCCAGCTTGGGACCGGCCATCGCCGCTGAAGGCCGCGCCCGACGATATGCCGATATCGGTGAACTTCTCGCGCCCGTCGTTGCGCAAGAGGGAATTGGCGTGTCCATCGTTGGCCACGTACGCGTCGAGATCGCCATCCGCGTCGAGATCGCCCCAGGCGACTTGCATGCCATAACGGGGAGGGTTGTCAATCCCCGCAGCCGCGCTCACGTCACTGAAGCTGCCGTTGCCGTCGTTGCGGAATAAGACATCTCTTTCCGCCTTGAAGCCGGCTGGACCGCAAGCGGCCTTTATTCCCCGGTGATTACACCACTTGTCGTAGAACGGGGGACCATTGAGTTTGAACTCGATGTAGTTTGCGACGTAGAGATCGAGGTCGCCGTCGAGGTCGTAGTCGCCGAATGCCGCGCCGATTGCCCAGCGATTGTCATCGACTTTGGCGAGCGCAGCGACCTCGGTGAAGCGCCCCCCACCCTCGTTGCGGAGCAAGGCGTTGCGACCCCAGCGCGTGACGTAGAGGTCGTCGTCTCCGTCGAGGTCGTAGTCGGCTGGCGTGGCCCCCATGCTCCATCCCTGCAAGCCCGCGCCGCTACCTGCTGTTGCGTTGGCGAACTGCCCGCCATCGTTGCGAAATAGGGCGTTTGTCGGAGCCTCGTCCCCTTTGAGGTGAGAACCAATGGTGAAGTACAAATCGGGATCCCCATCGAGGTCGTAATCCCACGTGGTTACTCCCGCGGCTTGGGTCTCAATTATGTACTTCTTCTCGGGAGTGCCAGAGACATTGACGAAGTCAATACCCGACTGCACCTCGACGAATCGAGTCTCGGCTGTCGCTTTGGTGAGGATTGAGGCCAGCAGCAAAACCACCGCCGCCGCATTTGCTCTACTGCCTTTGGAAAACCTATCATTGGGCATTGCTTTTTCCTCGGTATCGCCATAAAACCGACAATTATGAACTGACGTTACGCACGGGTCGCGAGATGTCCGCCAATTTTGGCGATGATTAATCTATTGCTAATTAGGGAGCTTAGAAAACCAGATGGACCCGCAACCCCTCAAGGAAAAAAACGCCATTGTCACTGGTGCCGCGCGCGGCATAGGCCGCGCCATCGCTCAGCGCCTCGCCGCCGAGGGTGCCCAAGTGGCCATCTTAGATATCGACGCCAACGGCGCGCAACAGACGGCTGCTGAAATAGGCGGTTCGACCATCGGCCTTGCCGCTGATGTGGCTCAGGCCGCTTCGGTTGACTGGGCCTTTGCCCAAGTGGCCGATCAGTTGGGTGGCCTCGACATCTTGGTCAACAACGCCGGCATTGTCGGCACGGACACGCCGGTCAAAGACTTAGCCGAAGACGACTGGGACCGCGTTCTCGACATCAATCTCAAGGGAACCTTTCTGTGCTCGCGGGCGGCTTTGCACTACATGCTGCCGCAACAGAGCGGGGTCATCTGCTCGCTGGCCTCTATCTCCGGCAAAGAGGGCAACGCCAATATGGCTCCCTACTCCGTGTCCAAGGCTGGCGTCATCTGCTTTACCAAGACGCTGGCCAAAGAGGTTTTGGACTGCGGTATCCGCGTCAATTGCGTGGCTCCGGCCCTGATTGACACGCCGATATTGCATGGCATGGACCAAGACCGCGTCGATTTCTTGACCGCCAAAATTCCCCTCGGCCGCTTGGGCCGCCCCGAAGAAGTGGCAGCGACCATTTTATTCTTGGTATCGGACGAATCAACCTTTGCCACGGGCCAGTGCTTTGACGTGAGCGGCGGTCGGGCGACCTATTGAATTATGGGTATTGTCTCAGTTTGAAATTATGGGTATTGTCTCAGTTTGAATTTTTTCGGATGTGTTCTCCTTTAGAAGCCTTTTTAAAACCCCCATCGGGCTACTTCGCGGGGAGATAAAGTACCTTGGTGTCAAGCCTTTTCCATAGGGCCAAATGCCCCGGTATCAGACGCTTTTAGCTGCGGGAGAGACCGAAACCCTAGTTTTAAAAAGGCTTCTTACCAGAGGACTGGACATTTCAAACTGAGACAATACCCATGATTCAATAGCAAGGCAATTTTCGTATAGGCTCTAAGCCGAGGAAGAAACGATATGACTAGTCCAACGATTGAAGAGCGGATTGCTCATGTTAAAGGCGACCTAAATCATTTGGCCACTAAGAAGCCGTCTGAAAACTATGTTTTTCCCTTGATCCGTTTAAGCATCAAGTGG
>VXOR01000022.1 GCA_009840005.1 Gemmatimonadota bacterium
CTTTGGCGTAGATGTCGGCTCCTTGGGTCAGTAAGAGTTGGGCTGTTTCGGTTGCGTTGTTCCTCGCCGCCCGGTGCAGTGGTGTCTCGCCATCTTGGTCCTTTTCGTTGATGTTGGCTCCCTGTGTCAGCAAGACTTTGGTCGTTTCAGCCGCGTTGTTCCACGCCGCCCAGTGTAGCGGTGTCCGGCCCAATGTGTCCTTGGCGCAGATCTCGGCTCCTTGCGTTATTAACAGTTGGGCTGTTTCAGTCGCATTTTTTGCTGCTGCCCAGTGCAGTGGTGTCGCCTCCTCGCTGTTCTTGGTGTTGACGTCTTGGATATTAGCGAACACAACGAAGCCAATGACCAAGAGCACCACTGCGCCCAAGATCTTGGCCAATCGCCGGACTTTAGTCTTTTTTGGCGGTTCGTTGCTCATTTCGGTTCTCGCAATCGGGTGGCAGTGTCTGGTGGTGTTGGCGGCTGCGTTGGGTTTTTGCTATTGCTCTCTGGAGCCGACATTTGCTTTGCGCGATGGCTCCCTGATGTCTAAAACTATAGTATAGATGTCGGTTGAAGCTCACGGCAAGCGTCGGTGCCGCGTTGCGGAGACTGTAACTTAACATCACATCTTTCTCGGAGGAGTAATCCCATGAGTCGCGATCTTCCCCGTACCATTTTAGGCCGCACCAATCTCGAGGTTACCCGATTCGGCATTGGCGGCACGTATTGCGAGACGGTCGATGGATACAGGGCGGCGCTCGATTGTGGCGTCAACTACGTCGATACGGCCCGCAGCTATCAGGGCGGTGAAGACGAGAAGTTGATCGGCCAAGCGATCGAGGGCCGGCGTCACGAGCTCATCGTAGCCAGCAAATCCGCGCGGCGCGACGCCAAAGAGGCGCGCCAAGAGTTGCAAACCTCGTTGCGCGCGCTTAAAACGGACTACCTCGATATTTTCCAGCTCCACCATTTAAACACCGAAGAAGAACGCAACCAAGCACTAGGCCCCGGCGGAGCATTGGAAGCCGCCCAACAAGCCCGCGAAGAGGGCCTGGTGCGCTTTATCGGCGTCACCGGACACGATTGGGTGCAAGTTGAACAGGCAGTCCGCACCGGTCATTTTGATACGGTACTTTGCTGGTATAATTGCGCGATGAAGGAGCCGGAAGGAACGGTTTTTCCCGCAGCGCAGGCCGCCAATACTGGCGTGGTGATCATGAACGCCTCGCGCAACGAGAAGTTGCTAAAAGGTCCCGGCGTGCCCGCTCCTGAGCAATTCTATCGCTACGTGCTCAGCCACGACGCCGTGCATACCACGGTCATGGGTTTGCGGAGTGTCGATCTCTTCGCACAAGTTGCCGCTGGTTTGTCGGAGCGCGTGGTGATCACGCCGCAAGAGCAGGCTGAGCTTGAAGCGTATGGGGCACAGCAGCGGGCGGCTGGGGTGCTGGAATAAGTATGGCTAAACGAGAGTTCCCCATTCACATGGTGGTGCGCGAGGGGGATGCCGAGGTGGTCCAGCTACCGTTGCAGGCTGCGCCCTCATCCTAAGCAGGGCGTGTGTGGTCGGTCGTAGTTACGTCTGTACTACCTGAATCAGGTTACCGCAGGTGTCGTCAAAGACTGCCACGGTGACGTTGGCCAATTCTGTCGGATCCATCGTAAAAGCTACGCCCAGTGACTTCAGTTTCTCACACTCTGCACCGATGTCCGTAACGCCAAAGGACGCCGCTGGGATGCCTTGGTCAAATATCCCTTTCTGATATGCCTGCGATACCGGGTTGTCATTTGGTTCAAGCAGAAGCTCGGTCCCATCTGGGTCATCGGGCGAGACGACGGTAAGCCACTTGAATTTCCCCACAGGCACGTCATGCTTCTTCACAAAGCCGAGGGTCTCCGTGTAGAACTTCAGCGCTTCGTCCTGGTCACTTACGAAAACGCTGGTGAGTGCAATGCGCATATCTGGCCTCCTTTTCTTTCATAGTGTCACTTGAGCCATCGGTTCATGACAGTCTTGATGGGTTCATCATTGAAGACAAGCATCCGATACTTGCCACGCTTCTCTGATCTAACAAGCCCCGCCTTTTCTAAGACATCAATGTGCTTGGCTATTGCCTGTCGGGAGATGGCGACTTTGTGTCGCATGATCAAGCGCACCGAGAGTTCGTAAAGCGTCTGCTCCTTGCGCTCGGAGAGCTCGTCCAGCATCAACCTCCGTGTTGGGTCTGCGAGCGCCTTGAAGACTAGGTCTTTGTGCATTGACATATACTATACGCAACCACGGGGTTGCGTGTCAAGAGGCGATTTCCCAGGCTGGCAGGAACCACATCCCCAGCTATCGGCGGGATTGGGCGAAGACTTGGAGCTAGTGGACGAGTTGGAATATATCGGTTGAGGCCCAAGGCGAAACAAGCTGCGGTACTTGCGGCGCAGATGCGCCTGTGAGTTTTATTGATAGCAGATATTTTACCTAAAAGATTTACCAGACCCGCGATGCAGGTCAACAATCCGCTTCTACAAGAGGGATGCTGAAGATGGCTAAACGGGAATTGCAGGGACAGGCCCCTTCGCACGACGAGCGCTTTGCGCAACGGGTCGCGCATCTGCTTCAGCCCGAAGGCATGAAGACCGAGCACTACCAATACGGGATCGAAGCCGTGGACGGGCACCAGGCTTGGGCGCTCTTTTGCGCCAGCGGGGCCGGCGATCTGGCGCGGGTCAGCGCGTTGCTCGACCGCGATCCCAAGTTGGTCAATGCCCAGTACTGGTATCAGTTTCCCATCCACATGGCGGTGCGCGAGGGCCATGCTGAGGTGGTCCAGCTATTGTTGCAGGCCGGGGCCGATCCGGGCCAGTCGCGCTATACCTATAATTCGTGGGACAAGCTGCTAGCCATCGCCGAGGAGCGCGGCTACGGGGAAGTGCAGGCGCTGCTGCTGGCGGCGATGTGCGAACGCTTTGGCTACGATTCGGGTTTTGTTGCGCTGGCCGAGGCGACCAAAGACCGCGACCGGGCGCGGGTCGAGGCGGTGTTGGCCGAGTATCCCGACTTTATTCGCGCCGCCGATGCGTTGGGCAATGGGCCGCTGCATTGGGCGGCGCTGACGCGGCAAAACGACTTGGTGGATTTCTTTGTCGCACAGGGTGCTGATCTCGAAGCTCGCCGCGCCGATGGCCAGACGCCGTTACTGGTCTCGCTCAATGGCGACTACTGGTTTAGGACGCGCGATCTGCCGGCGGAAGCGCCGCGAGAACCGTGGGTTGTTACCCGCCATTTGCTCGCTTGCGGTGCGGAGTACGCCCTGAGCATTGCCTGTGCGGCTGGCGATGAAGATCGCGTTGATGAAGTGCTGGCGGCCGATCCGGCTCAGGCCCGTACTCTCGATGGCGGACGGCGCAGTCCGCTGTCCTATGCCGCTCGCAACGGCCATACCCGGATCGTCGAAAGACTGCTGGACTTAGGTGCCGATCCCAACCAGCCCGAAGAAAACGCGTCGTGCGGCAGGGCACTCTTCGAGGCTTGCGCGGGGAATCATTTGGAGACAGCGAAACTGCTGCTCGAACGCGGTGCTGATCCCAATGCCGGGGTGGACTCTTCGGGCTCTTGCCTGACCATCGTCGAGTTCAATCACGGCAAGAAAGGCCAACAAATGCAGGCTCTGCTGCTCGAACACGGTGCTGTGACGCCGCCTTATGCCATGGACGACGCGGCGTTGGAACGGGCGATGCGCGAGGGGGATGCTGTCGTTGAGCATTCACAATTTCTGCACGAGCTGATGGGACGGGACAATCCCGCGCTCATTGGCGTCTTTTTGGAAATTACGCCGGATGTAGGCGATCCTTCGACTTCGCTCAGGACATGCCTGTTCCAACTGACCGATATCTGGGGTGGCAACTATCCTTCAGATCCCGATACGATCCGCGCCTTGGCCGACCGCGGCCTCGACCTGCACCGCGCCAACTGGATCGGCCGCACCTTTCTGCACGGCTGTGCGGAAAAGGGCGATGTTGCGGCAGCCCGTGTCTTTTTGGAGTTGGGAGCCGATATTGAGGCGGTCGAATTGGAATACGGGGGCACGCCTTTAGCCGCTGCGGCGCGCAAGGGGCAGGCGGAAATGGTGCGTTTTTTATTAGAACAAGGTGCCGCGCCAGCCGCGCCAGCCGAGTCGCCTTGGGCGCAGCCGCTTTATTGGGCGGAGAAGGAAGGGCACGGGGAAGTGGCGGCGTTGCTTAAGGAAAGGCTCAGAGGGAAAGGCGCTAGCGACGATTAGGTACTGAGTAAACGCTACTTGCCAGAAGGAATAAAATGGAAGAGCAGATTGGTGTAATAATTGAACAGGGGCCGGCGGATTGGCAGATCGTGCAGCAGGACGAGCGCGGGAAAGGGAGGATTGAGTTGGGGGGGAGGTGGAAGTTCGAGACTCCTGGACAGGTGGAAGTGCGCTTGGTGTGGGAGGATACGGGGGTGGCTGTTGCGGCTGGTTTGGATTGGCAGGCTGTGCCGACAGAGGAGGGTGGGACTTGGAAGGGGGCTTTGGAACACATACCGGCGGGAGGGCTCTATCGGCTGGAGACGCGGTTGCGGACGGCGGAGAATCCGGCTGGGGAGTGGTCGCCACGGGGAGATATGCGGCACTTTTTGGGCATAGGCGATTTGTGGGTGATTGCCGGGCAGAGCAATTCGGCCGGATACGGGCGCGGGCCGTACGAGGACCCAGCGGAGCTCGGAGTGCATCTGTTTAGGAATAGCGAGCAGTGGGCGCTGGCAGCGCATCCGATGAACGAATCGACGGATACCCAGCACGCAGTGAACCGAGAGGCCGCCAATCCAGGGCATTCGCCCTACCTGCAATTTGGCCGCACGCTCAAAAGGACGCTCTCTCACCCGGTGGGTTTGGTGCAGACGGCGTTGGGAGGCTCTCCGCTCACTCGGTGGAATCCCGGCGAGCCGGGGGCAGCGGATTTGTTTGACAATATGGTGCAGTGCGTGGAGAAGGTAGGGGGAAAGGTCCGGGGGATTGTGTGGTATCAGGGGGAAAGCGATACGGGGACCGACGCGGACGCGACCAGTTATGCGCAGCGGTTCCAGCGAGCGGTCGCCGCTTGGCGGGAGGCCCTTGCAGACGCGGAATTGCCGGTGCTCACCGTGCAGCTAAACCGCGTGTACCAACCCGCAGACCCGGATGCCGACCGGCGCTGGAGCCAAGTGCGCGAAGCGCAGCGGCAGGTGGCGCAGCAAACGCCGGGCATAGGCGTGGTGCCAGCGCTCGACTTGCCGCTTGCGGATCAGATCCACACCAGTCCCGCTGGCAATATGCTCTTGGGGGAGCGGTTGGCGCAGGCGGCTCTGGGGTTGGTCTATGGACAAGCAGTAGCTTGGCAGGCACCGGATTTGGTGGCGGCCCGGCGGCGGGAGGACCGCGTGGAACTGGAGTTTGCTGCCGTCGAGAGCCGGATGGATAGCATTGACTTAGAAGCCAACAGCTTCCGGGTTGAGGATGCGGCCGGTGAGGTGCCGGTCGCGGCGGTGAGGTATCCCCAAGATCATCGCGTCGAGCTGGTCTTGGAGCGCCCCTTGCAAGGGGCGGCTAGGATCCACGGCGGCTACGGCAAGGATCCGGCGATTGTGCCGGCGGATATGGAGCGCTTTTTGCCGATGTTGGGCTTCTGGGGCGTGGAGATCGTCTGATTATACATCACGCGGTGAAGTGAGCTAAGGTGTTTGGCCGGATCTCCCAATCGTTGGAAGGATTCGTATGAGTGACATATCCTTTGAGCACGTGTTGAGTAGCCAGTATACGGTCTTCGATGGGCTAGATGGGATGCACGTGGAAGACATCTACCAAGATCGCCAGGGCTTTCTCTGGATCGCCACGGCCGATGGCGGCGTTAGCCGGTTCGACAGCGCTCGGTTCGATACGTTTGGCCTCAAGGACGGTCTGCCCAATCTGACGGTCATGGCCATTGCCGAAGACGCCGATGGGCGGCTGCTATTCGGCACATTTGGTGGGGGGCTTGCCGCGTACGACGGGCGTGAGTTTCAGGTGTACACCACCGAGCACGGCCTGCCTTCCAACAAAATTTTGGGTCTGCAAGCCCAGCCAGATGGCTTGATTCTAGTGCTGACTGATGCGGGCGTGGCGTGGTTTGTCAAGGGACACTGCATAAGGTGCATAACCGACGTTGGCGGCCAACCGTTGAGGCGAGTGCGCGATATGGCCACCGACGCGGGAGGCACTACTTGGTTGGCGACGATGAACCGAGGCGTCCTCAGCTTGGATGGGCGGTATATGGGTATGGGCGAGGGAGCGGGCCAATGGCCTTGGAAATTCGCCCAAGATCCCTCCGGCTATTTGTGGATTTCCTTCCATTACACGAGTAGCGAAGTCTTGATCGGCCGCTACGATCCACAGGACCAACAGCTCGCGTTCGTTGATGTGGGTAAAGGCGACGAGGGGGTGGTGCAGCACGGGACGCGGCACGTGCGGGCTGACGAGAGGGGCTGGCTCTGGCTGACTCACAGGGGTGTGATGGTATGCGACGGGCAGGAGTGGCATCCCTTTTCTGCTTCCTTGCCAGACATTGACTTTTCGGCTACGCGGCTGACATACGAGGATCGCGAGGGCAATATCTGGATTGGGCTTTGGGGAGGTGGGCTGGTTTTTTGCGATCCGGTCAGCATCCGGCGCTACACGGAAGCCGACGGCCTGCCCGACCGAGAGATTCGCTGCTTGGGCGAAGATCTTGGAGGGCAGGTATGGATTGGCACGATGGGGGGCATGGCATGTATGGAAGAAGGCCAAATCCGCCCGGTCAAGACGGGGGAAATCGTCTCGGCGATAGTGATAGATGGCCAGGGCCAAGTCTGGAGTGGTGGAGATGCGGGCAAGGTGTACAAGTGGGAGAGCCAAACGCCCCAAGCAATCCCTGTAACCGAAGAGACCCATCCCGAAGAAATCGCTGGGCTATGCGAAGATGGGCACTTGCGCCCGGCGGATATAGCCGAAGTAGAATCCATCGCTTATGTCAACGTCTTGTGGGAGCATCAAAACACCCTGTGGGTGGGGGGCTTTTTGCCCTTAATCTCCAGTCTCGGCAGGTGCACCACTTTACCGCTGAACAGTTTGGGCTATCGGCCAATGGCATCTTGGCGCTGATCGCCGACTCGCAGGGCAATATCTGGATGGGCACCAGCGGCGGTGGCGTCCTCCGCTACGACGGCCATACCTTCCAGAGCATTCGCTTGGGACCATCCGCCCTCGAAAACATGGTCGAAGCCGTCTTGTGCGATCGTCTCGGTCGGCTGTGGTTTGGCACGCGGGCAGGACTAGTCGCCTATCAGCCGGGACGCACGCCGCCGCGCTTGGTCATCCGCGAGGTGATGGCTGGCACCCGCTTGGCCGCGTCCGAAGCCGTATCCTGCCCAGAGAGCACCCCTGAGATACGCATTCACTTCCAAGGCATTAGTTTCCGCACCGGCGCAGGTCAGATGCGCTACAGCCACCGGCTGTTAGGCCACGGTCCGACGGAACAGTGGAGTGCGTTTACAGCCGCCGATGCGGTCGCGTACAACGCCTTACCAGTGGGCGAGTATTGCTTTGAGGTGCGGACGATGGACCGCGATGGCCTGCTGTCCGAGGTGGCCAGTCTGGAGATGCAAATCCTCCCCGACGCCAAGACCGAACGCATCCACGCCCTTGAAAACGTGCTGCGAGCTACCGACCACGTCGTGCACAGCCAGAGTTGGGCCATGCGCCAGGTGCTGGAGCAGACGCGGCGACCAACCGCGACTTGCGGCAGGCTATCCAAGAGGGCACGTTCCGCGAAGACCTGTTCTACCGCCTGAGCTTTTTTACGCTAGAGCTTCCGCCGCTTCGGCAACGGCAAGAGGATATACCGACGTTGGCGGCGTATTTTGCCGAGCGATATGCCCAGCACCTGCGGCGTCCGGTGCCGACCTTAGACGAGGGGGTGGTTGCGCACTTGCAGGGGTATGCTTGGCCGGGGAATGTGCGGGAGTTGGAGCACCTGATCAATAGGGCGGTCTTGCTGTGTGAGGACGGGGTGATATGCGCTGGCGATTTGCTGCTGCCGTCGGTAGGTCATCGGGCTGGCGATGCGGTGCCTCCAGCGCCAGCGGCTGGCGAGGGCTTGGACGAAAAGCAGCAGATTGTGGAGGCACTGCAAGCAACCCACTGGAGAATCTATGGAGTACATGGTGCAGCCGCGTTGTTGAGTATGCACCCGGAGAAGCTGCGTTACCGCATGCAGAAATACGGGTTACAACGCCCGAAGAAGTAGCGCAAGACACAAGAGATTATACAGGAGGCCAACGGCCAACAAAAGTCGTGGAAGTCCACGAAAAAATCGTGGAAACCCTTGCGCCGATGGCGAGGAAGTGCCTTATAGAAAGACCGCTCCTATAATTCTAAATATCATGTTTTTTTAATCCTTTAGGATACCCTAAAGGATTTTTTGTCGGCGGCCGAATGTTTGGCACGGAATGTGCTTATTATATATCCTCAGTAGTGCACCCTATTCACAACTTTATGCAAGGAGCCACATTATGAAGTATCGGTTCATACTGATCGTCTGCTTGGCAACGCTGGGGCTGGCCGTCGCTGGCTGGGGGCAAGCCGGAGGTAAAATCGCATTTATCTCCGGTCGCGACTCTGGTCGCGAAGAACACCACCATGACGTGTGGATTATGAATGCGGATGGGAGTGACCCCGTAAACCTGACCCAAGGACGGCATTGCGCTAGCCCGGCTTGGTCCCCGGATGGCACGAAGATCGCCTATATCGGCGACGTTTTTGACGATGATCAGTACGGTGGGGAGATTTGGTTGATGGATGCCGACGGCGGCAATCCACAGCAGCTAACAGACGATTCAGTCGATAGAACACGTCTTTCGTGGTCTGAAGATGGAAGTAGCATTTACTATACCGCGCGGACTACGGATGGTCCGAGGAACCGCCCTAGTACGTTTGTTTTGGCGCTGGACGGAAGTGGCTCCTCGTTCGTGGAGGACTGGGGGGAGGTGCCCCATCACCGTCGCTCCAGTCGTTCCCCAGACGGAACCAAAGAAGCAGTTATCATGTTACGGGCAGCAGGGGACGAAGAGGGCCATGTCCGTCTCTTTGTCCGTGATGCCAGTGAAGACGAGTTTATCTTCCGGCCTACCGACGAGAACCTAGGTATTCTCCTGCCTGACATATTCCAGAGCGATGAGACCGTGAGTGATCAGACAATTACAATTCGCCCTACTTGGTCGCCCGATAGCATGAGAATAGCCTTCTCTTCTCGCGACGGTCTCATTTGGGCCGTTGATCTAGACGGGAGCAACTTGGTTGAACTGACCAACGGCTTAGGTGGAAACTCTCCTGCTTGGCAACCGGCTATCCCCGCTGCTACAAGCGTCGAATCCCAATCTTGGGGACGGATCAAATCGCTGCTTTCAACAGCTATCCGTTAATCGCGCCTCATGCGTAGGGCGGTTCGCAAGCCCAACCCTACGCGCCCTTCCGCTCCAACTCCGCCTTATCTTGGACCCGCTGATCAAGAGAAGGCGGGAGCACAACCCCCGTCTCTATCGGCTGCCTATTGATGCGCTCGGTTAATCAGCACCGCACTCAAGATCAACGCCCCCCGCACCACGAGTTGCCAGTATTCGCTGATGTTCATCAGCGTCATGCCGTTGACCAAGATGCCCAAGAACACCACGCCGATCAGGGTGCCGCGTATCTGACCCTCGCCGCCCATCAAGCTGGTGCCGCCGATGATGACTGCGGCGATCACGTCCAATTCCCACCCCCTAGCCGTCGTCGCCGCGCCGGACATGATCTCGGCCGACTGCATGATGCCGGCCAGCGCCGCCAAAAAGGCGACAATCGCCATGACGGTGATCTTGATTTTGCCGACCTCGATGCCGCTCAATCGTGCGGCCTCGGCATTGCCGCCCACTGCGTAGATCGAGCGCCCCAGCGTGGTGTAGCCCATCAGGAAATGCGTCGTCAGAAAGACCAACGCGAAGACGAGCGCCGGAAAGGGCACTCCGAGGAGATAACCGCCGCCCAAGAAATTGTACCACTCGGGAAAGGGGGTCAGCGGAAATCCCCCGGTGATGAGTTGCGCCGATCCGGTCAAGACCGTCATCCACGCTAGGGTGATGATAAAGGTCGGCACCCCGAAGCGCACGCGGATAAACCCGCTCAGGGCACCGACGCTTAGGCCGACTAGTAGGGCCGCTAGCATGGCTACGGGTACTGCCAATTCCACCGCTAGCCCAGCCCCGGCCAAATGCTGCGTTACATAGGCGGTCAGGCAGCCGGCAAAAGCCACTGCCGACCCCACGCTCAGGTCGATTTCCCCAGAGATGATGACCATCGTCATGCCAAAGGCAATAATGCCCTGCATGGACACGTTGCGCAGCACGTTGAGCAGATTGTCCACGGAAAAAAATCCTTCGGCCTCAAACGCCAAGATCGCGCAGAGGACGAAGAGAATGATCTCCATAATCGAGCGCTTTACCCACGCCATAAGCCGTTCACGCATTGCGGGCCGCCCCCATGCAGCGCAGCGCCAGCTCGTCGGCGCTGATTTCTCCGGGCCGCACTTGGCCCTCGATCCGTCCCTCGCGCATGATTAAGATCCGGTGGCAAACTTCGACCAGTTCTTCCAACTCGGTCGAGACAAAAAGCGAGGCAATGCCTTGGCGGCTCAAATCCCACATGGCCTCAAAAATCTGCTGCTTGGCCTGCACATCTACGCCGCGCGTCGGCTCGTCGAAGAGGATGACCCGCGGACGATTGCCCAGCCAATTGCCCAGTACCACCTTTTGCTGATTGCCGCCGCTCAGCACCGAGACGGGGGCCTCGGTGTCGGCGACTTTGATTTCGAGTTGGGTTACTAGTGCATCTACTACGGATTGCTCTTCCACGCGGGTGATATATCCCCGGCGGGCGATCCGGCCCATGCTCGCCAAGCACATATTGGCGCGGATGCTATGCGCTTGGATCAGGGCCTCTTCCTTGCGGTTTTCAGGCGTAAAGGCCAAGCCCTGCGCCTTCATTTTCGGGGGGGTTGGCGCTTGTACGCGCTGGCCTTGGATCAATATCTCCCCGTGGTCGCAGGCGTCTGCGCCGAAGAGGGCGCGCAGCAGTTCGGTGCGGCCCGCGCCCAACATCCCGGCAATGCCGAGGATTTCGCCTTCGTAGAGCGCGAAGCTCACATCGGTGAAGGAGTCCCCGCACGACAAGCCCTGCACCTCCAGCACTGGAGTCGCGCCCGGCTGCAAATCATCCGGCCGCTCCTGCTGTGCAACTTCGCCGAACATCATTTGCACGATCTCCGCGATGCTCGTCTCCCGCATCGCCACCGTGCCGATGTGATGCCCGTCGCGCAGCACCGTGACTCGGTCGGCGATGGAGTGCAATTCCTGTAGGCGGTGAGAGATGTAGATGATTGCCACGCCCGCTGCCGCCAGCCCTTTGACCACGCGGAAGAGCTGTTCGGTCTCGTGCGTCGCCAGCGCCGAGGTCGGCTCGTCGAGGATGAGCACGGCCGGGTCAAAGGACATGGCCTTGGCGATCTCGACGATCTGCTGCTGCGCCACCCCCAAATCGCCGGTGCGCGCCCGGACGTCGATGGCGACTCCCAGCCTCGCGAGAACCGCCTCGGCCCGTGCGTAGGTTGCCGTCCAGTCGATGAGTCCGCGCCGCTTCGGCGTCCGGCCCAGCAGGATATTCTCGGCCACCGTCAGCCCTGGCACCAAGCTTAGTTCCTGATAGACCATGGCGATGCCATAGTCAAAGGCGTCCTGCGGCGAGCGCAGCGCGACCGGCACCCCGTCGCAGAGAATGCGCCCCCTGCTTGGAGCGACCGATCCGGCTAGGATCTTGACCAGCGTACTTTTGCCAGCGCCGTTTTTGCCGATTAGCGCGTGGACCTCGCCGGGGGCAAACCCCACCGAAACCTCGTCGAGTGCCACCGTCCCTGGGTAATCCTTGCCGAGGTTTTCGACTGCTAGTTTGAAGGAGCTCACTGATTGCCGAGGGCGATCAGGTCCGCAAGCCGCGAGCCAAAAGCTCGCACGCCGTCCGGGTCGCGGCGCGCCACGAGCACCCCGTCCATCACTACCTTGGCCGCGACCTCCTGACCTTTGAGCGCCGCGATGGCTAGCTCCATGGCCCTTGTGCCCAATTCGAAAGGGGTCTGGGTGGTGAGGGCCTGCAAGATGTTGTCCTCGGCGAGCATGAATTCGACGAGCTGCTGACTGGCATCGGTGCCAAAGACGACTACCTTCCCCTCGCGGCCGGCGTTTTTGACCGCCATTACCGACCCGACGGTGCCGCCTTCGTTGGCCGACCAGATGATGTCGATTTCTGGATGGGCCGTGAGAATGTCTCCGGCTTTCTTGAGCGCCATCTCCGGTAGCCAAGCGTCCTGCTCGGCGACGAATTCCACGCCGGGCAACTGCCCGACCACCTCGACAAAGCCGTTGCGGCGTGCGTCGCTTTGCTCGGCGAGTTGGGACTTGAAGGCGAGGGTTGCGATTTTGGCTTGCCCGCCTAGCTGCTCTTCGATGTAGCGCCGCGCTACAAGCCCGGTCTGTCGGCCCAAGTCCCCTTGGTCGCTCTCGATATAGGCGACGGGGATATCCCCCTCTACCGTTGTATTGTACGTCACCACCGCGATGCCAGCGTCTTTGGCCCGCTGCAAGGCAGTGGCTGAAGCCTTGGCACTCAGCGGCGAGATCACAATGGCATCGACGCCGCGCGCGATATAGGTGTTGACTAGCTGAATTTCCTTGTCCGGCTTATTCGCGCTATTGGCCAGCAGCAGCTCGACGCTCGCTTTGTCAGCCGCGTCTTGCATCCCAAACTGGATCAGGCGGAAGAACTGATCCTCCTGAAAGACGATCCCGGCGATTTTGAGTTTTTTCTCTACTGGTGCTTCCTGCTGATCGCCGCAGCTTAGGGCGACTAACCCCAAAACGGCTGCGATAGTCCATCGGCGCAATTTCATGGGTACCTCTCTGAGCGTGTTGTTGCGTTTAACGGCTCCGTTAGGGACGTAGGTGTTTTTCCAGCCACGGAAAAATGATGCGCTGCTGAGCGGGCATTAGAACGAGATGGCCACTTTGGTGCCAAATCAACTCTTTGGGCTGGGGCAAAACGGCATATAACTCTTCTACCGCCGCCTTGGTCGCGTACTCGTCTTCGGTGGCATTGACCATCAGGACTGGTGCCGAGACGCGCGGAGCAAAGTTGAGTGAATTGGCAAATCGGCCGAATGGCCCCATGGTCGGGAATTCTCCGGCTGCTGTAACGACGAGTACTAGCCCGGCTAGGCGAGGGTCAAGCCCGGCGGCGCGGATGCCGATAAGGCCGCCCATGCTTTCGCCCATCACTGCGATGCGCGTCGTATCGACCTGCGAGCGCGTATAGAGATAGTCAATAGCTCGGCGCGTATCGGTCGCCTGCTGGATCGTGCGTTCACGCCATTCGTATAGCCCCATGTCTTTGTTTTGTTCGGGGTCGAAGCGTTCGCCGTAGCCATAGGCGTCAATGGCCAAGGCGCAATACCCAGCCTGTCCTAGAATATCCAGCCAGGAACGGACCCAGTGGTGGTCGATGCCTTGTGAGCCATTGTTGCCGTGCAGCAAGATGACGGTGGCGCAAGCGGAGTCGTCGCGCGGATAGGCGAACAGGCTGGGGACGACTTCGTTGTGGCTCGAACGGAAATGGACCTTATCGACTGCGTAGGGGTGCTGTGGATCGTAGATCTGCGTATCGAGTACTTTGGCGTGCAGCGGCAAGTCTGGATCGTAGGCGTAATAATCTGCGACGCGGGCAAAGGTGGGGCCGTCAATAGGCGTCCGGTCGTCTGCTGCGTCTTGGGCGGTAAGCGGGCAACAGGTTGCACAAAGCACGATGAGTATGCGTGCAAAAAGGGCCATCTCGTATGTCTATCTTATCCTTGCGTCAGTTGTAGGTTGAACAATGCCAACAACGGACTCCGACATTCGCACGGCCCCATCCACGACCGCGATGTGGAGATGCTGCCGCGACTTGGAGCGATCAGGACTATCCCTGTACTGGCTGCAAATTGAGCAATACCAACAGCCACACTCGGTGCCAATAGGCACTGTTGATGTACGGGCTGTATTCCGAGGGCCAGTTGCGCCAGTAGGTTTGGTTGTGTGGAATGCGGTGATACCACTGCAAGAGCGGGATCGCCGGCAGTTCGGCCAGCCAGATTTCCATGGCTTGGCGATACAATTGCACCAGCTGCGGATCGCGCGGCGAGACTTCCGCCATCTGATCGACGATCCGGTCGAATTCCTCGTTCTGCCAGCGCCAGACGGACTCGGCGGGCTGGCCGGTTGGCTGCACGAAGCGGCTGTGATAGAGCCGCAGCGTAAAATACGGATCACGCACGCTGCCGGCGTGCCCAGTGATAAAAGAGCGTGCCGTGCCGTGCGATATGCGGGTGAATGTGTCTGGGGTATTGCGAAAGTCGGCGTCAAAACCTGCTTGCTCTAGCTGGGCGACCAAGACCGGCGTTATGTCTTGGAAGATCGGGTAGATGTCGATGAGCATTTCAAACGGCTCGCCGTCCTTGGTCCAATAGCCATCGGCGGACCGCTGCCAGCCCATGCTCCGCATCAGGGCCGCGCTCTTGTCTAGGTCAAAGACGCCTATTTCGTATTCCTCTAACAAATCCTCGACCTCACTGAAATACGGCCTAAGGGCCGGGTAGTCGGGCAAGGGCAGGAGCGTAAAAATTCCGGCTCCCTGCCAGCCCACTTCCACTAATTGCTGGCGGTTGATGGCATAGTTGATCGCCCGCCGCACATCGACATCTGCAAAGGGGGCTTCTAGGTTGTTAAAGCCCAGCGAAATGGGCCAGAAATCGACGTAGCCGTACGGCGGCTGGCGCCCGGTCCAAGTCGTCACCTTGGGATTTTTGTCGAGTACGGTCAGGATGTTGGGCGGACGCAGGTCGAGGCTGGTGTCAATGTGGTTGGTAATCAGGTTTTGGACGCGCTTGGCTTCCTCCATGTAAGGCAGGTAGATGATGCGCTCGACTTTGGGCAGGGATTGGAAGCCGGTAGCCGCGGCCCACCAGTCTGGCCGCAGGTCCCAGATGCGCTGTTGCGGCGTGGAGAGCACCAGCTTGTACGGCCCGGAAAACACGGGCCAGCCTTTTTGCGGATCAAAGTTGGTAAAGGTGTCTGGCGACTGCCCTTCCCACACGTGCTTGGGCACAATCGGCACCCCATTGCCGAAGTTGTGGGTGAAATACGAAAATACAAAGCGCGGGTTGGGGGCCGTCAGCGCGATGTGCGCCGTCAGGCTATCGACGGCCACGGCCTCTTGGACCCAGTTTTTCAGGTCGGTTGAATAGGCCAACAAAGGCGCGTTCTGCCGCAGCATGTTGATCGTAAAAACCAAGTCGTGCGCCGTCCACGGCATGCCGTCGCTCCACGTAACCCCCGGGCGAATGGTGATTTCCACTTCGGTATAGGCGTCGTTGAAGCGGTGATCCGTGGCGATCCAAGGAATCAGCTTGCCCTCGAAGGCATTGTAAAAGTACAACGGCTCAAAAACAAAATTGTACCCGGTGCGTGAGGTGGATTCCGTCCGATAGGGGTTGAAGGTATTGTAGTCTTTGATCTGCCCGGCGCACGTGCCGCTTTCGGCGCAATCCATGATCAAGGTGCGGTTCCGTGGAACCTGTATAAGTGCTGATCCCTCGACCTCGGCGTCCTCGCGCTGGCCGACCGCGTCCGAGGGCTGTTGGTCGGAGGGGGTGTCGCCGCAGCCGCTGAGCAGCCACGCACTGAGCAATGTGCAAACGATGCGTTTCATGATGGGGTCTCGTCTCGGTTTGGAGTGAGATAATGCCAGCCGCGCCGATGGAGCGCGATCAAACCTTTAACCTCGCGTTGGTTGTAGATTCAACAATACCAAAAGCCACGTCCGGTGCCAGTAGGCCGTATTGATATACGGATTGTCCGCCGATGGCCAGTTGCGCCAATAGGTTTGGTTGTGTGGCAAGCGGTGGTAAAATTGCAACAAGGGTACGGCTGGCAGCTCGCGCAGCCAAATCGCCAGCGCCTCTCTGAACAAGCCCACCAAGCGCGGATCGCGGGGTGCGGTCTGGCCCATCTGATCGACGAGTGCGTCGTATTCGGAGTTTTTCCACCGCCAGAAGGTCGGCGTCGCCGTACCCGTGGGTTGGGCGAAGCGGCTGTGGTAGAGCCGCAGCGTAAAGTACGGATCGCGCACCGAGCCTCCATTGCCAAATATATAAGTTTTGGCCGCGCCCGTGGTCATCCGCGTGTAGTTGTCCGAGGTCATGCGCATGTTGGCCGCAAAGCCAGCCCGCTGCAACTGCTCGACTAAGATCGGCGCGATGTCTTGGAAGGTTTGGCTGATGTCGAGCAGCATTTTGGCCTGCGTCCCGTCCCGCGTCCAGATGCCCTCGGCATCCCGCTGCCACCCAGACTCCTGCATCAGAGCCGCGCTGCGAGCTGGATCGAACAGCCCCACCGAATGTTGTTCCAGCAAGTCCTCGACTTCACCCGTGTAGAGCCTGAGCCGAGGAAAGTCGGGGAACGGCAATAGGGTTGGTCGCCCCGCCCCCTGCCAGCCTACCTCCACTAGCTGCTCGCGGTTGATGGCGTGGTTTACGGCCCAGCGGAAGGCTGGCTCATCGTAGGGCGGCTCTTGGGCATTGAAGCCCAGCGAAAGGGGCCACCAGTCGAGATAGCCATAGGGCGGTTCTTGGCCACTCCAAGTAGTAACATTGGAGTTTTGCTCTAGAATCGTGCGGATGTTGGGCGGCAGCATGTCGGCGCACAGGTCCATGGCATTGGTCGCGAGATTCTGGACCTGTTTGGCTTCTTCCATGTAGGGCAGATAGATCAGCCGCTCGACTTGCGGTGGCTGGCGAAAGCCGATTTTGGCAGCCCACCAGCCGTCGCGCCGATCCCAGATCCGCTGCTCCGGCACGGAGTGCGCCAAGCGGTACGGACCGCTTACGACGGGCCAGCCCCGCGCCAGATCGAAATTGGCGAAGGTCTTGGGGTCTTGGCCCTCCCAGATGTGCCGGGGCACAATCGGCACGCCATTGTCGAAGTTGTGGGTGAAATACGTGAAGACAAAGCGCGGGTTGGGGGCCGTCAATGCAATGTGCGCCGTTAGGCTGTCGCTGGCCACGGCTGTTTTTACCCAGGTCTGCATATCGACCGCAAAGGTCAGTTCCGGCGCGTGGTCGCGGAGCATGTTAATCGTAAAGACCACGTCGTGCGCCGTCCATGGCTGCCCGTCGCTCCACTCGACTCCGGGCCGAATTTTTATGGTGACTTCGGTATAATCCTCGTTGTACTCGTCCCCAGTGGCGATCCAGGGGATGATCTCGTCGCGGTAGGCGTTGTAAAAGTAGAGCGGCTCGTAGAGGAAGTTATACCCCGTGCGCGAGACCTTGCCAGGCAGGTAGGGGTTAAAGGCGTCGTAGTCCTGGAACTGGCCGCTGCACGTGCCCTGATCAACGCAGTCAGTTACCAAGGTGCGTTCGCGCGGCACGTGTTGCAGGCGACCTTCGCCGCTACAAGCAGCGCAGACCAAAGCGAGGATTAGCGAGAAAGCGGGGCGCGTCAAGAGCTTCTCCTTTTGGCGGTGGTCGCCAAAACGTATCAACACGAGTTGGGAGGGTCAACCGACTTGAGCGAAGCCTCCAGCCCGCCTATACTACCTCCATTCAATTCCAACCTCCATCAACCACCCCAGGAAAAACCATGTACGACCTGTTAATCCGCAACGCCCAACTTCTCGACGGCAGCGGCCAGCCCGCTTTCCGCGGCGACATCGCCGTCGAGCAGGGTCGCATCGTGGCCATCGGCGACCTTTCTGAGGCCGAAGCGAGTCGCACCATCGACGCCGAGGGCCGCATTGCCTGCCCCGGCTTTATCGACATCCACACGCATTCGGACTTGACCATTGCCCTCGACGGCCGCGCGCTCAGTTCCCTGACGCAGGGCATTACGACCCAAGTTATGGGCAACTGCGGCGTGTCGGCCGCACCCACCCGCGACTACGAGCCGTACTACGGCCCGCTCGACCCGGCGATGACCCGGGGCTTGGCGTGCGATTGGACCCATTTCGGCGACTATTTCCAGCGGCTCGAAGCCAATGGAATGGGCACGAATACCGCGACTTTGGTCGGCCACGGCAACGTGCGCGTCGCTGCTATGGGCTACGACGACCGCCCGCCGACTGCGGCGGAAATGGAGCAGATGAAGGCGCTCGTCGCCCGCGCAATGGAAGACGGCGCGATGGGGCTGTCTTCGGGCTTGGCGTACGCGCCCGGCCCGTATGCGGCGCTGGAAGAGCTCGTCGAGTTGGGGAAGGTCGTCGCTGAATACAGCGGCATCTACACCTCGCACATCCGCAACCAGACCGAGTCGATTGCCCAAGCCGTCGGCGAGGTCATTGCCGTTGGCGAGCAAGCCTCGGTTGCCGCCCACGTCTCGCACATGCAGCCCGGTGCGCCAATGATCGGCGCGACCCGCGACCTGCTCGCCACCATCGACCAGAAGCGCCGCGAGGGCTGCGACATTAGCTGCGACGCCATTCCCTACACGATCGGCAGCACCACCCTCAAGTCGCTATTGCCTCCTTGGGCTCTGGCCGGCGGCGACGAGGCGCTGCTGCGGAGGCTACAAGACCCGGAGACTCGCGCCAAGATCGAGCAGGATACCATGCAGTACGGGGCCGAGAGCGGCGGCAGCCGCAAGCGCAACTTGGCGCGGGATGGGGAATGGGACAAGATCTGGCTGGGCAGCGCCGAGCAAAACTCCGATTTAGTTGGCCTGAGTTTTGCCGAGATTGGTCGGCGGCGCGGCCAAACTCCTCACGATGCGGTCTGCGACATCCTCGTCGAAGAGCGTGCGCGGCCGTGGATGCTAGCCGAGGATGTGTCTGAGGAGGACTTCCTCAACATCGCCCGCCACTCTACCGGCGGCGTCATCTCCGACGGCTTCTCGCTCGTGCCCGAAGGCACCTTGGCCGAGGGCAAGCACCATCCCCGCTCCTACGGGGCCTTCCCCTACTTCTTGCGCCACTTCGTCCGCGAGCAAGGCGCGCTGCGCTGGGAAGAGGCCATCCACAAGCTCACTGGCCACCCCGCCGCCCGCTTCCGCTTGCGCGCACGCGGCCTGTTGCGCGAAGGCTACTGGGCCGATCTCGTGGTCTTCGACCCCGCCGCCATCGGCGAGTGCGCCGACTTTGCCGATCCCTACCGCTATCCGCAGGGCATCGACTGCGTAATTGTCAATGGACGGATCGCCGTTGAACGAGGAGAAATAGCCGACAGCCGCGCCGGACAGATCGTCCGGGCTGCTCCTGCTTCGACCTGAGACTTCGGCGAGTTCAGCCCAAGGGCGTTTGCCGCTCCTCGGTGCGTTAATCTGCTGCCTCGACAATACGAAATATGCGGTAGTGGGTTACTTTGAAAATGTTATCCCTTCCATAGATAGACAAAACGGCCAAAAAAATTCAAAGTGACCCACTCCCAAATATGCCTATATTTGACAAAGTTCGTTCGATAATCTAAACTTTGTTGTCGTCATTGATTCGGAGGTGCTCCATGCTCATTACCCTTGAACAGATCGGGCAACGACTGCGCTGGGCACGCGAAAGCCGGCAGATTACCCAAGAGACCGCCGGGGCCGCACTCGGCCTTCAGCGATCGGCTATCAGCCTCATGGAATCTGGCCAGCGGCAGGTCTCCACGCTTGAGCTGACTCATCTCGCTGACTTGTATGGTCGGCCGGTCGAATGGTTCGTTAGCCCGAATAGCCCGGTCGAACAGGAAGACCCGGTCGTTGCGCTTTTTCGCGCCGAGCCGGGCCTGCAAAGTGAGGTCGTCCAAAAACAAGCTCGGCGTTGTCTGCACTTACTTCGAGAAGGGGCGTCGTTGCGACGCCTAACGGGCGGCAGGGCTGCTGTCTCCCTACCGCGTTACGAACTACCGTCCCCGAGGTCGGTAGGACAGGCCATTGCCCAAGGCCAGCTTGTGGCCGAGCAAGAGCGCCGACGTCTCGATTTGGGCCAAGCACCCGTCAAATTGCCTGAGACCTTGGCCCATCAGAATATCTGGACGGCCGCTTTGCCGTTGCCCGATGAAATCTCTGGTCTCTTTCTGAGCAGTCCAGACTTCGGCATGGCGATTTTGGCCAACCGCACCCAAGCACCGGTGCGGCGGCGATTTTCGTTTGCCCACGAACACGGTCATGCACTTATGGACCGCGATGAGCCAGCCACTGTTACGAGTGCCCACAACGCCAAGACGCGAACTGAACAGCGAGCCAATGCCTTTGCTGCCGCCTTCCTCATGCCCGAAGAGGGCGTGCGAGATTTTCTGCACAACTTGGGCAAAGGGAGAGGTAGCCGCCGCGAGGAAGCAGCGGTGGATGCGGTCACTGAAGAAGGGATCCAAGGTCAATTGCGTAGCCCAGCGCGCTCGCAGAATGTAACCTACGCAGACGTGGCGCTTTTGGCTTGGCACTTTGAGGTAAGCTATACCGCGGCAGTTTGGCGGTTGCGCGGCTTGAATCTCGTCAGCCAAGAACAAGCCCAGACGCTTCTCGACCATACTGAAGAGGCCAATCGATACCTCCGCACTGTGAAAGCATTTTCGGATGTAGAGGATTCCGAAGACAAAGCACATTGGGACCATGAATTGGATTGGCAGATTCTGTCGCTAGCTCTGGAAGCATGGTGGCGCGGGGAGATTTCGCAGGGGCGGCTGCTTGAAGTAGGCCGCCTGTTGGATATTGATGACGAGACGATTCTCGATTTGGCGGATTGAGGCACTTTGAATGGAGCAGCAAGACCCAACGCCGATTGTCCTCGACACTTCGATCTTGCTGAATTTTGTGAAGATCGGTCGTGTTGAGTTACTCGGTCAGCTCGGCACATCGGTCGTGCTGCTCGACCAAGTTTTCGATGAAGTGAGGCGTCCAGAACAAAGGAAGGTTGTCAAAGATGCCGTGGCTGCGGGCACACTTGATTTACAAAGCGTCCGCAATCCTGTGGAGGTTGCGCTATTTACAGAACTGCGGGCGGGTGGGCGGCTTGGAGCTGGCGAGTGCGCTGTTCTGGCCGTTGCACTTACTCGGGATTGGGTCGCTGGGCTTCAAGATCGAAGAGCGCGAACTGAAGGCCAACGCCGACGTGAAAACTTGGTGATCCGCCAGACGGAGGACTTGGTGTTGACGCTGATCAAGGCTAGCTACCTGACTATAGAAGAAGCCGATGGATTTCTCGCCGAGTGGGCGGCGAAGCACCGCTTTAGATCCAAGGTCACCAGTTTCCGAGATCTGAACAAATCGGATTTCTGAAAGTACCCAAATACATAACTATAATCCCATGTCAACGTCGCCGGAGCGCAAGAGCAACGGCAAGGGTCTGTTATCCTCGCGGAGCAAATGGTCGATGGGAAGGACATGCGGCAGCAGTTTGCGGATATATAGATGAGCTATGCCCAGCTAACGCGCTTCATGTTGCCCTTGGTGGTGACGGCGCTGGTGCAAGAGCTCAGCGGCCAGTTCCTCAACGGCGGCATGGCGCGGATGCCGCGGGCGGTCGAAACGCTGGCCGCCTTTGGTTTGGCCTTTGGCTTGGCCTTATTCCTCGCCGGCACCTTGTCTCAGGTGCGGCAGCTCGGCTTGGTCCTCGTCGAGCACACCCAAGGCTGCCGCGTCTGCTTCCGCTTTGTGCTCGCCGCTGGGCTGCTATTGGCTGGCGTCTTGGCGAGCTTGGCACTGACGCCTTTGGGGACTTGGATTATCAACGATCTGCACGGGGTCGATCCCGCGCTCGGCGAGGCGGTGCGCGTGGCCCTGCTGTGGCTGGTTCCCTTTCCCGTCCTGCACGGGATGACGCGCTTTTACAGCGGCGAACTCATCCGCATCCGCCGCACTGATATTCCCGCCTACGCCATTACCACTGGGATCGCCCTCAGCATCCTCGCGGTCTTTGCGCTACTGCCGCTCGGCTTCGTCCGCCAGACTCCCATTTTACTGCCGGTTCTTGCCACGTACACAGGTGCCCTCGCCGAGCTTGGCGTGGTCGCGTGGGGGCGCTGGCGCTTGGTGCGCTGGCCAGAGTCGGGCGACATGCCGCTCCTGACTTACTTCTACGTCCTGCGCTTCTTTTGGCCCTTGGCGCTGATCATGGCGGTGCAGGCTGGCACCCGGCCGCTGATCAACGTGTTCGTCGCCCGCAGCGCCGATGGTACCGAAGCACTGGCCGTGCTGACCGTCGTCTATGCGCTCGGCCACATCCCCTATGGTTGGCTCAACGAACTGCGCAATCTGCCGACGGCCTTCCGCCAAGAAGGGGATTTGGCTAAAATTCGCCGCTTCTGCTGGGGCTGTTGTCTGTTTTCCTGTGCGTGGATGGCGGTGTTGTTTTGGACGCCGGCGGTCGATTACATCCTCGGCACTTGGATCGGCATTGGCCCCGAGTTAATTGTCCACTGCAAGACGCCACTGCTTCTCTTCATGGGCTTTCCCTTTGTCGTCAGCCTGCGCAGTTATTTCCACGGCATCGGCCTGCTCCAGCACCGCACCCAAGCCATGGCACCGAGCGCTCCGTCGCGCGTAGTGACCGTCTTGCTGGTGCTGGCCCTGTTAGCCAACCTCGAGCTCCACGGCGCGACCCAAGCCGTGGGAGCCTTGGTAAGCGGCCACACCGTGGAGGCCTTGGTCGTCTGGTGGAGCATCGGACGCGGGCGCGGGCGGCGCGCCTCTTGACGCAGCTAGGTCTCTGTCCAACGTTCTACGCAAATTTTGTGGAGGGGCAACCACGAGGGTTGTTCCTATAGGATCCCCATAGGGACTGTCCCTTGTGGCGGTCTTGATCCAACGACAAAAATTCGGAAAGGGGTGCCATGTCCATGAACGGCAACCAAGCCATTGCCCAAATCCTCAAGGCCGAAGGCGTCGAGTGGCTGTCGGCTTTCCCCGCCCAGCCGCTGATTGACGAGGCCGCACGCGCTGGCATCCGCCCCATTATCTGTCGCCAGGAGCGGACGGGCGTCAACATGGCCGACGGCTTCAGCCGCACGACCAATGGCCGCCCTTTTGGCGTCTTCACCATGCAGACCGGGCCGGGAGCTGAAAACGCGCTCGGTGGCGTGGCCCAGGCCTACGCCGATGCCATCCCCTTGCTGCTGCTGCCCGGCGGCGTATCCACGGCCCGCACGCAAGTGCCGCCCAACTTCGACGCGGTCGCCAACTATCGCGGCATCACCAAATGGGCCGCCAACATCAACCAAGTCGAGCGCATCCCCGAACTGATGCGCCGCGCCTTTAGTCAGCTCGTCCACGGCCGGCCCGGCCCGGTGCTCGTGGAAATCCCCAGCGACTTAGGCACGGCCGAGTTTCCCGGCGACCTCGACTACCAGCCGGTCAAGGCCTGCAAATCTGCGGCTGATTCAGACGCGGTTCGCGATTTGGTGGCCGCGCTGGTCAAGGCCGAATGCCCGGTCATCAACGCTGGACACGGCGTGATGTGGGCCGAAGCTACAGACCAGCTCGTGGCCCTCGCCGAGCTGCTCAATGTGCCCGTTATGACCACCTTGGCCGGCAAGAGCGCGTTTCCCGAGAATCATCCGCTCGCGCTGGGCACTGGCGGCCACACCGGCACGCTGATGGTCGATCGCTTCTTGCAAAAGACCGACTTTGTCTTGGGTGTGGGCACTAGTTTTACCATCTCGGTTTTCAATGCGCCTATGCCTGATCGCGCCGTCTTGGCACAGGTGACCAACTGCGCGGAAGATCTCAACAAGGACTATCGGATCGACTTGGGGGCCATCGGCGATGCGCGGATCGTGCTGGAGCAGATCAGCGAGGAAGTTCGCCGACAGCTCGGGGCCGACGGGCGAGGAGATGGTGGAGTTGCGGCCGAGATCGCGGCGATCCGCGCTGAGTTCAACGCCGAGTGGGCGCCGCGATTTCGCTCGGACGAGGTGCCGATAAATCCCTACCGGGTCTTCGCCGAGCTCGCCCGCGCCGTGGAGGTGCCCAACACCATCATCACCCACGACTCGGGCTATCCCCGCGATCAACTCGTGCCGTTCTGGCGGCCCCAAGTCCCCAGAGGGTACATGGGCTGGGGTAAATCGACCCAACTCGGCTACGGCTTGGGCTTGGCCTTGGGGGCCAAGTTAGCCGCGCCGGACAAGCAGGTCATCAACATCATGGGCGACGCGGCTTTTGGCATGGCGGGCCTCGACATTGAGACTGCGGTGCGCGCGGAAATTCCCATTCTGACGGTGGTGCTCAACAACGGTGTGATGACGCACTACAACCACCACATGCCTTACGCCACCGAGCACTATCAGAGCAACCAACTCGGCGGCCACTACGCGCAGGTGGCCGAGGCGCTTGGTGCCCACGCCGAGCGCGTTGAAGCGATCCCAGACTTGGCACCGGCCATCCAACGCGCCCTCGCGGCCAACCGCGAAGGCCGAGCCGCCCTGTTGGAGGTGATGACCAAGGCGGAAGAAAACGTCGCCAAATTTTGGTAAAGGAGGAGCAGATGGACCAATACAAAGCCGTTCTCATCGGCTGCAGCCGCATGGGAGCTTTCATCGACAACGAAGTCCCGGCCAATATGCGCCCGTACTCCCATGCCGCTGGGTACGAGGCTTGTGAGCGCACAGACCTTATCGCCTGTTCGGACCTGCGTCCCGAGGTGATGGAAAGGGTCGGCGCGCGCTACGGCATCCCTGCGGACAAGCAGTACACCGACTACCGCGAGATGCTCGCCTGCGAAAAGCCGGATATCGTCAGCGTCGCCACTCAGCCCGAGCATCGCGCCGAGATCGTCATCGCGGCGACCGAAGCGGGTGCCCGCGCGATCTACGCGGAAAAGGCGTTCTCGGCCTCGCTGGAGGAAGCCGACCGCATGGTCGAAGCCTGCCAGCGCCACAATGTCGCGCTCAACATGGGCACCAATCGCCGCTTCCACCCCGGCTACGACCAGATGAAGGCCGTCATCGACTCCGGGGAAATCGGCGCGTTGCAAACCCTCATCATCCACCAGACCAGTGCGCTCTTCAACGGCGCCAGCCACAGCTTTGATCTGCTCCAGCGCCTCAACTCCGACGCCCCGGCCGCTTGGGTACAGGCGCATTTGCCCAATGGCGACGAGATCATCGACGGCGATATCCTGCGCGAGGACCCGACCGGGCACGGCATGATCCAGTTCGCCAACGGGGTCACTGCGTACGCGCTCAATTCAGGTCGGGGATTGGAAGTGGAAGCCGTCTGCGAAAAGGGCGTGGTGACGGCGCTGGGCAATGATAGGGAGTGGCAGTTGCGGGCACCGGTAGCACAGGATCACCGGGGCCGCAATAAATTGGGCTTGGTGGAGTTCCCTGCTTTCGAGCACCGGGCCTCGACGCTTTGCTTGGTCGAGGATTTGGTACACTCTCTCGATACGGGTGAGCCTCCGCGCGGCGGCGCAGAGTTGGCGCGGGCTAATACCGAGCTGATTTTCGCGTTTGTAGAGTCGCACCAACGCGGTGGTGCTCGCGTGGAGCTGCCGCTCGACGGAAGCGCCTATCGGTTGGAGCGGGATCGGGGGCCGAGGCAGCCCAAGTACGAGCCGGACGCTTGAGAAGCTGTCTGGAAATTCCAGATAGTTCCTAAGTCCTCAGAGCATGGCCGCGTGACTGTGCCAAGCGCCTAGGAATGCGAACTTCAACATGTTTTTGTTTTTCCTTACCAAGTACTCACAAATTCGTCCACGCCAAAGCCCTCGGGCATCTCGCTGTTAAAGGTGCGCAGGGGTCGAGATTCAAAGTTCGGCGGATCGGCGGCGGGCCGGAGGTCAGCGTACATGTCGCTGTAGTGCTGGTGGACGCGGGCCTCGTCTTGCTGCAATCGCTCGTTGAGCGCGGCCAAGCGGCTTTGCAGGGCCTCGGCTTCGGCGGCGGTGAAGCGCTGTGCCATGTCCTCGGCGTAGTACGCGGGCGGCGATCCGTCGACCAGCGGCTGGCGCTCTTGCCCGGACATCTGGGCAATCTCCGGCCGGTGCAGAAAGACGACCTTGTTGGCGATCCGGCACAACAGGACCACGCTTACCATGCGACCGGACTTGCCCGGATGCAGTTCGGCCAAGCAGGTGCGGAATTTTGGCTCGTCGCGGGCAATCAGCGCGTGGAAGAGCGTCTCAATCTGGTCGCGCTCTTGATCGTAGCACTCGGTCCAGTGGGCAAATTGGGTCTCGGCCGCGGGTGAGAGGTATTGCCGGAAGCCATCGGCGTGGTACCAGTCGAGATGGTGGTGATACGAGAAAATCTGGCCGCCGAAGGAGCGGTAGCCGAGGTGGATGGTGCGGCGCATCCGGCTGGTGTACTGGCTGCCCCAGTGCATCATCAGGTTGGGATAGACAATCCCGTCGCCGGGCTGTAGCTCGACGGGGATGCCGCCTTCTAGCGGCACTTTGGGGTCCAGCATGAGTTGCCGCCGCTGCGCTTCGTTGGTCGGCTGTTTGTGGCTTTCGGGCAGGATCCAGAATACGTCGTCTTCGTAAAGGGCGATGTTCCACTGCACGTATCCGGGAGCGTTGGCCATTAGGTCCGCTTGCATGCCGCTGAGCGGGGCTTGCTCAGCCGAGCTGGCGTCGCGGTGCCAGTCCGTGTGCCCGTAATCGACCAGCCCGCTGCACAGCGCGCCAAAGGCGGTGAGGGCCGTCACCGGAGCCTGCATGAGTTGGGCGCTGACGCCAAAGGTGGTCTCGCCGAGGCAAAAGTCGATGACGTCGGCGGTCTCGGCGTCAATGGAATTTATGTTTAACCGCGGGTGGATTTTTTCGTACCAAGCACCGCCGAGCAGATCGCCGGGTTGGCGCGCGGCCGCAGAGCGCGCCTTTTCCCGGTCCACCATCCACTCGATGGCGAGCCGCATCGCGTCCAACCGCTCGGGCGGCACGACGTGGCGCAAGACCAGATAGCCTTGGCGGCGGAATTGTTGCAGATCAACGTGCATGACGTTCTCCTATGGCAATCCTACGCCATTGATAAGATAATCCGTCGATGGACGCAGAATAGCAGAAACAAGACGATTCGCCGCTCGAATCGTTCAAACCCTATATCAGTTGGGAGACCGCTGTGTGGCTTGTTCGATCAAGAGCCGATCCTGCTGGCTTTGCCGTACCTGTGCCTCTATAGCAACCGGGTCCCACTTGGACAACAGCCGCTCTTGGAGGTCGGCTAAGATGGCCGCGTGGGCTGGGTCGCCGGCTAGGTCGTCGAACTCGTTGGGGTCGGCCTCTACGTCGTATAGCTGGGGTAGATCTCCCAAGCTGTAGTGGAGCTTGTAGCGGCCGCGTCGCAACATGGCCGTTGGCCGCGCCACGCCGTGGGCGAGGTATTCGGAAAATGCTTCGTCCTTCCAGTTTGCGTCTTGTCCTTGCAGCAATCCCAATAGGCTATCGCCGTCCAGTGGTCCTGTGCTGGGCGCGTCGGCTATGTCGACTATGGTCGCTACCAAATCCACTAGCGACACCACTTCGCCGATGTGCCGACCGGCGGGAATCTGCCCGGGATAGACCATTTGCAGCGGCACTTTGGCGGACGCCTCGTACATGCTCGACTTCCGCCACATGCCGTGCTCGCCGTTCATTTCTCCGTGATCGCTGAAATGCAATATGAGCGTGTTGTCGCGCTGCCCGGTTTCTTCTAGGACGGCGAGCAGGCGGCCGATCTTTTCGTCAAGATAGGTAATCAGCCCGTAGTAACCGGCGCGGGCGCGGCGCACTTGTTCCTCGGGGAAATCGACCGCCCCGAACATGGCCCGCATCCGCTGGTGGACGGGGTGCTGGCTTTCGAGGTGACCGGGGGGAATTTCCGGCATGTCGATTTGGTCGAGAGGATAGAGATTGAAAAACCGCTCGGGCACTACGAGCGGAAAGTGCGGCGCAATAAACGAGACATTCAATGCCCAAGGCCGCTCCTTACGGGCTGGATCGCGCAGGTAAGCCAGCGCTTGTTCCTCTACCAGATCATCAACTTCGATCTCCAAGGTCGTCCCCGGCCCGGCCTCGGCGACCCCACCCCAAGGTTTGTCGGCCGGCGGCGTGCCCTTGCTCCAGTCGGGCGTGCCGCGCAGGACGCCGTCTTTGGTCCACAGTTCGGCGTGCAAATCACGCGCTAGCTGGGCGCGGAAGCCGTGCAGTTGGTCGGGGCCGCAAAAGTGCTGTTTGCCCGAGAGGACCACATCGTAGCCAGCGGCGCGCAGCCGATGGGCCCAAGTGACCGCATCCGACGGCAGGGGGCTGGCATTGTCAAAGGCCCCGATCTGGTTGATATAGCGGCCGGTCATAAACGACATCCGCGACGGCAGACAGAGCGGAGAATTGCAATAGGCGTTGGCAAAGGTCGCGCCTTCGGCGGCCAGTTGATCCATAAAGGGCGTCTGCACGAGCGGGTGTCCGTAGGGGCCGCTGTACATGGGCGCGTGTTCGTCCGTCATAATGAGCAGGATGTTGGGGCGATTCACAGGTTGCTCCTAGTTTGAAGGCGTGAAAAGTTGCGGCGAAGATAAGCCAAACAGATTCTGCCAACCAGCCGTTGCTCAGCCACCGGCCTGCACGCCCAAGCCGTGTATATAGACCAATTCGCTGCCGCAGTAGCCCGTCCACAAGACCAATCCGCCGATCAGGACGCCGACCCCGATCCACGCATAGAGCGGCCATCCTTCAAGCTGTCCCTTGAGGTGCAACGGCAAGCGCCCGAGAACGGCTCCCAACCCCAACAGTAAGGTCCAAGTAGCGAGGGATTCGTGCGTGGCTAACGGCTCCGCGGCTGGCCCCTCCCAAGCCTCGGTCGCGGCCGCGTTGCCGCTGAGGACGGCGGCGGTCGCCGCTAGTACGCCCAACACCAGCAAGCCGTACGCTAGGTGGTGCCCGGCGCGGCGACCTAGCCACAGTGCGCCTAGATCGCACAGCGGACTCAGCGACAAGAGTGCGATGGGGTAGTGGACGATGAAGGGATGCCAATCCATATTTAGTGGTTAGTGGTTAGTGGTTGGTGGCCAGTGCCAACCCATCCTCGGGCCGGTGGGGTAGGGACTAATCACTATTCACTGGCCACCGACCACTGATTGCGACACCTCAAACCGGAGCAATGCCCCATGGCCACGGACCTGTCCCAACACATCGAAGATACGCTGCTAATCGACACGCACGAACACCTGCGCAAGGAGCGCGCCTGGGTCGAGAACGGCCCGGACATTTTGCAAGACCTTTTTGGCAACTACGTGCCCGCCGATCTGATCGCCGCCGGCGCTGCCCCCGAGGACTTGCACAAGCTCAACGACGCTTCCGATCCAGACTTGGGAGCGCGCTTTGACGGCATCCGCTCGGCCTTTGCGGCCATCCGCTTTACCGGCTACGGCGAAGCCGTGCGCATCCTCGCGCACGAGATCTATGGCATGGCCGATTTTGGCGACGCCGAGCTGTACAAGGCACAAGAAAAGCTCAGCGCTTGGCGTCAACCCGGCGGACGGCACGAGCTGCTCAGCCAAATAGGCCGGCTGGACCACGTGCAGACCGACGACTTTTCTTGGCCCTGCCTGCCCGACGAGTCCGGCGTGGACTTCTTCCTCTACGACTTGTCGTGGGCTGCCTTCTGCAACGGCCAAATCGACGCCGAGGCCATTGAGCGCGAAACCGGCGTGCCCGTCACCGACCTAGCTAGCCTCAAGCAGGGCATGGAAGCCATCTTCGCCCAGCACGGCCCCCATGCCATCGCGGTCAAAGCTCAGCACGCGTACAACCGCACACTGCGCTGGGAAGAGCGCGCCGACGCCGACGCCGAGCGCGTGCTCCAGCGCCTGCTCCAAGGCATAGAACTCGACGAGCCGAGCCGGTTGCTGTTGGGCGACTGGTGCTGGGCGCGGGGCACTGAGCTGGCGATCGAGTACGAGTTGCCGTTCAAGATCCACACTGGCTACTACGCTGGCAACGACCGCATGCCCGTTGACCGCATCAAAAGCGGCAACCTCTGCCCCTTGCTGGCCCGCTACCTCGATTGCCGCTTTGTGCTGATGCACATTGCCTATCCCTATTCCAACGAATTGGTCGCGCTGACCAAGCATTACCGCAACGTGTACGCCGATCTATGCTGGGCGTGGTCCATTGATCCGTACAGCTCGTGCGATTTTGTGCGCCGCTTTATCCACGCGGCTCCCGCGTCCAAGCTCTTCGCCTTTGGCGGCGACACTGGCTGGCCGACCAGTTCGGTGGCCTACGCGATACAGGCGCGCCGCTGGCTCACCCGCGCCCTCCAAGGCGAGATCGACGACGGCCTGCTGACTGAGGCCGAAGCCATAGAGTTGGCGACCCGCTTCATGCGCGGCAACCAAGAGGCCTGTTTTGACTTGGCTGGGACGCGGCAGGCGCTGCGCCGGTCGCTTTCAGCCGCTTAGGTTGCGCTAGGGTAGATCGGTTGGCGAGAAGAACGGAGCCGACAGGACAGCGTCGCGTCGTCAATGACCGTAGACAGCAAGTACCGTCATTCCCGCGGAAGAACGTCACCCCGTGCCCCGAACGGGATGGAAATCCAGAGTGGTCAAGAGCAAACGCGATCTAAGAACGTGTCGCTTTGTATGACCGCTTACTTGTCTCGTTTTTCCCATTTATAAGTAATGTTAGAGTAAATATGGCCATAGAAGGAATATGAAGATCGCGATCCTGACAGATGTCCACGGCAATTTGCCTGCGCTTCAGGTTGCCTTGAGAGCCATTCGGCAAGAGGGTGCCGATGCGATTTTTCACACAGGCGATGCAATAGGCATCGGCCCATTTCCGGCAGAATGCTTGGAACTGCTGCTGAGCACGCCTGGCGTGAATCTGATTTGCGGTAATCACGACGCCTGGTTTTCGACCGGGCTTCCAGAGCCACAACCCCCGTGGATGAGCGACGGCGAGTTGAAACATCAGCAGTGGGTACATTCCTGCCTTGATCCGTCACTGCGCCATACAGTGAGAGAATGGCCCTACCTGATTCAAGATGTGTATGGAGGTGTGCGAATATCGTTTCTCCACTACGGCCTCACAGAGTCACAGGTTGACTTCAGGCCCATCGTCCATAATTCTCGTCCTATCGACTTGGATAAAGTCTTCGCAGATATAAACTCCGATTTCGTATTCTATGGCCACATTCATTCACCTTCAGATTTAGTGGGGAGGGCCAGATACGTAAATCCCGGTTCCTTGGGCTGCCATGCAGAACCCATTGCGCGATTCGCCATCCTAAAGTGCGAGGGCAGGAGCTGCGAATTGAAAATGCGTCACGTTCCGTACGATGATAGCGCCCTATTCCAACAGTTTGAAAGGCGCGACGTGCCCGACCGACATTTCATCTATAAAGCATTCTTCGGTGGAAGGAATGCACAACAGGCAACCCCTCCGGGTTAGATGAGCAGGGTAAGCCGATATTCAGGCGGGACGGCAAAGTATTGAATCATGTCCGTTACGTTGGTAAAGCACTATGATCCGGCTTGGCCCTCATGGTTCTAAGAGTTGCGACACCGCTTTGACTCTGTTTTGTCAGGAAGGTATTGCAGCATCGAGCATGTCGGTAGCACATCGGTCGCCGGAATGACCGCCAAGCCAATCATTGACGTTGACATTGTCATTGAGCCACAGGACTTTGAGCGCACGAAGGACCGGCTTGCAGAAATCGGATATTTCCATGAAGGTGACAAGGGTATTCCCGGCAGAGACGCCTTTGATCTGTCCGATAGCGGCCTGAAGGAATCTTTGCCTGCCCACCATACGTACGTTTGTGACAAGTATGGTGCAGCCTTGAAGCGGCATCTTGTCTTCCGGGATTTCCTCAGACTAAGCCCCGAATATGTTCGCCGGCTCAGTACCCTGAAATGGCAACTCGCTGAAGAGCACGACAATGATCGCCAGTCGTACATGGACGGAAAAGTTGCTCTGTGCGAGGAAATTTATGAGAAAGGGCTAGAGGTCCTAGGGTGTCGGTGCAGTCTGTACTTACCCTTTAAAAAGAAGATCGACAGGGGTAGAGACATATGAATAAGGTTTCCGTTCACCCATCTTTCCAGGCAAACAAGGAGGGTCTTACAGGGTGGACCCGCGTTTCAGAAGGTGGAACCGACGACTACTGGCATGGTGAAGAATAAACGGGTTGATTCAGAATTTGCCCTATTGGGTCCTGACGCTCCCCAAAACATGAGGCTGGAATTCTATGTCCGAATGGTTTAAAAACGAAGACTTCTGGACGGAAATGTACCCCTATATGTTCCCGAAAGAGCGACTTCAATCTGCGGAAGAGCAAGTCGATAAGATTCTTTCGCTGGTGGAGTTCAGCGGGACACATATCCTCGATCTGTGCTGCGGCCCCGGCCGACATGCCACGATCTTGGCCGAGCGAGGATTTTCCGTAACAGGAGTTGATTCTACAGCGTTCCTACTGCAAAAAGCTAGGGGGCGGGCAAACGAGCGGAAATTAGACGTTGAGTTTGTGCAAGAGGACATGCGTCGTTTTGTGCGATCCGCGTCGTATGACTTGGTGCTCAACATGTTTACGTCCTTCGGCTATTTCGATGACAAGGACGAGGATCTGCGAGTGCTCAGCAATATTTACGAGAGTCTCAGACCTGGGGGAGTCCTCGTAATGGATCTGATGGGTAAAGAGTGGTTGGCCAAGGTGTTCGCCGCGACCTCCTCGGAGGTGCATCCCGACGGGACATTGCTCGTTCAACGTCGCGAGATCTTCGACGATTGGACGAGGATTCGCAACGAGTGGCTCCTGATTCGGGATGAGCAGGTGAGATCGTTCAAGTTCCACCACACGTTGTACTCTGGCCAGGAACTGAAGGATCGTCTCTTGCAAGTTGGATTTAGTAATACGCAGCTATATGGGGATTTGGACGGCAGTGCGTATGGGACTAGCGCAAAGCGGCTGATTGCTCTTGCGCGCAAAGAGGCACCGTGAACCACCGGCATTTTGGGCAGACTTCATTTAACACGTCCGTGTCCAGCAAAGGAAAAAAATGAAAATAACCAAGGTAGAAACAATCCGCGTGGCAGACCGAAGCCAGAGTTATGGTTGCGGAATCTGGGTGCAGATTTACACAGACGAAGGGCATGTTGGGCTTGGCGAGACTTGGTACGGGCCGATGGCGGTAGAAGGCGCGGTGCACGAGTTATTCGCGCCCATGCTGATAGGCCGCAACCCTTTGAATATCGAGAACCACTGGTACAATATGTTCCGCCTTGCCGATCACTGGGGATACGGCGGCGCGGAGACTCGCGCCATATCCGCGCTAGACATCGCGCTCTGGGACATCGCCGGGCAAGCGTCGGGCCGACCTATATATGAAATGCTCGGCGGTGCCTGCCGAGACAGAATCCGCGTTTACAATACGGGCGGCGGCCCTGATCCCGTGTCTCATGCGACAGAGCTTCTTGATCGTGGGATCAAGCACATGAAACTCGGCGCGTTTCCCGATGCGCATGAGGGCGATGGGTACTACGTCTCTGACGAAGAAATCGAGGCGATGATAGACCCGATACGCAGAATTCACGAGGCTGTTGGCAATCGCATGAGCATTGCTATAGATGGGCACGGATTCTGGAGTCTGCACAACGCTATACGGGTGGCGAAGGCTTTGGAGCCGTACAACATACTTTGGCTTGAGGAGATGCTTTCGCCGCGCAACGTTGACGCTCATCTATCTCTGGTGCGGGAGGCGAAGTTTCCGGTCTGTCTGGCCGAGCGGTTTGTGACGCGCTACCAGTTCCGCGAATTCATCGAGAAGGGCGCGGTGGAAATCCTGATGCCCGACCTTATCTGGACGGGCGGCATATCAGAGACGAAGAAAATTGCGATTCTGGGGGAGACGTATCAGCTTCCGGTATGTCCCCACGACTGCTCAGGGCCTGTAAACGTGTTTGCGTGCGCCCATATCTGCATGAACGTGCCGAACGCAATGCTGATGGAGACGATTCGGCAGTTTTACGAAGGCTGGTACGGGGAGTTTGTGACGACGAATATAAACATACAGGACGGGCATCTGCTAGCGCCCGAAGGCCCCGGCCTAGGAACGAGTCTGCGCCCCGAGGTGCGCGAGCGTCCCGACGCAAAGATAGTGGTCAGCGACAAGACTGAGGGACATTACCTAGGGTGGAAGCAATAGCTACGAAAAATTAGATGGAACAGCACTTTTCGATCAAAGTTCTGTCCGGAATTTATTCAATTTTAAAGGTCAAAGACCGTCCCGGATTGCCAGAGATAGTTAATAGAACTGGAAATAGTTTTTTCTCATTAATACGCCTAAAAGGAGAGTGGACGATCATTTGTGAAAGTGGGGGAATGCCCGATGACTCCCTGGTGGTCGAAAGTTCACATGGATGGCGGGTTTTCCTCATCGACGAGCCTTTGACGTTCGACATGATCGGGGTGATCTATAGGACCACCGAGATTCTCAAAGACGTCGGCATAAGTGTCATGGCAATTTCCGCATTCACTACCGATGTTTTCTTGGTTAGTGAAGATGACTTACAACCTTCACTAAGAGCACTGCAAGCCGGGGGATTTTCAGTACCTGATTTATCGTAGTCCTTCTGAATGTACACAAGAAAATTTTGACAAACTGAGGCTGCGTAACAATAGGCACCGAAAGGAACACCAGCCGCAATGGCAGACTTTTACACAATTGAGCAGCGGGACGGGCGTTGGTGGTTCATCGCGCCGGACGGCGCACCGTTCTGGTCCATCGGCATGAACCATATCGACTCGGCTGCGTTAGGGTACGGCCGGCGTCGTAGATTTCGAAACTCATCGGGTTCGCCCGAGGACATGAAAGCCGTTCTCTTCGATCTGTATGAGACGCTGGTGACTGGCCAATATGGGCGACTTGGTTTTTAGAGCGGTGGCCGAGCTGGCGAATGTCGGAAGTTGAGCCAGCAGCGGCGACTTGCAAGCGACGCCGAGATCCAAGCGACTTGGTTCGGCTCATTCAAGAGATGTGACGATGCCACTGGAGATACTGATTGGAATAGGATTCGCCGCTTTGGTGGTACTTGGGTTGGCTTTGCGGAAGCTGGTCGAGTGGATCAGCTTTCCGTGTCAGTTCTGCGAGGCAAAAGTTCGTCCTTTTCACAAGGTCGATACAGAAACACAGGAAGTAATTCTGAGGTATTTCCGCGACCATGAACGACGGGAGGCCCCCCGGAAGGGGCTGTTCGTTTGCCTAAACTGCAAAACTGTTCACGATGACTTCTCCGGCGAGAAGCAATCGTGGGATAGCGACAGATTTGGTGGCGTTACCTTCTGTAAAGTGTGCCACGCGACCATGTACGGCTGCAATCCCAAAAACGATAACATCAAATGTTCTCGGTGTGAGACGTCATATGTCTGGCAAGTACACGAGCCATCCGGATTTAGATTCCTCATGCCCCCAAAAGGCACGGCGGTTCTCAGATCCAGCAGGGGCTACGTTGACGCGTAGAGTAGCGTCAACGCAGGCCCACATCTTCTAACAACTCGTTTGCCGCTGCGACTGGCCTGTCGTGCAATGGGCAAACGGACAACAATCAATTAGTAATGCGGCCGAAATCCCCTCAAAATACTCACCCTGTCACCTCGCGGACTCAGGCGCAACTGAAGGATATAAAGAAAAAATTCCCATTCCGAGTCCTTACGTCTCAGGATTGGGAACACTGGACTACTAAAGGCTATATCATTATCAGACAAGCCGTGCCGACAGCGAATGTGGAACGCCTTGTCGAGCTCTTGTGGGAATTTGATGAGAAAGACCCGAATAATCCCACGACTTGGTACGCTCCGCAACGGCGGGAACATAAAATGAAGGAACTCAACAATACCGGCATGCTGGAGATCTACAATCACCAGTATCTCTGGGATAATCGACAGGAGCCACGTGTGTACGATGCTTTTGTCGATATCTGGGACCGGGAGGATCTCTGGGTTACTATCGACCGCGCCAATCTCAATCCTCCAGAGCAGGTCTGCGGCAACTCAGACGGCTTCATTCATTGGGACGTGGATACGTCGGTCCGACCTCTACCGATCGGTGTGCAAGGCGTTTTAAGCCTACAGCAGCAGGAGGGGGATGTCGGGGGATTCCAGTGTGTTCCAGTCCTGTTTGAAAAGTTCGAGGAATGGGTCAAGACCCAGCCTGCGGACCGCGATTCTATGCATCCCGATATAACCGGATTATCCGTCGTGAATATCGAGATGGAAGCGGGCGATTTGCTCATTTTTAATAGCCTTCTCGCCCATGGCGTGCGTCCTAATCACTCAAAGGACCGAGTCCGCATGGCCCAGTATATTTCAATGCATCCGGCCGAAGAGGATAATGAAGTCGAGCGGCAGGAACGCATCCGTCTCTGGCGTGAACAGGACCATCCTCAGCGCGATGCTTTTCCCGGTGACCCGCGTGAATGGGAGCGGAAGCATGCTGAGACCGCAACGCTCACCGAGCTTGGTGAGAAACTGCTCGGTTTAAAAAGCTGGCACTGAATCAGGGCAATATGGCTTCTACTTTTACTTGGCCCTCGTCCCAAATCACCGTGCCTGTACCCATCTCAGTTAGCTCGACTACATCGCCGGGCACCTCCAATCTCAACGAGGTCATCTCGATGCCGCTGTAGGCGGCAACATACCTTTTGCCCCCTGGGCAGGCACAGAGCCATACCGGCCCCTTGTCGCAGGTGAGCGTGGCACCGCCGATGGAGACCTGTCCAGAAGCACTCTGGCGGGCGTAGGGCGACTCGTGCATGGGCCAGTCTAAGGAGCCGTCCTGCGTCCAACGCCGCTTTAGCGACCACTCGTACAGATCGACTTCAATGCCGAGTATGCGGTCGTCGCGCGCGTACTCCACGCGGAGCGGGCGCTCGCTACCCGCAGTATAGGTGGCGGGTGGGGCCGCCTCGTCGATGAGTGCGCCGGACGCTACCTCGGCGGCAAAATCGGCACCGCTGGCGTAGGAAGTGCGCTCGGCCAGTTCGGCGTAGAAACCGCAGCGGGGCTGGCCTTGGTAAAAGGAGCCGGGTTTGGCCATTTCCCAGAACGTCTTGGCCGGTCCCGTATAGTTGTACATCTCTAGGGCCAGATGACCGCCCAGTTCGACCAAGCGGATGGGGGCACCGCCGCCCAGATCGGTCAGTTCGAGCGGCCAGACGGCCGTCCACAGGGCACCGCTGCCGACGACGACCACCTCGCCCCGGGGCACTGCTGCCGGCAGAGAATCTACTTTGTGCTGGCCGATCCAGATTTCATCGACCTGCCCGATCTCGGCCCACATGAGCACGGCTTTGGCACTGGTGCGTCGCGTCCAAGCGTCTAGGCCGCGCGGGGCGTAGAGGCCGATGGCGCGGCCCCGCTCGTGCACGCCGTAGAAGTGGCCCTCTTCGGGAACGACCTGTCCGGGCGCGCGCGACGGCGTCGTCTGGAAGCTGAGCCACTGGTCGTCGAGTACATAACGCGAAAAGAGCACGCCGCAGCGGTCGCCATCCGGGCGCTGGTACTGCACGTAAAATACGCTGGACTGCAGGGCGATAAAGATGACTTCCTGGGTCTTCAGTTCGCAGGAGGCCACGCCTAGAGAGAACGAGGGACTGTGATAAGTGCTCAGCACCACGGGCTCTTCGCCGTGGGCTGTTTCGTCTATTTGCTGCGGCACGTTGGGGCGCTGCAGCAAGTCGCCGATCCAGACGGGTACCTGCCCGCCATCCAACCACGCACGCACGTCATCGGCGTTAAAGGCGTTGGCGTTAAAGACGGCATGGCTATAGGCGCGGCTGAAGGGGCCGGCCCAGCAGCCGATGCCGGGGTGTACGTGCAACGCCGCGGAAAGGCCGAGGCGAGCGAGCATGGTGCGGGCGCGGATGCGGGTGTGTTCGTCTTCTGTCAGTTCGGCTAGGCGGCCCAGCACGCGCACGGCGACAGAGGCGTAGTTGGGGCTATTGTACTCGGCCGGCAGGCCGTAGGTATCTACATGCGCCATCCAGCGCACCAGTTTTTCCCGGCCGCGCTGGCCGATGTTATTATCGCCCAACAACTGGCCGCCGAGGCAGGAGTTGGCAATGTCCTTGAGGACGATGTTGGTATAAGCTAGGGCCACGTCGATGCGGGCGATTTCCTCCAAGCCCAGCGCGACGGCGCGGCGCATAGCCACGACCAAGTCCGGGGGCAGGGCGTCTGATGCTTTGCACAGCACGGGAATGCAGTAAAAAAGCACGAACTGCACGGCATTGAGATCTTCAACGACTTCGTCTTCCAACTCCCAGCGAAAATTGCCCCGGTGCGGTTGGGTATCCCGCACCTCCTGGCAGGCGAGCACGGCGCGAAAGATGGCGGCGGCTTCGGCGGGTGCACCGCTAGCTATCAGCTCGGAGGCCAGTTGTGCCGAGGGTACGGTGGAGTGAAAGATGCGCCCGCGCACCTGATGGATTATCATGTGTGCTTGGGCGTCGTAATTTTCGGGCAGGACCGGCGGTGATGGCAAGGTAGATTCCTCGGTGAAGTTGTGAGAATGGAAAGGAAGATGAAGTGAGTGTGAAAAAAAGTGATTTGCTGATCGGGGGCCAAATATGTCCCCCTGCATCTGGACAGTACTATTCTCTGTATAGCCCCGTAGATGGCACATTAGTCGCCGAAGTCGCCGATGCCAGTCGGGCCGATGTGGATCGGGCCGCGGCCGCTGCGCACGAAGCATTTTATGCCGAGTGGAAGTTCTGCGGCATTGAGCACAAACGCGCGTTGTTCGCCAAGCTGAAAGAGGTGCTCTATGCCATGGCCGACGAACTGGCGGCCGCCAAGGTCCAGCCCCAAGGAGGGCCGGGCATCCCGCCGCTGGTAGAGCGCGTCATCGATTACTACGTGAGTAAACTAGACGACGGAGCGGGCACACTTATTGAGCACGGCGACCAAGGCACTAATTACGTATATAGGGAACCGCTGGGCGTCGTTGCGATCTTTGCCCCTTTCAACGGGCCGATGCTGGCCTCTCTTTTATCGGCCGTGCCGGCCCTCGTAGCCGGCAATACGGTCGTGCTTAAAGCGCCCGAACAAGAAGCACCCCAAGCGCTCAAGACCATGCAGGCATTCCACGAAGCCGGTTTCCCCGCCGGGGTGGTCAACGCGCTCAGCGGCAAGGGGCCCGAGGTGGGTCAGGCGCTCGTCGCGCACCCAGCTACGCGGCTGATCAGTTTTACCGGCAGCACGGCGACGGGTAAAAAGATCATGGCCGCGGCCGCCGAGGATCTCAAGCGAGTGCAGCTAAACTTAGGCAGCAAAACGGCACAGATCGTCCTGCCCGACGCCGACCTCGAAGCAGCGGCGACGGCGACCGTGGGATCGGCCTTCCCCGGGCAGGCGTGCTCGGCAATAAGTCGGGTTTTGTTGCACGAATCGCTGCGCGACGAATTTATCGCTTTGCTAAAAGAAAAGGCACAGGCCGCAGGGCCCAGCATGTTGATCGACCAGGCAGCGGTAGAGCGGGTGGAACGCTACATCGAGATGGGTAAAGCACAGGGATCTCTGCTGTTTGGTGGCACACGTCCACCGGGAGACGAGTACGCCAAGGGTTGCTATTTTGAGCCCACGGCTTTTGCCTTTGCCAATCAGGCCGGTTCGGTTTGCCACGACGAAATTTTCGGACCAGTTGTCTCCGTGCTGACGTTTGCCAGCGACGACGAGGCCCTAGCGTTGGCCAACGATACGGACTACGGACTGCTCGTTTCACTCTGGACGCAAGATTCTGAGCGGCAGCGCTATTTTGTGCGGCGATTGGAAGTGGGGATTGTCGCCATTAATAGCGCCAGTATGCTGAGTCATCGCACTCCCTGGGGTGGTTTTAAGCAAAGTGGCATTGGTCGGCGCTACGGCGAGATGGGTTTGGAGCCTTTTTTTGAATACAAAACAGTGTGGATTTCTTGAAGAGGAATTGATTTGGCAGAACGACCGAATTTTGTCTGGATAAATACACACGATGTGAGTGCGAGGAACTTAGGGTGTTATGGCGATGATTATGCCACAACCCCTCATCTCGATAAGCTAGCTGAAGAAGGTATTCGCTATGCGAACGCTTTTGCCTGTGGGCCTATTTGTTCACCCGCGCGCACAAGTATTTTTACCGGAATGCATCAAACGACGGTGGGTACGCATCATCATCGCAGTTTTGCTAGACGTCCTGACTTTGTGCAAATGTTGCCGCATTATCTGCTGGCAGCAGGATATAACTGTTCGGCGATCAATACCGATTTGAACACCGACATCGATCCCGACGAATGGGCCGCCTATCAGAGCAATGAGGCGCTTTTGGCACAAGCGGATGAGAAGCCCTTTTTTGCCGTCTATAGTTTTGGTGAATCCCACGCCAGTGTATTTAAGCTAACACCAGCGCAAGCGCGAGAACAGCGATCGAGCTTGCTAACGGATGAAGAACTGCACGATCCCGACAATGCACCACTTCCCGTTTTTATGCCTGATACACTGCTTGCGAGAGAACGCACCGCTCTTTTTTACGATGGATTGATGCAGGTCGATCGGCACCTAGGTGAAGTGATAGAAAATTTGGTATCCGCAGGTGTGCTGGACAATACGATTGTTTTCTTTTGGTCTGATCACGGCACCGGTTTTCCGAGAGGCAAGACGCACGTTTATGACGATGGTTTGCGGGTACCGTTGATTATTCGCTTTCCCGACAAATATCAACATCTGGCACCAGGACCGCCGGGAACGGTGGTGGATGATCTAGTGATGACGATGGATATGGGCGCGTCTGTTTTGAGCATGATGGATGTGCAGATTCCCAAACACTTTCAAGGACAGGCGTTTCTGGGTAAGCAAAAAGAACCGCATCGCGATTATGTCTGTGGGGCGCGGGATCGCCTCGACAATTGCAATGAGGTGATTCGCACGATTCGGAATGAGAAATACCGCTACATTCGCAACTTTTTGCCTCATCGCCCCTATGCTTCGTTTTGGCCAGATGGTGGTTTCTTTGCGACACCTCCGCAAGAAGGAACACCTGAGCATGATTTCTGGGACACGTCGTGTTTGCCCGGAGAGCAGAAGGTGCACGATCCCGATGGTGTTTTTTTGCTGCCGGTTCCCGAGGCGTATTCTGCATATTTGATCTGGCAGGCAAAGAAACCATTTGAAGAACTGTATGATATTGAGAACGACCCGGAAGAGATGGCCAATCTGGCTGATGATCCTGAATACAGCGATCTCAAAGATCAGATGCGAGCGCAGTTGTTTGCGTGGATGATTGAGACGCGAGACTTGGGGCTGATCGATGAAACTGAGATGATCGTGCGAGCGACTGAGTATGATGGTGTGAATTACGAAGTGGGCGCACATTGCGAAAACTATGCACATATCCTGGAGACAGCCGATTTTCCTCGCTTAGGTGAAGCGGGCAGAGCTAAGTTACTTGACCGGCTTGATGATCCCGATAGTGCTGTGCGTTATTGGGCGATTACCGGGTTGATGTCGTATGAGGTAGAGGATACCGTTCTGCAAAAGATCGGCCCACTTGTTCGGGATGAATTGACCAGTGTGAGTCTGGCGGCGGCTGACTTGCTTTGTCAAAACAACCGTCCAGCAGGCGCGATGTCGGCATTGAAACGTGCATTGCAAAGTGATCTGCTTTGGGCGCGGTTTCGCGCGGGTGCAAATTTGTCTTTTTATCGCCGAGAGGTCCTAGCGCAGATGAAGGCGTTGATTCCCGCTTTGCAAGCTGCGCTGGATAACCCGGTTTGTTATGGCCCTTTCGAACCCGATTGGGATGCGTTGATTCCGCCTGTTCAGACCATGTATCGTGCGCAAAAAAATACGATCGTGGGCCAGTGGGTTTTGCAACGCGTGATAAAGCGTATTGAACTGGCGTAATCAGAGGAATCTTGCGGCTACAATATGAGGAGATCAAAGTGGTAGATCTAGAAGTTCGGCGCTTGGGGCGCACAGAGATGAAACCGAAGGCGTTAGGATTGGGCGGCGGATATCTGGGCCTTCCCGAACTGATGTCAGAGGAGGAAGCCACGGCGACGATTCGGGCGGCCATTGAGCGGGGCATCAATTTTATCGATACGGCTCCGCCATACGGCGATGGCGAGAGCGAGCGCTGCATCGGTTTGGCCTTGGCGGGTGGATGGCGCGAGAAAGTGTATCTCCAAACCAAGGTGGGTTCGCATCCGCGCTTTTTTCACGATTTTTCAAAAGAAGCGACATTGTGGAGTTTGGAAAACAGCTTCAAACAGCTTCAGACGGACTATGTGGATTCCGTGTTGATTCACGGCCCGCGCTACGACATGGAACCCCTGTTGGCACCGGGGGCCTGTTTGGATGTGTTGCTCGACTGGAAAGCACAGGGACGCATCGGTCACCTTGGCATTGCTGTACGACAGCACGAATTTCATCAGCGGGCGATTGAAACAGGCGCAATAGACATTGTATTGTCGTTTTTGGATTACAGCTTGCTGAACCAGTCCCTCGCCAAAACGACCATTCCTCTGGCGCTGGAACGCGATGTAGGAATCATTATGGGCAGAGTATTGGTCGGCTCACTGCTGGCCGGTCCAGAACCCCAGCGCGTGAAAGAAGAGCTGTCCCTAGATCAAGACGGGAATCTCATACCGGCGGCCATCGGTGGGCCGGACGACCCCGCGGTGGTGCCGCGTGCACACCAGATGTGGCAATGGTGCCAAGAACGGGGGTTGAACATCCGAGATCTGGCCATGCAGTTCGCGCTCCATGCGCCGGTTGCAGGCAATGGCATAATCCTCGTCGGACCCGCCAACCGCAGGGAATTAGCCGAGGTATATGCCAGCGCCACGACCGAGGTACCCGAAGCAGTATGGCAGGACTTTGCGGCTGAGTTTGGGATAAGGGTCTAACGAATTTAATCCCACGCCGCGCGCAGCAAGCGGACCCAGTTGTCGTGCATGATGTCGGCAACATCGGTCTGCGAGTAACCGCGTTTTTCGAGAATGGCGGGAATCTTCCGCAGGTCGGCGATGGTGTCGAGATCGGAGGGGCACTGCTCCTTGCCGTAGCCGCCGTCCAAGTCGGTGCCGATGGCGGCGTGGCGCGAGCTCCCGGTTAGCTGGCAAACGTGGTCAATGTGGTCCACCGCGGTCTCCAGCGTGATGCCGGTGTTGTCCATGGCGGCCCGGTCCCACAAGGGGGAGATCATCCAGATGTCCATGGCTGTGCCAATGACGCCGCCGCGCTGAGCCAGCGCTTTGATCTGTTGGTCGTCGAGCTGGCGGTCGTGGTCGCACAGGGCCCGGCAGCAGTTGTGCGTGGCCAGCACGGGACCGGTGAAAATCTCCAGTGCTTCCCAGAATGCCTGCTCGGCCAAGTGGCTCACATCGAGGATTGCTCCGGCCGCCTCTAGCGCTTCGAGCATGGGGCGGCCTCTGGCGGTCAGGCCGCCGGGAGCTTGGGTTCCGTGCGAGTAGGAGCTGACCCCGTAGTGACACAGACTCACGACCCGCAGGCCTTCATCCCACCACTCGGCCACCTGTTCGGGTGCCACAATGCCGTCCGCCCCTTCCATGCTGAGGACAAACCCCAGCGGGGTCGTCTGCGGATCGTCGTCCCACTCGGCCAGATGGGCGTCGAGTTCGGTGCGATTGCGTATCTGGCGCAAGACGCCCTTGGCCTCCATCAGGCGGTAGTAGGCTAACTGACCATTGCACTTGGCGTAGGCGATGTCTTGGGTGCGCACCCCAGGAAAGCGCTTTCCCTGGGAAGCGATCCGGCAATTCACCGTGACGAAGAAGAGGCCGATCCCGCCACGCCGCAGCTCGGCGAAATTCACCACGTTCAGGCCGCGGCCCTTCTGCGCCATTCCGGCTTCGGCCTCGCGTATTTTGGCGATGGGCTGGAGCAAGTCCCGGTCCCATTCGAGCGCGTTGTAGGCGATATCAAGGTGGGAATCGACGATCAGCATAGAGGTTCTCCCATCAATATATCTTCGTGAACTTAATCTTCGCCAGTGCGGGGGGCGTCACCGTCTTCTGGCTCTGGCGAGAAGATAAATCAGGGCGGCGACTGCGAACAAGTAGGAAGGGGGCAAGACGGCCCACCGCTTGACCCGCTCCCCTCAAAGGCCCTTTATAATTTTTATCCATCTCGTTGCCCAGACACCACCGGAGTGTTGCATGACCACCGAAGACCTGAAGCAACGCCTGTTCGCCGAGATCGACCGCAGACTGCCGGAGTTCCAGGGCGTGCTGCGGGACGTCGTCGCCATCCCCACCGACAACCCGCCCGGCGACACCAGCGCCTGTGTCGCCTACCTAACCCGCTACCTGAAGTCGAAGGGGCTGCCGGCCGACGTGTACGAGCCGCAGCCGACAGTGCAGAGCCTGGTCTCCTATATGGAGGGCCGCCAGGCCGGCCGCAATCTCGTCCTCAACGGCCACCTGGACCAGTTCCCGGCCGGCGACCCGGAGGCCTGGTCCTTTGATCCCTACTCCGGTGAGTGCCGGGACGGCCGCATCCTCGGCCGCGGCGTCGGTAACATGAAGGCCGGATCGGTGGCTTCCCTGCTGTCGTTGGTGCTGCTTCACGAGCTCGATGTCCCGATCCGCGGGCAGTTGACGCTGACCTTGGTGGGCGACGAAGAGACAGGTGGGTTCTGGGGCTCGGACTGGCTGCTGGAGCACGTGCCCATGACCCGCGGTGACGCCTGCCTGAACAGCGAGCCCACGAGGATGGACCAGGTGCTGATCGGCCACAAGGGCAAGTACACGCTGGTCGTCGAGACCCGCCACCGCGGCGGCCTAGCGGCGGTGCCCGTGGAGGACGACGCCATCGCCCGGGCCATGACCGTGGCCGCGGCCCTGATGACGCTGAAGGGCTGGCGTCTCGAGACCCCGCCCGAGGTGGCCGCGGCCGTCGCCCGGGGCCGGGACCGGGAAGTGCGCGACGGCGGGCTGGCGGGCAAGGGCTGGGTGGCGGACTCGACCACGGTCAACGTGGGCGTGATCCAGGGCGGCGTGCAGAGCAACACGATCCCCACGGCCTGCCGCATGGAGATCGACCTGCGCACGCCGGTCGGCGTGTCCACGCAGGACCTGCAGGAGAAGGTGGAGGAGGTGCTGGCTGGCACGGGCCTCGACCGCGGGGAGATCGACGTGGAGTGGGTGGTGTGTCTGGAGTCGGCCTATTCGGCCCCCGACGAGGAGATCGTGCAGGCCGTGGCCGCCAACGCGCGACGGATCACGGGGCGTGAGATCGAGGCCAACGTCAGCTACGGCTCCACGGATACCCGCTTGTGGTGGCGCCGGGGCATCCCTGCGGCGATCTACGGCACGGACCTGGAAAACATCGCCGTTCCCGACGAGCAGATCCGCGAGTCGGAGTTCGGGCAGGTGCTGAAGGTCCACGCCGCCACCTGCGTCGACTACCTGTGTTGAACGGAATCTACAAGACGGGATCCATGAAACGTGTGTCGATCTACCTTCTGGGTGCAGTGATTATCGTTGCCGCAATTTTCGTCTACCTGTTCTTTCGCCCCGATATTGCGGCTCGGGTCTTTTTTGGAACAGCTCCCTCACCAGTAGAGATGAAGCTCAGGCACGTTTACAACGTACCTGCAGCAGACAAGAAGACCGCGGCCATCGTAGCGGCTGCAAATCTCTTTCTAGACTCACTGGACGACAATCAGAGACAAGCGGCGACATATAGGTTTACCGATAACGCACAGCGTTCAAACTGGTCCAACTTCCCTGAGGGTATGGTTCCGCGTGGTGGTGTAAAGCTCGGTGCTCTCTCTGAATCACAGCGGGCGAATCTCGACAAGCTCCTTGGGGAACTCCTGAGTGAAGACGGTGTGAAAAACATCACTTATCAACTGGCCGCAGAAGACTTGCTGATCTCAGGAGATCTGTTCGGAGCCATGAAATACGGCAGTGAGTACTTTTACGCTGCATTTCTCGGTGAACCGTCAACTACAGAGCCTTGGATGTTCCAGTTCGGCGGGCACCATCTCGCAATAAACGCCACAGTATTCGGCCCGGACGTTTCCTTTTCACCGATGCTGACCGGCGGCCAACCGCTGCACTTGCGCCTTGATGGGGACGACATCTTCATTACGCAGAGGGAAACTGCGGCAGCGCAAGCGTTCATGGATAGCCTCACGGACGAGCAGAGAGGGCAAGCCGTTCGTGCCGAGCGGCCCATCGACCTCTTGCTGGGGCCAGGAGAGTATGGCGCAATAGCTGCGCCGGAAGGCATCAAGGGCAGCGAACTTACAGCTATGCAGAGAACGCTACTCCTAGATGTGATCGCGGCCCGCTTGGGCTTCATGAACAATGACGACTATGCCGAGAAAATGAAGACCGTGGTGGCCGAGATCGAGGACACATACTTTGGATGGTGGGGACGCCAGGGTGTCTTGGGCGCTGCGTATTTCCGCGTGACCAGCCCGTCCATGGTACTCGAATACGCGGTTCAAAACGGCGAAGGCACCGTAGATCACGCTCACAGTATGTATCGTGAGCTTGATAACGACTACGGTTCCGCGTGGATCAGGGCCGAATGAATTCAACAAGACTGTTCATGCGGAGACGAACACGCGCCCGTGGAAGGCATGATCGTGACCGAGGTCTCGAGAGATTTAATAGAGCAAGCGCGGTCGTCCGGTTGCTTCACAGCGAACGAGGCTAGGCCCTATTTCTATGCGTCACCTCAGCTCGTGCGTGGAACCCCCTAGCCCCACCGGATACGGACTGTAGCGCACCTCCACCTCGACCTCCTGGATGGTGACGCTTCCAGTCAGACCGTCCGTCCGGCTCTCCAGTGACACCTCCAAGAGGTTCTCGCCCTTGCGGGGCACGCAGTCGACGAGATCGAACTCCAGCCAGTGGTTCCTCGGGTTGGTGTAGGGATAGGCGTCGTCCTGCTTCCAGACGCGGCGGCACGTCTCGCCGGCCAGCGAGTGTCCGTTCAGGGCGATGTTGAACCGGTCCGCGGATACGACGTTGGTCAGGTAGATGCGCAGCGTCGTCCCGCTGACGCGGCTGTCGGCCGCGGCGATGTCGTCGGCAATGGTGAACGGGATCTGGTGAGCCGCGGTGGGAAGGGGCGGGGAAAGCTCGTGCGGGATGTGGTGGCGATAGTCGACCCGCGCTGCGCCGTCGTACTTGCGGGCTAGGGCATAGCGCTTGTCGCGCTCGCGGACGAGCTGCGGCGCGCCGATCATGGTGAGGATGTTGCGCTCCGCGTCGCCGAGGGGCCAGTCCATCATCCAAGTGTATAGGCCATCGACGCCCTTTTCCCAGTAGTTGGCCGCGGCGGCCCGGAAGTGCTCCAAGCTGGGGTACCGCCTGCCGCTGGCACCGACGATTTGTTCCTGTGTGTAGTGCTGCAGGAATCCGTAAACCGAGGCCCCCGCGTCGTGGGCCGGCCCGACCACCCAGTCGAAGGGCATGTCGGGATCGAGAACGGTGTAGATGTAGGCGACCGGCACGACGAAGTCGAGCAGCCCCTCGCCGAGCCACGTCCTCACGTCGAGACCCTGCTCGAGGTTGCCCTTCTCCGTGGGGAAGATCCGCGCGCCGATCAGGCCCGGCTCGCCCGGCCGCGAGCGCACCATCTCCGCCGAGCGCCGCACCCACTCGGTCATGGCCGCCGTGTTTTCGGGAGTCCCTCCGTCGTTGAAGTAGAAGAATCCACGCTCGCCGAAGGCTGCCGTGAAATCCAGCTCGACACCCTCGATGGGGTATTCGATGACGAGCTCGCGCAGCACATCGTACTTGAGATCTTGGACACGCTCCTCGGCCCAGCCGGCACCACCGTTTTCGATCTCCAGTTCCGGGTACACGCCACCGAGCCGCTGCAAGCGCAGATTGGCGATGAAGTCCAGGCCGTGCTCGTGGGCGCGGTCGACGAGCACCAGCAGCGGGTCGAGGCCGCGCTCCATCAGGCTGAGCATGCACGCCGCCGCCCGCCATACGTAATTCTGCTCCGACCGCGGCTTGCCGTCCTCGACGGCGAACATCTTCCCCACCTTCGTGGGGTAGAAGGCACCGTCGCCGCGCTCGACGCAGTAGCTGAAGGTATCGACGGCCGTACCTGCCACCTCGTCGATGGGTATCCAGGCGTCCTCGAGGCGCATGGGCGGCTCGAAGTGCCACAGGTACGAGTGCCGCGCGTCATTGTGGTAGATCGTCCTGCGTCGCCTCATGGGGCTGAGGTCTCCCTATCTAATTCCTCCAACAGAGGAGCGGGTTGCGAGATGGTTCCAGCCGCGAAGTACCAATTGGACGTTGGTGTGGCTATTTTCGGCTTCGATTTCATCGTCACCAGCGTGCATCTGGACGAGAACGCTTTTCCGCGTTTTGCTGGAATAGTTTGGCATTGAACCGTGCAGGGTAAAGTAACTAAAGAAAAGCACATCTCCCGGTTCCGCCTCCAAAACGGTTGCGTTCTCAATCGGGTATCGATCAGTAACCTCAGCATTAGCACCGTCTCCTATCATGCCACCTGTGCGTCCGAGCTGCTTGTGAGAACCTGGGTAGACCCGTACACACCCCATCTCATCAGTGGCTTCCGAGACGTAGATGATAGCAGCTATCATCGTGTCTTTGACAGAGGGAAAGTACTGCCAATCTTGGTGCATCGGAAACGGGGAACCTGTCTCCGGCGGTTTGCAGAAGAGTTTGGAATGGTGAAGCATAATATCCGGTCCGAGGATGGCTTCAGTGGTATCGAGAAACTTCTCTTGCAAGAACGCCTGCATCCAAACAGCAGAGAAGCCCTGGATATTGTGGGTATGGATGATAACAGATTCACCACCGTCAAGGGCATCCGTTAATCTGCTTTTCCAGCGAGCATTGACGTTCTCATCGCTTTTGAGGAGCTGATCCACAACCCGATCAAAGTCGCTTTCCATCACCTCAACCTCTTCAGCGGAGTAGATCCCTTTGGCGAAATAGTATCCGTTTTCGCGAAAGAATTTTCCGATATCTGACATTGTGTTTTTGTAACTCCCGCCTATCTGCCCTTGCGCTTCGCTATGCAGTAGCCGGACCTGTATCGCGCACGCCGGGCGGACGCCACCGCTCGGTGAGCCTTGGCGCATGTGAGCGCACTGCGATGGAAAGCCGCTCCAGCCCGTCGACTTCGACGTCGACGCGGTCCCCGTCGTTGATGTTGCAGAGGCCCCCGTGGTGTGTGCCGCACGCGATCACGTCGCCGGGCATGAGGGTGATGTACTGGCTAAGCCAGACGATCTGCTCAGCGATTGGGTACGCCATCGCCGACGTGCTGTAGTCCTGCTGAAGCTCGTCGTTCAGCCACAGCCGCACCCGTACGTCCTGCGGGTCGGCGATCTCGTCTTTGGTGACGAGTGCAGGGCCCATCGGCGCCCAGTCGTCGATCCCCTTGGAGAGGAAGGTGGTGCGCCGCGCCTGCAGCCCCCGGCAAGACACGTCGATGAAGTTGACGTACCCGAAGACGTGGTCCATTGCGTCTTCCTCGGACAGATGCCGCGCCTGCTTGCCGATCACGTATGCGATCTCCGGCTCTGGCTGATAGGCCAATGCGCCTTCCAGGTCGGGTACCTCTATCGTCGTTCCCGTGCCGACGATGCTCGTCGCGCCCTTGTAGAAGAAATCGAGGTTGCGTCTCTGCGCGCCCTCCCGTTCCAGGTAGTTCGAAAACGCGCAGAGCAGGTGACGCGGCCTCGGCAGCGGCGCCTGGGCCTGCACGGAATCGCTGGGTACGCCCTGCTCGCTCTCTGCCAACTGCTCGAATTGCGGGCGGTACTCGTCGAAGGCTTCGATCACCGCTTCCATGCGCCATTGCGCGGGCTGTTCAGCCAATCTGCCGAGTACCGGACTGAGGTCTACTACCCGGCCATCGCGGAGCAGGCCGGTCTTGGCATCATCGAACAGGACGAGTTTCATTCGTTCCCTCCTTCACGGCCCAGCCAGGATCAGGGTCGCCGGCCATCGCCTTGCGAACGTCGGGGCTGGGCACCCCTGCCGTACCCCAGAGGTCTGCAGTTTCCGGCACCCGTCTCCACACCGCGGGTTCGTGCGTTGCTTCGTCTTCGATGAACTCTATGTCGCTGGAGAATTCGTTCACGTATCCAGCCGGATCCTTGTAGTAGCAGAAGATGTTGTTGCCTGGGCCGTGACGCCCCGGTCCCCAGGCGGGTTCCTGCCCTCGGGCACGCAGGTTGGAGACCCCTTTCATCACGTCGTCCACGTTCGCCATCACGTACGCAACATGGTTGACCGATGCGTAATCTGCGCGACTGAAGACAATGACGTGATGTCTCCGGTCGCATCGCAGGAAGGCCATCTGGTCCTCATTCCAGTCCGAGACCCGAAACCCGAGAAAATCGGTGTAGAACTCCACGATCTGCTCGAACCACGGCGTGTTGAGACCCACGTGGCACAGCCGGCGGGGGGCGACTTTCCTAGTAGACCAGCCGTTCGGGTGTTCGGCCACGCCGGCCGATAGCTCGATGCAGCGGTTCTCCGGGTCGAGAAATCGCAGCCCGTATCCACCGCCGGGTTCGTCCAAGTCACCCGGCTGCGCCACGAGCGTAATTCCCCGTCGGTCGAGTTCGGTTGCCGCCGCGTCGACTGCTTCACGTCCGTCAAGGCTGAAGGCCAAGTGGTGGAGCCCACGCCGGTCGGCCGGATGCAGGCTGAGAATGTGGTGCTCGGTCGACGCGGCGCGGAGATATCGTGCGTGCCGGTCTTCTCCGGCCGATTGGAGTCCCCAGACCTCGAGGTAGTAGTCGGTGTGGGCCGCGATCGCCGGCGACAGCAACCCCACGTGGCGGATGTCCTGGATATTCATCTGTGCGGCGCTCCTGCAGGTTGTGATCTTCCCGGCTTCCTCCGGGTCAACTCTATCTTCAAGTCCCGCCGAATGTAGATTTCGATGAACTCACGCAGCCACACTTCCTTCGCAAGCGTGAACCGCTCGATCAGTTTCTGCTCGGGTCTGTCCGTGAGGTAAACGATGCGCCACAGGTTCAGAGGTCGCAATTCGCGACCATCGACCGAATGCTCAACGTGAAAGAGAGGCTGTCCTTCGCCTGCTCGAAGCAAGTTTCCGTCCTTGTCGAGGAGTTGTGCTGTCCCGATGAAAGTGGCACTCTGCCGCGCAGGGTTGAGGAAGACCTGTTCGAGGACCAACCCGTGCTCTGACGGCTTAAGCCAGAGGCGCTGCCGCGAGCATCGCACGAAGGATTCGGCTCCGTCGGCCGCCGCCTGCCGGTGCCAATAGTGGGAGCTGCCCGCCGTTACAACAGAAGGAATATAGAGGTCGGGCCGGAACGCCTTTTTTACCTCCATGTCCCACAGCATAGTCCGGGTAAACTTGAGCGATTTATTCGTGCGGTAATACTGGGCGAGCACTAGGTTGATGTCAACCGGAGACAGCTCGATTCGGGTGTTGCTTGGGTCGGTCCAGGCCCGCTCGAACTCTTCTTCATGTTTCAACTGAGTGACGGGCTTCGTCGCTTCCCCCCGAGCGCTGGCACCCTCTGCTTCGCCGGTAGGTTTAACGACTCCCATGGCCCGTCTCCGGAACTTTCACGTGGACTGTCACGATATCCGTGTCGTGGAATTGCTGGTGGCGAACAGAGGACGCGATGTGCCGCAACAGCCGTAGCGAGACTTCCCGCTCCATCAGCACGTCGTCGGGCCGGTCCGCCAGCAATCCGATCCGGTCCTGAACATTCTCCTTGCCTGCCGCGGCAATGAACTCAAGGACCGCGCCGCCGCTCTCCTTGTGCGCCTTCAGGAGCAGGTGCCGCCGCTCGCGTCGCTCCCGGCCCTCGTCCTGCTCGATCAGCGTCAGCAACGTCTCCTCGCTGGCGGCGTCGAGCCGATCGACCATTTCCGCCCCCCAGCCGTTGCGGGATGCGAACGCATTGAGGAACTCCCTGATTTTCGGCAACACGGACATATCGAGCTCCACTTCGATCCGGCTGCGGCGGGGCGCCGTCACTTCTAGAAACAGGGTCATGAGGATCGCCACGATACCCCCGGCTGTTATGCCGTTCCCCAGCAGGCCACCACCCAACTCCGCGAGAAGCTCGGGGAATAAGAGATCGTTCTGGCAGCCGACGCCGACCCAGAAGGCGACACCGGCGATCAGCGCCTTGCGATGATCGATCCCGCCCTGCACCACCTCCGTCATCCCACGGACGAAGGTCAGCGCCAGCACGACGGTCAGATACGCGACGACGACCGGGCTGGGTATCGCCAGTATCATGGCAAGGACCTTGGGCAGGAACGCCAGCACAATCAGCACGCCGGCGGCAACGATTCCCACGCGGCGGGCCGCGACCCCCGTCAGCTCGACCGTCGGGACACTGACTCCAATGGTCTGAGTCGGCACAATCCCCGTGATGCCTGACAGCAGTTTGCCGATGCCGTCCGCGGTCACCGCACCCTCCACCGCCCGGTAGTCCACGGCCCTCGGTCGGCGCCACGACACGCGCTGGATGGCGACCGCCCCGGTGATCGTCTGGATAGCGCCGATGAGGGCCACGAACGCGAAGGCCGGCAGGAGCTCCACGAAGGCCGGACCGAGGTCGAGCCCGATACCTGGCCAGTTGCCCTGTGGCAAACCAATCCACGAAGCCCGGGCAATCAGGTCGAAGTCATAGAGACCCAACGACCCGCCAATAACCGAACCTGCAATCACCCCGATGAGTGGAGCCCACAAACGCAGCGTTGCTCCCGCCTTCAGGGAGATGCCGCCGATGACCAGACCCGTCGCTACCGCGGTGAGCGGCGCACTAAGCACCGTGTCGTGTGGCGCGTCGGCCAGGCGACTGAATACGACCGGCAGCACGGTCGCAGGTATCAGCATGTTCACGGTACCGACGATGGTCGGTGTGAGAAGCCGCCTGAACAGGGCCAGCCGCAGCGAAATCGCGATCGGGACGAGCGACGATGCAACGACGAGGGTAGCGAGCAACGCTGGACCACCCTCGCTGAGCGCGCTGACGCAGACCCCGATATAGGCTCCGGCGGGACCCATAAAGAGCAGGTATCCCGCTCCGACCCGGCTCAGCCTAAACGCTTGCAGAGCCGTGCAGATGCCACTGACGGCGACCGCGCCGAACACGGCCCAAGACAGGTACGCATCGGTTCCGCCGCTGGCCCGGATGACGATAGTAGGGATAAAGATGATGCTGGTTATGCCGAGAACTACTAGCTGCAGGCCGCTGCCCAGAGACACGAGCGCCGGAGGATTCTCGTCCGGTTCGTATTGAACGTTAGAAGCGCTTTGCTCGTCACGGCTGCTCACGAGACTCCTCAGCTAGCCCACGCACACCTTGTGATCCTCACGCCCGGGGAGGCGTACTCTTTCTGTATCGGCTTGAGTTCGGCATCGTTCGCCAGCAACCCTCCCTCGGGGAATCCCCCGAGGACCCAACGGGACTGGGCGGTCTAGCAACGCGCTCAGCTAGGGCGTCCCGTCAACCAGTTCCATGGGCGGATGTGGGACTCGGCGAAGGTGCCCGCCTGAGCATAGGGACTGTCGGCGACAAATGCCTGTGCCACCTCGAGCGAGGGAGCTTCGAGCACGAGGACCAAGCCGGTAACGGTCTGGTCACTCTCGCTGAGCGTCTGCCCACCGTGATGAACGGTCACATCAGGATGATGGGTATGATCGTGAAGGTAGGCGGCGAATGCATCCTGCAATCGAAGCCTTTCCTGTCCCATTTCTGCTTTGTGAGTCGCGGAAACTACAAAATACATGTGGCACTCTCCCTTGCTGCCGGGATGCTCGCAGGATCGCACTAGGACGCGGAAGCGCGGGCAGCCGGCAAGGCCTATGGTGGTAATGTTATACTTGATTCAAATAAAAAGAAATATAAGCACCCGTCGTCCACCAGCGGATAGAGGATGGGGGTGCGGGCCTTGCCGTCCCGCACCCCCTATGATTACGCCAAGTCGAAGCGATCGAGATTCATCACCTTGTCCCACGCGGCCACGAAGTCGCGCACGAACACTAGTTGCCGTGCCGCTTGAAGAATTTGTCCATTTTACCCACGGCCCGGTCCACATCTTTGTCGATGTCGTACAGGCTCACGTGAGAAGCACCGCTCACTTCGTACAGGTCTTTGGGTTCGCTGGCGGCGTTGTAGTAGGCGACGGTCAGGGGGCCGGTGTCTTTCAAGGCTTCTTCTCCATAGATACCGAGGTATGGGGTGTAGAGATACGGGGCCAAGGCAATCGCGCTAGTCAACGGGGCAGACTCCATCAAGAACTTCGGCGCTTCGTGGCTGTAGTTCCGATAGGTCTGCGATCCAGCTCGCTCCGTCATGTAGAAGTCGTATCCCTCGTACTGGGCGGAATCTTTATCCAACTGCTCTAGGTCAAGCGATGCCAACCCTAGGGCATCGTAGTAATCCACTTCTCCGGTTTCATATGCTTTCTGACGGGCGGCATTGGCCATTTGGAGAAGGGGTAGAATTTGTTCCTTGGTCATGGCACCGAAATAGCTTGCGGTGTTGTCCATCATACCGCTCACCGTTGCAATGGCGTTTAGGCGCTTGTCTGTGGTTGCCACAATAGACATGTAACCGCCACTGGCGCAGATGCCCAGGCCAAACAACCTGTTGCGGTCCACGAAGGGCAGGGTTCCAAGAAAGCTGATCCCGTCTCGGATGCTTTCCATCTTTACGAATCCATTTTCGAAGTTGCGAATCTCTCCTTCGCTGTCGCCGTATCCGATATGGTCAAACACCAAGGCAACGTATCCTTTGTCGGCCAGTTTTCGGCCATAAACTGCACCGGTCTGTTCCTTCACTTGGTTGAAGGGCCCCGAAAAGATGACGGTGGGATGCTTCTTGGATGCGTCGAAGTCTTCCGGCAGGTACAGATTGGCTGCCAAGCTGTGACCTTGACTGATAAAGGTAATGTTGTTTGTTCCCGATTTCAGTCCTGCGATATTGACTTTGTTTTTCATTATTGGTGCTCCTGTAGCGGTTTGAGGATTTTGGGCTCTGGTGTCTGCTTGGACCATCAGCAACCAAGCAACCCCGATGATTGTTGAAAGGTTGATAATTCTTCGTTGCATTTTGTTCGCCTCCTGAGTTCTTTGAAAGGTGTCTTGCCCGATCACACACAAATATAACTCTCAAATTTTGAAAAAAATAGGCCATTTAATCTCGAAAATATGCCTATTTATATCATTTATATTGTTTTTTTGCATTTTGGATACTATAATGGTTACATGAGTAAACATCAAATTAAAGAGCTCATCGAAAAGAGAATTCCCACGGATGGGATTGCGGAAACAGGAATAGACGGGGTGCGTCTATTTAGGGTGACCAAACCCGTTCGGTGTTCTCCTGCCGTGTACGAGCCGGTGGTGGTGGCCATCGTGAACGGGTTTAAGGAAGCCATTTTGGATGGAAAGACATATGTCTATGACAGCAGCAACTATATGTGCTGCACCATGTTTATGCCGGTGGAAGCGGGCACTCCCAAGGCCTCGCCGGATAATCCCCTGTTGGGGGTATTCATTTCCCTCGATACCCGGGTAATAACAGAACTGGCAATTGAGATGGAGACTGCCGCTGGTCCCATTCGGCAACCCAAAGGAGAGCCGCTGCCTCAAGGATTTGCCCTAGCTGGTTGGGATGAAGCGTTCACTGGTGCCCTGCTGCGCCTGCTGCAACTAGGTGGCAATACCGTGGATACAGCGGTGCTTGGCAAGGGGCGATTGCGCGAAGTGTACTACGCCATTCTGAATGGAGATGCCGGGTACTCCGCGAGACGCGCATTTGGTGTGGGCAACGAAATTGCAAAAGCCATCGAGTTTTTGTCAACTCGCCTGCATGAACCGGTCACAATCGAAGACATGGCCACGCAGGTGGGTATGAGCCGGGCCGTATTCCACCGCAAGTTCAAACAGGCCACCACTATGTCTCCCATTCAATTTGTGAAATCACTACGGCTGAACAAGGCGGCCATGATGATAGCCGGGGGCATGAACGTGAACGACGCTGCTTTTGCAGTGGGCTATGTCAGTACCTCCCAGTTCAGTCGGGAGTTTAAGCGATTGTACGGCAAGTCCCCCAAACAGTGGAGCAACTCCAACGACCTGCACTCTAATACAAGCCCAGTGGTCTGACCTGCCTTGTGACGAGACCTGACCAGCCATCGGAAAGGACGGCTGGTCAGGGACCGGACGACCTCGGTATTGCCAAAGCTCAAGGAGCAAGTATGGTGGCAGTTCCAGCAACCACCGTTACGAGCACCCCCTGAGATTACGCCAGATCGAAGCGATCGAGATTCATCACCTTGTTCCACGCGGCCACGAAGTCGCGCACGAACACCTCCCGCGCATCGTCGCATCCGTAAACTTCCGCGTAGGCTCGGAGCTCGGAGTTTGAACCGAAGACGAGGTCCACCCTAGTGCCGGTCCACTTGCGCTCACCGGTCTGGCTGTCGCAGCCCTCGAACACGTCCTGCGCCTCGGAGGTCGCGTTCCACTCGGTGTTCATGTCGAGCAGATTCACGAAGAAGTCATTGCTCAACGTCCCCGGCCGGTCGGTGAACACTCCGTGCTCAGACTGCCCGGTGTTCGCATTCAAGGCGCGCAGGCCGCCGAGGAGCGCGGTCGTCTCGGGCGCGGTGAGTGTCAGCATGCAGGCCCGCTCCACCAGCAGGTCTTCCGGCTTGCCTTCCTGCCCTGCTTGGAGGTAGTTGCGGAACCCGTCGGCGGTGGGTTCGAGCACGGCAAACGACTCCTCGTCGGTCCACTCCTGCGTCGCGTCCGTGCGCCCCGGTGCAAAGGGGACCTGCACGTCGTGACCGGCAGCCTGGGCAGCCTGCTCGACGCCGGCGCACCCAGCCAAGACGATCAGGTCGGCGAGGGAGACCCTCTTCCCACTGTCCTGCGAGTTGTTGAAATCCGCTTGGATCTGCTCCAGCGTCTGCAGCACCTCGTTGAGCGCGGCTGGATCGTTCACTTCCCAGTCCTTTTGCGGGGCGAGGCGGATGCGCGCTCCGTTCGCGCCGCCGCGTTTGTCGGTGCCGCGGTACGATGCCGCCGCCGCCCAAGCGGTCGAGACCAGTCGGGAAACGGACAATCCCGAGGCGAGGACCTTGGCCTTGAGGTCGGCGACATCCTGCTCCCCGACCAACTCGTGATCCACGGCGGGGACGGGATCTTGCCACAACTGCGGCTCTGTCGGAACCAAGGGCCCAACATACCGACTAAGGGGTCCCATGTCGCGGTGGAGCAACTTGAACCACGCCTTGGCAAAGGCGTCTTCGAGGTCCGCGGGGTTTTCGAGGAAGCGCTTGGAAATCGGCGCGTAGTCCGGGTCCTCCCGCAGTGAGAGGTCTGTGGTGAGCATCATGGGGGCGTGCTTCTTCGACGGATCGTGCGCATCCGGCACAGTGGCTACTTCATCGGCATTCTTGGGGGCATATTGACATTTACCAGCAGGACTCTTCGTCAGCTCCCACTCGTGGGCGTGCAGGTTCTCCATGAAGTTGTTGTCCCACTTCACCGGGTTATTGGTCCAGGCACCTTCCAGGCCGCTGGTGATCGTGTCGCCGGCTTTGCCGCTGCCGTGGCTGTTCGTCCAGCCGAAGCCTTGCTCCTCCATGCTGGCCCCCTCTGGTTCGGGACCGACATTATCCTCAGCGGCAGCGCCATGTGCTTTGCCGAACGTGTGGCCGCCGGCAATAAGCGCAACCGTCTCCTCGTCATTCATCGCCATGCGTTTGAACGTCTGGCGAATGTACTGCGCCGCTGCGCACGGGTCCGGGTTGCCGTTCGGCCCCTCTGGGTTCACGTAAATCAGGCCCATGTGGTCGGCACCAAGAGGTCCCTGCAGCTCGCCATCGGCGTCGTGGCGCTCATCGTCGAGCCACGTCGTCTCGTCGCCCCAGTCCGTCTCGTCCGCCTCCCAGACGTCCGGGCGTCCGAAGGCGAAACCAAAGGTCTTAAACCCCATCGACTCCAGCGCGCAGTTGCCAGCGAAGATGAGCAGGTCGGCCCAAGAGATCTGCCGGCCGTACTTCTGCTTGATCGGCCAGAGCAAACGGCGCGCCTTGTCCAAGCTCGCGTTGTCGGGCCAACTGTTGAGGGGCGCAAAGCGTTGGTGGCCGGAGCCTCCACCGCCGCGGCCGTCGCTGATGCGGTACGTGCCGGCGGCGTGCCACGTCATGCGGATGAAAAGCGGCCCATAGTGGCCGTAGTCGGCTGGCCACCAGTCCTGCGAGGTGGTCATCACCTCTTCGATGTCCTGCTTCAGCGCATCGACGTCAAGGGTCTTAACCGCCTCGGCGTAGTCGAAATCCTCGTCCATCGGATCGGACAGGGGAGAATTCTGGCGGAGAACCTTCAGATTCAGTTGATCTGGCCACCAGTCTTGGTTGGAAGTCATTTTGTTCCTCCTGTGAAAGTTCTGAGTATGGCGCAACCTTCTGGAATCGTTGCAAGCCTGCGGAATTTAGGAATAATAAAGGGCTTCCCTCGTTCCCAAGCAAAGGGAATCTAGCTCGGGTAATGGCGCAAGTTCGGGCGTCCATCTTTCGCAGTAGCCCGAACGATTCTGGGCGACGACAAGCGATTCATCAGGGTCCTGCTGAACCCTTGCGCGCGTTTTCAGCGAACTGCATATTGCCGACCCATGATATCTAGAATACGCCGCGAAACTAGTTTCCATTCTCCAATCGGATTCCCCTCCATGAAGCGATTCATTGCGACAGCCGCCCTCTTGTTTACCACCCTCGCGGGTGCCGAGGAACCCAAGGGGGGCCTCGTGTTTCTCGGCGGCGGCACTCCGTACCTGTATGCGTTCGACAAGGCGACAGGCACCGAGGTCTAGCGCGGCGCGACGCCGTTTCAAACGCACGCGAACCCGATGACCTACCGCGCCCAATCGGGGCAGCAGTTCGTCGTCATCGCGACGGGCACCGGGCCAGACGCCGTGCTCGTCGCCTTCGCGCGACCGAAGTAGCGATTCCCACTGAAATGTCCGGCTCCGAACACACCCAACCCAGCCACGTGGAGGTGGCCGGCCTCACCGCCGAGCAGAGGCGGAAGTACGCTCGCGACGGGTGGGTCGCCGTGCCTTCGCTCTTCACCGCCGACGAGTGCGACGGGCTCATCCGGCATATGGACGCCGTGCACGCGGGCGAAATCCCCGTCGAGGGAATCGTCCCGCCGGCGGAAAGCGCCGACCATCTCATCGACACGGATCAGTGCCACATCCACGACCCCGTCTGCCGCGCTTTCATGCTACATCCGAAGCTGCGCGGACCGCTCAAGGATGCTTTGGGCGGGGAAGAGCCCGAGGGCATCAAGAGCCACTACTGGTGGAAGGGCAGCCAGTGGTCGCAGAGCTGGCATTGTGACGGAACCCCGCTTCCGGGCTGCATCGGTGTGTGGATTCCGCTCGTGGACGTGGACGAGGAGATCGGCACGCTCGCGCTGCAGACAGGCGGCCACCTTCGCCGCAAGCTTCACCACGATGACCTCCGGCAGGGAAAGTGGGCGGGCTATCGCACGCACTCAGGCGACCCGGAGCTAGGTGCCAGGCTGAGGAAGGAGATTTTCGAGGAGAACGAAGCGGCAGGGGCGGAGGAGGTGCACATCGTGGCAAAGAGGGGAACAGCCGTGATCTTCGACGGCCATTTGTGGCACCGGGGGTTGATGGGGCGCGACCCGACCGTCTTTCGCCAGGTCTACGCATGCCACTACATCTCAAGCGGCTTCAGGGAGTGGCCGCACGTGTTGTGGGAGCGCCTCGGCTTCGACGGAACCGCACGCTGGTCCACGGGCGACGACCCGACGCCGGCTGCTCAGCACAACGCACGACTGCCGCGGCATCCGGCCATGGAGTTCAGCAGCTCAAGCAAGCACCCGTCGCTCCTGCCGACACGCAAGGATGCTCCTCTCCGGATCCTCACCAGGGATCAGGCGGACGATATGGATCTCCAGGGGTTCACTGTGGTCGAGGATGCCTTCAGCGCTGCGGAGATCGAGCAGCTGCGGGATGAATTCGATCGGCTCGAGCACGAGAGTGTGCGGCGCCTCGAAGCCAGGGGGCGGCAGCAGCCGTCGCGCACGATTGCGAATGCTGATCGGATCACCATTACGAGCGGCCTAGCCCGGGGGTCGGCGCTTGCCCGCTCATTCTGCGCCGGCCCGTTCTTCCAGAAGGTTTGCCACGACCTGCTCAACTGCGACGATGTGCGGTTGTACCGGGAGCAGGCGGTGTACACGAAGCCCTGCCCTGGGCGGGTTTTCCCCTGCCATCAGGACATTGGCCTTGCGTTCATTGACCCCCTGCAATACCTGTCGTGCTGGGTAGCGCTCAACGATGCAACCGAGGAAAACGGCTGCCCGTGGTTCGTGCCGGGGCTCTTCCGGCGAGGGCCGCTGCTTCACGAGTTCGATGAGAGCAACGGTGGCTGGACGATCAGCGGCCTTAGATCCGACGATGCCGTCTGTGTGCCGGTCAAGGCGGGCTCGGCGGCGATCTTCTGGAGCCTGACGCCGCACTTTACAGGGGCCAACAACACCGATAGCGTGCGCAAAGCCTACATCTGTCAGTATGCTCCCGATGGGTATGATGACAGAATCTGGGACAAGGATGCCAACGGCGGGAACGGCGGGCCCATGAAGGTGGACCCCGCCGGGAAGCCCGCTGTGGATGAGGCCAGGAATTTCCTGGTGTTGAAAGGGGGGAAAGGCGTGTCACCACCCCCTGGCACCGTTCAGGCGGGTTAGTCGGGATGCGGGTTCGATTCTTGGCACAGGTCTGCTCCTTTCTGTATTCAACGATAAACTCGCAATCTATTGGCCGGAGCGATGAACCATGGCCGAACCACCCTTCGATCTTGACACCGGATCGGACGCCACGCTCGTCGTCTTCGCGCGACCGAAGTAGCCAAGCGGGTCACCGGTAAGAGGTGGTGGCACCGAGTCGGTACCTTTATTTTTCCCATACATCGCAGGCTCTGTAAAAGAAACAGGCGACGACTGATTCTGCAGGAGGTTTTTATGCTGACAGACGAACAGATACGGCAGTTTCGCGAAGATGGCTATCTCGTTTTTGCAGCCCTGATTCAAGACGAGCGATTGGCCTATTACAAGCAGGTGTTTGATGAACTAGTCGCAGAGGGATGCAAATTGACCGAGCAGGTGCCGCACTGGTCGCTTGAGTTGGACGAGCGCGGTGAACCCCGGGCAGGTTTGTTGCACAAAATTCAGGGGGTTTGCGTGGTCGATGCCCGCGTGTTGGAGCTGGCGCGTGAACCGGCGATTTTAGACCGCGTGGCCGTATTAATTGGTGAAAATATCGATGTGTTTGGCACCAAGTTTTTTCCCAAGTTGCCCAATGGCGGCACCTCAACGGGCTGGCATCAGGACAATTTTTATTTTGGCACCGATACGGATCGCATTATCAGTTGCGGAATTTATCTGGAAGATTCAGATGTGGAGAATGGGTGTTTGCGGGTGGTGCCCGGCAGCCACCGGATGGGCGAGATTGTCGAGCACCGCAGAAATCCAAGCAGGCATGGCAGTTGGACAGAGGTCGATGAATCGCGGGCTGTGGATGTGGTCATTCCCGCTGGTACGGTTGTGCTGTTTTCCGCCAATCTCCTGCATGGTGCTTATGATAACCACAGCAATCGCACGCGCTATAGTACAGCATGGCATTATTTGCCCGAAGAACTCAATCCAGAAAAGTTTCTAAAGGGAATATACGAAGATCGCCATGTGGCGTGTAAGCATTCCAATCCTCATGCTTCTTAAACGCGGTACGCAAAGATCTTCGCCTGAAACATCCGGATCCGAATCGCCAACATCTCACCCACCTCGGACAAGTCGCTGTTGCCGTTCCAAGTGACCGTCTGATCGAGCGAATCTCCTTGCAGCAGATCGCTTTCTTCGAAGGTCAGGCCGGCGACCGGATCGACGTCGGGGTGAATCCGCGAGGGAATGTTGCGCAGAATCTCGACCTTGATCCAGCCACCCGGGCGGCAGCGGTAGTTGAGCCTTAACTGACTGGCGGTCCTCACTACGGTCGGCACGGTAAACCGGCCCTCCACATCTGCATCGATGCCGCAGAATCTGTGGGGCCGCCACCGGGCCCACTGCAACACCGCCTCTCCTCTCTGCGGTGCGTTGTGCAGCGACGTGTGCCCTCCGTACAGAGACCCCCAATTGCCATCCGGCAATTCCGCGATGCCACTGCCCCAAGAATAGACCATGGCCGCGTCGGGCGCACCCGGAGCGCCCACCGGAATAATCGGCTTGCGCTCCGGCCGCTGCCAAATCAAACCGTCGCGACTGATGGCGAGCTGGCTGTCCACGTGGTCGGTGGCGTGATGGTAGGCCTGTACCAACATGCAGTGCAGATCGTCTCTACCCGGATAGGGAAAGTAGTCGCCGCCGTAGAACGAGAGGTCGGGCTCGTCCTGACCATCTGGAAAGAGTAGGAGCTTGGGAGCGGGCCAGTGGTTGAAGTCCTTGGTCCGGGTCAGCCCGATCGCCCGGTGGAAGATGCCATCCTCTGGAACGCCGCTGCCGATCAGGTCGAACTGTTCCTGGGGGACGCCCTGGATGCGACAGTAGGCGTAGTAGTAACCGGATTTCTCGTCGTATCTAACGGAGAGACCTCCATCCATGGGGAAATCGGCGAGAATCTTGTCGGTTCGCTTCCAGTGAATGCGGTCGGGGGAGACCCACCCCATTACCCGGCCCTTGAGAATCAGCCTAGGCCCTTTGTAGGCTGGACCCAAGTATTCCTGATCGGCCCACCATTTTTGTATGTATTCATCATCGACCTCCTCACCCGCGTTGGCCATCTCTCCGGTCTCCGAATTGATCATAGCTCCCTCACAACCCATGCCCTTAAACCGCTCTTCCGGTGGCGCGGTTGGATCCTCGAATACCGCTTTGAGCAGGTCGCCCCCCACATCGGTAACTAGGTTGTTCTCCTTCGAGCCGTTCTTGTCTATGATGCCCAAGGCGGGACGGGTCCAGCGATACGCGTCCTCACTTACCGCATAAGCGACGTGTCTCCCCTGATAGTAGAGCAGGTGGTATCGGTCATCCGCCTGCCACACCCGCACGGAATTGCCCACGCCATCGACGTCTCCATCCACTTCGCCATCGAACTCGAGCGGAGCCGATTTGTCCGCCTCCTCGATTGCCAAGCGGACGCCGATGGGGGCATCGTAGAGTTCGAACGCGCCAGTGCGATCGACGGCGCGATGGCCCGGAAAAACCTCCGTCCAATCGACCAATGGACGCCAATGCCCCGCGTTCTGCCTAGGCCGGACCCAATCCCCAGGATAATAACCGCGCGTATCCTTCCATCCGTTACTCATCGCAATCCTCCAATATCATATCTCGACACAAAATCCCAGATCAAACTACTGGTATTGGAGCCATCGTAGCTAATATCAAACCAGACGTGCCCTCCGTCGATAATTTTATAATGTTCTACAGCAGTATTGTTGTCTCCGTCTGTATAGGAATGATGTTCTATTGTCGTTCCCCTATCATCCATACTATTTACTATCGGAGTAGTACTGGTATTATTAAAACTTACCCAATAAGCAAGCACCTCATCAATTGATGATAATCCCTCAAACTCCCCACCATAGGGGACAGACTTGTCTGCTGTACCATGAATGTTAATCATAGCCGTAGGATGTGATGGATTACAGTTGTCATATGTCTCCTCCATCATTGTTCCAGCGACAGACCCTATGGCCGCTATTTTATCACTATGATAGCAAGCAAGTGCATAGGTAAAGAACGAGCCGTTTGAGTAACCACAGGAATATACTCTTGCTAAATCAATGTTATAATTGGAAGAAATTTCATTAATTAATGTTTCCACGAAGCCAAAGTCATCCGCATCACTTTTATTTTTATCTGATTCCAAACCAGCATTCCAGTGTGGATCTCCATCCAGCAAGGTGCCTTGGGGATAAACCAGAATAAAATTTTCCATATCTGCCAAAGGCCGCATATCGGCGTATTTTAAGTATTGATCTGCAATCCCACCGTATCCGTGAAAGTTGAGCATTAGTGGAACTGCGGAAGTTCCATCATAAGAATCAGGCACATAGATAATATACTCTCTTGTTACACCATCATGGGAAAGTGTTTGTGCAAATAAACCTGTTGTATTTGTATTGGGTGTATCGAGAGGCATGTCATCATTTTCTGAACAAGAAAACAAGCTTGACAATGATATAAAGGTGACAATAAAAAGTCTTTTCATTGTATCGTCCTTTTCGCGTCGGGTTGATTGGCGATTACCACGGAAGAGAGAACGTCTTTACGTTGGTCATAAACTTCATGGCCTCGATCACACCCTCCTTAACCCCTAATCCAGAGTCTTTTACGCCGCCAAACGGAGAGCATTCAATGCGGTAGCCGGGAACTTGGTTGATGTTGACCGTCCCCGTTTGAATGCGACGGACGCATTCCAGTGCGCTGGGCAGGTGATTGGTTACTACGCCCGAGGAGAGTCCGAACTTGGAATCGTTGGCGACCGCGATGGCGTCGTCGATGTCGGAGATCTCGATGATGGGGGCCAACGGCCCAAACGATTCCTTCCGAATCATTTCCGCGTCGCGAGGAACCTCGTCGATTACCGTTGGTTCTACTAGCGCGCCACGGCGTCCTCCACCCAGCAGCACTTTCGCACCCTGATCCACGGCCTTGTGGACGCGTTGCTCAAGCAGTTGCGCCGCCGCGGCATCAATCACCGTACCCACGATGGTATCTGGGTCCGCCGGATCACCAGCCCGATACGTGGCCGCGCGCTCGAGGAACTTATCCATAAATCCATTCTTAATTTTTCGATGGACGAGCAATCGCTTCACAGCCGTGCAACGTTGGCCCGAATTGCGAAAACATCCTTCTGCCGCCAGCGTCGCCGCCAGATCGAGGTCCGCATCGTCCAGAATGATCAATGGACTATTACCACCTAACTCCAAGCACAATTTCTTGTAACCCGCCAACTGAGCAATGCGTTTCCCGGTAGCTGTTCCGCCGGTGAACGTGACCAATTCAATCCGCTCGTCCGCGATTAATGGCTCAACCACGGTGTCGATGTCTCCGACGAAGACGCTGAGCATCTGCTTGGGCAGGCCGGCATCATAGAGTAACTCACAAAGCCGAATGGCGGTCAGCGGGGTTTTTTCCGATGGCTTGACGAGCATGGGCACACCCGCCGCGATTGCCGGTGCAACCTTGTGCGCAACTTGATTCAGTGGGTGATTGAAGGGCGTAATGGCAAGTGCCAACCGCACCGGTTCGCGAACCGTAAAGATCTTCCGCTGCTCACCTTTCGGCGACACATCGCAGGAGAATATTTCGCCGTCGTCTTTTAATGCCTCGGCCGCGGCGAATTGAAAAACGTCACAGGCGCGCCCCACCTCGTAATTAGTCTCCCGCAGGCACAGCCCAGACTCCATGCGGATCAGGTTGGCAAACTCGCCCGCCCGCTCAAGCAGAAGTTCGCGAGCTCTGGTCAGCACTTGAGACCGATCGAAGCGCGACGGTTGTCCGTCAAAGGACAGTGTGCGGTCGATCACGAGATCGAGGTGATCGCCGTTGATCTTGCTAACCGTACCGGCAATCGAACCATCGTAGGGATAGTGGACAGTCAAAGTATCCGCCGAATCGATTGCTTCTCCGCCTAAGTACGAAGGCAGTTGCAGTGTTTCAACGTTTGCGGTGCTCATGTTTCACTCTGTGCGTAGTTCGGAGCCTAAAGAACGGATTTCCTTGTGACTTAGCATAATAAGTATTGTTGAGGCAATGCGAAATTTGCGCGGCAGCACTAGGCGTGTCAGATCTCAGAAGAATCGTTCTATCTCAAGTTATTTCAAATAGTTATGTAGAATTCTCCAACCTCACGGAATTGGTTGCGACTATCCACGCAAACTCTTTGATTCTAACGGTGCCCCAATTCGCGATTCTAACGAAAGGCAAGGCTGACGATGATGACCGAAGAACAGCGCTATCTTTTTGATCTATGCGGTTTTCTGCATCTACAGAACGTCCTGACCCCGGAGGAACTGGATGCGGCTTCGGATGCCGCCAATCGCTACATAGACAGCGCATCGGAAGACCTGCCGCCGCATTTCGGACGATCAGAAAATCTCAAGGGCTTTGCCCACGGCTTCGCCTTCGACCGGGCGCTGGAAAAGCTGGTCTTCCTGCCTGCCGTCTGGCCCATCGTGCTGGAGTTGACCAACGGCAAACCCATGCTCGCCAGCGGTACCATGCTGGTCGATTCTCCCGACGGACACACCGAGGCGGTGCAGTTGCACTGCGCCCGCGACGACTACGGCTTTGAGAGCGCCCGTTACGAGGTGCGCCGGGGACGCATCTACTGCGACGACTTTGTGGTCTTTCCTTACCTAGACGATGTGCTTCCCGGTGATGGCGGGCTACTAGTGGTGCCGGGGTCGCACAAAAGCGAGTTCGACCGGCCGCCGCAGCTATTTAATCAGGGTCTCATTGAAGGGGAGGTACCGCCGGGGGCCGTCAACATCACGCCCGCGGCCGGGGATGCGGTGATCATGCCCGAATGCGTAACCCACGGGGTCCTGCCCTGGAGGGCCGCCGACCGCCAGCGCCGGGTGCTGACGCTGCGCTACCGGCCACACCATCGCCAAGCCGGCCCCATTCCGGAGGCGGTCAAAGAGCGGCTCGCACCCGAAACGCTCGAGTTGGTCGAGTCGGCACACTATACCCATGAAAAGAAAATCGCCACTCAGCAACGGGTGTGCCTCAGCCAATAATGGCCTCAGCCGAGAGGATCAGTAAGCCCAAATGCATTATCGTCACAGGCCGGCCGGGATCGGGGAAGACGAGTTTAGCCAAGAGGCTCGCTGAGCGGTTGTGGATGCCGGTCATCAGCCGCGACGAGATCAAGGAAGGCTATGTCAATACCCATGGCGTCAAGCACGATCAGCTTCCGCCGGACACCAATGGCGTAGTCTCCAATTTTTTCTTCGAGATAGTCAATCAGTATCTCGCCGGTAAGATCTCTGTCGTTATTGAGGCGGCCTTTCAGCACAGGGTTTGGGAACCAAGGATGCCCAAGATCCTTGAATTGTGCACTCCTTTCATGGTCGTCTGCTCTGTTGACGGGATAGTGGCGGCTCAGCGCCATCTCCAGCGGGGTCTGGATGATCCGAATCGGGAGTTCTACCACGGCGATAAGCGCGTTGAAATCTACCGGGAAACAGGAGAGCTGTCGCCTCCTGGCGACTATACAGCTCCGAATTTCAACGTGCCCACAGTTCATGTCTCAACAGAGGGACAATACTCACCCAGCATAGATGACATTGTGCAGCGAATCCGACTATTGAATGCCTAACACGTTATGCGGAAGGTTTAGTCATGGAGATCGTTCTGCGACAAGCAACCGAGGATGATGTAATCGAGCTGGCAACGCTAAATAAGCGGCTCGTGATAGATCAGGGGAGCAGAAACCCATATACAGCCTCAGAATATGAGGACCGTTTCAGAGACTGGCTGCGGGGCAATGAGTGGTCAAGAACTTGATTTGTCCCATGAACATGACAAGGTGCGCTGGTTGTCTTTTAAGGAAGCCACGAGGCTACTCACATGGGAAAGCAACCGAATCGCACTCTGGGAACTTAACGAACGTCTGAATACCGACCAGATTTGACGAGCTTCTGGCCGTGGATGACGGATCACGTCCACCCGGCCACGACAACGTGTATGCCATAAAAGAAAGATGAGGAGAGCTTGGCGTGACGGCACCAAACACCACTTCGGCAGCACGCGTGTCCGTCCACGGTGGACACAGCAAAGAATTCGGCGATGCAAATGATTCCACGCTTGAGGAGGTCGTGCGCGCCTACGTTGACAAGGGCTTCGAATGGGTGGGCATTACCGAGCATATCCCGCCATCTTCAGCCGACTTCCTGTTTCCCTGGGAGATTGAGGCGGGCCAGACGCTTGAATCGAGGATGGAACAGTTCACAGAATACTTCTCGGTCGCACGCAGGCTCCAGAGGGAATATCGAGATTCCATTCGCATCTTAGTCGGATTCGAAACGGAGAGTTATACTGGCTACGTAGCGCACGTCAACAGTCTGCGGAATCAATTTCAACCTGACTACATCGTTGGCTCGGTTCATCACGTGAGAGACATATGTATCGATGGTGCACCAGAGTGGTATGCCCAAGCCGTAGAAGAGGCCGGAGGAATCGATGAGCTATTCTGTGAATACTTCGACAAACAATACGAGCTTGTAGAGGAACTAGAACCCGAAGTGATCGGCCACTTTGACCTCATCCGAATGCACGATAGGGACTATCGTCAGCGCTTAGAGACCCCGAAGATCAAGGAGAGAATTCGGAGAAACCTCGAGAAGATCAAATACCTTGGGTCAATCCTCGATTTCAATCTCAGGGCCCTCGAAAAGGGCGGATCTGAACCTTACGTGTCCAAATCTATCTTGGAAATGGCACTGGATCTTGGCGTCCCTTGCGTCCCGGGCGATGATTCACATGGGGTCGCGGGAGTTGGATTACATCTTGAGAAAGGAATCGAAATACTAAGGCAGACTGGATTTAGCACGGATTGGCCGCTCCCAGGGGCTACGGCACATAGATGAAACCAGACAGGACTCGAGAATTATCACCAACGATCCGATCCGCTACCCCCGCTGACGCCGAAATTGTAGTGCAGATTTACATCGATTCGTGGAACGCTGGATTTGGCGCACTGCTATCGCAGGCCGATAGAACTGTGACGCCAGCCCTTATTGAACGCTGGCACCATGATCTTGCTCAGCCTGTCCCACATCGCTGGTGGGTAGCCGAGCGTATGGGTTCAATTGCAGGGTTCGTCGGCATTGGTCCCAGCCGAGATCCGGTGGATGCACGCCTTGGCGAACTTGATACTATCGCTGTCGATCCGTCGCACTGGCGCACAGGTATCGGCAAGGAATTGATGTCTGTTGCTTTGCGTTACCTGATTGTGGACGGCTACGATGAGGCGATAGTGTGGACCGTAGAAGGCTACGAGCGCGGAATTGCCTTCTACGAGGCCATGGGGTGGAGCCGCGATGGTGGCGTCCGAGATGAAGGACGACAAATCCGCTTCCGGCGCGACTTGTCTACCTCATAAGATGTATATGGATGAATTTCCCTGACGAACAGAGATTTTCTTGACATGGTTCTATCGTCCCTCTTGCTTTCGGAATCGGTATTAGGATGCTAATTTTTTCACCTTTTTGCACACAACGAATGACAGAGGAATATCCATGACCGAGAGCAGAGATAGACTCAGAGAAACGATAGAAAATGGCGACTTGGTCACAGTCAAATAAACCGGCACAACGATATCTAAAATGAAAAAAGAAGAAGTAATCGACGCAGACTATCTAGCCTCAGCCAAATACGATCAGTACTACGGCGCGTATGCTACGCTTCCAGATTGGTTTCCAGCTGAGCTCGCCTCCCGCGAAAAGGTCCTGGAGCTGGCCTGTGGAACAGGCCGGATAGCGATCCCCTTGGCAGAGCACGGCCTTGAAGTCACTGGGATCGACTATGCAGAGCCGATGCTTAGCCTTGCTAGATCGAAGGCCGAGGGCAAACAGGTGAAGGTCGACTGGATCCTCGACGATATACGCCGCTTTGACACCGGTAGGCAGTATGGGTCAATCTTACTACTGAGCAACGCACTATGGCACCTGCACGACCTAGCGGATTTCGAGAAGTGTATTCGCTGCGTGAAGCGTCATCTCGCTCCGGGTGGGTACTTCATTTTGGACGTCTTTGTCCCTGGGCTGGAGATTCTCAATCGCGACCCAAGCAGACGGTATCCATTCTCTCGCTACACAGACGATAAGGCTGGACAAGAGGTGCAAGTGACGCAGTCATATAGGTACGAAGCAGACTCCCAGATCGCGCGCATGGTGCACTACAGAGGGGACTCTGATGAGATCGTTGGCGGTCTGAATCTCCGGATGTATTTCCCGCAGGAACTGGATGCCCTGCTAAAGTACAATGGGATAAGGGTCAATGAGAAGTTCGGAAACTGGGACCGGGACGCCTTTGGGCCAGGCGCTAGGCATCAGCTTTGCTTCTGCACCGCGACGGAGACCGGCTAAGCTTTGCAAGTGACGTTTCTCGGAACATCAGCCGCGCCGTCGATGCCAATACCTTTCTGCGTATGTCAGGCGTGCTCAGACGCGAGGCGGGCCGCTGGCAAGAACCTGCGCAAGCGATCGTCCATCGCAATCAACGATGACCTGCTAGTGGATATTGGTCCAGACATAGCGACCGCGTCGTTCGCTCACGACGTTTCTCTAACGGACATCAGTGTCTGCCTATTGACACATGCCCACGCAGACCACTTCGACCCCGAGTTCCTCATGTCGAGACACGAGGAATATGCAACGGTCGTCGCCCAGGAAATGCTGCTAGCAGGTTCAAGTGATGTGCTGAGGTCTGTTGATGAGATTTTGGGCAGCAGATGTGGGTACGGAAGTGTTTTCGCTCAAGACACACAGCGCGCCCTGAAGATTAATCTGCTGACCGTCGAGCCGTTCAAGACCCAAGTCATCGGCAATTATCGCTTCACAGGGTATCCCGCGAACCACGGTGCTGAAAAGGGGTGCTTGCTTTACGCAATCGAGCAAGGCCAGCACGCCATATTTTACGGCACTGATACCTCGGTTCTATCGGAGCAGGTATGGGAGCATCTGCTGCTTGCAGGCACGCAGTTCGATCTGCTCGTCCTCGATCACACATACGGCATCGGCTTTGACGTTAGTCCGCCGGATCACCTATCATCCGTTGACGTCATAGGCCACGTCGATCGCTTTCGGCGCAGCGGCCTTCTCAAGAACAACGCAACGGCTTACGCGACTCACATCTCACACGAAGGATGCCCAGAGCACGACGAACTAGACGAGTATGCCGCAGCACATGGCTACAGAATAGCATTTGACGGATTATCACTATCATTCGACGCTTGAGTAAATTCCTACAGAAGAAATTGGTGCCCGGCGAAGATCGTCCCCAAGGGAAATTATCACTTTAGAGGCGTTGTTGCATGAAAGCGGTGTTAGGGTCTTGAAATGGTGCAGGCTCTCCAG
>VXOR01000002.1 GCA_009840005.1 Gemmatimonadota bacterium
GCCATTCGATCCGCCTTCGAAGAGTTGCAAACACTCAAAACTGCGTAACATCAGTTATTAAAAATTTCCCCCGCTATTTTTTCTCCATAACAGCAAGCAGTTCGGCAGCCCGCTGGCGCTTGTCGGGATCTTTGTCGCGGGCGATGATGCGCTGGAGCGCCGAGACGGCTAGCGGATCGCCTTGCTCGCCCAGTTCCAAGGCTTGGCGGTCGCGTTCCTCGTGATAGCTGTTGTCGTATTCAACCACGTCCAGTTCGTACTGACGCCAGTAGTATTGCAAGCGGTCGTCGGGCCACTCGGCGTAGATGGCCTCCCAGGTATTGGGCTGACTGTGCGGCAGCAAGCTGCCTGGGGAGATGGGATCGGCCACGCGCTGGTAGCGGGCATCGATGGAAAGGCGCAGTTGCTCGCCGGTGTTGGGGACGCCGCGATGAGGCATCATGCTGTGGAAGAACAGCACGTCCCCCTGCGCGAAGGGACCGCCGGTCCATTCAAAAGAGTCGGTGATCGCCAACCCTCCGGCTCCCAAGGCCGGCTGGAAATTATAAACGCCCTCCCGATGCGCCCCAGCAGCCACCTCCAGCCCACCCATCGTCGGCGGCAGATCGTGGAGCGGGAACCACGCTGTATAGGTTTCAGCCGTGCCCTGAATGGGGATGAAGTCCTGATGCGGCGGCGTGGTAAAGGATTCGCGCTTGGGAAAGATAGTGCGGCCGATAAGGCGGGGATGCGGCAACACCGGGCCGTCGAACAGCTTTTCGAGTAGGCCGACGAGCGCGGGATGGTGCTGCAAGGCGTGGAATTCGGGCACCGCGTACATCTGGCTATAGACGTCCATATACTCGGGCGTCGGCTCGACGCAGAAGCCGTCTTGGTCGGCGATGGCATCTTCCAGCGGCGCGGCGGCCTGAACCCAGCCAGCGTTGCGAGCAATGGCCAAAAAGCGCAGCCTGAGCGCTTCGAGTTCGTCGGCGGGCAGCAGGCCGCGGACAAAGAGATGACCATCGCGCTGCATGCGGTCGCGGAGCGCGGGTGGGGCGTCGATAAGTGGGGTTGAGTCGAGAAAGGTCGGCATAACGCAGACTCCCAAAATAGAGAAAAATGCTAACTTGATGCGTATTTCCTAAATAGTACGGAGTTTTGTCTGCGACCAAAAGATGCCGTCGGCTTTTTGACTGGGCCGGATCACATCGCCGAATGCTTTGCCATCACCGATCAACTCGTCGAGGACTGCTCACCCAAAAACAATCCCCCCCAGCACACAAGGCACTGGAGGGGAAAGGAACCGCGATCTTGCAAAAACTAGGCGGTGAAAAACGCCACGGCCGTCCAGCACAAAGCCGCCGCACCCGCTGCAAGCGTCGCCTGCGGAATCTGCGTCTTGACGTGGTCCATCAGGTCGCAGCCCGTACACATGGAGCTAAGCACGGTCGTATCCGAAATCGGCGAGCACTGGTCGCCGTACACGCTGCCGTCCATGACCGCAGCAAAACACAACGTCATAAAAAGCTCTGGATGCGCCAGCCCATTGGCACCAGCCACCGCCCAAGCAAGCGGCATAGCCAGTGGAAAGGCCACTGCATACGTGCCCCAGCTAGTACCAGTGGAAAAGGCAATGACCATCGTCAGAATCTGCAGCAGAACCGGCAGGAGGAAGTACGGAATAGCCTCACCGAGCTGTTCGACCAAAAAGATGCTGCCACCCGTCTCCTTGCTTATGCCGCCGATGGTGATCGCCAGCAGCAAAATGACCGAGCCGAGCACCACGCCCTTAATGCCATCGTGAAAGCCGGCGATGAGGTCTCTGAGCGCCATGCCCTTGGCCAAGGCCATTCCCGCAGCCAACAACAGCGCAATGCCAAAAGCCCACTGCACATTGGGCGATCCACTGACGATAAAGGTGCCTACAGCAATGGCGATGAGCGTGCCCAGCGGCAAGAAAAATTCGAGGACGTGCGGCGTGTAGCCTTTGGGGACGTTGCTTCCTTGCAGCTCCTTGGCGCTCAGCGGATCGGCACCGGGGGCGTCGAGTTGGCCGGTCGTGCGCGAGCGCTCCATTGCCGCCCTGAGTTGCTTGCCCAAAAAGAGCGGTTTTTCAATGCTGAGGAGGAACGTCCCCAAGACGGCAAAAATGGCGTAAAAACAAAAGGGCACGCTTTGAAAAAAGAAGGCAATGCGATCGGCTTCCGTGGCCAAGAAACTGACGCCAGAGACGAAGATGAACGCCTGCACGTAGCCAGGCCAAGCGTTGAACGCGAGCTGGGAGGCAATCGGCGAGGCCGTTGAATCCACCACGTACGCCAACTCCTCGTGGCTGATTTTCTCGTTGTCGGCAATCGGTTTGACCGTAGTGCCGACCAGTACCGTGCTGACGGTGCCGCCCTGGAAGAAGACGACCCCGAGCATCCAAGCGACTAGCTTGGCGCTTCTGGGGCCGCGCACAAAGCGCACGGTCATAAATTCGGCAAAGGCCTGGGCCGCCCCCGTGCGCGACCATATCCCCATCAGCCCGCCCAATAACCACAAGTAGAGCAGCAGGATTCCGGCCGCGCTTTCGGTCGCCAACGAGGGAATTAGTACCTCGCCGGTGAAGTCGTAGCGACCCATCAGCAGCGCACCAGCGATGATGCCGCCCAACAGCGAAGTGACCGGTTCTTTGGTCAGCCAGCACAATAGCACGGCCACCACCGCTGGCAACAGCGACCAATAGCTCCAGTGGCGCTTGGCTACCAGTTTGTAGTAGCGGCCGGTCTCCGCTACGGAGACAAATTCTTCCGCAACCGGCGGCGCGGTTCGCGACCCGTGAATTTTGGCCGGGTCGAGTTGGGCTTGCGCCATGGGCACGGCCTCGAAATAGGCGGGTTTTTCGCGGTAGATGTAATACAGCTTGCCGTCGTCGTCCGTTTTCACGTCCAACTCGACCCGCTCGACTGTCCACGTCGGCGCTACGTTGACACCTATGATCCACGACGAGAGCAGGGCGATGGCAAAGATGGCGAAGTTGCGAATGCCTCTAGGCATGGGGTTCCTTTCGGTTTGAGGATGGTTGGAGCGATTAGGCCGACGTTGTGGCCTCGCTTTGCAGGATTTTTTCTTGTACCCATAGATTGAGCAACGTTTCTTCGCTAACTCCTCGCTTCTTGGCTGCTTCCCTAATTTTTTGGCAGAGTTGCCCATCTACTGGATAGTACCTGCGCTGGGACTCAATATGGACGTTAAATTCGACTTCGGTTTGTTCGCCGCTCTCCGTAGAATCGTGTTCGTCCCAGAAAGATCCGATATCCCGATAGGTTCGAGCCATTGAAACGGGTGTTTTACTGGCCATACTTTTCCCTTTCTTTAGCAGTCATATCCCGTGCTGAAACGATGATCGCACGTCCATCACGGGTATGTACGAAAAAGACGCTCATATAACGTCCCGAAATTGTTCGACCGAATGCAGCATATACATCTTCACCAAGACGATGGCCCAGTTCTTTTGAATATGAATTTCGGCCGATTTTCCATGACTTCTATAACTTCCGACTCTTCAACACCATGCTTCCAGAGCAGTTTTTCAACGATGTCCTCCAACCAAACTACTCTTGTAATTTCCATCAGTGACACTCAACCGTCCACATTGTTTGATGGTGAATAGTAGGGGTGGTTCGCGAACCACCCTACTTAAGCAAAAGTAGCTTGCGCGTTTGCACGCTCCAAGGAGTTTGCAACCGATAGAAATATAAGCCCGCGGCCAAAGTGCGGCCGCCGTCGTTTACTCCATCCCAGCGCAGAGAGTATGAGCCAGCCGGATAGATTCCCTCGGCTAAGACAGCGACCTGCTGGCCGAGTAAGTTAAAAACTGCGAGCCGGATCGCCCCCGCTCGCGGCAGGGCAAAGCCAATCGCCGTGGCACTGTTAAATGGATTGGGGTAGTTCTGCGCTAGGGAGAACGCCGCTGGTATTACCGCTTGCCGCTGTTGCAGCACCGCCGTGGGTGCAGAGGTCCTAGCGGCGACCAAGCGCACATCGTCCAAATAAAACGTGCCGCGCAAGTTGCCGAACAGGCGAATGGATTCAATCGGCCCGTCGAGCCGAAAGAAGCGCTCCAACGGAATCTCTATCACTTGCCATTCTTGCCGTGCGAGATCCAAGCTACCCCCTTCAAACAGCGAGACCAGCGACGGCGTATCCCCATTGACCACGACGTTAAAAACCGGCCGGGCATCGCCTGCGGCATCGCCGGGATGGAAGGCCAGCCGCAGGGCGCGGTACCCCACCGGCTCCACTGGCACAAGCGGCTTGTATTCGAGGGTAAATGCCTCGGCGACAAGTGCCTGTGCCCAAGTGCCGGCAAAGACCTGCTCATCCACCTCGACGTTGGAGGTAAATCCCTGAGTCCAGTTCTCGCCGTACTGGTCGGCAAAAATAACCTGATCGACGACGGGCAGCACCACTAACTCCTTCACTAGCGTCGTCTCCAGTGGCCCGTCTGGAGTCTCCTGGCGCAGGTGAATCCGCACAGATTTTAGACCATTGGGCACATCGACAGACAGCGTCCCTATTAGTTGGTACAGCCCTGCGCCAACTCGCTCTAGCGCCAACTCAGTCTCGCCCCCCAACTCACTCAGGTCGGCGAAGACCTCGGGCACAGGTCCATCGGACACGGGGTTAGTGACACGCAGATGCTCGCGCAGGACCAAGTCGGCCCTAGCTAGCGTGGAGTCCGGCAACGCACTCTGCCAATCGGCTACTAGGCGCAAAGGCGGGAACAGGGCGCTGACCAACTCTATGTCGTCGAGATAAAACGTGCCGCGCAGATTGCCGAAGAAGCGAATCGACTCGATCGGCTCCTCCAACGGCGCAAAAGCCCACAGCGGCACTTCCACTGTCTGCCACGCGGCCCGCGCCATGTTAATGCCACGAAAAAAACCATTGATTAACGGTTCAATCTTGCGCGAATTCTCATTGAGCTGCACGGAGAACGCTCCCCTCGAACCGACCGTCGCGTCACCGGGATGAAAGGCAAAACGCAGGGCGCGATAGCCAACTGGTTCCACAGGCGCTGAGGGCAGCAATTCCACAGTGAAGCCGCGGGTCTCCACCGCCAGCGGTGCCCCCGCTGACACCGCAAACTCCGCACCAGCAGTAAAGCCTAGGTGCCAACCAGCGCCCAACCCTTCGTCGAAGACGACTTGGTTCTCGGCTGGCATCAGCACCACGGTTCGCTTGATCTCGATGGCGGCTTCGCCCTGGCGGATGTGAAATACGACGGTCTTGCGTCCCGCGCTCCCACTGACGGCTAGGGTCTCCACAAAAGGATAAAACCCCGGCGAGGACTCGGTCAGCACTTGATTCGACGGACCACCCAACGCACTCAGGTCGGCTGACACGCGCAGGCCATCGCCATCGACCGGCACATCGCGGATGCGAATACCGCCAGCAAACTCCACCGCCGCACCCACGGCAACCGAATCGGAGAAGCTCCCCTCCCACTCGGCAGCCAACGGCCCCAGAGCAAAGTAAATCTGGTGCATGCGGATGAAGCCCCGAGAGACGATGGCGTTTTCTACCGCGTCGCGGCCGTAGCGCGTGTAGCGGCCTATGTGCGGATCGTTGGTGTTGGTAAATCCTCCATTGAGCCGTTCGGTCCACTGGCTCGCTGGATCCATCGCGTAGTAAAAGCGCTCGTCATATCCGACCAGCACCATTAGATGTCCGACCGAGGAAAAGCCGCCGTGGACGATTACTGGCCGGCCAGCGTCCAACAGCGCGTGCAATTCCCACAACAGTCCAGTTTCGGTCGATTGGTCGCGGACAGTGAGACCGCGCAGCGCGGCTTCCTCGTTAAAGACCTTTTCGAGGCCACCGGTGGTCTGGGCGACGTGCGTACCCCATTTGGCGGAGATCACGTCGGGAGTAATGTCGTCGGCTCCATAGTATTTGAGCACAATCGCGATGCAGGTGTTTTGGCAGGAGCCAGAGGGATTGATGCGATTGCTGTGCTGGTGAAAATAGGGCACATCCGGGATGTAACCGGCCTCCGTCGGCCCCGCACTGCACCAGCCGGCGACGCACGCCGCTAGTACAACCCTGTAGTACTTCTTCAATCGCATCCTCTGCACCTATCCGCTCATATTCCCGACGATTCGCTCGGCCCCAGGTCTAGGTCTTGGCCGCGGTGATAATTGCGCCCCATCAGGTATTTGACATCCAACTCCACATCGCGCACAAAAATCTCCGGCAGCGCTTGGGCGTCCCGCCGCACCAATTCGACTTCGAGTGTATTGTTCCCCTTTCTCGGCCAGTGTTTGGTGTCTAGCTTAAACGCGTACCAATACCCCGACCCCGTGCGATAGCGCGGAGCCGTCATCCGGTACATTTCGTTGATCTTGCGCAACAGACTAGCGGGCAACTCCCGGCCATTGAGATAAAACTTCAGTCGGTCGCGCTCGGTGTGGCTCATCACCCGCACCCGCAGCAACACTTCGTGTACCCGGCCGACCTTGGCCCAGCGCCGCAGATCGTCGCTGACCGACAGGGTGATGGCAGCCTTGTGCCCCTTTTGCAAGTAGGCCGGTAGCTGCATGGTCGTCCCCGGCTCGGTGGTGGGATTGGGGTAGCGCCCGGTCACGGTTGGTATGTAGTAAATTTTGTCGCACGCGGCCATGACCTCTGGATAGGGCACTTCCCGTAGCTTCTCGTAGAAGGATGCCTGGTACGGCCAGTTCCCAAACCAGTGCGCCAAGTACAGGCCATCGACGCCCTGCGCCCAGTAGTTGCAGGCGGCCCCGCGCACCATCTCAATGGTCGCCTCCCCCAAGCGATCCGAGTCCACGTGGCTTTGCAAGGCCGCGTGCACCCGACAACCCGTGCCTTCGGCCGCCGCAACCAAGGGCCGGAAATCAATGGTCGAATCCAGCAGTTCAGGACCGGAAAACGACTGGCCGATCAGCACATCGACCAGCCCTTCGCGCAGCCACGCCTCGACGTCCATGCCGACGGCGTAGCATCCCTTGATGCTATAGGGGATGCGAATGGCCAATTCGCGTTGCTTGCCACTCCGCTTGACCGCGCGATACACCTTGCGCACCCACTCGGTCATAATCTCGCGGCCCGCATCGACCTCGTCTGGGTGGAAGTAGTAGGGCTGATAGTTCATCTGCAGTTCAAAGCCATCGACCGGGTATTTCTTTAGCGTCTCGGCAATCAGGGCAAAGCGCTCGGCGCGGACTTCTTGGTGCTTGAAGTCGAGGCAGGTGTAGCCGGGATAGTCGTCGGGAACGCCGTCTTGCGCACCGATTTCGAGGTGGGCGTTGTCAAAGCGGAAGTCCGAGCAGCGCACGTCCTCTTCTCTCGGCCCCCGTCCCTGCTGTACCAACAACGTCGGATACACCTGCTTGCCGTACTGGTGAGCGCGGTCGCAAATCAAGCGCAGGGGATCGAGCCCCTTGCGGATTAGATCGCGGGCATTTTGGTGGGCGCGGCGAAAAATCAAATGCGGCCACCGCTTCACGTTGTGGCCCCACAGCTCCCCCACCTCAGTGTCGTGCAGCACCGTGCGGCCGTCGCCGAGGCAGAACATGATGGCTTCAACCGGCGTGCCCAACAGCTCGTCCACCCCCTGCTCGTATTCCTCCTTCTGCATCGGCGGCTCGTACATGTAGATCAGCGGGTGCCGGCCGTCGTGGTAAAACATGATTTTAGGCTTAGGCATGGTCTGGCTCCTCTAGGTCCAGTTGCGCGAATCAGGCACGGCCACCCAAACCGACCCTTGGGCGAGAGACTGTTGGCTGACGAGGCCGGGCAAGGTCATGTCCATCGCCAAGTCGATGCCAATGGCCGGTTCCTTTTCCTCGCGGATGGCCGCGACAAAGTCCTGTACCTCCCAATAGTCGCCGCCGCCGTGGCCCGCGGCGAGGGCTTCTGCGGGTGGATGCCGCCAATGATCGGGCAAAAATTCCTCTAAGGCTTCCAAAGACTCCCAGCGCGGCTGCTCACTGCGATTGCGCAGCCAGACCTTGGCCGCAGCCCCAAAGCCGTCGGCCGACTCGTACGCGCCATCGGTCCCCTGCAACGCATAGTGCACCATGTGGTGCGGCCGGTCCGAGAGCATATCGACCCGGATATGGGCCAATCCGCCGCCCGACAGCCGGCACATCATGGTCACCGAGTCCTCCATTTCGTACAAATCGCCACGCGGATCGCGGTAGTGATTCCCGGTGCCCACGGCGCAGACAGCCACCACTCGCTGCCCGGCAAACCACGTCAGCACCGGCCCCAAGCTATGCGTGCCATAGGTGCAGCCATTGACGCCCGTCTGCCAATGCCGCCGCCAAGGCGTGATCTCGTTGAGCTGTTTCAGTTCGTGGATATAAGCCCCTTCGGCGTAGTACAGCTCGCCGAAAAAGCCGCGCTCAACCAACGCTTTTACCAGTGTGTTGGGCTTGGTGTACACGTAGTTTTCAGCCATCATATAGACGGCTTGGCTGCGCCGTGCCGCCCGCGTCAAATCGCGGCACTCCTCGACCGATACCCCGGCCGTCACCTCGCTGAGCACGTGGATGTCGCGCTCCAAGGCCGCGATGGCCTGAGGCACGTGCCACGGCATGGGCGAGCCTACGACGACCGCGTCCACCCCCCCAGCGTCGAGCATTTCACCGGCGTCCGTAAAGACCTGTTCAACACCCAATTCAGCCGCGTGGCGCTCGACCTCTTCCCGGCGGATGTCGCACAGCGCGGTAATTTCCGTGGCCGGATGAGCCAGCAGGGTAGGAGTAAAGCCGCTTCCGCGACCAGCAGCACCAATCACACCAAAGCGTATTTTGTCCATGTTCTATAACCGTTTGACAATCGACCCGAACAACCGTACTGTTGTAGGCCGTTTTTTCAACCCATTCCCTATAGGAGGAATCTCATGGCCATTATACCTAACATCAGTTCGGATATCGCCGGGCCGCTCGGCGCGATTCACCTACCCCGCTTGTGGTCCAAGCTGCGCCTAAGCGCGGCTGGCGAACTGCCCGCAGACTACCCGGAATGCGGCGCAGGCTTCGATCAGATGGTCCTCGACGGCCTCAGCATCGATCGCGACGCGGCCGTAGCCTATGTCAAGGACAACAAGGCCAGCTATATCGAATTTGAAAACTGGGTCAAGGCCCAGCGCGGCGGCTCCATTCCGCAGAGCGAAATCGACGCTTCCAACGCCGCCATCTGTGGCTACAACCACGACGACGAGACCCGCACCGACATCCTCGGTGCCGCTGGTCTCAGTGACGACGGCAGCATCCTCGACGCCGTCAACCTCAACAACCTCGACGACTGGACTGAACTGCACAACGCCCTGAGCTAACAGGAAGTCGTCCCACTCGTCTGCCGGCCCGCTTCCGCTCGTTGGAGGCGGGCCGCTTTGTCGTTTGCCGCTCGCCTATTCATACCGCCTTTTGGCCGGGCTGTCAACGCCCTTGATAGCCCTCCACTAAGTTTGTACTTTGTGCCGGACACCCTCTCTGCGAAAGCGAATCTGCAATGAAACTCGATGTCGTCAAACTGACCAAGGCATTAGTCGCCTATCCCTCGGAAAGCCAAACCAGCAACGTAGAAGTCACCCAGCACGTAGCCGGGGTCTTAGACCAGCTTGGTTTCCACATAGAAGAGGTGCCCTACACAGATGAGGCGGGCGTGGACAAGCTCTCCATCGTCGGCAAGTTGGGCACTGGAGAGGGCGGGCTAGCCTTGATGAGCCACGATGATGTCGTCCCCGCCAATCCCGCCGACGGTTGGCTTCGCGACCCCTATGACCCCTACGAGGCCAACGACAAGCTCTACGGCCGCGGTTCCTGCGACATGAAAGGCCCCCTTGCCGCTTCGATTTGCGCGGCCGCCCGTTTCAAGGCCGCCGATCTCAAAGCCCCGCTCTACATCGTCGTCACAGCCGACGAGGAGGTCCTCTGCGTCGGCGCACAAAAGGTCACGGCCCATTCCAAGTTCTTTGCCGAGGCCAGCACCGGCTGTGGCATTATCTGCGAACCCACCAGCCTTCGCGTGGTCCACGCCCACAAAGGCTCGCTCGCCATGCAAGTCACGGCCAAAGGACGCCCTGCACACACCAGCACCTTGAAGGGCACCAACGCCAACCTCAAGATGATTCCCTTTCTCGCGGAAATGAAGAAATTCAACGAGCGAGTGCTCAGCGCACACCGCTACCGCAACGAGGAATTCGCGCCGCCGCATTCCGAGTGGTGCATCGGCATCAACGACCACAACCGCGCCACCAACATTTCCCCCGCCCAGAGCATCTGCACCCTCAACTACCGCCCCATGCCCGGCATCGACGTCGATGATATCATCGACAGAACCCGCAAAAGCGCGAAAAAACACGGCCTCAACTTCGAACTCAAACACCGCGGCGAGCCGCTCTACACCGCGGTGGACGCCCCACTGGTCCGCACGGCGCTCAAGCTAACGGGCCGCTGCAAGCCCACCACAGTGGCCTACGGCACCGACGGCATGGCTTTTTTTAAGAAGATGAAACAAATGATCGTCCTCGGCCCGGGCGACATTGCGCAAGCCCACACCGCCAACGAATGGATCAAAACCGACCAGCTGCACGCAGGTGCCGACCTCTACGCCCGCTTCATCGAGCACACCTGCGTTTAGATGCCGAAAAGAGCTAACGTCGGAATTCTTTTAATTACGAAGAATCTAAGTACACGACAGTAATCCAGTGGACGTTAGGCATGGGAGCGCTGAGATGCTTCGACTCCGCTTTGCGGAGTTTATCTTGAGCGAAGCCGAAAGGCTCAGCATGACCGGGGATGACGCCCATGTCGTCATGCTGAGCGAAGCGAAGCATCTCATACCGCGCTACTGTCGTGTACTTAGGTAGGAATATAAAGTTACAAGATCTCTACGAATCAGCAGGCTTTCGCTACCCCCTCAATCCCAAAGATCCACCCCAGCCAGCTTCCGCCCCACACTCGTCAACTCAGCCGTCTTCTCTTCGTGGTGCTCGCGTTCCTCGGCGTAGCGCCCTAGCCCGGACAACCGCCGCTGCCAAAAGTCCGTGCGCAACCGCCGCGCCTCTTCGCTCTCTCCGGCTGGACTCATGGTGATGTACTGCGCCACGCGAGGCATGTCGCCGCGATTGACGCTCGCCGTATGTGGCAGGGCCGTGCGCCAGATAACCAAGTCACCCGCTTCGGCACCGATGCGCTGCGCTCCCAAGGCCAGCAAGTCTTGCTCGCGGGGATTGGTATCCTCCGGCAGTTCGTCGAGCCACGCATCTAAACGCCGGTGGAATCCCGGCACGCAGATAAAGGCCCCCTGCTCGGCCGGCGTGTCGCTTAGATAGAGCACGCCCTGCACGCCAAAGGACAACGGACGCTTATCCAAGGACGCGTCCCAGTGCAAATTGTGCTCGGGCGCGTCTTTGTCTAAGGTCGGCGGATTGATGCTGGCTCGGTCGTGGCTGACCCACAGCTTGTCCGTTCCCCAAATCTGGCTAAAGGCCCGGTGCACCCGAGGGGCCGTGCGGTTGTCCCACATGGTCTGGTGGTGGTAAATCTCGACCATGATGCCGCGCCGATCCTCTGGGTACCAAGTCCCAGAATCGTCGGGGTCCATGCCCGTAAATGCCCACACCGCCTGCCCAGTGCGCTCGGCCTGATCGCGGTCGATTACCTGACGCGCGACCACGTACCCCTGTTCGGCAAAGAAATCCAGTTCTTCCCTGCTCAAGACATTCATGGCGTTTTCCCCCGTTATAACAATTTTCGCGCGATGAGCTCCTCGGCGATTTGCACGGCGTTTAGAGCCGCCCCCTTGCGCAACTGATCGCCGCTGACCCACAAGTCCAGCCCAGTTCCGTCGGGCCGCGAAATATCCTGGCGAATGCGCCCGACCAGTACTTCGTCGCAGCCAGAAGCCTCAATCGGCATGGGGAAATAGTTCTGCTCGGGATCATTCACGATCCGCACGCCCGCAGCCTCCGCCAAAATGGCCTCGGCCTCGGCAGCCGGAAAGGGTTCGGCAAACTCCACGTTGATCGCCTCGGAATGCGCCCGCAGCACGGGCACGCGAATGGTCGTGGCCGAGATCTGCAGCGCACCGTCGTGGAACATCTTGCGGGTCTCGTGCACCATTTTCAGTTCTTCTTCGCAATACCCCTCCGGCCCGACAGCCGAATCGTGCGAAAACAAATTAAAGGCAATCGGGTGCGGGAATTCAGCCGGCTCGGCCTCTTCCCCGGCGAGCACCTGCCGCGTCTGCTCCTCCAACTCCTCCATGGCCCCCGCCCCTGCGCCGCTGACGGCCTGATAGGTCGAGACCACGATTCGCTTGACCGGACGCCGCTGATAGAGCGGCCAGACCGCCACGTCCATGATGATCGTCGAACAATTCGGATTGGCGATGATGCCGCGATGTGCCGCCAAGTCCTCGGGATTGATCTCGGGCACTACCAGCGGCACGTCCGGGTCCATTCGATAGGCCGACGTGTTATCGACGACCACCGCACCCGCGGCTACTGCGTGCGGATTAAACTGCTTGCTCAAACTGCCCCCGGCCGAGGCCAAGACGATATCCACGCCGGCAAAGGAATCCTCGCCGAGTTCCTGCACCTGAATCGAGCTGCCGTTAAAGGAAATGGCGCGCCCAGCCGAGCGGGCCGAGGCCAACAGCCGCAACTCGCCGACGGGAAAGTCGCGCTCGGCGAGTATTTCTAACAGCACCTGCCCTACGGCTCCAGTCGCGCCCATAATAGCTACGTTGTACGTATCAGTCACCTGCATTTCTCCGTTAGATAATCCATCAATACATGTCCGTGCTCTACCTGCATACTACCCCACTCGGCCGCCCGCTCTCCATAGGCTTGCATCGAGTCGGCCTCAATCCCCGTCCCCCATAGCACAAAGGGCACTGGCTCGCGGCTGTGAGTGCGCCGCACAATGGGCGTGCGGTGGTCAGGGGTCAGCAGCACTCGATGCGGTCCCATCGACTCTAACCCCGTCAAAATCGGGCCGACGACGCGGGCGTCGAAATCCTCAATGGCCTGTACCTTGGCCTGCGGGTCGCCGTTGTGCCCGGCTTCGTCCGGAGCCTCAACGTGGACATAGACAAAATCGGCGTGCTGTAAAGTTTCCAACGCGTATTCGGCCTTGCCCTCGTAGTTAGTGTCGAGATACCCGGTAATACCGGGCACCTCGATGACCTCTAAGCCCGCGCTTTTGCCGATGCCGCGCACTAAGTCAACGGCTGAGATGACGCCGCCCTGCAACCCGTAGCGTTCCGACAAAGGCTTCAAGCGCAACGCACGCCCGGATCCCCAAAGCCATATCGCATTGGCCGGCCGCTCCCCGCGAGCCGAACGAACTGCATTGACCGGAGAAGACGCGAGAATGGGGCCAGCCGCATCCATGAGGGCGCAGATTTTCTCAGCCCCTGCGCCCGTAGGCTCATGTGCGGCCATGGACTCGCCCATAATGTCGTGCGGCGGATAGGTTTCCACTTCTTCCGGGCCGCGCTCCCACACCAGCAAGTGGCGATAGCCCACTCCGGGATAGAAGCGCAAAGACGGTCCCCCCAACTCATCCGCCAAGGTCTCTACCAATTCGGCTGCTTCTTCGCTGTCAATGTGGCCGGCGCTGTAATCGACCAGCACGTCGTCCTCTCCGTAGATCAGGTTCATGCGGAAGGCCACCCCATCGTCGCCCAAATCAACGCCCATGCTCGCGGCTTCCAACGGCGCACGGCCCGTGTAGTGCACCCGGCTGTCGTAGCCGAAAATTTCGAGGTTGCCGATGTCGCTGCCTGGATGCCGCTGCGCCGGGATCATCTGCACCAATCCCCCAGCCCCCTCGCAGGCCAAGCGATCCATGCAGGGCGTGGCGGCCGCTTCCAACGGCGTCTGCCCGTCCAGTTCATCGAGCGGATAGTCCGCCGCTCCATCAGGCACCAACACGACGTAGCGCACCCTAGAGGTCCTCCATGCGAATGAGCTTCACCGACCCCTGCACGGCGTCGAGAGTGGCCACGGCCTGCTGCGCCCGCTGCATCGCGGCTTCGCGCGCCTCGTGGGTGACAATGACCAGCGGCACGGAGCCGCCCTCAAAGTCGCGCTCCTTTTGGATGACCGAGGCAATGCTGATGCGCTCCTCGGCCAAGATGCGCGCGATACCCGCGAGTACCCCGGGCTGATCGCGGACTAAGACGCGGATAAAGTAGCGCATCTGCACATCCTCAATGGGCACGACCGAGACAGCATCTTCGCCCAAGATCATATCGCCGATGGAGGTGCTAGCGCCAGCAGCTTTGCGCTCGACCAACTCGACCATATCCGCGACCACCGCGCTGGCCGTGGGCAGCTGCCCGGCACCGCGGCCGGAAAACACTTGCGGCCCCACCGCAGACCCCTGCACCTGAATGGCGTTGAATTCGTCGTGGATGTTGGCCAACAGCGCATCCTCCGGCACCATGGCTGGATGCACTCGGGCCTCGACGCGTCCGTCCTGCTGCTTGGCAATAGCCAGCAGCTTGATCGCATACCCCAACTCGCGGGCGTATTCAATGTCCCGACTCTCGATCTGCTCAATGCCCTCGCAAAACACGTCGCGGCCCGTGCCCGTGCAGTGAAAGGCAATGCGGCAGAGGATGGCCAACTTCTGTGCGGCATCCATGCCGCTCACGTCCATAGTCGGGTCCGGCTCGGCGTAGCCCTGGTCTTGAGCCTCTTTGAGGACGTCGTCGTAGTCACCCACACCACGACTCATGCGCGTGAGCATGTAGTTGGTGGTGCCATTGAGAATGCCGTACAGAGACTCGACCCGATTGGCCACCAAGCCGTTGCGCAACGAGCGAATGATCGGGATGCCGGCTGCGACGCTGGCTTCAAACATCAAATCCGCCCCATTGGCCAGCGCCAATTCAAAAAGTTCCTCGCCCCGCTCGGCTAGCAGGGCCTTGTTGGCCGTTACCACATCCTTGCCCTGCCGCAGGGCCGCGCTCACCCACTCAAAGGCCGGGGGCGCACCCGTCAATTCCACCACCAGTTGCACATCCGGGTCGGCTACGACCGCGCTGGCGTCTGCGGTCAACAACTCCGGTGCCAAGGCCAGACTGCGCGGCTTGTCCAAGTCGCGCACGGCCACGCGCCGCAATGCAAAATCCACGTGCTTGCGCCGCCGTAGCGACACGGGCGCATCCTGCAACAGCTCAACCACGCCGCTGCCGACCGTGCCCAAACCAATCAATCCCACTCCTACTGGCATGTCTTTGCCCAATTCCTTGTTTCGCATCAAGTAGGGGGTGGTTTGCAAACCGCCCCCTACTGCGTAACGTCAGTTAAAACTTATAAATATAGAGGGTATCGCACTTTTTGGGCAAGGTAGTCGCGTCGGTGGATAGCCGCACTGAGATGGCCTATATTAAGGGCACACACGACGATTGGAGCCGACCATTATGGACCTCAAAGCCTTCAAACTGAGCCTGCAAGAACAAACCCCGCCGGCAACCTCCCAAGCCCTACAAGCCCTCTGGTACGATGCCAAGGGCGAATGGGACAAAGCCCACGAACTAGCCCAGCAAACACCCGACCCCATCGGGGCTTGGGTCCACGCTTATTTACACCGGGTCGAGGGCGACGAAAGCAACGCCGGCTATTGGTACCGGCGGGCGCAAAAGCCCCACAGCGAGGCGTCGCTACCCGAAGAGTGGGAGGAAATCGCCAGCGCCCTGCTCAGCAGCTAAGGCATCCGCGTCAACGCCCGCCAAGTATGGGTCAGTTCCGCACGGTCTTGCGGGTTGGCCCAAGTTACGACGGCCACCAGCACCACAAAGCACATTCCTCCTACAACCACCTGCAAAAAGTCGCCGCCCACATCCGCGCTGACCCAGCGGCTGATCACTGCGGCTGCTCCGACACTGGCGCTGATCCTCAGCAGGCGGCCCCACGGCAGGAGCTGGTGCAGGCCACAGCGCAAATGCCAACCAATCGCCGCCAACAAGAAAGCCACCTGCAAGTACGTCACCACTGTGGTAGCCACCGCCGGGCCGAGGAAGGCCCACGCAGGGTGCGCCACCTGCAAATAGCTAATCAGCGCCAAGCTCAAGCCGATATTGCAGCACAAGTCCCCCACGCTACCCCACAGCGCCCAGCGGGCCTTACCCATGCCTACCAGCAGCGGATTGTACGCGGCACAGCGCAGTGGCAGCACCAATAAATAGATGCGAAATACCCAAGCCGAGCGGTCGTATTCTGGAAAGAGCCAGCCAATCAGCGGTCCGGCGAAAGCGAGCAGAAAGGCCGCCAGCGGCAACACCAACAGGGCCAAGCGCGAAACCGCGCGCTGCCACAGCGCCAGTATCTCGTCGCGCCGGTCCGCCTGAAAGAGCCGACTGATCTCCGGGATCAACACGGATGTCACTGCGGACAGCAACAGACTAATCGGCACCTCAATGGCCCCGAAATGGTATTCGGCAAAAGTGCCGGCCGCAAAAAAGTGCAGGATCACAAAGCGATCGACGTAGCGCGAGAGGCTGTTTACCGCGTCGTTGAACCCAACCGGACGCGCATAGCGCATCAGCTCACCTAGCCCTTCCCACCCCCACCAGCGCCCACCCGCCAATGCCAAGCGCACTAGCCAGCAGATGGCGAGCAAGCGCAACACGCCCAACCCGGAAAACAGCACAAGCACCTGCACAGGTGTCCAACCTAGCCCCAGAGCGCCCCCCGCACCGGCAACTAAGGCACCACTCATAGCCAGTTGCAGCCAAGCCAAATAGTGCTCGCGGTCGGCGGCTACCAAGGCCGCTTCGGCCCCACCAGCGGCGACTGCCGCAAAGAGATAGGGCAGGAACAACAGCAGGTACGCGGCAACCTGCTCGCCATCGCTGGTCGCTTGCACCAGTACATCGGCCAACGGCCCCCCCCACAACCACAAACTCACGGCTAATGCCAAACCCGACGCGGCCAAGCACAGCATCACTTGGCCGACGAGCAAGCGCGGCTCACCCCGCCGGGGAAAGAAGTAGAGCAGACTCGTAGGCAGCCCAAATAAAAACACTGGGATCAGTACATTGCCTACGAGCCAGACCGCGCCAAAAAGCCCGCATTCTTCCGGCGTCCAAGCGCGGGCGACCAGCGCATAAACGGCTAGGATACTGGCGGTATTGGCCGCGCGCCCGGCGGCCACAACGCCGATCTTGCGCGTCAGCCGCCCCCTCGCGGTCATGCACGGACGCCCAACATGCAAAGGAAGGCCGGTTTGGGCACGATCTTGTTCAAGAGCGCGTCGGCCAAGCGCCAAGCTGCATAGGGCCAGCCAGCACTCAAGCTAGGAAATCCCGCCAACTCCAGCAGTTTGTTGGTCGTCAACCGCACCGCGCGTATTTCAAAGCCCTGGCCTTGGAGATAGGCGGCGAGCGTCTCCTCGTCAAAGCGGTGGAGATGCGCGTTGGCTGGCGTTAGTCTATTGCAGTGGATACACAGGTGCTCGACAATGATCTCGCGGTACGGCACACTCACCACCAGCCGCCCTCCCGGACGCAACACCCGCCGCGCCTCAGCTAGGGCCGCGTCAATGTCTTCGAGATGTTCGACCACTTCGGAAAGCACTACCGCGTCGAAACACTCGGCCGCAAAGGGGAGATAGTACAAATCGCCGACCTGATAGGCTGCTTCCGCAAAGCGGGCCTTGGCACCGGCTACCCCTACCCAGCCGATGTCCATAGCGCAGACTAGGGCACCTCGGCGATGGCAATACGCCCCTAACCAGCCCGATCCACACCCGATGTCGAGGACGCGTTCACCACCGTGCAAGTCGAGTAGGCGCACGAGTGTCTCCAGCCGCCGTTCTTCCGAGGCTCGACGCCTCGGGTCCAATGCTTGAGGATCGACAATCGCCTCGGCATCGGCCTTGTAGTGTACCTTGTAATCGCTGAGCTGGCCTTTTTGAGTTGTATTCATTATCGACGGTCTCTTGACAACGGCGGCGCAGCCCCCATACTATGCCACTCGTTACTCTTAAAATGGTCTATTTCTCAGTCCTCGCATCCTCTAAACAGGCTGATAATAAACCTCTAACCACGGATCAAATTTTCCATGACGATTAAAATCGGCTTTGTCGGCACCGGCGGCATCGCCAACCACCACCTGCGCACCCTCGCCCAACTCGACGAGGCCGAGATGGTTGCCTTTTGCGACGTAGTTGAAGAAAAGGCGCTCGACGCGGCCAGCGAGTACGGCGGCAGGGCCTACAGCCACTACGAAGCCCTGTACGACAGCGAAGCGCTCGACGCGGTCTATATCTGCCTGCCGCCTTTTGCCCATGGGCAGCCCGAGCTGGCGGCCATTGAGCGCGGCTTGCCCATTTTCGTCGAAAAACCCGTTTCGACTTCCCTAGACCAAGCCCGCGCCGTTGAGGCGGCCCTCCGCGCCCAAAACCTAATCAGCGCCGTGGGCTATCACTGGCGCTACATGGATACGACCGCCAAAGCAGTCGAACTCCTCGGCGACGAGCCGGTGGGGTTTGCCCTTGGCGCTTGGACCGGCGGCATGCCCGGGGTGTCTTGGTGGCGGGTACTGGCCGAGAGCGGCGGCCAGATCGTCGAACAAACCACGCACATTTTCGACTTGGCCCGCTATCTGCTCGGCGAAGTGGAAAGCGTCCACGCCATGGCGCGCACCGGCCTGATGGAAGATGTCTCCAACTACGATGTCCACGACGCTTCTGTCACCAACCTCCGCTTCCACAGCGGCGCGGTGGCCAGCATTACCTCGGCCTGTATGCTCTCCGCGGGCGGGCATGTGGGCTTAGAACTCTACCAGAAAGACCAAGTCCTGCGCATCGCATCCAGAGCGCTCACTATCGACCGCCCCAGCGGCCGTGAAGTCGTCGAGCAGGGCAACAACCCAACGCAAGCCGAGGATCGCGCCTTTCTCCAAGCCGTGCAAACGGGCGATGCCACGGGCATCCGCTGCGACTATGCAGAAGCGGTCAAAACCTTAGCCGTGACGCTCGCGGCCACCCAATCCGCTATAGAAGGGCGCGTCCTCTCGCTTTAGACTATTCGTCTTCGATCAGATCGAAGTCGTGGATGTCCTCGCCGGCCTTGGCCGAAAGGATGTCCAGCGCGGCGCAGGCTCCGTCGCCAGCGGAGATAATGGCCTGGATCTTCTTCAGGCGAGTGCTCCAGCCAAGGACGTATAACCCTTCGACCGAGGTGCGGCCATTGCGGTCGGCCGCCAATCCGTCGGCTTCTTTGGCCACACCCAAGCTCTCGGCCAGCGGGTTGCTCGGCCCGGTAACCAAGATCAGATATTGAGACTGGTGACTTTGGCCATCAGCGGTTTCGACGACAAATCCCCCCTCGCCCTTTTCAACGCTGCTGACTTCGACGGCCTGAATCTCCCCGCCAAAGCCGCGCACCTGCTCGCGGCCGATCTGCTGGAATTCGGGTCCGGCAATCTTGGGGATGCCCAAATAATTGTATAGCATGGCCTTGTGCATGAGGGTCTTGTCTTGGCCAAAGACGGTGACGCTCATGTCATTTTTGGCGAGAAAGAGCGCGGCGCTCAATCCACCCGGCCCATCTCCAACGACGATAACATCCGGCATTACTCACTCCTTTGACTATTTGGTTAGAGGGCGCAAATAAGGCCGTTCCCATACAGATTGTCAACTTGCCCCGGCGATACCACGCGACGCGAATGCTGGTGGGCACGACCTCTGTGACGAGAGGTTGGCTGCCGTCGAATTACTCGCCCTCTGGCTCGAACACCAGTTCCGGCACCACTACCTCCCAAGCATCGCATTTCGCTCGGTCACGGTACTGCGGCTCTGACGCTTCGCGGCTCCAAGCCACGACGGCAAAGACTGTGGCGGACCTGCACCGCATTCCCGGTGGAGGTGCAAATGCTTGAGCAAGACGCCCCACCACCATCCCCGACCGGTCCAACAATTCCCAAGATCCAGTTTTGGCAATCCGCGTTTTTAGCTGATCGCCGGGCGACAGAGCGGCAATCGCACGATGCACCGGATGATTAGCGTAGAGACGTCCCGCGAAGCCCAGATAGACCTCGCTCAGACTCGGCCGTCGATATTGACGTGCGAGTTCCGAAATTTCCGGCTGCAAGCCATCGGATGTGCGGCGCAAAATCGAGCCGTTGTTCGGAAATGTATATGGCAGCGAGTGCGAGCGCCCCAAGTACGCCGGGGGTTCAGGTTCCTTTACGAAATCAGGCCGCGTGGTACCTACTGCGGGGCTCAATCCTTGAAAACGCACGAGCGCAAGGGTCTGCTGGGCGCGCGTCATGGCCACATAGTAGAGCCTGCGCGGCGCGTCCGGGTCCTCGCCCCTAGCGACTTTGTTCCAGCCTCCATCGAGCACGGCCACGTGGTCAAACTCCAATCCCTTGGCACGGTGTGCGGTCAGCAGCAAGAGCCCACGCTGGCGGCGGCGTACGTCTCGCCCCCACTCGGCCAGCCACTCAATGAAGTGATCCACTGGCATTTCCGCGTCACTGGTTTCTAGGGAGTGCTCGTCTAAGGCTTGCCCTAGCAGGTCATTCCATAGGCCCGGCGTTTGCGCATCCAGCCAGCCCCTCAGATCAGCACTACTCACGATCCGGGTTTCCCGTCCGCGCAGCCATTCAACAAACGTTCGAGTTTCTCGCAGGAACCAAAAGCTCGGAATTTCTTCATTCCCCATCTGCACCGGGATACGATGGAGTTCGCAGAAGGCTCGTACTGGCTCCAGATATTTCCATTCGCGTGCGATCACCGCACACTTGGACCAGTCCCAGTCCGGCGAGAGGGTGGCGAGACGCTGTAACTCTGTCATCGCAACCTGCGCTTGGGAGATTGGGTCGGGGGACGCTGGCAGAATCTGCACCCGACCTTGAGCAACCGAATCCAATCCACTCCAGTCGCCGCCCGGCGGATTCTTCGTACGCGCTCGGTCAATGCTAATGGGATGTCCAGTCTTCATCCGTTGTCGAGCAGGCTCGATCAACTCATTGGCCGCTGCGATGATGTGGCCGGTGGAACGGTAGTTGTCGATCAGGTAGGAGGGCTTAGGCCCGTAATCCACTTCAAAACGGCGAATGAACTCCACCGAAGCACCGTTGAAGGCGTAGATATTCTGATCGTCGTCGCCTACTGCGAAGAGCGTGAGCTTGCGATCCTCATCTTTTAGAGTCCGTCCGGCCAAGGCCGATATCAACTCGTATTGATCCGCACCGATGTCTTGGTATTCATCTACGAGTATCCAGCGGAAGCCCGCGAGGAGCCGTTCCCGCTGATCGTCGGCTTCCTCCGGCTCCAGACCCTCTCCGCGCAACAACGCTACTGCTTGGCGCAACACCTCCCGGAATGCACCGTCGTCAAGTAGCTTCCTTTCCCGCTCCTGGAAACTGACGCCGACCAGTCGCATGGCCAGCGCATGACAGGTGAGCACGGTCACTCCGCGAGCGTCGTTCCCGATCAAATCCACGAGGCGTCGCCGGATCTCGACCGCTGCGTGCCGGTTGTAGGCCAAGGCTAGGATGCCGCGAGGATTCTCGCGCTTTACGCGCACTAGGTAGGCGATGCGATGCACTAGCACTCGCGTCTTGCCGGAACCGGGACCGGCGAGTACCAGCACGTTTGTCTGCTCCCGATCATCCGCGACGATGCGTTGCTGAATGGGATTCTTCAGGCTCTCGACGATAGTGCGCCACGATTCGGGCGTGGTCTCTCGCACAATCTCCTGGTCCCGCTCTGGCAGCCAACGGCCGAGGAAATCCTCCTCCTTCAGGCTGAAGTAGTCAATAGCCAAATGCAGCGCGTCGGCCATGTCGTCGCGGCCCCGCTCCGCGAATTCCGCCATCACGTGGATCTGCCGCACCTGCCCCTTGTAATGGAGATCGAGCGGTGCAAAGTCGGCGCTGGCAAAGCCGCGCCGCTCTTCGGCAAGCAGGATGGTCATGGCCGGACGGAATACCGCTAGACCTTTGTTCAGACGGATGACCTCCTGCTCGTGTAGCCATAGGAGGGCGCGGTCTAGCAGTTTCTCAGGGTTTCTGCTCTTTAGAAACAGGTCGGACGTGATCGCTTCCAATAGCTTGCCGAGCGTGGTTTCAGCCAGCAGGTCCGTGCCCCGGCTCCCGGAGGGCAAACAAGCGAGCAAGTGCTCCAGCAGGCGCTTTGCCCCCTCGCGGCGGCGCGACGCGAGTTCCTCCAACGCCGACCACTCGCGCCGCAGCGTCACCTGCACTGTCTCTGTATCCCGCTGTCGTACCCCGAGGCTACCGGCGTCGCCTCCTTCACCGCGTCCGTCGCGGGCGATACTGCCGACAATGCGCTTTAGCTTTTCCGGCAGCGGATCGGTCACCCCCGCATCGCGCAGAGTTTGCGCGGCGACGCGCAAATGCAGGGGCCACGTCTGTCCCTTGCCCATATCCGGGGCCGCCTCGCGCATCTGTGCGATCAGGGCAGTTTCCAGCTCCGCCGCCTCATCAAAGCGCTTCCGCGAGTTGCGCTCCACCCCCGCGTGAACAAAGGCGGTCAGTGCCGTATCGTTGCTGGCGATGCCTAGCTGTTCCAAGTCGTACAAGGCACTCCGCACCCCTTCGGCACTCAGGCCGGATGCGCCCATCAACTCGTCGGTAGAGATGCCCTCGTCAGGATCGGCCCCAATGAGCGTCTCGGCGATTCTAAGCAGCCGTCGCCGGTAGTCGTCGGGCATGGATGCCTTCGCCAACCGACTGTGTGCTTCCTTCACCGAATCTACCCGGAGAGACGAAGGAAACACCTGCACTCGGTTCTCCTCCCGGGTCAACAGGACCGCCTCCTCCAGCCAAGAGACGGCGGTTCGTACGCGGGTATCGTCGGTGGCCGAGTCCCGCTCGAAGACCTTTTCCTCGTCCTCTCCGAGGATCTCGCCGGCGGTAGCCACGACCTCACCGCCCATACGCTTCTTCCGATCCAAGTTCCGCAACGCTCTCAGGACGCCGTGAATCTCTCGTCGAGTGAGCCGCGAACGCGCCGACAGGCCGAACTGTCTCTCCACGTCATCCGTCGCATAGAGCAGTACGCAACGAGCCATCTCGCGGTCGCGGCCGGCGCGGCCTGCCTCCTGCATGTAGTTCTCTAGCGACCCAGGGATGTCGGCGTGGATCACCAGCCGCACGTCCGGCTTGTCAATACCCATGCCAAAGGCATTGGTAGCCGCGATCACGCGCAGCTCACCGTCGATAAAACGCTGCTGCACGTTCTTCTTGGTCTCCGGCGGCACATCGGCGTGGAAGTAGTCTGCCGCGATCTCCTTGTTCTGTAGAAACTCCGCCACCTCTTGGGTCTGCCGTTGCGTCGCACAATAGACAATGGCACCGCCAGATGTCTCCAGCGACAGGTCGTCTATTAGGAGCTGGTGGATGTACGAAAACTTCTCTTCCCTAGTCGTCGGCACCACCGTAAAATCCAGATTATCGCGACGGGCACCGCCGTCAAAAACCTTGAGTCCGGCGTCGAGCTCGTCCCGGAAATGCTGCTTGATGTCCGCCACTACATCGGGCTTGGCAGTCGCAGTCAGGCACAGCACTGGCGGAATCGGGTTCTGTCCGGCCTTTTCGCGGATGAAGCGGCCCACGTAGCGGTAATCCGGCCGAAAGTCGTGCCCCCACTTCGAGAGACAATGGGCCTCGTCCAGCACCCAAGCCCCGATCTCGCGTTGACCGAGCGCACGGCGCACGGTGGTGCTGCGCAATTGCTCCGGCGAGATGATGAGAATGCCGGCGTCGCCTAGATGTACCTGATCAAGCGCTTCGGCCCGCTCCGGCATCGATAGCAGTCCATTGATAGTCACGCAGCAGTCAATGTTCTGCTTGCGAAGGCCCGCCACCTGATCCGCCATGAGCGCAACCAAGGGCGAAATCACTACCGTGAGAGCGCCAGTTTTGTCGTAGCGGGACAGAGCCGGAATCTGGTAGCAGAGCGACTTGCCGGTACCGGTGGGCAGAATCCCCAAAATGTGCTCCCCGGCCATTGCCGCCTCGACGATGACCCGCTGCATGGGCCGTCCGTCCTCGTCCACCGGCTCTAGCCGGAAATCGTCAAAGCCGAACCACCGCTTAAGCTCCTTGCGAGCGTCGTGTCTCTCCCGACACCAGTCGCAGTTCGCCTCACCACAGGTCATATCCCGTAGCTGGCGAACCAACTCACCGGCTGCTGGAAACTGATGTCGAACCCACGGCGGCATCACGGAATTGCCACCAGAAACGGACAGCCAAGCCAGCGCGTACGCTAGCGGCCAACCGCTTTGGGCGGCATTCTTAAGAACATCCCAACCGCGATTTTGACAGGCGATGCCCGCAAGCCGCTCGCGAATCGCTGCGCTCGCTGCCGCGTCGGTTGGCCGGGGCACGTCCCGTATATCAGCGAAAACGGCGTCGAATCCCTCACCGTCAGATCCTGTCCCGGTCAGCCAATGCCACGCTTCAAGCAAGCCATGCGGCGCATCGCGCAACGCGGTTTGCTGATTGTCGAAAACTTCCAGCGCAATCCGAGCGTCGAGTTCCGGATCGTTCAATCGCCCGCGTTTGAGCTGTCCATCCTGATAGTGTTTGACGAGGTGGTGATAGGGATTGCGAGGAAAGGCGAGGGGGTTGAGCCGCAGCGTATCCACCGCCGGCAGCTTCAACAACCGGAGATCGGGTTTTGCTGCTTCCAAATGAGGCAGATCGAAATCAATCAGATTGTGGCCGAGCAGAAAATCCGCGCCATCAGCGAAGTCGTCGAGTTCTACCAACGCCGTTGCCAAGTCGCCATCGTGGAAGACCAGCGGTTGATCAACATCCGGGCGCACCGCGGCAAAGGCATGAATGCGGTGGTCCTGCTTGCCGACCTCAAGGTCGAGCGAAAGACAGCGAGACGAAAGGTTGGAGTCCATGTTCAATAACCAGTGTATTAGCCGTTGCTTTGCTTTTCTCCGAGCAACCTACGCAATTGCTCTACTAGGTAGAACGGGATCGAGACCAATTCAAAGGATTGGTCCGCCATCTCAGGCAAGGCATAGCTGGCCGTATGCCAAGTGGGAGGAGCGCTGTTCACGCGCACCCCTATTTTCTGTGCCTTGGTCTTGAGAAAGACCTGCAACGACTTAAGCGTGCCGGTCTTGCCCGCCTTGACTTCGACGGGGATGATTTTAGTACCCATGCTGATCGCGTAATCGACTTCGGCATTGGAAGAGGGCTTCTCCCGCATCCAAAAAAATAGCTCCGGCCGGACGAAGGATGGCTGCCCGTAGAGCAGATGCTGTCCGACGAACTGCTCGCAGACACTCCCTTGGTTTACTTGCAGCACGTCCGTTGCGCTGGTAAAATCCAGCAGGTTGAGGCCACAAGCACTGGACATCAAGCCCACGTCGAGGAACAGCGGCTTGAACACAGTCTCTTTGATTTCCGCCCGCAGTGGGACGCCGTTGCAGGCACTGTGGTGGACGCGCCAAGCGACTAGGGCCTTGCACAACAACGACAAGGCATGGGCCAGATTGCGCGCCTGATCGTCCCGGTCAATACGGGCGTATTTCAGCCGCTGACCGATCAGCAACGGAAGGCGGGAGAACACCTTGCGCAGCCGGTCGGGATCGGCTCTGCGCGCGTACTTGCCAAAATCCTCAGCAAAGGTCTCGAGGATCGATTGCTTCTCAGACTCGGTATCGGCAAGCGACGCAGAACGGGTGTAAGCGAACACACTGGCCGGCATCCCTCCCACCACCAAGTACTGCCTCACTACGTCCAATAGTTGACGGTGCAAAGGATCGGGTATGGTGGCGGGGAACTCAAAGGAACGGAGAAAAGAAACGAGGCGCTCTTTGCCTTGGGCCAACAGAAACTCCTCAAAGGTCATAGGACCGAGATAGAGGTATTCAATGCGGCCGACAGGCACGGCAAAGGATGGCTCTGTCAGTGCGAATTCGAGCAGTGAACCCGCGGCGACGACGTGGATATCGGGCCGCTCCTCAAAGAAGTAGCGCAGCGCCTCAAAGACCTGTGGAGCCGCTTGAATCTCGTCGAGGAACAGAAGCGTTTCTCCGGGATTGATCGCTGTGTTGTACTGCAACTCGATCAACGGGAGAATCTCGTTCGGATCTTTGGACGCAAATAGCTGTGCCAGTTCTGGTTGCCGCTCGAAGTTCAGTTCCACCGTATTGTGGAAGCACTCACGGCCGAATTGCCGGATCAGATAGGTCTTCCCCACCTGCCGCGCCCCCCGCACCACCAGCGGCTTGCGCTTTGGTTTGGTCTGCCAAGTCTTCAGATCGCAAATTGCAGCTCGAAACATTTCATTCCTTTAAGCATATAAAATATGACCCTAATAAAATTCTTACACGCATATTTTTATAGGGTTAAAATATGCGTACACTACAAAATTGCGTCAAACCTTTCAAGGCATTCGGGATGGAGGTTGACCGCGAATTACGCTCCCCTATGTTTCTTATTCACCGCAGGGACGCCGAATGCCAAGCATTCAGGTGCCAACCGCTAGGAGCCTGAAATGACGTTGGATACCTATAACTTACCACCAAAAATTTCATTGTCTGAAAAACGATTGACCGTGATTCTTGCACGTGATGAGGCGTTGGTATGCGCTTTCTGTCCTGAGTTGGATCTGGTGACTGAAATGGCAACGCCTAATGAAGCACTCGAAGATATGCTGGAAGCCATGCAGGATTATGCTGCGGAATATCTGGAAGAGTTGGCAATCTATCAAAACGCTCCCAATCGCGGGCACCATTTGCCTTATATCCAAGCGATTGCAGCGTGTAAAGATGCTTGGGATATTCGAATGCTAATCGAAATTCAACATGGCCGTATACAGGTTTGATCAATTTCGCAAAGTGTTGCGGGTTTTGGGGTTTGAAAAAATTCGATCTCGCAAACATGAGACTGGGCGTAAAGTGCTCAAAAACGGAACGATCTTGCGAGTTAGCATCAGCCATAAACATGGACGCGACATCCCCCGCTGGCTATTCTTCGAAATGCTGCGGCAGACGGGAATTAACGAAGAAAAGTTTCGGGAGTTGATGTAGATGATAAGGGCGTTTCCACGTATTGCCCTCAGTCCGCGCAACACCTATAGTTATTCAAAGCAATAGACTTCAACTCAACCGCCTCATCCTATGTCGGCGGCAGTTTCCGCAAGGTACTAGCTTGATCTCCCCTACAGACGACGCGCTCGTCGCACGCTGGCAGCGCGAAACCGCTCCCCTCTTGCCGCTTCTGCACGCCTTCCACGACCGCGACGGCTATTTGTCGGAGGAAGCGCTCAAGGCCGTATCAACGGGCCTGAAAATCCCCCTCGCCGAGCTTTTCGCCACCGTCACCTTTTATCACCACTTCGCCCGCCAGGCTCCCGGCCAAAGTGCTCCGCGCGTCTGCACCGGCCCGATATGCACGCTGCGCGGGGCCGACGCGCTCTGCGCCAGCCTCGCCGACGCCACGCCTATGCCGTGCGCCGGTCGCTGCGACGATCCCATTCCGGTCATCAAAGGCGATCAAGTGCTGGTCGGAATCGACGCGGAGGCTCTTGCACCCAGTCCTTCGCCTCTGCCTCCGCCCAATCCCGGCGGGTATGAGGAATGCGTCTTTGCCGACATCCGCACTCCGTGCCGAGCCACCCTGTCCGGCTATCGCCAAAGCGGTGGATACCAAGCACTGCAACAAGCCCTCGCCGGGGAACCTGCCGAGTTGGTAGCCCTCATTGCCGACAGCCAGCTCGCTGGCCGGGGCGGCGCGGGCTTTCCCACCGGCCAGAAGTGGCAGGCCGTTGCCGAGGCTCCGGGCGAGCCCAAAACCGTCGTCTGCAATGCCGACGAAGGCGAACCGGGCTGCTTTAAAGACCGTGCCCTCCTCGAATGGGACCCACACGCCGTCATCGAAGGCATGCTCCTAGCCGCGTACGCCACCGGCGCTACCCGCGCCTTTATCTACCTGCGCTACGAATACCCGGAAATCAACGCCATCCTCGCCAACGCCCTGGCCGAGGCCCGCGCCGCTAACCTGATCGGCGAACACATTCTCGGCAGCGACTTCTCTTGTGCGCTCCACATCCGCCGCGGTGCTGGCGCGTACATCTGCGGCGAGGAAGGCTCTCTGCTCAACAGCCTCGAAGGCAAACACCCCTATCCGCGCAATCGCCCACCCTTCCCGGTGACGCACGGTTTTGAAGACTTGCCCACGGCCGTCAACAACGTCGAAACCTTGGCCTCGGCACCTCAAATCGTGCGGCGCGGTGCAGCGTGGTATCGCTCGCTGGGTCTCAACGGCCATCCGGGCACCAAAGTCATCAGCCTCTCGGGCGACGTGCAGCGGCCAGGCAACTACGAGGTCCCCTTTGGCCTGCCCCTCAACACCTTGCTCCACGATTGGGCCGGCGGGCCGGGACCAAGCCGTCAGATCCAAGCCGTTACTATGGCCGGCATCTCGGGTGGCTTTCTCGCCGGCGATGACCTCGACGTCACCCTCGACGAACCGGCGATTCGCGCCCGCGGCTCGATGCTCGGCGCGGGCGGCATCATGGCCTTTGACGACCGCCGCGACATAGTGGATATTGCCCGCCAAGCCATGGCCTTTTTTGCCGAAGAGTCCTGCGGCAAGTGCTTCCCCTGTCGCATCGGTACCCAGCGGCTGACCGAACGGCTTGATGGCGAAGGGCCTGCGGACCTAGCAACTTGGCGCTCCGAAGTAACAGACATCGGCGACGTAATGAAGGCCACTAGCGCCTGCGGCCTCGGCATGGCCGCTCCCTTTATCACCGATAGCCTCCTCAAGTACTTTCCAGACCAAGTAGCCCAGCGCGTCTGCGCTTGAACGAGAGCCTTTGCCATGAATACCAATGGGAAACAACACACCCTGACCTTAGACGGCGAAGAAGTCGCCTTTGCTCCCGGCGAGACCCTCTACGAGGTCGCCCAACGCCATCGCCGCGATATTCCCACCCTCTGCTACGATCCACGCCTAGAATCTTTTGGGGCCTGCCGGCTCTGCGTGGTCGAAGTCGAAGGAGCGCGCAATCCGGTCGCCTCCTGCACGTCGCAAGCTGCGCCCGGCATGGTTGTCAAAACATCGACCGCTGCCATCGAAAAGCACCGCAAGACGCTGCTGGAAATGGTCGTCTCGGAAAACCGCGAAGTCGAGGTGGATCCCCTGCGGGGGTACGCTTCGCAAGAGCTAACCGACCTCGCCGATCGCTACCAAGCCCGCTCTGGTCGCTTCCAAGGCGCGCAATCGGGTCAAGCGCATCCCACCGACGACAACCCCTTCATCTTGCGCGACTACGACTTGTGCATCTCGTGCAACCGCTGCGTCCGCGTCTGCGCCGAGCAGGAAGGTGACCACGCCATTGCCGCGATGGGGCGCGGCTTCCACAAGCAGATCACCACCGAGTTCAATGGCCTGCTCAAGGATTCGTCCTGCACCTTCTGCGGCCAATGCGTCCAGACCTGCCCCACCGGTGCCCTCGCCGACAAAAAGGCCCTGCGCGCCGCCGACCTGCCCGGCGAGATCGAAAAAACCCGCTCGGTCTGCCCGTACTGCGGCGTTGGCTGCTCAGTGGATCTGCTGTCCAAAGAGGATAAACTCGTCGGCATCCAACCAGCGATGGACGGCCCGGCCAACGAGGGCGCACTGTGCATCAAGGGCCAATTTGCCTTTGACTTCGTCCAGCACAGCGACCGGCTCGCACAGCCCCTAGTCCGCGGCGAGGACGGCCAGCTTCACCCCACCGATTGGGACACCGCGCTCGACCGCGCCGCCCAAGGCTTTGCCAAGGTGCTCGCCGAGCACGGCCGCCACGCCATCTACGGCGTTGCCTCTGGTCGCACGCCTTCGGAGGCCAACTACTGCCTGCAAAAATTCATCCGCCGAGGCTACGGTACGCACTACATAGACAACTGTAGCCGTGCCTGACACGCCCCCACGGTTGCCGGTCTGGCAGCCACCATCGGACGCGGTGCCATGTCGAACCCCTTGGCCGACATGGACAAACCGGACCTGATCTTCTGCATCGGCACCAACATGACCGAGTGCCATCCGGTCGCGGCGACGCGCATCAAAAAGGCCCTCAAGCGCGGGGCCAAAATGATCGTCGCCGACCCGCGCAAGACCGACCTCGCGGATATGGCCGATCTGTACCTGCCCATCCGCGTCGGCTCGGATGTGGCCTTGCTGTTGGCCATGGCCCACGTGATCGTCCGCGACGACCTAGTAGATCGCGACTTCATGGCAGCGCGCACGGCCGATTTTGAGCAGTTTCTAGAGCACGTAGTCGAGTTCACGCCCGAGTGGGCTTCGACCATTACCGAGGTGCCCGCCGCGGACATTGAACAGGCCGCCCGTTGGTACGGTGCCGCCGATAAATCCGGCATCTACTACACCCTCGGCATCACCGAGCACATCTGCGGCGTTGATAACGTCCAGAGCCTGTGCAATCTCGCCCTGATGACTGGCAACATCGGCCGCGAGGGCACTGGCATCAATCCCATGCGCGGGCAGAACAACATTCAAGGTGCCGGCGACGCCGGGGCCGTCCCGTCCAATTATCCCGGCTTCCAACCGACTGATCAGCCTGAAAACAAGGAAAAATTCACCGCGCTCTACGGGCGGGAGATGGACCTGGACAAAGGCATTACCAAGGTCCAAGCGCTCAACCGCTGCGGCACCGAGATTTTTGCCATGATTATCGATGGCGAAAACACCCTCGTCTCCGACCCGGACCGCCATCACTGCGAGCACGCCCTCAAGAGCTTAGATCACCTCGTGGTCATCGACATCTTCCTCACCGAGACCGCCGCTATGGCCGACGTGGTCTTCCCCGCCAGCGCCTTTGCCGAGACCGACGGGAGCTGCGCCAACACCGAGCGCCGGGTCCAGCGCCTGCGCCAAGCCGTGCCACCGCCTGGCGAGGCCAAACCCGACTGGTGGATCATCAGTCAGCTCGCCCAGCGGCTGGGCTTTAGCGGCTTCGACTACACCTCGGCCAAGGACGTGTTCAACGAACTGTGCGGCCTCTCGCCCATCTACGCCGGCCTCGATTGGGACCGAATCGACAAGGGCGAGTACCACTGGCCCGTGCCCGAAAAGGACCACCCGGGGACGCCGATTTTGCACGAGGGGGCCTTCAGAAACGGCCGCGGTCTTTTCAAAGTCATCCGCTACCGCGACCCAGCCGAGACCATTTCAGCCGAGTTCCCGGTCTGGCTGACGACCGGTCGCCGACTCCAAGCCTACCACACCCGCACCCAAACTGGCCGCTCCCAGGGGATTGACTATCTACTCGCCGAAGAGCGCCTAGAAGTCCACCCCGAGGACCTCACTGCTTGGGGCCTCGAAGACGGGGGCTTGTGCCGCCTGTCCAGCGCACGCGGTGCCATTGAAATCCGCGTCAAGGGCACCACCCGCTCGCCGCGCGGCACGGTCTTTGCCAGCTTCAGCTTCAACGACGTGCCGATTAATATCCTCACCGGCTCCGGGTACGATCCTGTCACCCACACCGCCGAGCTCAAGGTATGCCCTGTGCACATTGAGGCGCTGGTTGAAAGTGAGGTCGCCGGGTAGCTTACAATTGGGAACTAAGAGGAAATGAGTTTTACGGCTGCGCGATCACTATGGAGGCGATCTACATGAGCCATATCAAATACAGGGTTCATATTGAACAGGATGAAGATGGCATTTTCGTGGCCGAAGTCCCCGCCTTGCCTGGGTGTGTTTCGCAAGGACAGACTCGGAAGGATGCCTTGTCAAATGCCCACGAAGCGATTGCGCTGTATATAGAAAGCCTAAAAGCCCACGGCGATCCAATCCCGCCACCCATTACGGAGGAAATCATCGAGGTTGAGATTTGAGCCCGCTTCCGGTTGTTGGAAGCCGTGATGTTATTAGGGCATTAGGGAAAATTGGCTATGTTTTTGACCGACAAAGAGGGAGCCATATAGTCTTGCGAATGAGTCAAAAACCCTATCGTCGCATCGTAGTTCCCAAGCACAGAGAGGTCGCTAAAGGGACTTTGCGAACGATTATTCGCGAGGCAGGTCTGACTGTCGAAGAGTTCAGAGCCCTTTTATGAGTTCGCGAACTCGGTCAAACAGCTAATCATTGACGACTGGCACACCCATCTTCTTGCCGACGCAGCTTCCGATACAATTCGACGAAGGCTGTCGCGGTGTGGTCGTGCAAGACATGCCCGTGAGAATCAGCACTCCTCCATTGCCTCCAATTCGTCGTTAGAATAGCATAGCTCAACAGTACCGGCCAGATTGGACAGTTGACGAAGCTTTTGCATGCGCAAGTATTCATTTAATGCCATGCGCACTGCGGAGGATTTATCTTTTTGCTTTGTCGCCTTCTGTATGGCTTGGACGATTTTCGAGTCTAAGGTAACTGTTATATCCATAATAAAACCTCGCTATTTTTTTCCACAAAATCTTCCTCTGGGTGATGTCTATCATCGTACTTTTCTGGCTGTTTCCTGACATTGGTGCACGAGGACAATTTGGAGATACATTTGGAGCAGTTAATGCTCTATTTGCTGGTTTGGCTTTTGCAGGTATCATTTTTGCAATAATCCTTCAAAAGAAGGAACTTGAACTCCAACGGCAGGAATTAAAGGAGACACGAGACGAAATAAGAGGGCAGAAGGAACAACTCCAAGCGCAAGACCAGACACTTCAGAAGCAGAATTTCGAGAGTTCTTTCTTTCATAGTCGAAAAATACGCGCTTCTTGAAGATATGGATTTTAGAAAACTTCTGGATCCAGAACATCGGTCACTCTACACAGAAAGGGCTTATGGTGGATCTAGTCTAAAGGAAAATCAATAATCTCTTCCTCCCAACTTACCGAGGAAAGCATCGAGGTTGAGAGGATTTCTGAGAAGCCTTTCTAATGTCCCTCGTCGATACCCTTTGACGCCCCGCTCCTCTTGGCCTACTGTTATGCCCCTTACCCCGACAGGAGCCTACGCCATGAGTACCTCGCCCCTACCCCTATTCCGCGACCAAATCCCCACCATCGTCGCCGAAGAAACCTCGGCCCAGCGGCTGATCGTCGACGACTGGCACACCCATCTCCTCGGCCCCCAAGCCGGCCCTCAGCTCTGCCTGTACGGCATTGACCAGCAACTCGCCTATCACTACGTGCGCCGCAAGCTCTTCGCCGCTGGCCACATCGACCCAGCCACCTTCTACTCGTGGAGTCTAGAACAACAAGGCGACTTTACCTGGCAAAAACTGTTTGCCGACGCGGCTTCCGACCCATTCGACGAAGGCTGTCGCGGCGTAGTCGTCGCACTAGAAGCTCTCGGCCTCGATCCCAACGCCGATACCCTCGACGAAGCGCGCCAGTTCTACGCGGACACCGCTCCGGAAGAAATCCAGCGCCGCTGCATGGAGCTGGCTGGCGTGCGCCGCATCGTCGGTACCCAAGACGTGTTCAACGACCAAGAGCGCACTTACTACGAAAGTGGCGAGTGGGACGAGTGCTATTTGTCCGGCTACCGCCTCGACGAACTCGTCTTGCACTACCCGCGTGCAGCCGTGAAGCTCAACGCCTGGGGCTACGAGGTTGGCAACGACCCCAGCCAACCCGCCACAGCCCATGCGATCCGCCGCTTCCTCGCCGACTGGTACGACAAGCTGCACGGCGTCGCGTACGGTGCGTGCTCGTTCCCACCTCACTGCCAAGTCCACGACCTCAGCGGCCTAGAAGGCGCTGTCCTCCATCACGCCGTGCTGCCGGCCCTGCGCGAACTCAACTTGCCCTTCTTTATGATGCCCGGCCCCATCCGCCAACTCAAACCCGAGTGGCGCGACGCCGGCGACGGCGTGGGCCTAGCCGACATGTATCCCTACCAGCAGCTAGTGCGCCGCCATCCCGACAACGCTTTCTTCATCACCCCGCTCCACAACGCCAACCAGTACGACGCCAGCGTCCTCTCCTGCCACAACGACAACATCATGGTCATTGGCCACTGGTGGTTCAACTACCATCCGGGCTTGGTCGAACAGGACTTGCGGATGCGCTTGGAAATGACCGGCGACCGCTTCATCCCCTTCAACTCAGACGCCCGCGTGCTGGAAAACCTCATCCCCAAGTGGCAGCGCTTCCGCGACATCCTCGCCAATGTCCTAAGCGAAAAATACCAAGACCTACACGACGCGGGCCGACAAGTAACCCGCGCTGGCATCGCCCAAACGCTACAAACCCTCTTCACGCCCAACCGCTTTTCCCAACTCACCTGAGCAGGCTCCCGTGAAAATCAAGGAAATCCGCGCCGCGCAAATCGCACTCAAGCCTCCCCAAAAGACAACCCCGCGCCCCGCCCAACGGCCCGACCACACCCTACACCGACCGCTCGATCGCTACGACCGCTTCCGCGCCGACCGCACCGGCACCCCACCGTGGCACCGCATCGCCTGCGTCGTGACGGCCGAGGACGGCACTTGGGGCCTCGGGCTGACCGCTCACTCGCCGCCCGTGTTGCCCATCATCAACGATCACTTCGCCTCCCTGCTCACCGGCGAAAACTGCATGGCCACGGAAAAGCTGTGGGATGTCATGGTGCGCTCCACCGCGCCCTTTGGCGGCCAAGGGCTGGCCAGCTACGCCATCAGCGCCGTAGATACCGCGCTGTGGGATCTCAAGGGCAAGCTGCTGCAAAAACCCGTGTACGAACTGCTCGGCGGCCCGCAAAAGGACAAAATTTTCTGCTATGCTTCTGGGTTTGAACAGGAGTGGTACATGGAGCTAGGCTTTAAGGCGACCAAGCTCTTTACCCCGTGGGGCGCGGCCGACGGCCTCGACGGCCTCAAAAAAATCGAAGAACTCGTAGCCTCCACGCGCCAGCTCATCGGCGAAGACATCGAGCTGTGCCTCGACTGCTGGCTGTCGCAGGACGTGGAGCACGTCGTTCGCCTCGCCGAGATGCTCCGCCCCTACCGCTTGAAGTGGATTGAAGACTACCTGCCCGCCGACGATTGGATCGGCTACGCCCAAGTGCGCCAGCGGCTTCCTTGGCAAACCCTCGCCTCGGGCGAGCACTGGTACTTGCCGCGCTCCTTTGCCCAAGCACTCGACGGCCGCTTCGTCGATATCCTGCAACCGGACGTGCTATGGGTTGGGGGCATAACGGCCGGAGTCAAAATCTGCCACCTCGCCGAGGCCGCGGGCGTCTCGGTCATCACCCACGGCGGCATGAACTACCCCTACGGCCAGCACCTTTCTTTTGCCATGCCCGCCATCGTCTGGGGCGAGCGCTCGGAAAGCGTGTCCCCGCCCGGGGTGCCGCTCCACGAAATGGTCCTCTTGCCCGGCACGCCAGCCATCCAAGACGGCTACCTCGTGCCCAGCGACGCACCCGGCTTTGGCATTGAGGTGGATTTGCCGTGGCTCGAAGGAGTCGCGGTCTGAGGCTCAGCGTCATTCGCTCCCTTCTTCCTCCACGACCAAGTACTGGTTGATCCGCAGGTTCTTCAACACCTGCACGGCCCCGCTCGGCCAGCGCACCTGCAGCGAATCCACCCTTTCAATCTGGCCCAAACCGAAGTGGGCTCGCGGATCCTCGCTGGAGAGAAAACTACTGCCGCTGATAATATCGCATACTTGCACTTTGCCACCGGCTGCCAAGAGCAAGCGGGCGCCGATCCCACCCCGATTGCTCTCTCTGCCGACCAACGCGATCCCCAGCCAGTTCTGCTTATTCCCCACATCGTTGCGCAAAAGCGTCGGGCGGTCGTCGAGATTGGTGACGAGCAGGTCCAGATCGCCGTCGTTGTCGTAGTCGGCAATCGCACTCCCCCGACTCACCTTAGCCGCACCCAAGCTGTCGCCATAGCTGGGCAATAACAACTCGAAGCGACCGCCGCGATTGTCGAGGAGCTGGTTGGGTTGGGCATACGAGGTGCCGCTGCCCGCACGCTCTATCTGTGGATAAACATGGCCGTTGGCCACCAGCAGGTCTAGGTCGCCGTCGTTGTCGCGGTCGAAAAATCCAGTGCCAAAACCCACCAAGTGAAAACTGGTCCTGCCCAGACCCGCCGCGACGGACACATCGGCAAACAGACCTGCTCCCTCGTTGCGGTAGAGCGTATTGTAGTCGTCCTCAAAGTGCGTCGAGAAAATATCGGGGCGGCCGTCCCCGTCGTAATCGCCCCACGCCACGCCCATGCCGGCCTGTGCGTGGCCCATCGCCCCATACGCCACTTGGGCTTGTAGCCCCACCTCGGCGAAGGTCCCATCTCCCTCGTTGCGCCACAGGAAATTGGGCGTGGAGTCATTGGCCACATACAGATCGACATCTCCATCGTCTTCTACATCGACGAAGAGCACCCCAAAACCGTAGCCCGGCTCTGGATGCGCCAAGCCGGTCTCCTCAGTAACCTCCACAAAGGTCCCTCCATCGTTGCGGTAGAATGAGTCGGCCTCCGGTGCCAATCCCAGCGGTCCGACGAACACATCTACGCCTTTCCACTGGCTGCCCAACCGAGGGATTTTCTCGGGTTCGAACTCAGCGTAGCCAACCACGTACAGATCGACGTCCCCATCCCGGTCGTAGTCCCCAAATGCCGCACCCGTGCTCCAAGCGGCCCCAGCCGCCCCGGCCTCGCCTCCCACTTCGGCAAAACCCGCATCCCCCTCGTTGCGGTAGAGTATATTCGCGCGCAGGTTGGTGACGTAGAGATCCGCATCCCCGTCGTTGTCATAATCGGCACTGACAGCACCCATGCCCCAGCCTCGGCCCGCTGCGTTTAAGGAGTTGGCCACATCGACAAAACCGCTTTCCCCATCGTTGCGGTAGAGAGCATTGCCGCCTCCTTGTGCATCGTCCAGCGCGGCTCCGTTCACCCCGTAGAGATCCAAATCGCCGTCGCCGTCAAAGTCCAACCAAGCCGCACCCCCTCCTTTGGCCTCGGCGATATAGCCTTTTTCCGCACTGCCGCCCGTGTGGACTTTCGTCAGGCCGATAGCTGCGCCTACCTCGACAAAGTGGGACTGTTCAGACGCCCTAGGCTCCGAATCGAGCGGCTGCTCTTCTAAAGGTGAGCAAGCCAGCAAAAGCAAGAACAAAATGCACGCCTTCATGGCTCTTTACTTAGCTGTTTCAATTTTTCCCGAGCCTTGGCATGGTCTGGATCGAGCCCTAGGGCTTCCTGCAGGGCCTTTCGCGCCTCGTCTATGGCCCCGCGCTCGGCATATAACGCGCCTTGCTTGAAATGCCGCTGGGCCGCGCTCAGGCGCTGGAAGGTGCTCAAGACTTCCGCTCGTTCGTCCGGCTGGCCGCTGAGCAAATACACTTGGCTCAACAGATAGAGCGCATGAGTATTGCGCGGTTCGAGTTCGAGGGCGCTTCTGAGCACTTCGGCGGCCTGCGGGTATTGGCCCTGCTGCATATAGACCTGGCCCAGTTCCCATAGGATGTCCGCGCGTCGGCTGTCTAACTCACTCGCCCGTCTATATCCTTGCTCGGCTTCCTCCGGGCGGTTGCTTGAGGCCAGCAGTCCAGCACGCAGGAAATGAGCATCTACGTGCGTCGAATCCACGCGGATTGCCGCGGCAAACGCCGCGAGCGCCTCCTCGACCTCACCTAGGGCTTGGCGGGCCTCTCCGAGACGGAAATGATATTCGGCGCGGTCTGGTGCCAAGGCCGCCGCCTTCTCAAAGTGTTCGGCTGCATCGCGCTGGCGCTGTTCAACCCCCAAGGCAATCCCCAAGGCAAAATGCGCGCCTGGATTTTCCGGTGCCAATGTCACGGCGCGCTCAAAGGCCGCAATGGCCTCGGCGTACTCCTTCAGGTGCGTATGCGCCACGCCCATATTGTAGTGGACTTCCATGCTCGCCGAGTCTTTCTCGGCAGCCCGCTGTAAAAGGATCAGCGCTTCCTCAGTCCGGCCCTGTTGCAACAAGCGGAACCCCTCGGCGCTCTCCTGGCTTATGTTGGCACGGTCCCCTGGTCCTACAGTCGGCTTTTCGCCGCTATCGCAGGCCGCCAGCAACCCAATAATTAGCCAAAACTCTAGACGCATCGGCACTTACTTGACGCTCGATTTAGACAAATCTATTATCCCTTCGCCTTTTCCCACCCTGCTCAAGGAAGTCAAAGAGATCTACCTATGGCCAGAAATCTACTATTCATCACCACGGACCAACAGCGTTGGGACAGCCTACCGTGCTACGGCCTCGACTTCATGCAGACGCCCGCCCTCGACCGCTTGGCCGCAGAGGGCATGGTCTTTGAAAACTACAGCGTCTCCTCTCCGGTCTGCGTACCCTGCCGAGCCTCCTTTCTCAGCGGCCAGTACGCCTCGACCACCGGCGTACTCGACAACGGCGGCTGGCTCCACCCGTCCGTACCAACGTGGCCATCGCGACTGGGGGACACGGGGCGACGCACCGTTGGCATCGGCAAGATGCACTTCAGTCCCTGGGACGATTTGGGCGGCTTTGACAAGCGCATTATCGCCGAAGACAAGCGCCACGTGTACTTGCCCGACGACCACGTCCACTTCCTCAAAGCCCACGGAATGGACCGGCCGCATCCAGTGGCTCTGCCCCAGTATTTCGAGAGCCTAGGTGCGCCGATCACCCCCCGACCTAAGCGCTTCCACGTCGATGGCTTCATTGGCGACCAAGCCGCAGAGTGGCTAGCGGGGCACGGAGCCGAGCCGTTCGCTGCATGGGTGAGTTTTGCCGGGCCGCACGACCCGTACGACCCCCCCGAAGAAATGGCCGACCTCTACTACGACGCTCCCATCCCCGAACCCATCGGTTCCGCAGAGGAGCTGGCGACCAAACCTCCCGCCCAACGTCACAGCCAGAATTCGCTCGGCAACTCCATGTTCCGCATCGACCCCTCGCTCGCCACCCCCGAGCAGTATCGACGCTGGCGAGCACACTACTACGCCAATATCACCCTCATCGACGAGGGCATTGGCAAGATGCTCCAAGCCTTGGAGGCGGCCGGCACCCTCGACGACACCCTCATCATCTTCACCTCCGACCACGGCGACGCCCTCGGCGACCACGGCCTTAGCTACAAGGGCTTTTTCTACGACTCCATGGTACACGTGCCGCTGATTATGCGCGGTCCAGGCGTGCCGACCGGGCAACGCAGTCCAGCCCTAGTCAGCACCCTAGACTTGGTGCCTTTGTTCTACCGCGTCTGCGATGCGGAATTGCCTCCTACGCTGCAAGGCGAGGACATCGCGCCGCTGTTTGACAATCCCACCGGCTCCATCCGCAACGCCGTCTTCAGCGAAATTCAGACGCGGATCATGGTATTGACCAAAGAGCACAAGTACGTCCACTACGCCGATGGCTCGACCGAACTCTACGATGTAGTGGCCGATCCCCACGAGTTGAAAAACCTAGCCGGCGACCCTCAGTATCGGGAGGTCGAGCACCACCTGCGCGGCCTGCTCGCCGAGCACTGGCTCGGCAATCTGCCCTATCAGTCCAAAGTCCACAGCCAACCCCAGTACCGAGTGCGCGCCGTGCTCGAAAGAGAATACCGCGCATTTCGCCAAGCGGGCGGACGGCCTGAAGACGCGCCAGCCCCGAGCTTCTAGCAGCGGTTCTATAGAGAATTATCGGGTCTGTCCCATAGCCCTTGCGAGGGTACTGGTCTCCGTTTTGGGCGGATGCTCAGCGATGCGCTCTTCGACAATATCGCAGCCAAAACCCGGGCGGTCCGACAGCTCGATACAGCCGTCCTCAATGGCGATCGGATCGGTCGCGATGTCGTTGCGCCAAGGCACATCGTCGTGCTCGTACTCGAGAATCTTAAAATTCTCGCAAGTGGCGCACAGGTGGGCGGCCTGCAATCCTCCCAGCACGCCGTGGGAGTTGTGCGGCGCAAAGAGGATATCATAGGTATTGGCGTAGTCGGCTACCTTTTTGCCCATAGTGATCCCATTCCACACCGTATCGGGCATGATGATATCGAGCGCGTGCTCCTCCAGATAGGGCTTAAAACCCTGGGTCCGGTACAAACTCTCGCCAATGCAAATGGGCGTTGATGTCGATTCCCGGACGGACTTCAGCGCCCGCGGGTCGAGGGTTTCGGCTTCGAGCCAGAGCATATTGAAGGGCTCGAGCGCCTTGGCCAGTTTGGAAATCCCCGCCATCTTGAAGGCAAAGGCCACGTCGAGAGCTATGCTGCACTCCGGCCCTAGGGCCTCCTGCCAAGCGCCGATCCACTCGACTATCTTCCCGAGCGTACCCGGAGTGATATCGCCGCGGTCTTCCGGGGTCAGCGGATAGTTGACTTTGACGTCGCGGAATCCCAGGCTCTTTACATAGGCGGCACAGGCCGGGATATCGGCAGGCGATTTGACTGGTGGGACCTCTGGATTTTGCGGTTCCGCCCGCCCGCAGTGGGTGTAATAAGTCCGGATCCGGGTTTGGAATGCGCCACCGAACAATTCGTAAACCGGTACTCCAAGCGCCTTGCCCTTAATGTCGAGCAACGCCGCGTCAATGGCCGAAATGGCCTGATGCGCTGCACCGCCCAACTGCCGCTGGGTCGCCCGGTAGAGATCGAACTGGATTTTCTCGGTCTGGAACGGATTGCGGCCCATGACCAGCGACCCCAGATAGGTGATCGCCGCTCGCAAAATAGCCTCCGAGCGGACGCAATTGCATTCCGCATAACCGGTAATGCCTTCGTCTGTCCCAACCTTGACGAAATTCAGCGTGCGCCAGCCACCCTCACAGGAAAAGACGTCGATAGAGGTAATTTTCATGGAATGCTCCGTTCTCGTCATTCCTCAAACCAAATGGGACTGCTCCAAGCCAATTGGCCGTTCTCTTGGGTGACGCGCAGATAGTAATAGGCCGGCGTCTCGCTCCGGTCGATGAAGTGGCCTTGTAGGGCGTAGAGCACCTCGGGCAAGGCTCGGTGGGCCACGATCCAAGTCGGTAGCCCATCTACGCGCCAACCCCTACGCCCCTGCAAAAGTTCGCCGATGCTGAAGCTAGCCCGGGAACCGCCGAGTTTACCCGTGAGCGACCAGTCGGTGGCCGTGGCTAGCAGGCTCTTGCTAGTGCGGCAGTCGAATTCGAGTTCGATTCGCGTCTCTTGTGTCCCCTCCACCTCCACGCACAGGGCGTCGTTGGCCCTTGGCGCAGTGGAGCCATTGCGCGTGGTGAAGACAGAACCGCGCGAGGTATGGGACTGCCAAGCGCACTGCCTCTCATCCCATTCGAGGACGCGCTTGCGCCGCACTTCGTCAAAGGGATCAGAGCTAAAGCAGGGCACGATCTGCAAAAGCCGTCCTCCCGCAACCCGCAGTTGCCCCTGCCAGTCATAGACTTGGTATCCCTTCATCGGCCCCCAGCCCCACTCAAAGCGCAGGCGATAGGGCTGCGGCTGTCCGGTCCGCGGTGCGCTGTAGTCGGGCACCTCTATGTGCACTGGCAAATTGTCGCGCACGACTTCCACGCTTTTGATCACATCCCACCCCTCGACCCGGTAGTCCAGCCTGCGCTCTGCTGGCCCACTCACCACCTCGCCCATCCAGGCCTCTCCAGCGCGAAAACACACCTCGATCCGATCTCCGGTGACGGCTGTGGTGCGCCGCTTCTGCAAGGCGTCAAAGAGCGCAGCGCGGCTATTCTCCTTGGCCCAAATCCCCGTCAGTCCCAACCCGTACCCCCCTGGGTAGCCATCGTGGTTATCGGTGCCGGCCACAAGGCCAAACCGCTTGCCTAGCGCCAAGCCGTGTTGTACGGTGTATTGATATCCAGCCGGACCGCCGCTGTGCCCCAGCATGGGATAGAGGCCACTGTCGCGCTCCGACGAGCCGTGCTCGGAGAAAATTTCCACTACCGGCGACAATGCCTCGTCAAAGCCCTCCCAGTCCACCCCGCGCTCATAGGCCGTGTGATGGGGCACCAAGATGGCCTGCCTATTCCTGAAGTGGTCCTGCAAATCAGCCAAACTCCGCGCACAGTACATCGACTCCATATCCTCGGCGCTGAGTACGTGTAGATGCCCCCAAGCCGAGGAGTGCCACTCGTAGGCCGGAAAACAGGTAAACTCGCCCGGTCGGTTGTTTTCGCTGGCAGCCCGGCGGATCCGCTCCCAATTGGCGACCACTACTGGGTAGCCGTCCGGCACACCGCCGTCGGCGTGTAGCCCGTGCGGGGTGAATGCGTAGAAGTCGAGGTGTGAGCGGGCGATCTCATAGCTGCGCTCGAGACTGCCCTGGGCATAGCCGAGTTCGTTGTGATTGTGCAACTCGCCCCAGTACAGGTTCAAATCCGGCATACTAGTTTCCTTCCGTCCTTTCGCCAATTACCCCTTGACTGACCCAAGCTGGATGCCGCTGATGAACCAGCGCTGGCAGAGCACAAAGACGGCGATCATGGGAATGAGCATCAGCACCGTGCCAGCGCAGATCAGCCCGTAGTTATTGCTGTACAGATCCGAAAGCTTAGCCAAGCCCACCGACAGCACCATCATCGAATCCGAGTCGATCATGATTAAAGGCCATAAAAAGGCGCGCCAGCGCCCTAGGAACGTGAAAATGGCTAGCGCGGCCAGCGCCGGCTTGGCGAGTGGCAGAATCACGTGCCGGAACACCCCCCAAGGCGAGCAGCCGTCAATATAGGCGGCCTCTTCAATCTCGTGCGATATGCCCAACAGAAATTGTCTGAGCATGAAGGTGCCATAGGCGCTAAAGCAGCCCGGGGCGATCAGCGCGAAAAAGCTGTCCAGCCCCACGGGACGCCCCACGTAGTGATGGCGAAAATAGACGAATCCGCCGAACGCCTCCGTGCCAAAGACCATGTTCAGCCATTCTGGTATTTTCTTCATCAACACGAACTGCGGGATCATCAGCACGTCGGACGGAATCATCATCGTCGCCAAGTAGCCCAAAAAAACTAGATCGCGCCCCCGGAACTGGAGCCGCGCAAAGGCATAGGCCGCCATGACGCTAGTGGCCACCTGCACCAGCGTCACAGCACAGGCGATAAAAAGCGAGTTGAGGTAGTAGCGCAGAAAGGAGAACGCCTCCACTACCCCCACGTAGTTGTCCAAAGTCCAGCGCGGCGGAATCCAACCCAAGGTCACATCGACGTTGTATTTGAACGAAGTCAGCACGGTCCACAGCAAGGGCAATACCATGCCGCTGAGCAGAAAGAGCAGCGCCACATACGTGAAGGTTCCGGCTTGGTCCCGCCGCGGCCCTCGACTTTTATCGACGCCAATGTCTGCGCGTTCGTCCGCCATCTCAGGCCGCCTCCAGTCTTTTGCCGCCAAAGCGCCAGTTGATCATCGTCAGCGCAAAAATCAGCCCGAACAGCACCATGGACACCGTTGCGGCATAGCCGATTTCCAAGCGCTCGTACGCCTGGGTGTAGATGTAGTAACTCATGGTCGTCGTCGATCCCTCCGGCCCGCCCGCAGTCATGATATAGGCCGCCTCAAAACCGCCCTGCAATCCGCCGATGATGCTGGTGACAAAGATGAAAAAGGTCGTCGGTGCCAACTGCGGTACCGTGATGTGGCGCAATCGCGCCCACCAGCCAGCTCCGTCCATCTCCGCGGCCTCGTAGAGTTCCGGTGGGATATTCTGTAGCCCCGCCAAGTAGAGGATCATGTTAAATCCCCCGACGCTGGCCCACACGAACATGATAATGAAAGCTGGCTTGGCCCAGTTTTTGTCAATCAGCCAGCCCGGCAAAAGCCCGATGGCCTGCTCGGCGGGAATGCCCAAAAATTTGTATAGACTCCACAATAGTCCGTTGACGATGCCGACGTTTGGCTCGAAAGTGAAGACCATCTTCCACACCATGAAGATGGCCACGCCGTGGCACAGATGCGGGATGAAAAAAAAGGTGCGGAAGACGATGCGTCCCTTCAGATTTTTGTTAAGCAGCACCGCCAAGATCAGGGCCCCAGCCATTGAGAAGGGGATGTTGAGCATGAGGAACAAGGTATTGCCCAGATATTGCCAGAAGTAAGGGTCGAGCGCCTTCCACTCGCCGTCCACCCGATCAAAGCCCACTAACTCGGCAAAGTTAGCCAGTCCGATGAAATCGGGCGCTTGGCCGCTGGCCAGTTGGTAGCGGTAGAAGCTCAGCCCCGCAGCCGCCACCACCGGCCCCAAGGTGAAGATCAAGAAGCCGACTAAATTGGGCGTGAGGAAACCGACGGCGGCCCATCCCTGGCGCTTCATGGTGCGTCCTTGTAGATCCGATCCAGATAGGCGTTGGTCACTTCGTGGGCCTGCCGCAGCGACTCCGCCACTGTCTCCCGACCCGCCAAAGCCGCGTCCAACTCATCCTGCATGCGCCGGAACAGATCTTCCCACCACACCTCCTGCGGAAAGATTTGCACCTCGTAGTCCATGGCCCGCACAAAGACCTCTTCGTCCCACGGCGTGTCCTCGCGCAGGAAGGCGGTTCTAGCCACTGAGCGCTGCGGCGGCAGATCGCTGCCCAAAACCGCCATCTTGGCCATGGACTCAGGCCCCACTAGGAACTCGACCAGTTTCCAAGCGGCCTCGGGTTGCGGCGTGTCCTTCCAGATTGAAAAACCCGAGCCAGCGTAGCGCGTCTGCCGCCCGCCCGGCCCCTCGGGAACCAGTGCCAGATTCCAGCGAAAGCGATCTAAGAGTTGGTAATCCGGTATGCGCCACGGACCGGTGATGGCCATGGCCACCCTTCCGGCCTCAAACGTGAAGGTGCTCATCGGGTTGTCGCTGCGCATTCCCGGCCGCGGCGGGCTTACTTTGTTCTCAAAGTAGAGATCCACGTAGAATTGCGTACCTAGGAGCACCTTGGAGTCGTCCAGATTAGACACCCAACGCCCGTCCTCCTGCCGTAGAAAATCCCCGCCTGCACTCCACACGTAGTTGGCGATATCGTAGGGCGTCAGCCCGTAGATATCCGTCATGCCGTCGCCGTCTTCATCGACCGTCAGCTTCCGGGCTTTCTCCACCAGTTCCTCCCAGGTCCAGTCGTCGGTCGGATAGTCCACCCCGTAGCGGTCGAAGAGGTCCATATTGTAATAGCAGGAGATGGTCGATCCTTTGACTGGCAGGCCGTAGAGAACGCCTCGATAGGTATAAGCCCGCAGGCCCACCGGGTAGTAGTCGCCGCGGTCAATCCCGTGGCGATCGACCAACTCATCTAGGGGCAAAAGCTGGCCGGTGCTAGACACTTGTGGCATATCTCTCCAGTGCAAATTGAACACATCGGGCGCGTGCCCCGCGTCAATGCCGGCCAAAAGTTTTTGCACAAAGCGCCGCGCTGGCATCACCTCCACCCGCAGCTTGGCCTCCGGGTTCAGGGTGCGGAACTCGTCGATGATCTGGCGATAGATGGCCGTCTGCTCGGGCGTACCTCTGACCCAGATGGTCAGCACGTCTTCGGTGGGGTACAGGCGAAACTGGCTAGCGCCGATCAAGACGCTGAGGACGATGACCGCCAGTCCTCCCAAGCGCAAAAATCGCATAGTGTCGTGCCCGTTTTGCGAAAAAAAGAGAGCCCGCCTAGAAAGACGGGCTCTCTGCTACTCGGCCAATACTCGTAGGCTTACTACTGGTACTGAGCCTTAATCCGCCCCCAGCTCTCCGCTTCCACCGCGGTGGTCGGTTCGCCCCACTCGATGCCGGGGTCTATGGGTGAGAGGAACACATCGGTCACTGGTCTGCCAGCCGCCCCCCCAGGGCTGGTACTCCACTGGCCATGGCGATAATCGTCGTCGCCGGTGAGCACATCGACGTCGGTCACCATATTGCCCCAGTGGATGATCTGCCCTTCCTCAAAGTCCCAAACCACTACCTGATCCTCGGTGGCTTCATCGCTACTTGGCATCTGCGCGATTGGCAGGATGCGGATTTCGTAGATATACGTACTTTCGCCGAACTCCTCGCCCGTAAAGCTCCAGGCGATTTCGACGTAGCGCGTGCCATTGACCAGCCACGGCAAATTGAGAATGGGCCTAAAGAACTCAAAGGCACCGTCCTTGGGCGGCAGCGCGTACTTGTAGTAGAACCCGTTGGCAACATCCCCTTGGTTCTGGTCGTCAATAGCAGTGTGGTCGGCGTTGAGCCCCATCTCGTAGCTGTCGTCCCAGAAGAATCTGCCCGGATCCTGGCGGTTGGTCACGTGCAAATTGTCGTACACCGAGGTGGTGATGTAGAACATATTCTGGCTATCGCTCCAGCCGAGCAAATGGCGGAAATTCATATCGCTGGGATCAATCTCACCCTGCGAGGCAAATTCCAGCGCTCTCCCCTCTCGGGTCGAAGCACCCACCGGATAGGTCGTCTCGGCGAAAATGCCGTACTGGTCAACGGGAATGGCAGACCAGTCGTCGTCGAATCCGTCGATTACCGGCACATTGGTATCAGGGAACTGCACCGCGAGCAACAGCAAGTCAGGTGGATCGTGGGCCTGAGCAATAGATGCAATCCCTACCCCTAACACTAGGAACAGTTTCCGCATGATAATACCCTCCTTTACATAGGGCGGCGAAAGTGGATGATAGTGCAAATACTTAATTCATTGAGTACCCAAAAGCAAATAAAAATGTCGCTCTCTTGCTGTAAAATCTCAATAAATTTAATGTTTACAGTAGATTATCGACCCCTAACAACCTGTCACTCCAGCCCCGCGTAAATTGTAATAAACGCCTGCGTTGTATTTATCGCTTGACGCTCTTTGAAGTTTTTGTGCTCCAAGACGATGCCCGTCAATAACCGGATGCTGTAGCCTTGATAGGCCGACGTATTGGCGAATTGCAGCCCCACCGTCAGGGAATTGAAATCGCTGGAGTCGTCGTCAAAGTCGTCGAACCACACGTACTCCATCCCCGCCTGTACTTGCGTCACCTCTAGGAGCTGCATCCGCGCCAAGGCACCGAACAATTCCATCAGGCTGGTGTGCTGGCCCGCCGCAAACAACGTGCGGCTCTGCTTGCGGAACTCGCTTTTCCAACGCGGCTCAACAATCAGCCGACCCAACTCGTACTCGTACCTAGCCTTGTTGATAAAACCAAAGAAAAAGTCGGTCTCGTCCAGCCCCAATCGCCGCAGTTGCGCCTCGTCCAGCCGTTGGTGGAAATACACGTAGTTCAATTTGCTCAGCAAAAGGAGCGAGGCCGTCCTCAGACTGTGGCCGACAAAAAGCTGGTTCACCCAAGTGTCGCGTCCCAGTAGCGGATCGTCCAACGGGGTCAGGGCCCCGCCCCTGATCGTATTGTCCGGGGCCCACTGCAACAGCGGGTTGGGGATGTCGTCCTCCACCCGCTTGGCCATCTCAAAGATCCGCAGGCGGCCGTAGCGCGGCGACAGCCCATCGTAATTGAGCACCGCGTAGGTACCGTAGTTCTTTTGGTCTGAAGAGATCAGCCCCTCGCGCAATACCCCGGCCATCAGCCGCAGTTGCGGCGTCAGATATACACCGCCGTACGCGTTGTAGCCCCGATGGTCGCGTCGGTAGGGGTAGTCGGGTTCCTCGTCGTTTTCGTACTGATCGACCCAGAAATTGTTGTTCATGTCCACCCCGAACAAAAACTCCGGCCGATCGACGCCAAAGCGCATGAAGGGCTCTTCGTAGTCGGGCGTATTGTTGATCTTGACCCTATTGTCGTTCTGATTGAGATCCGGCACAAAGTCGTTGTTCTGATCCCACCCTGGGAAGACCTGCAAATCCGGCTGCACCCAGTCTCTGCGGAAGGCGTCGGGGACCCGGTCTTGGTCGTCGTTATCCTCGACCAGTTCCACGCGGTCCCGGTCGGCACTGTAGTCAATCTGGCCGTTATCCGCAGCGACAAATGCCTGGCTATTGTAGAAGGGATCCATGCTGTAGGCCTCGCCGTAAAAAAAGAACGGCTCGGCCCGCTTGGACGCGTTCACCATCCAAGCCGGTGCGTTGGGACGGCCTTTGATGCCCGAAGAAGCTCTGTGCTTATTCTCCAGCACATTGGGATACTTGCGGTAGCTCCAGCTCAGGTCGTACTCGCCGTACAAGTCGAAACCGAGCACCTCGTTCACTGCAAGCGTACCCCCCAAGATATGGGTAGCCGTGGGCAGGCCGTACTCAAAGCTGATAGTGCGCAAATTGGTCAGATCGCGGATATTGCCCTGCGCTTGGTCCACTAGCAGCAGCACCGGATTGCCCGACACATCGAGTTGGTTGTTCGACGTCATCCAGATCTGGTAATCGTTGGCCACGACCAAGCGGAACTCCACCCCGACGATTTCGCCTACTTCGCCACTGGCCCGGTTGGTAAAATCGGACTGGCCAAAATCGTAGAACAGCCGGATCTCTTCGCTGCCGTTGGCCGAGATAAAGCCCTGCTCTGTCAGCCCCCCTTCAACCAGTGGTTCTAAGCCTATATCTCTGCCGCGATCGACGCTGCCGTCCCTGTAGGTGATGAGCACATCGGAGCCGGTCGGGAAAAAGGCCGCCCCACCGACGCCGTCCTCGGGCGAATCGTCGCGCAACACAATCTGGATCCCGGTTATCGCATTCGAGCCCACGGTCCCGCCTTGGGGCCCTCCGAACAAGCCAGCCGCGGTCACTGCTTGGCTGGTCCCTTGAAAATTTTGCCTCTCGGTCAGTGCACCGGTGATCATATTCTTAAAGAAATCCCGATCCGTCAGCGCATTCGCTTGGTGGGCATTCACCATGTGAATCCCCATCTCAGTGAAGTCGCCTACTTGGGCCGTAAAGCGCCCTCCGAACAAGGTGGTGGCGCTCGTTCTCCGCACCTCGCGTTCCCGGACCCCCCGCGGACCGCTGATGCGCGAATAAATCAGCGTGCCCTCGTATTTGTCCGAGGCCAAGTCAGCCTGCACCCCGTCCAGCCGCGCCTTGGAAAAGGTCATGGGCGTCAAGGTCGTGCGCAGGTCGCGGCTCACTGTCAGCGCATAGAAATACGAACCCTTCTGGTCTGCGGCCACCACCACCCCGGAAAACCATCGGTCAAAACGGCTGGATTGAAATACGACGTTGCCAAATTCTTGCGGCCTTTCCTGGGACGTATTGTAGACTAGCCACCCCTGATTGATGAAATTGCCGTAGAGATCGTAGAAATAGCTCCCCTCTATATCGGCGTTTATATAGCGCTGGTAGGGGGAGCGGGCGTAGTTGGTGTATTCCCACTGGCGCCAGCGGTATTCGGCGAAGAGTTCCTGCGGCACGTACCAGCGCCGCACCGCCGGGTCGATTGCGTCCAACATCCCCTGAGCCCCTTGGGGCCGGAAGTTAGTCGCAGTGCCCTGCCCAACCCCCAAGCGCGAGCCGTAGTCGGGCTGCTGACCCCAAGTCGCCTCTGCGAGTATGGCTAGGAGTAAGATCCCCCTGAGTATGTTGCGCTGCTGTCTCAACGCGAACTTTCTCCGGTAAATGGCCGGCCTCGTCAATAGGCCACGGCAACCAGACCACTGGCCGCTTGGCTGCCCCGGTCTGTATCGAGCGATATTTTGTACACGTATATTCCGGGCGCAACCACTTTCCCCCCTGCGTCTCGCCCATCCCACAGGTGCTCAAAAACGCCGCTTTGAGTTCCAGTTCCAGCTACATCTGCCACTAGGCGTCCGGCTAGGTCGAAAATCTGCACCTCTAGCTGCCGCAAGGTGCCCAAGTTGCGCACATCGTGGGCAATGCGCACGCGGTCGTTGACTCCGTCGCCATTGGGCGTAAAAGTCGGCGGCATCACCCGCAAATCGCTGATCAGCTCCCCGCCCATGGGCGTGTTGACCGAAAGCACGTCCCCGCCAAAGCGAAAGGTCGCGTTTCCCGCCTTTACCTGCTGCTTCAAGGTCGGCTCGGCGCTGTTGTAGACCCAGCCGCTGAACTCGGTGCCAAAGCGCAGCACCTTGGCGTCAAAGACCACCTCGACCCGCTTCTCGCTATCTTCTACCCCCTGCAGCAGTTCAAAGCCCACCACGATGCGATCGTCTTGGATCTCGGGCGGGAAATCCGCCGTTGTGTCCACCCCATCCACCAGCACGGCCCGCACGGCTTCAGCCCGAGTCTGGGTCGCAATTTCCAAGCGGTCGAACCCGGTATTGTTCTCTTCGAGGAGGGGCCGCACCACATACGTAAAGGTGTGGGGCGCAAAACTCTCCGTCTCGATCGGCCAGACCTCGGCGATTACGTCCCGGGCCGCCGATTCCTCGCCAAAAAGCAGCGACAACTCGTCGATGCGGGGCGCTTGGTCGCGGTCGGCAGTTAAGACGATTTCGAGTTGCAGATAGCGGCTCGGCCCGGGCGACATCAGGGCCGTGCCATCCGTCCAGGCTGCGGCCGGCACGGCCTCGTCGCGGAGGCCACTAGCAAAGTCGTAGGGGGGCGACCAGGAGTTCCAGTTCTCTGCGTCGATGCTTCTAGTCACGTCGTTGAAAGACCCGGCACTGAACGTCAGGTCGTAGTTCTTGCGATCGATCTCGACGAAATTGCCCGTTCGCTCAATGCTGAAGAACCGGTTGGGCTGAGGCGTATTGCCGGTGCGGGTGCGCAACTGAATCTGTGTGCCCTCGGGCATGGCACCGCGCCAGCGGATCTTGCTCCAAGACACCGGATGACCAAAGTCGAGGATAGGCGTGCGGTACTCGGTGTGGGTGACAAAACCCTCGCCGTAAATCTCGAACTCGGCGATTTCCCAAGTGCGCTCGGGGTCCAAGGGCCGAATGCCAACCCACTTTAGGTCGCGCGTTGGGAAATGGTAATCTACTACCACGTCGAGGTTTTCCAGGTTCCGCTCCAAGATATCAAAGGCCGGATCGTTTTTCGCGCCGAGCGCGCGGCTTATGTCTTCGTACCAGCGCTTGCCTGGGCGGCGCTGACCGGGCAGGTCTACAAAGGGTGCCGTAGCGTCGGCTACGCTAATTTCGTACCAAGCCAAGTAATTGTCCTCAAACCCCGGCCGCGGATAGAAGCGAATGCGGTTGATGGGCAACTCGGCCCCTAGGTTGACCACTATATTCTTGACATTGCCTATGTTGACTCCGGCGAGGCGCGGCGAGATATCCACGGGGCGCAGCGTCGCTGTTTCGATATTGCCGTCGACGATTGGTTCGACGGTCTTTCTCTCCTCTTTGGTATACCCGATGTGGATGCTGGTGTTGATGTCGCCTCCCCTCTCGGCAATGGACAGCGACAGGTTTTCCGCAGGATCAATCAAAACCGGCCGCAGGCTATTGTCGGCGAAATCGATCATGACGACTTTGCCGGAGTCCTTCATCAAAGGATCGGCCACCGGCTCCTGCGGCACCGAGGAGACGGGAAAGACCCCGACGATATTCCCTTCGGCGTCAACTGCCGCGTACTCCCCTTCTCCGCCTTCGACTAGCTCCTGCCAGACATTGCCTTCAGTACCACCGAGGTGGAACTCCGCCCGGCCCCAAGCCTCGGTGTTAATAAAAGTCCCCAATCCGCAGATCATCAGTCCTAGGCGCAGCATTGCGGCCTCCTTTTAATAAATCACGCCCACTGGACGAGCACTCGCACTCTGGCGCGCGTCGCCGCCCACTTCGAGACGCACCAAGTAGATCCCAGGCCGAACCAGTTCTCCCACCCCATCCTTCCCATCCCATACCAACTTGGGAAAACGCACGGCGTCGTACACGCCGCTCTCCCCGTCGAATTCGAAAAGATGGCGCACGCGGCGGCCTGCTAAGTCGAAAATATCCACCCGGACCCGGGCCGTGCCCACTACGGCCAGCACTTCGCAGGACAGGGCCAAGTGGTCGTTGGCCCCGTCGCCGTTGGGCGTTAGCACGTTGCGGTCGAGGGAAAAACTGCCGATCAGACTGCCCTGATTCACCGCCGGGCTTAGAACCGTAACTCCGGATCGAGTGGCCTGGTCCGCGTCGGCTAACTGAGCGGCGTCGCCGGCAATAACCCCTTGGAACTCGTCCTCTGCTAGCAGCATGGCTCTGCCCGCAAAGGACGTGCTATACGACAACACCCGAGTGACAAAGTGGATTTTCAGCACGGTATTGTCCTCTGCTATGCGCGGAAAGCGCACCGCGAAACCCACATCCGTCAAACGAGTGATGGCCACTTCGCCTTCTTCCGTCACATCGTCCTGTACGGCAAAGGCGTGGTCGAGCCGCTTTTCGCCTGCTCCGTCGATGATCTCGATGCGCTCGATGCGGTCCACTCGTTGGACAGTGGCAATTTCGACGCTGTCAAAGCCCTGTAGTCCAGCGTTCTCCATTTCGACTTTCAGGGCGAAGACAAAGGAAATATCCGTGGCCGCCGGCACTTGGCGCGGGAAGACCTCGCCGACCAAGCGGTCGGCCAGCGGCGGCGAGGTGTAATCGAACGAGAGATCTTTGAGTACAAAGGCCGATCCCAGATCGTCGCTGAGGAAGTCGACCCGGAACTGGAAGTAGCGCCGTGGCGAGGGCGACAGGATCGGCGTACCCGCTTCGCTGGTGCCCGCCTCTATGCCATAGGGCGGCGACCAAGGGCTCCAATTCGCCAAATCGTCTCGCACCGGGCCGCGCTCCCAAGCATCGGTCTGCCCGCCCCTCAGCGGCAGATCGAGGAACTCGTCCCGTAACAAAGGCTGGGATGGGTCTTCCACCGAGAATGGAATTGGCTCGGCGTTTCTCAGACCGACCTGCTTGCGGGTATAGGAAAGCGGTGAGGGGTCGTCGCCACTGCGGGTGCGGATCTGCATTTGCGCCTTGTCCGCTTGGCCCACTAGTTCCTGTGCCCAGCGCAACTGGCCCCAATTGGCCGGCGTGCCCATGTCAATGATCGGCGAGATATAGCGCACAGTGGGCAGGAAGCCCTCGCCGAAGATTTGCAGCTTTTCTATTTCAAACGGAATCGACGAAGTGGCCTTCAAGCGCACAAAGCGGATGTAGCGCGGCGGCGCAACGTCGACTGTAGTGACGGCCTGGGTGTTGTTGTTGCGGATTTCAAATATCTCCCAGATTGGATTGCCGCCCTCGGTCAGCACCAGCCCATCGTTGACGTGGACCTCGAAATTCTTGAGAAAATTGCTCTGGAACGGCGTCATCGGTGCGGGAAAAACCGTGTTGCGCGGGAAAAAGCGGATCTGGTTGACCCCAAAGCGAGCCCCCAAATCCATGACCAGCAGGGTGCCCAAAGCGTCGTTCTGCTGGCGCGTGAAGGCCTTGCCCGTGGATTTTTCCGCAGCCACTTGCGCCAAGACCTCTTCCAGTTGCGCTCGGCCGAGATTGACGACCGTCGGCGCACTCATGCCGCCGCCGCGCGCGTAGATACCAGTAGCCAGATTCTCGCCTTCGGCCACCTGCCGTGGCAGAATGCTACCGGTAAAATCGGCACTGGCGAATTCGACCAAATCGGCCGGTGAGGTGCCGATCTCGGTGAGGTTCGGGTTGAGGGTAGAGCGGTGCTCGGGCTCGATCGTCTCGATGCCCGCCGCGTCCAAGACCTGTCCCTCCCACGAGATCTGTCCCTCCCCTCCGAGCCTCAGTACTTGGCGGGCTTGTCCCGCGCTAACCATCAGGATTAGTGCGCCGCATACCGGCCATGTAATGTAGTAGAGGTGTCTCATTTTTTATTTTAGGATATTCCGCAAAAGGCCCTCGATCTCTTCCTCCATGCGCTCGTGCACCTGCGCCGTCCGTCGACCGCGTTCGTACGCTGCGAGCGCCTCTAATCCTTCTGCTTCCCTGCCCGTGCGGCCGTAGAGCTTGGCGAGCAAGAAATAGACGCGATAGTCCTCCTGGTCCAGCGCCCGCAAGCGCTCGAAGCAGACCAAGGATTCGCTGTAGCGCTCCGCGCGAAAGAGTAACCCTCCCAAGCTCCACAGCGCCGACCTCGCTTCGGGCTGGCGCTCCAACAAATCTCGCAGCAGCTGCTCGGCCTCCACCACTTCCCCTGCTTCCAAGAGCAGATCGGCCAAGCGCTGCCCGGCCTCGTCCGCCCAAGCGGGATTTTGCAAAAGCTGCCGGTACCCGGCAATCGCCTCCCGGCACTGTCCCTGTTCTGCCCAAAGCTGCGCCAAGCTATAGCGCACCCGAGTGCTATCCGGCACCGCTGCGAGCATCTTTCGATACGCTTCCTCAGCCCCTTCCGCATCGCCGGCTACGAGCCGGGCATCTCCCAGCCGTCCCCACAATCCCTCCCACGGCTCCCCCGCGGCCAAGAGCGCTTCGTACAGGGCACCCGCCTCCGCGGCTCGTCCCACCGCTAGATACTGATCCGCTAAACCCTTGCGCGCCTGCTCCTCCTCCGGCCACTGCCGCAGCAACGCGCGGTAGGTGCCAATGGCCCGCTCGTGTTGCTCCTCCTTCCCGTACACTGTGCCCAGCGCGTAATAGGCCTCCATCATCCCCGCAGCCGCGGCCTCCTCGTACTCCCGCGCTGCACTGGCCGGCATGTCCTGCGCTTCGTATTCGACCCCCCGTTGGTAGTGCTGTTGGGCGCGGACCTCTGGCCCGGTTTCACTACAACTCCAAAAGAGCCCTATCCCCAGCAGAATCGGCGCCACCCTGACAACCGCCTATTCCAGCCCCGCGTAAATAGTCACGAAGGACCGGCTCGTAGTACTAGGCTCGGCTTCCTTAAAATCCCGCCGTTCCAGCGCAATACCCACCAAGGCCATCACTTGGTAGCCGTGGTAGGCCGATGTATTGGCAAACTGCAGGCCCACGGTCAGAGAGTTGAAATCGTCGGCGTCGATATCGAAGTCGTTGAAAACCACGTATTCGACTCCCGCCTGCAGCCGCGTCACCTGTAGGAGCTGCACCTCCATTAGAGTCGAGAAGAGCTGCATTAGGCTGGTGCGCTCGACCGCGTCGAAGAGGCTGCGACTCTGCTTGCGGAACTCGCTCTTCCAGCGCGGTTCTAGGACTAACTGGCCCAGTTGGTAGCGGTAGCTGGCCTTGTTGATCAGCCCGAGGAAGAAATCCGTCTCGTCCAACCTCAACTCCTGCCGTTTTGCCTGGCCCATCAGTTGGCGGAAGTACACGTAGTTCAGCTTACTCATCAGGTGCAGCGCCGTGCCCTGCAAGCTGTGGCCGACAAAGAGTTGGTTGACCCAGGTATCGCACGCCAGCAGCGGATCGTCCACCCGCGTTAGCACCCCACCCAAAACGGTGTTGTCCGGCGACCACTGCAGCAATGGGTTGGGAATATCGTCCTCCACTTTCTTACTCATCTCAAAGACGCGCAAACGACCAAAGCGCGGCGAATCTTCATCAAAGGTCAAAGCCGCGTACACACTGTGGTTTTTCTGGTCTGAGGAAATCAGGTCTTCGCGCAACACGCCGGCCGTCAGCCGCAACTTAGGGGTCGCGTTGACGCCGCCGTACACATTGTAGCCCCGGTGGTCTCTGCGGTAGGGATAGTCGGGCTCTTCGTCGTTTTCGTACTGATCGACCCAGAAATTGTTGTTCATGTCCACTCCGAACAAAAACTCCGGCCGATCGACGCCAAAGCGCAGAAAGGGCTCTTCGTAGTCGGGAATGATATTGGTCTTGACCAAGTTGTCGTTCTGATTGAAGTCTGGCACAAAGTCGTTGTTTTGGTCCCAGCCTGGGAAGACCTGAGGGTCACCCGCCTGCCAGTCGGCCCGAACCGTGTCGGGAAAGCGATCTTGGTCGTCGTTGTCCTCGACCAGTTCGACGATGCCTTCGCGCTCGCTCTCGTAATTGATCTCACCCGTTCCCAGGGTGACAAAAGTGCTGGTATTGTAGAGGGGGTCCATGCTGTAGACCTCGCCAAACATGAAAAACGGATGGGCGCGCTTGGCCACGTTCACCATCCACGCTGGTGCATAGCGCCGTCCCTCGACCCCCGACGAAGTCCGGTGCGTCTCTGCAAAGGTGTTGGGGTACTTGCGGTAGTTCCAGTTCAGATCGTACTCGGCGTACAAATCAAACCCCGCCACATCGAGTAACTCTAGAGTTCCCCCAAAAATGTGCGTAGCCGTGGGCAGACCGTAGGCAAAGCGAATCGTGCGCAGATTGGTCGCGTCCTTGATATTGCCCCTAGCTTGGTCGACCAAGAGCAACACCAACTCTCCCTGCCGGTTGGTCTGGTTGTTCGAAGTCATCCAGATCTGGTAGTCGTTGCCGACTACTAGTTCGAATTCCACGTTGACAATGGAATCCTTGGCAGCGCTGGCCCGCTCGATGAAGTCGAGGCTGTCAAAATCGTAGAGCAGGCGGATATCCTCAACGCCCTTGGCCGCGATAAAGCCCTTCTCCACAAAACCGCCTTCCACCACGGGCTCAAAACCAATGTCCTTGCCCCGCTCCTTGCGGCCGTCGCTGTAGGTGATGACCACATCGGAACCAGCCGGGAAGAAAGCAGCCCCGCCGACCTCGTCTTCGGGTGAGTCGTCGCGCAGCACAATTTGCACCAGATCGATCGTCCGGTTTTGCCCCACGGTCAGCAGGCCGGAGAACGGATTCCCAGCCAGCCGATCCGTCAGCGTATTCGACTGATGCGAATTGGCCAAATTGAAGCCCAGCCGGGCGTACTCGCCGATTTGGCCGACAAAGCGTCCGGCGACCAAGGTCGTGTTGTTGGTGCGCAGCACTTCCTGGCCGCCGGTCTCGCCCCCACCTGGGCTGCTGATGCGCGAATAGATCAGCGTCGTCTCGTAGCGATCCGTAGCTAGATCAAATTGCACCCCGTCCATCCGCGGTTTGGAGAAGGTCATCGGCGTCAGGGTGGTACGCAACTGGCTGCTCAAGGTCAGCGCGTAGGCGTACTCCCCTTTCTGATCGCCGGCCACCACCACCTCTGAGAACCACTGCCGGAAGCGCTCCGACTTGAACAGGGTATTGCCAAATTGCTGCGGCCGGGTCTGAGTGTTGTTGAAGATCAGCCAACCGCGCGTGACAAAATTCCCGTAGATATCGTAGAAGTAATCCCCCTCCAGGGCCGTATTGACGTAGCGATCAAAGTGATCGCGGGCGTAGTTGGTGTATTCCCACTGGTGCCAGCCATATTCGTTGTAGAGCTCCTGCGGCACGTACCAGCGCCGCACCGCTGGGTCTAAGGCGTCCAGCATCACTCCCGTCCCTTGGGGCCGAAAACTGGTCTCGGCACCCTGCCTGAGCCCGAGACGCATGCCATAGTCCATCTGCGCCTCAGCCATCCCGGCCAAGACGCCAAGCAACAAGCACAGTGTTAAAAATTTGGCTCTCACAGCATCCCCATTTCTCAAAGGGTACAGCCGTCGGACCTCTCTTCTAATACACCACTGCAATCAGACGCGACCGCTTTTGTCCCGCCGCCCCGGCCTGATCCGCATCAACCTCTATCTGGGCCAAATAGAGTCCCGGAGGCACCAGCGCACCGTTGTCGTCCCTTCCGTCCCAAGCAAAGTTCTGTCTCCCCCCCAAGGCCCTCATGGCTACCGTGTGCACCCGCGTCCCGTCTAGACGGAAGATGCGCAGCTTGAGCGACCGGACTTCATACACTTTGAAAAGCGAGAAGCCAACTTCCGCCACGTCGTTGATGCCGTCGCTGTTGGGGGTGAATGGATTGGGGCTGACCTGCAAATCGTCCACTACATCACCGGCTCCCAAGGCCCCGATCACCAAGCCCTGGCCAGGTCGTATATGGGTAACATCGCCGGGATCGCTTTCCTGCCAAGGGCCCTCAATGGCGCTGTTGCGCATCGCGGTCTTTAGTTTGGTTCCGTGCAAAAAGACCGCCGCGGCAAAGCGCAGGCGCACCAAACGGCCATAACCCAAAACCCATCCCTTTGCCCTCCCGAGTCGGTTGTACTGGGCCACACTCAGCGTATCGCCCAGCGAATCGAAGAGCGACTGGTTGCCCACTCCTGTCACCTTGCGAAAATAGCGCACCGGACCCCGCTCATCTTCTTCCAAGGCTTCAAAAGTCGCTGCATCTACTTCCTCCAACTGTGCGCCGTCGCGATCAGTTTTGCGGAAGTAGCGGATTGCTCCCTGCAATTCTTCGTCGAGCCGCTCGTAGGAAAGCAAGTCGAGCAATCGACCGTCCGACCGCGTTGGCACCTCATCCTCCTCGACTAGCAGCCGATAGTAGCGGTGCGGCAGGACGTCTGCGGACTCACCGCGCTTCACTTGGGGGAAACGCACCTGTAGTGAATCCCCCTGGCTGCGCAGGATCTGCAGTACTGCACCATCGGCACTGGCCGCGTCCTCTGCTCGCTCTACCGCGAAGAACTGCAGCGGCTGTCCACGGGCGAATTCCTCTTCCGTTCCCAGAGCCACATCCAGCAAACGCATATCGAGGCTTGGCTCCGAACTCAGCAGCACCTCGTCGTAACCAGGACTCCGCTCTGAGCGGGGTTCTTCCAGCAAAGTCGGCTGGAGATAAACCTCAAAGGTATCTACTTGGCCCACGCTCGTCTCCTCCGGCCAGACCTCGGCCAGCAGATTTTGCAGAACTGGACGGTGCATATCGACTTCAATCCTGCGGAGCAGGGGAGCGACGTTGCGGTCATTGCTGACCAGTTTCGCCTGGAGCTGCATGAATTTGCGCAGACTCGGAGACATCACCCGGGCGCCCGAATGCAAGTAGCGCTGACTCCAGGGAGTCCAATCCGGCCCGATTACGAACGAGGTGTCAACGGGTCCTGCGCGAAAGCCCGGCAGCTTCTTGTGCTTGTCCGCTGTGACCTCGCCGCCGCCACTGTCGAAGTAGCGGATGTGCTGCAGCAGTTGGTCCCCGGTGCGCGTGCGAATCTCCACATCGGTACCGGGAGGCAACTCGGCCTCCCAGCGCACTGACCCCAGCACCACCAATCCGGGCAGTTCGATCGCATCGGATTCGAGCACTACCTCGGCCGGCGATCCTTTGGAGAAGATCATGAACTCCCCAATACCGGGGTTGTAGAAACCCTGCGTGCCCGTGTTGCCGGGCGGTTGGTTTTTGAGGGTGATAAATTCAAAAAATCGCAGCTTTATAGGTGGACTCTGCACGTCGTTGAGCAACGCGTAATACCCCTCATCGATGTTTTTGTCGCGCTGTTTCGGACTAATGAGTTGCCATTTGAGCCGGCCTTGGGCGTCTCGAACTCCCGACGAGCCCCGCATGGTATAGCCCCGCACTGTCGGGGCCTGGACGTAGCCTTCGGAGAGGATCCGCATTTGGTCCATCCACACAGTGCCCCCTACATCGGCGATCAGGATGTTGTCGTCGGGAACCTCCTCGAGGAAATAGGTGTGGCGATAGAAGGATGCCACTTGCCCATCAAAGGCCTTGCCCGTGCCGCCCGAAGCGGCGATGGTGTGCTCGATCCCACCACCCGTTTCGAGCATGCCCAGCGCGATATTATCTCCCCAGCCCCAGGCGTCCACTTCGGCCAAGCGCGGCAGTTCCCGCCGATAATAGACCCTTCGCCCTTGTCGATCCGGCCCCAGGACCTCGTAGGTGGCCTCGTCCACGGGTTCCTCCCGTCCGGCCACATCGCGCACAAAATACACCACATCGCCGCGCTCCCCCTCGGGCAGCGCTTCCCACTCCTCTTGGGTTATTTGCTCGCTTCGGGCCCCGCGGGTGTCCGTTATGGTGATGCGGATGACCTCTACCAGCCGGCCCGTCCAGTTGGGATCGGCATTGCCCATGGGCAGCCGCTTCGCCATAAGTCCAGACACATCGGCGGGCAACAAGCCACTGGTGCGCTCGCTGTCGAACGCGAAGATCCGCTGGTCTTTGTTGACCCCGTCAAAAGGCGCGAAAATCGAAAATCTGAGCTTGCTGTCGTCCCGCACCAAGGGCAACTGTTTTTTCTCGAAGAACAGCAGGAACTTGAGGAAGGGGTCGCCCAGTTGCTCGTCGACGAATTGCAGCCTGAGCCGCTCCAGCGGCACCACTCTCCCGAGGTGTACCTCGATCCACCAGTCGCCGATTGGATCGTCTGGATTCGGTTCCCAGAATGTGGTCGGATCGTCGTCGAGAATGTTGGAGGCCAAGTGCGGGTTGGAGCCCACCCGGCTAACGCCCGGCCGCACTATGTAGTCGTAGATGAAATTTTTGCTGACGTCTTGCAGGGGGTTACCCAGCACATCTAAGCGCAGGGTACTGTCGACGGTTGCAATCCGCGGAGCTTTTTTGTCGATCTCTACCGGGCGCTCAAAATTCCTGTCGTCTAACAGGTTGTAGACTTGGCGCAGTTCGCGGGGCCGCACGGCCCCGGAAGCATCTATGGCGGTCAAGTGGCCGGGCCGCTTCCAGTTGACCCAGTGCTGCTCACCTTCGACGACGACTTGGTCGCCGACAATATCGTATCCTTGCTGGGCATTGACCGAACTAGGAGCGCACATTCCGGCCAGCCAGACTGCTGCGTACGTAATCCCCTTACTGAATTTGCGGCTCGCTTTCATAACGGATTTTCCTTCCGTTGCCGCTCATTGCAGGCGGTCGGTAAAAAACACTACCTGAGTTTCGCCTTTGGCCCGCAGGGCTCCGATCAGTTCGACAATACCCTCTTGCTCGCGACGCTGTCTCAGCAGGGCCTCCGCCCTTTTCCGCACCCGTTCAAAGGGCAGGGTCTGCCCTCCTTTTCGTCCCAAAACCCTAAAAACCGCAAAGCCATCGTGCGTCTCCACCGGCCCCACTAGTTCGCCTTCCTCAGCAGCAAATGCAGCGTCAACTAATTGTGGATAGCGGGATCGGAAGAGGCGGCGCAAAGTCATTTTTCCCGTTCTACCCGGTCCTGCGTGGGAGCCGACGCCCGATCTGTTCATCAGTGCAGACATCTCGGCACCTTGTTCGATCTCCTCCCGCAGGGACTGAGCTTGCGCTTCTGTCGCCATTAGGGCCTCGCGGATTTCCACCTCCTCTGGGCTGCGGAATTTATTTGCGTTGGCTTGGTAATAAGCCCGACTCTCGGCTTCTGAGATCGGCTCCTGCAAAGCCGTCTGCGCCTGCACCAAGGTCCGCAGAACCAACCATTCCCGTTTGCGCGCCAACCACTCCGCAAACTCCGGCTCCCGCTCCCAGCCCTTAGCCCGGGCGGCTGCGGCGAAAAGCCTAGGCCGCACTACCAAGTCCTCTAAAAGATCAACCCCTTGCTGGCCGCCGGGCAATTCTCCGCCCATCCCCGCTTCTCTGAGCTCGGTCAAACCCTCCCCGAGCGCAATTTTCTCCTTCGAAAAGCTGTATAAAGTCTGGGGCGCTTCGTCCGGTGCCAGAACGAGATCCCGAATCGGTCCTTGCCGCAGCCGTTCCAGACCTTCGGCGTGCAGGCGCAGCCCGTAACTCTGGCTCAAGAGCTCAAACTCGCGCTCTAGTTCCGCTTGCCAAGCCTCGCTTTCCAGCAGACGGTGCACACCTTCCGAGTAGTCGGTCAACTCGGCCTTGCGATCCTCTGCAAAACGATAAATCTGCCACGCTCCCGGCAGACGCACTGGTCGAGCCACCCGTCCCTTTGGCAGAGAGAAAAAAGCCGCTCTCGGTACTTTGTACCAGTCCAAGTGGGACAGCCCAATCCACCCTACTACCCCGTCTTGTTCTGCCACGGGATCGTTGTCGGCGAAGCGCTGCGCCAATTCGGCAAAGGCCCTGCCTTCCCGCAGTTCGCTCAGCACTTGGTCGCGCTCCTCTGGGCTCTCCACCACAATGCGACTGAGCAGCCGCTCCCGGTCAAAACCTCGGTCGAGAAAAGCGCGTTCCACCTGTGCCGCCTCCACTTTTACCCTCGGTGCTACTATCCGCAACTGATAGGTATTGACCAAGCGATTCCTGGCTAACCTTTCGACCGACCCTTTTACAGCCGCGCTCGAATCTATCCCCTTGGCCCGGGCTTCGTGGAAGAGCAGTTCCCGATCGATCATTGATTGCAGGTACTCCAAATCACCCGCCCGCCCCTCCTGCTCACTCTGCAGGCTAGCGGGTAGGCGCTCGACAAAACGCCGATATGCACTGGCCCGGATATCCACATCGCCGACCCGAGCAAGTACTGGATCGTCTTTGCCGCACCCCGCGAGCAATAGCGCGGCTGTAGCTAGACAAAAACCCGATGTGAGCAGCAGGGATCTTTTCATTGGTGATAAAGCCTACTCGCGGCGGGCGGTGAAAGTCTTGAACAACTGGCCAATAATTGTCTAACTAAATGTAAAATCCCTATTCCCGTGTCAATTTTTCTTTTTAACATGCACGCCCGATTGCCCTTTTTTGTGTCCGGCTATCTAGTCCAACCGCGCCGTATCCTCAACGACCTAGAAGCCGCAGACAACAACCGCTTCCCCAAGTGCGCTTTTGTAATATATTCTATTCTATGCTAATCGCATCCCACGGAGGTTTTACCTCAAGGAGGCTCCCAATGTTTGCACTCGCCCCCATTATCCTCTCTGTCCTCGCCGTTTCTACAGCTTGGACCGACAGCGAAGTCGAAACTGTCACCCTGCTCACTACGCCTTGGGAAGGCCCCGTCGAGACAGAAGATGCCGCGATTATTTCACCTGAAATCCTCGGCGTGCGATTCTATCTAAACGACGAGGGTGAGGTAACTGACTTGCAATTCGAGTTTAGCCTCGTGCCGGATATCACATACTATCGGATTTGGCGAGAAGTCGAGATCACTCGCGGCATAGACGAAAACGGCAACGTGGTGACGCTCGAAGAGCCGGCTAGCGAATTTGTTCCTTGGGCGAACGTGAAAGCCGACGAGATAGCAAACGCCGAGAAGGGCACTGTCATTGTCTCTCCCCTCGGCTTAGTACTAACCGAACTAACCGACTGGGCTATCTCCGCCACTATCGAACGCGAAGGCGCGCTCTATCGCTCGCCGCTAAGTTACTTTGATCTACCCTCGTCGCTGCCAACAGCCGTCGAAAGCAAAAGTTGGGGACAGATCAAGTACCACACTATTGCCCCTAACTAAGGATTCCAATGAACGGCTACACCCACCACGAACTCCTACCCCTCGGCGAGGACCCAACTCCCTATCGCCTACTGACCACGGATTACATTTCCACTGGCGAATTTGAGGGCCGCCCGATCCTCAAGGTCGCGTCCGAGGGCCTGACCCTGCTCGCCGACCAAGCCATCCGCGACTCGGCTCACCTGTTGCGCCCCGGCCATCTGGCCCAACTGCGCCGCATCCTCGACGATCCAGAAGCCTCGGACAACGACCGCTTCGTCGCGCTCGACATGCTCAAAAACGCCAACATCGCCGCCGGTTGGGTCCTGCCGATGTGCCAAGACACCGGCACCGCCATCGTCATGGGCAAAAAAGGGCATCAGGTGTGGACCGAAGGCGACGACGAAGCCGCGCTCTCGGCCGGCATCGCCAAAGCCTATCAGGAGACCAACCTCCGCTACAGCCAACTGGCCCCCCTGAGCATGTTCGAGGAGCAAAACACCCGCACCAACCTCCCGGCCCAAATCGAGATTTTCGCCGAGCAGGGTGCAGCCTACAAGTTCATGTTCATGGCCAAAGGCGGCGGCTCGGCCAACAAAAGCTACCTCTTTCAGGAAACCCGGGCACTACTGACCCCAGAGCGGCTACACTCCTTTATCGACGACAAACTGCGCATGATTGGCACGGCCGCCTGCCCGCCCTATCACCTCGCCTTGGTCATCGGCGGCACCTCGGCCGAGCACACCCTCAAGCTGGCCAAGCTCGCCAGCACCCGCTATCTCGACAGCCTGCCGACCCAAGGCAACGAGTACGGCCAAGCCTTCCGCGACTTGGAGATGGAGGCCGAGGTACTCAAGCTGAGTCAGGAGATTGGTATTGGGGCGCAGTTTGGCGGCAAGTACTTCTGCCACGACGTGCGGGTGGTGCGGATGCCGCGGCACGGGGCCTCTTGCCCGGTCGGCCTGGCCGTTTCCTGCTCGGCCGACCGCCAAATTCTCGCCAAAATCACCGCCGAGGGCCTCTTCCTCGAAGCCTTGGAGACCGAGCCGGTCAAATACCTGCCCGAAATCAGCGCCGAAGAACTCGGCAGCGCGGTCGTCGAGATTGACCTCAACCGGCCAATGGACGAAATCCGCGCCACCCTCAGCCAACATCCCGTCAGTACCCGGCTCTCGCTGACCGGCCCCATGATCGTGGCCCGCGATATTGCCCACGCCAAGCTCAAGGAGCGGCTCGACGCCGGCGAGAGTCTGCCCCAGTATTTCAAGGATCAGTGCGTGTATTACGCCGGCCCGGCCAAGACGCCCGAAGGCCATGTGTCGGGATCGTTCGGGCCGACGACGGCCGGACGCATGGACGGGTACGTCGATGAGTTCCAAGCGGCTGGCGGCAGCATGGTCATGCTAGCCAAGGGCAACCGCTCGCGCCAAGTCACCCAAGCCTGTGAAAAACACGGCGGCTTCTACCTCGGCTCCATCGGCGGGCCGGCCGCGCGGCTGGCCCAAGACTGTATCCGCAAGGTCGAGGTCTTGGAATACCCAGAGTTGGGCATGGAAGCTATTTGGCAAATCGAGGTCGAGGACTTCCCGGCCTTTATCGTCGTCGATGACAAGGGCAACGACTTCTTCGCCCACTTTATGCGGCCCACTCAGTAGGCCGATCCTCCGCCAAATCCTCACCATAGCAGTCAACGCGGGAGGTGGTGTGTGAAACTCGCAAACAAGACAGCGGTCGTCACCGGTGCCGCGACCGGCCTCGGCCGCGCCACTGCCATCGGCGCGGCTCGCGAAGGGGCGCAACTCGTCCTCGCTGACATCGATGAGGCTGGCGGCGAAGCTACGGCCCAGTTAATCTCCGATGAAGGAGGCACAGCTCACTTCGTACACACCGATTTGAGCCGGTCTGTAGACGTTCGCCGCTTGATGGACACCGCTGGCGAGCACTTCGGCCACCTCGACATCCTGATCAATCCAGCGGCCATCCTCGTCGATGCGGGAACGCGTATCGATGAGTATTCCGAAGAGTCCTGGCGGCGCGTTATCGACGTCAACCTCACCGGCAGCTTCCTGCTGTTGAAGTACGCCGTCCCCCTGCTGCAGAAGGCGGGTGGAGGCGTGGTTTTGCTGGTCATATCCGGTGCTGGCGTGTTGGGTGGCAGTGCCTCCCTTCCGTATGGATCGAGCAAAGGGGGTGTCCGCGGGCTAGTTCTGGTGGCCCGTGAACAACTCCGCCCCCTGAACATCCGCATCCACGCCGTATCTCCGGGAGAGATGGCGACGAATATGAAGCTGGGCGCTATCCGCGAGATGGCCGAAAAAGCAGGACGCTCTGCCGACAAAGCAGAGCGGGAATCGCGCCCCGGTCTGTCGCCGCCCGAGCATTCAGCCGTCAAGCTCATCGATCTCGCCTCCGACGCGGGAGCGGCCGCCGGTGACGCTGTGACTATCTTCGACGGCGACTGGGATATCGAGACCCACTCCTTGCGAACCCCATCTGACCGCAGGTTGCAATAGGGACTGATGCCACACTGCACGGAGAAAACAGCATGAAATTCAGCGAAGCACAATTGGAGCAGTACCGCACTAAAGGCTACGTCATCGTCGACTGCCCGTTCCCCGAAAGTCTCACCGAGGCGTGCATGGCCGCGGTCGAAAAGGCTTCCCAAGATCCATCGGAAGGAGCGGCGGACGGCAGCAAGAGGAATCACTTTTACCTGCGGCCACAACTGAAAGACTCGTACTGGTGCGCCCTCGATCACTCCCTGCCGTTCATGCAGATCATCCTGCATCCCGAAATCATCGAACTCGCCCGCCAACTGAACGCGGACCGCGATATCTATCTGCGCAACGGCGGCATCAACGAGCAAGCCCCGAACCGGTCGGTCGGGTGGCACATCGACGGAGGTCCGGGGTGGGCGGAGTTCATGCACTACTTCTCCGGGGCGTCGCGCAGGAACGGATGTCTGCGCATCGTCCCAGGCAGTCACAGTGGGCCGCCCACCTCTCTCCAAGAGACGGCCACCCGGCTCAGGGAGGAGCGGGGAATCCCCGGTTCGCAGGCCGATGACGGCTGGGAAGACGTCGCACTTGACGACGAGATTTCCCTAGAGGTCGAGCCCCACCAGCTAATCGTCCGCCATGCCAAGCTGTTTCACTCAACGTGGCTCAACCGCACCAGTGCCTGTCGGTATCTGAGCCACTGGCTGTTCCATCCGCACGCGATCGACAATCATCGCTTTACGTGGGGGGACTACCTGACGCCTGAGCTGCTCGATGCGCTGAGTCCCAAGCAGCGGGAGGTGCTGTGGCTGGATCGCGAATTCGCTATCGATCCGTCATATGATGGGGAGCGGTCGCGCGAGTTGGGACGAGTACAGTGGGGGGTCGTCTGAACAGCAGGGACTGCACCCGTGGATTTCCGTTCAATCGCTCCGGGATCTAATTGAGTAACTGATGTTACGAACAGGTCCTAGGTATGGGACGCTTCGCTCCGCTCAGCATGACAAGGACCGGCCTTTTCCTTTGCCTGTCATGCTGAGCGGAGCGAAGCGGAGTCGAAGCATCCCATACCCAATACTCGTGCGTAATGTCAATGCGTAACATTAAGAATGTGCCCCTGCCCTCGCATAGGCTACCCACCGGCGATTTCAGCCACCTTGCGTTGTAGGCGCGCCTACGCGCTCGGCCCGTTCCCACTCATCGACTAATTCGACCATGTCCGCGTCCTCGCGGACCGCGTCAAAGCGGTAACGATCGACCAAGATCGCGTAGGCGCGGTGATCTCCCTCCAAGCACGCCTCTACCAATTGGGCGTCGTTCACGAAAACTCCTTTTTTCGAGTGCACTCGCCCTATAAATGCCCGAGACCAAAAAAAATAACGCATCGCCGCGATATATCCGTCTCGAATTTCAGGATGCGGTTGATAAGATGTGAACTACAGTTTACATTCCTCAAGTGATCAAGGTGATAGAAAGCGCTGCGTTTCGGCGCTGGATTCGCGGATTGCGCGACCGAAGCGCGGTCGCACGCACGTTTGCGAAACGTCTCGCTGGGCAATGTCGGAGACGACAAGCCGCTCGGAGGTGGACTATTTGAGCTTCGTGTGCATCACGGACCGGGCTATCGCCTCTACTGCCTGCGCGACGCAGCGGTGGTTGTCGTACTTTGCGGAGGAGACAAGGGCAGTCAGCAGCGCGACATCGAAGCTGGCTACCCCTCGGCAAAAGTGGGATCGAGCGCGGCGATGTCCACGCATTCCGTAACCGCAGCATGCAGCGCCGGTGTCTGCGCTACCACAACCGCCCGTACGACGATCTGCCCCTCCGACCATGTACTCGGTAACATGTCTCTATCACTCTCTGAACCGAGTAAAGCGCTATTTCTTCGCTTTCCTCAGCGCCCCCTCAAACGCCTGCTCGATCTCGCCGCGCGCGACGATTGCGTCCTTCCACACGTCGGGGAAACAGTCGAGCGCATAGCCCGACCCCTTCGGCCCCAGCTCGACGACAGCCCATAGCTCGGTGGCACCGCGCTGTCCCTTGACCCAGTTGTAGAGCAAGTGCTTGAGGAAGTTGTCGCGCCAAGTGATAAAATCTGCGTCCAGCACCCCGCGGCCATTGGTGACTGGCGTCTGGCAATGGCTGCCCGTAAAGGTGCGGAAGTGAATCAACTCGCTCATTCTGAGCAGGTCGGGGCGATACTCGGCGATGCGCTCCCAGAAATTGGTGGGCCGTAGCTGTTTGATGATCGCCGGGTGCGAGTGATCGAAATTCGTGCGCAGCTTCTCCTTGTAGCGCTTCTCGTATTGCGCCGCCAGCGCCAGCCCCTTCTCCGGGGTCTCGGTACATGTGTCGCGATGCCATTCAATCGCCGGTTTGAGCTTAAGCTCTTTGCCCGCCTTCATCACCGCCCGCGCCACGGTCACCGCCTTGCGGATCTCGGTATCGTGGTCGCAAAGCTGAACGTTTATGTGCTCGGCACCAGCTTCCTTAAAAGCCGCCAGTTTTGGCCCGGCTTCTTCTACTGTGGCTATATCGACTCCCCCGACGAGTTGTAGTCCGTGCTTGGCGCACGCCTCGGCGATTTCGGGATCGGCCCCGGCGCTGAAGCCGACAAAGCCAGCGTCCTTGGCCGCGCGGACTTTGCGGTCCATCGACCACTGCTTGGCCTCGGACGGATAATTAGTCAGTGTCCACGCCGCAGCACAGAGTTTGAGTTGCGGTCTTTTAGCCTGCTTTTTCTTAGCCATTGTTCGCTCCTTTAGATGGGTTAAGTGTAGGGCAAGCGCGCTATACTGCCACGCTTGCCCTCCAGTACTTACGCGAATACAATGCGCGCAGTCAAAGGCACGTTGGCCCTATGGCATTGATCCTCGGAAAAGTATTTTGTTATCGATTCTCCCAACTCGCGCTTTGGCAGCAACGATTTGGGGAAATTTTCAATTGTCCTGAGTTTGTAAATTACTGCTTCGTCTAAGTCCTTAACCGAGTCCTCAAGGTTAGGAAGATACGCCTCGCAATTGACCGCATCCAACAATGGAATGTTTTCGTTCAAAGGAATGTCAACACCCACCTTGTATTTTAACTCGTACTGAAGGCTTTTCGCCTTCTCCAGTGCCTCAGAAGCATTCCTGAACTTGGTAATGTCCCAAGTACCATCGCAGAGATAACCAAGAGCTGTCGATATGTGCTGCTTCTCGAACTTCTTTTTAGCACTATCGAATTGTCTCAGAGTAGAACCAGCAATACCGATAATAGGACCAGCATCTTCCGACTTAGGATATTTTTCACGCAAGCCGAATTTGTGGAAAAGTCCGAGTTTTTGGGACTGGGTAACGCGACGACTACGACGGGCCATCGGGGTCAGTTCCTTCCACTTGTCATCTTTAATCCAAAATTCTAAATCCTCCTTTTCGTGAACAACAACAAGATTGCCCCCAAAGATGTGTAAGAAAATGCTGACAACTTCACGATTATTAGTTTGAAACTCCTCTACCGTTTTTGAATAAGAGAGCAGTTCCACTGCGCTACGGAACAAGTCAGGTACCCCGTTCTTGATTATAGCAGAAACCTCAGCGTCTGAGAGGGATCCGCTATCGATAGCGGAGCGAATTTGACTGATGCCACGAAGATATTGGGCCATGATGGCCTCCTTTTTGTCAATGTCGTCTATTGACGACGATAGTTATGTTCTAACATTATAAAGCCGTGTTAGATTCGGCTGAATTCCCAAAGTTGTGCCTTCGGATTTGATTAGAAGCCGTCTGCAAACCCCCATCGGGCGATTTAGGCGTCCAGCATTTTTCGAGGGCGAGACGCCCTTACTCCCAGCGACTTGGAGTCTGACAGACCGAAACCCTAGTGTGTAGACGGCTTCTGAGGATTCTCGTGTTACACCTAATCACTTGAAAACGACAGGTTCCAGCCCTGCTATTTTCGTAACTGACTGCTCAACAACGAGTTGTACCGATTAAATTTTGGAAATGGAAAATCCCAATTTTCAATTCGTATTCTTCTGGTTTCCCTATGAGAAGCGCTACCAGAAAATCCCGATTTGGGGCAAACCCGTCTTTTTCAAGTAATCAACATGTATAGATGCTGTTGTTTAGTTATATTCTAACAAAAATAGAGTCATAAAAAAAGACCAAGAAGGTCAGGTGCATGATCGTAATGAAATCAGGACAAGTGTTCTAATATATCGAGTACAAAATGTGCAAAGAGTGTTATATTTAATATTGATATCACAAATGTTATATATAACATTATAACATATTAATTACAAATTAAAATTTGTTGCTAGTTTTATTGCATAATTATATATTAGCCAGTGTTTTAAT
>VXOR01000008.1 GCA_009840005.1 Gemmatimonadota bacterium
TGCAAACCTAAATTTAGCCAAAAAGGATGCCCTCACCTTAAACCGAACTCACGTTTTGTTAGGAGGCTACATGCACAACCGCATCAAAGACCAATTCGCCGCGGGCAAGCCCGCTTTTGGTACCCAGCTTCGCTTTGGCTCTCCGGCCATTGCCGAACTCTGCGGCCACTCGGGCTTTGACTTTCTCGTCATCGACTCGGAGCACGCGCCGCAGACCCCCACTGGCATCCAGGCGCAATTGCAAGCCATCGGCAATACCCCGGCCACGCCCATCGTCCGCCTGCCGCGCATCGACGAGGAGCAGATTCGCCTCTACCTCGACATGGGTGCGCTGGGCATCCTCGCCCCGTTCGTCAATACCGCCGCCCAAGCCGCAGAAGGTGCGCGCGCCTGCCGCTATCCTCCGGTTGGCATTCGCGGTTTCGGACCGCATCGGGCGGCCCAGTACGGATTGCGCACTGACGAGTACTTCGCGGAGATAAACGATTTGGTGATATTCATCGCGTTGATCGAGACGGCCGAGGCGGTTGCCAATATCGACGAAATCCTCGCCGTCGAGGGCGTCGATACGTTCGTCATCGGCCCGGTCGATCTGTCGATCTCGCTGGGGGTGCCCTTTGACTACGAGGGGTCTGTTTTCCAAGACGCTCAGGCCGAGCTCGCCGCGGCCGCTCGCCGCGCTGGCAAGCCCGCCGGTATCGGGGTCTATCGCTCGGCTAGCGACCCGCAGTCAATCCAACGCGCCATGGACGACGGCTTCTCGCTGATTCTCGCTGGCGGCGATGAGCCGTTTCTCGCGGCTGGCTGCCAACAGATGGCGCGCGTCCGCGCCGACTTGGGGTACTAGGTATGCGACGGCTCGAAGTCCTCTTTCTGCCCCATCCGGTCGCCGCGATCGCCTCGCCTTGGACGACCGACGTGATTGAGGCCGTAAGTGCCCGCCACAATCTCCGCATCTTCGACCGCACCCAGCCAGCCGCGCCGCAAATGGCGGGCATTGAAGCCATCGTCGATTTAGGGGGTAATATTACCCCGGATCTGCTGGTTGCTGCGGCTGACGCTGGCGTCAAATTCCTCCAAGTCCAGACCACCGGTCTCGACCACGTCGATGTCGAAGGGATTCTCAGTACTGGGCTGCTGCTCGCCCATTGCCCCGGACAGCTCAGCAGCGTGGCGTTGGCCCAGAGTGCGATGATGTTCATCCTCATGCACGCCCATCGCTACGGAGAGGCGCGGCGGAACTTCGACGCTGGCAAGATGTACGTGCCTACGGGCATTGAGTTGGAGGGCCTGACGCTCGGCCTGATCGGTTTTGGCGCAAGCGCCCAAGATTTGGCGCGCCGGGCCAAGCCTTTTGGCCTGCGGCTCTTGGCCATCGACATCCGCCCCATTGAAGAGGAAATCCTCGCCGAGATCCAACCCGAGTTTCTCGGCGGCCCCGAGGACGTCGATCGCGTGGTGGCCGAGAGCGACTACCTGTCGCTGCACCTGCACCTGACGCCGGAGACTCGGCATACTATCGACGCGCGGCGCATTGGGCTGATGAAGGAGACCGCCTGTTTGATCAACGTGGCCCGAGGGGCGCTCGTTGATGAGGAAGCCCTGTACGAGGCTTTGGTAGAAGGTCGCTTGAGCGGAGCTGGGCTCGACGTGTTCGCTGAGGAGCCGCCCGACGCTACGGCCCCTGTTTTTCAATTGCCCAATGTGTTTGCTATGCCCCACACCGCTGGTTCGACCGACGGGACCTCGCGCAAGCGAGCGCGTCTGGCTGCGGACAATCTCGATCGCTACACGCGGGGCGAGGCGCTCGTGGGGCAAATCACGACTAGATTTACCTGAACGTCAGGAGACACCTCGCAGTGAATGCACTTATTACAGGTGCCAGTTCCGGCATTGGCGAGACTATCGCACGGCGGCTAGCGGCGGCTGGGCACCGAGTTGCGCTGATGGCGCGGCGTGTGGATCGGGTGCAGGCTATCGCCGCTGAGTTGGAGGGCGCGGTAGCGGTGCCGGGCGATGTGGGAATTGTTGCGGATTGCGAAGTTGCGGTGCGGGAGTCAGTGGAGGCGTTTGGGAACCTTGACGCGCTGGTCAATGCGGCCGGGACTTGGGTAGAGGAGCCGCTTGCCGAGGTCGGCTACGAGGACCTGCGCGCCTTTGTCGATACGGATATAAACGGCGCGTTGCAGATCACGCGTGCTGCCCTGCCGGCGCTGATGGAAAGCGGCGGACGAATAGTGCATATCAACGGATTACAGGGGTTGATCCGCGCGCGGCCGCCGGTGCTTTATGCAGCCGTTGAGTCCGCGGTGCGCGGGCTGTGCGAAAGTTTGCGCTGGGAAGTAGCGGAGCAGGGAGTTCACGTCGGCTTAATTACCCTAGGCTCGGTGGCTAGCCCTGATCCGATGCCATTGGATGAAGGCGACCGGCGTTGTCGCCTGAGCCGCGATGAAGTTGCCGACGCTGTGTGCTTTGTGTTGGAGCGTCCGCGCGGGGTCAATGTCGATGAGTTGGTGCTGACGCCGCTGGGGCAGCAGTGGTGATATGCTTGAAATTTATAACCGACTGTGCGACGGGCCGCTTTTTGGAGATGGAGGGAGGATTGAATATTACCGATAATGGTATCGGCAAGAAATGATTTCTATGCTCCCATCGCTTACCCTATAGACTAAGCGATGGGCCCCGTCTATACGTCTGGACCAACAGCCCGCATAATCGAATCTTAGCGGCTTGGGATTTCCTATGCCGCTAAATGGATTTCGTTCTATATCTTCGAGGAGACTTAGGATTTTTCGTGATGTTGAGGGGTTTGTTGAAGCCCAATAACGTAGGTCTTTAAGCGCACTCTCTTTAAATACCAAGTTCATTTCGTAAAGACTTTATACTGTCGAAACATTTGCTTTTGCTCGGATCTTCGTTAAGAGCTTCTTGCAAGCGGCGAGCATTAGCTGGTGAACTCAGCAAGTATGCTGTTTCCGAGTAAGATTCAAGCTCTCTTACACGAGCTTCTAGACTTTGGACCTGCTCTACTAATAGAGCTATGTCCTTATGGTCCTTACGGTCCTTGTGGCCCTTGTGAATTTCCATGATTTCTCCTTGCACAGAAGCGTACAAGAAGAGCCTCCTTTTGTCAATATTAGTGTTCTTCTCATTATCTATTACCATATTAAGCAGAAAATCACTCGGCCCATGAAACTGCCATCGCCTCGTTTTCTTCTGTACTCAGTGGAGAAACTGAGGGATATACTTAATTGCCATACGCTTACGTTGGTACGCGAGTAGAGGCATCCAACACTGTAACGCCCACTAGCTGGCTATCCCGATAGCGCAACAGGAGGCCCTCATCGGTCAGGGTTGTATCCGTAGCCTGCTGCGGACGTGCGAAGCTGATGTAGAGCACGTCCGCCTCTTGGTCGTAGTCCACCCAAAAACGCGAGGCGGGAAAATCGAGCAGGAAAGGTACGGCCTGCGCGAGCGCGAGCTCATGGTCAGGAGTTAGGGCTGCTTCCATACAAAAGGCCCCGCCTCAAGCCGCGACGGGCGTAGGCAATTCCGGTACGTATTCGTATCCTGGCTCGGCCTTTTGTCGTTCGAGAATGGCGGCGATTTCCGTCCACGCCTCGTACAGTCCCTGCGGACAGTGCGGCAGGTCGCTTTTGATGGCTGCGTGTAGCTTGCCGAGCCGATAGCACGGCACGCCGGCGTACATGTGGTGTTCGATGTGGTAGTTCATGTGCCAGTAGAGGAAGCGGAAGAACGGATTCAAGATGACCGTGCGGGTGCAGAGCCGAAAGTCCGGCACGTCGTCCTGCAAGCCGATGTGCTGGGTGTTGTTGCACAAAAACAGCAACCAGCCGCCGTAGAACGGAGCTAGCGTAATGAGCACTGGCACCATCCACAGGCCGAAGTACAAGGATACCGCCACGATTAGGGCGTGTCCCACTAGCAAGAAGCGATCCCAGCGAATGAGCCGTCGCCGCTTGTCTGGGTCCGACTCGGGAAAAATCGCCAGCTCCCATTCGCCCTCTAATTTCCCGCGTGCCCGCCGCCAAGTCGCCTTGTAGCGCGCGTACAAGCCCCACGGATTTACAACGGCACTCTTGAGAAAATCCACGAATCGCAATTGGGCCGGCAGGACCACTTCGAGATCGTCGGGCGGGTGCAGGGTGTACTTGTGGTGCTCGGCGTGACTGGTCCAGAAGTGGATGTGGTTGTACGCGCCGAGAAAGCTGAACACGCGCAGGAAGAAGTAGTTGAGGAATTTGCTCTTGAAGACCGTGGAATGACACAATTCGTGGAAGCCGTTGAGCAAAAAGGCGTAGAACGTGCCGTGGAAGAAGAGAATCAGCAGCAACCACGGCAGGGCCAAGTGCTCGGCCGCGTACCAAGCTCCCGCGCCCGTCGCCGCCAACAGACCCAGATGCCCCAGCGTTTGTAGTAGGCCCCAAAAGTCGCTGCGCTGGTTGAGCGCAGCGAGCGTCTCGCGCGGCAAAGGGCACCGATACCAGTTTATTTTGCGCTGGTTTTTTGTCATTTCCATGGCGAGTTCTCCTCTAAAAAAGCTAGCCTTACTGTCGCAATTTTGCGCTGGCTGGGCAAATTTTAGGTATGGGATGCTTCGACTCCGCTTCGCTCCGCTCAGCATGACTGGAACGAGTACCGCCAGCTTGTCATGCTGAGCGGCCACGTAGTGGTGGCGAAGCATCTCCTACTCATTAGGATCAAGCAGCACCAACGCCTGAACTCTGAGTAAAGTCCGCGCTACAAGTGCCCCTTCCTTATATCCTCGACGATGCGAACTAGCACCTCGACTGCAGCGTTGATGAAGCGCTCTCCCTTTTCGGCGGACCCAAAGGTGGGGTCGCCGTAAGTGCCTTGGTCGGTCGATTGGTGGATCCAGCGGTAGCGGGAGACTTGGCTGGCGCGCTCAGACTGCGGAGGGTGGCCGTCCTTTTGCAGGCGATCTGCTTTGACCCACTCGGGATGTAGGGCCATCATCACCGAAGTCTCCATCTCGCCCGCGTGCCCCCAACCGTGGGGTCCTGCCTCTCTGATCTCACCCAACTCGTCGTAGGCAAACCAAGAGGTGCCATAGATTCTCGCATCGGGGCACTTCTCCATCAGGCGCTGGAGGGAGACGTTCATATTGGGGACATTGCCGCCGTGGCCGTTGACGATGAGGATTTTGTCGAAGTCGGCGTGGACCATGCTGCTGACGGTATCGACGATCATGTTGATGTGGGTCTCTGATTGGGCGGTTATCGTGCCCTTAAACCGCAGGTGGTGCGGGGAATAGCCGAGCCACTGCGCCGGGAGACAGAGGACCTGATCGGGAATTTCCGCGTCGAGGCGATCGACGATAGCGGCGACCTCGGCGGTGTCCGTTATAAACGGCAGATGCGGCCCGTGCTGTTCAAACGCCGCTATGGGATATACGACTACTGTATCTCTGGATACCTGCTCCAAGTCGGGCCAGGTGAGTTCAGCTAGTTTCACGATTAGTTCCCCCAGCGGTCTGGATTGATGCCCGGTGCGTCGCGCTGCATGCCTTGGGGTTTGTGGACTTGTTTCCACTCCTTGCCGGTGGTGTTGCGGCTTTGGAGAAAAGGTTTGGCCACGGCTGGCGCATTCTCCACCCATTTCGAATTCCACTCGTCCATCGGCTGAACTGGCCCCGCCCAAGCTGGCCGGTAGCCGAACTGGATCAGTTCCCGAGGGGCCAAGTCCCTGTTGGGATGGGTGCCGTGGAAGAGGAGGGCGGGTATCATGACGACCGAACCAGCCTTGGCACAGAGCGTGATTTCCTGCGGGTGCGAGACATAGCGCACGTACGGGTTGGCTTGGGCGTGGAACGAGAGATGGGAGCGCGGGATGAGCCGGAAGGGCGCACGCTCGGGCGGCAGGTCGTCGAGGTAGTAGAGCACCCGTAACAGGCGCGGCGAAGAGCCTTCAAAGCCAAAGATCGACGAGCCGAATGGCTGGCCGTCAGTGTGCATTGAAATGCCCGGCGAGCCGGAAAGGGTGCGGGTAAAAAGCCCGTGCGTGAAGACGATGTCCGGCCCCATGAGCGCTTGGAGGAATTCCGCGATGGGCGGATAGCCGATCAACTCGGCTACCAACCGGCTCGTGCACTGGGGCTCGTGGTGGACGGTTTGGGCCTTGCTGTAGTCCTTGTGCGTCATCGGCAGGTCCTGCAGCTCGGCCTTTAGCTCGGCAATGTGCTCGGCGTCGAGCACATCCGGCATGAGCACGTAACCCTCCATTTCGAGATGGCGGATCTGCTGGCTCAGGGAGAAAGCGGCAAAATCGGTCTCATCGACCGTCATAAAGCCGATTTCTTCTTTGGGATCAATTTTTACGGTGGTGGTCTCCATAGTGTCCTCCTTTGGGCGGCGCTACTCGCTACGACGACTGGCGGGCGGCGATGAGGGCAACCACAAGGGTTGCCCCTACGTACGCGACTCTCGCCACTTGGCGAGGGAAAAGTCGTCTGAATCGTACAGGGCGAAAATTTTCGCTTCCTTGTCCCGCACTTCTGCGGCCAATTCCAACACTTCCTCGGCGTGCTCCAGCGGAATGCGCACGCAGCCGTCGCCATCGCCGAAGATCAGGTCTCCCGGCCGAATCCGCACCGACCCTACGGTAATTGGCGCGTTGACCCGCGTCGCGTTGAATACGCCGTGCCCTGGCACCGTCCCCCAAGCGAAGATCGGCAGCCCGACCCGGCGGATCCCCTCCAAGTCGCGCACTGTTCCATCGACAACGGCTCCCACTGCGCCTAGCCGCTGGTGCAGCCGCGCCATGCCGTCGCCAAAACTGGCTCCGCGCCCGGGACGCGAGTCCACGTCCTTCATCACTGCGAACACGGGCCCTTCCATGGCGTCGATTGCCTCGTAGTACCCGTCCCAAGGGACTGCTACGGAGTCCGGGTCGTTGGTTGTTACTTCCGCGGTCACTGCATAGCCGATGACCGGACCCAATTCCGGCAGCAGATAGTGAATTCGGTGGTCGGTGTACTCTTCGTTGGGCAGGCCGCACTTTAACACGATGGCGTTGAAAATCGTCGGCGAGTCGAATTCCTTAAAGGCGTCTAGTACTTCGGGTTTGATCATAGAGAGTTTGCTCCTTTTTGCAATGGCGCGATTAGCTGCTGATTCCAAACAATTAGCGGACTCAACGCGTTGGTCCAAGGGAATAGAGCGCATTCGCACGGTGATTGTCAAACCGCACTGCACGGGCAGCGGCGCGTTGTCTTCTGCCCAAGACTGGATTGACGCCCGCGCAAGACCTATACTTTCTCGCCGCCCTAACGATCACTCATCAAACTGGAGGATTCCATGACCGCCGCGCCCGACTACACGTCAAAGGTTCCCTACTACACCTTTCCCGACACCTTGGCCGAACAAGAGGAGGCCATAGCTACCAACCCGCTGATGCAGCGCATGCTCGAAGCGCGCCGCTCGTACGCCGGCGATCCACACCGTCCCATCTACCACTACATCAATCCCGAGGCCAATCTCAACGACCCCAACGGACTGTGCTTCTGGCAGGGCCGCTATCATCTCTTCTACCAAGCCTACCCACCGGAGGACACTCGCCAGCACTGGGGCCACGCCATAAGCGACGATCTCGTCCACTGGCGCGACCTGCCGTACTGCATCTATCCAAACCCGGAGCGCTGCTGCTTTTCAGGTGCCACGCTGGTCGAGGAGGACCGCGTCATTGCCATGTACCACGGCACTGAGGTCGGCAACATGGTCGCCACTTCTTCGGACCCGCTATTGCTCAACTGGGAAAAGGTCGCCAACAAGGCCGTGATCCCCATCCGCGCCGACGTGCCCTACCGAGTCTTCGATCCCTGCATCTGGAAGCAGGGCGACGCGTACTACTCGCTGTCGGCGGGTACCAAACCCGAAGGCCCGGCTGGCAAGCCCGTGCGCGCCAATTTCCTCTTCAGGTCGAGCGATCTCGAACACTGGGAGTATCTCCACCCCTTCGCGGAGGATGACGGGTACACGCTAGTTGGTGACGACGGAGCCTGTCCCTATTTCTGGCCGATTGGCGACCGCCACATCCTCCTCTTCTTTAGCCATAGAAGCGGCGGCCAGTACCTGCTCGGCGACTACGACACCGAGCGCGACAAGTTCGTCGTAACCTACGGTGCCAAGTTCAACTTCGGCGCGGCCTCGCCCTCGGGCGTCCATGCCCCTTCGGCGACCCCCGACGGCCAAGGCGGCGTCTTGGTCATCTTCAACATGAACCCCGGCAAACCGACCAAGAATTGGAACCAGATTATGACCTTGCCCCGCCGGCTGACCGTGGTCGGCGACGATTTGGCCATGGAGCCGGCCGGCGACCTCGAGTCGCTTAGGCGGGATCATCAGCACATCGGCAAAACAACGCTCCCCGCCAACGAAGAATTCGTCCTCGATAGAGTCCGAGGCAATGCCATGGAAATCGTCGCTGAAATCGATCCGCAAGACGCGCCCATGGTCGAACTCAATGTCCTGCGCGCTCCCGGCAAGGAAGAGTACACGCGCATTGCCTTTTTTAAAAATCGGGGCTTCAGAGACCGCGTCTTTGGCAGCGACCATCACCAGAGTCTGATTTCGCTCGACACCTCGTATTCTTCTGTCGCGCCCGACGTGCTCTCCCGCGCTCCGGAGACCGCTCCAGTCATCCTCACTCCGGGCGAAAGGCTCAAGCTGCGGGTTTTTGTCGATAAGAGCGTCGTCGAGGTCTTTGCCAACGGCCAGCAATGCGTGGCCGCACGGGTCTATCCCGACCGCGCCGACAGTGTCGGGGTCTCGTTGCGCGCGCAGGGCCAGAGCGCCGAACTGCTCTCGCTCGACGCCTATCAGATGCAGGATATCTACGCCGAATAGAAAGGAGCACGCCATGACCGAAGAAGAAAAATTCGTCTTTGACTTGGAGGGCTATCTAGTCATCAAAGACGTCCTTAGCCCGCAGGAACTAGACGATCTCAACGCGCTGATGGACCGGTACATCGACGGCTGGGACAACCATCCTTCGGCTGAGCTCAGGTCGAAGCCCCGCAACGACCTGAACAAGGTCAGTAGCTGGGGCCAAGCTACCAAAGACCTGATCGACCACCCCAAAATTTTGCCCTACTTGGTCGAACTCATCGGCCCCAAGGTCCGCATCGACCACGACTACGCCATCATCATGGATCGAGGGGACTCCCGTGGCGGTCTGCACGGCGGCCCGAGCCAAGATACCGACCACTGGTTTAGCTACCGCGACGGCCAGATGCGCAATGGCCTGAGCGTGGTGACCTTTTTTCTCGCCGACGCCAATGAGGGCGATGGCGGCTTCGCCTGCGTGCCGGGCAGCCACAAGACCAATTACCCCCGCAACCTGCCCCAAGAGGTCAGGCACTTTGAGCGCGACGCGCATTACGTCGTTCAACCGACAGCTAAAGCCGGGGATGCGCTGTTCTTTACCGAGGCCCTCATCCACGGTACCATGCCGTGGCGCGCCGAGCACCAACGCCGAACGTTGCTCTACAAGTACAGTCCCGGCTACTCGACGTGGGCCAAGGAGTTTTACAACCTCGACGAGTACGGCGAGTTGACCGAACGCCAAAAGCGCATCATGGCTACTCCCTCGATACACGAGCACCCCGAGATCGTTTAGAAAAACAGTGGTTAGTGATCGGTGGCCAGTGATCAGCCCCAACTTCCCCTCGGCCCGGAGGTGCGGGGACTAACCACTAACCACTAATCACTAACCACTAACCACTAACCACTAACCACTAATCACTTTTAGACCAATAAGGAGCACAATATGTCTGACCCATACTTGCTAAGCGGAAAGAAAGCCTTCGTCACCGGCGGCAAGCGCCGCATTGGCCGCGGCATTGCCTTGTCTTTAGCCGAAGCGGGCTGCGACGTGGGGATCAACGACCTGCACGAGGACGACGATGCCGGCAAAACCTTGGACCTGATCCGCGCCTTGGGCCGCGAGGCCGAGTTTTTTCAAGGCGACATTTCTGATAGCGCTCGAGTCGAGTCGATGTTCGCGGCCTTTCTCGAACGGTTTGGCCGCATTGACATCTTGGTCAACAACCCCTACGGCGGCACGGGCGAGCCCTTCCTCGAACTCAGCGAGGAGAATTGGGACCAAAATCTCGACGTGGGTCTCAAGGGATTTTTTCTGTGCTCGCAGCAAGCAGCGCGCGCCATGGTGGCGCAGGGCGATGGAGGAGCCATCGTCAGCACCTCTTCGGTGCACGGACGCCGGGCGTGGAAGAACGACACGGCGTACGGGGCGGCCAAAGCCGGCGTCTTGCGCCTGACCGAAAGCATGGCCGTTGACTTGGGCGAACACGGAATCCGCTGCAACGCCATCATGCCCGGATACATGGACACCGATCACGTCTTCAACGAACCGCCTCCGGCATTGGGGGTTATTGAAGAACGGCTCCACGACATAGTTCCCCTGCGTCGTCCGGGAACCCCCGAAGACATTGGCCGGGCCGTGGTCTTCCTCTGCTCGCCGGCCGCTGGCTGCATTACCGGGGCGTCTTTGCCGGTGGATGGGGGACTTTTGGCTGCCTCGGCCGCTGGGTAGGGCAATCGACAGAACTCGTCGGCCCACACATGCCCAAATCGCTTTTCAGCATCAAGGGGTTGCTAACCGGCATCGCCCTTTCCTTGGCGGTGGGCCTGCTCGCGCCGTATGGGGTAGTGTTCAATTACTACTGGGTCGGTTTCAACCCCTCTTCGCCGGGTGCGCTCTTTCTCTTTTTTGTCCTGACCTTTGCCGTCAATGGATTCGTGGCTCTGCTCGGCCGCCACTTCGCCCTGTCCAAAGCCGATCTGGTACTGATTTACTGCATGTTGATGATGGCGGTCACGGTGCCGACTTGGGGCCTGATGTTTTTCCTCATTGGCACCATCGTCTATCCCTTCTACTACGCCACCCCGGAAAACAACTACGCCGAGCTGTTCTACGACTTCATCCCCGCGTGGATCGCGCCGCAGGACTTTGAGGCCATCAAGAATTACTACGAGGGCCTGCCAAAAGGTGAGTCCATCCCGTGGGGCGTCTGGGTGGAGCCGATGGCCTACTGGCTGGCGTTGATCGTGGCCATGAGCTTCATGCTGATCTGCATGAGCGCCATCCTCCACCGCCAGTGGTCGGAGCACGAGCGGCTGACCTATCCGATGGTCCAACTGCCGCAGAATATGATTGAGAAGGACGCCAACGCGTACGTGGCTCCTTTCTTTAAGGACCAGCGGATGTGGCTGGGGTTTGCTGTGCCCTGCATCCTGCTCAGTCTCAATGCCCTCAATCACTACTTCCCCATTGTGCCCGAATACAACCCCCGCGGCCGGTTTTCCTTTTTAAACCATACCTTGCACCTGCCGGTTGCACTCAACTTGGCTTGGGTCGGCTTCTTCTACTTGGTCAATCTCGAGATCACGTTTAGCATCTGGTTCTTCTACGTGTTCTCCAAGGTGGAGGAAGGGGTCTTCAAGACGCTCGGTATTGCCAGCACCGAGCGCCTGAGCGCGTACGAGTACTCGCAGCCGGCCGACCTGACTCATCAAGCCACCGGCGCGGTCATTGTGTTGGTGCTTTTTGGCCTGTGGACGGCCCGGCCCCATCTCAAAGAGGTTTGGCGCAAACTGTGGGATCCGCGCAGCGGCGTCGATGACAGCGAGGAGTTGCTCCGCTATCGCACGGCCTTGCTCGGTTTTTTGGGCAGTCTGCTCTTCGTCGCCGTGTGGCTCTGGCGTTCAGGGGTGCCGATTGCGGTGCTTCCGGTCCTGCTCGTCGTCAGCTTGCTGTTCTTCATCTTGGTCGCGCGCGTGGTGGCTACCGGCGGCGTGGCCACCGCCCGCAGCCCCATTGTCCCGGCGTACTTCATCATTTCGGGTTTGGGCACCTCGATCCTCGGGGCCAAGGGCTTGGTCGCCCTCAACTTCACCTTTATTTGGCAGGGCGAATCGCGCACTTCGCCGATGGTTGCGTGCGCCAATGGCCTCAAACTCGCCGAGTTGATCCCGGGCCCCAAGACGCGGCTGTTTTGGGGCCTGATGCTGGCGCTGGTGTGCAGCCTGTTGGCCGCGGCCTACATGACCTTGAAGCTGGCCTATACCCACGGAGCGATAAATCTGTCGCTGATCAATTGGGCCGGTGCCCACGGCTGGCCCTACATCGGCCCGACCATTCTCAACATGCCCGAGGCCGACATGCGCGGCTGGCTCTTCAAGGGAATTGGCGCGGCCGTGGAGGGCTTTTTAATGTGGGCGCAGCACCGGTGGTTTTGGTGGCCCTTTCACCCGATCGGCTTTGCTATTGCCGTGGGTTGGCTGACGAGTCAGATCTGGTTCTCGGCGCTGATCGCTTGGCTGTTGAAGCTGGTCATCCTGCGCTTTGGCGGCGTGCGCCTGTTCCAGAACGCCAAGCCGTTTTTTTTGGGATTGATTTTGGGCGAGGTTTCTGTCTCGGGGGTATGGGGCGCGATCTATGCGCTGACTGCGGAAAAGGGGCGCGTGCTGACGCATATGTAGCGAATTGATTTAAGCATTAGCCTCCACCATCACCTCAATAGTTGCCAGATGCGCTGCAACGCGCACATCCATCGGCTGCGCCGTCGGGGTTTCTGACGTCACCAGATGCCCCGTATGGCCTCGCTGGAACAAAGCGATAGGTATGCCCTCCCCGTACTTCCGCCTTGCCACCTCCATATTGGGATGAATCACCCCATTGACCGCAACCTCGCCTTCAATCTCGGCATTCTCGTTAATCGGACAAACCCGTGCCACCCGCTTCACCATCTCCCGTCCCAGAGATTCCCGGTCTCCAAACATCTCGTACAGATAAAATCCCGGGCTCTCCCAGTCCTCGTGCAAATCGATCACACTCGCAAAAACTCTTCCCGCCAAAAAATCCTGCAAAATCTCAATCTCGGGCACATCATCGCGCAAAAACGCCCAATTCACATCTACATCCTGTGCATTGAACCGGGCATTGTGAGCATAGCTCCACGGACACAAACACGGAATAACTTCAAAACGCACCCTATCAGCCCAGCGCTCCCACTCCCCCTGCAAAAAAGCGAGCGCGGCCTCCACGCCAGCCGGTTCATCGCCGTGCGTCCCTCCATTGATATAAACAACCGGTGCGTCTCCCCTGCCAGCAGACACACACAGAATCGGCAAACCTTCAACCTCGCCCAATATCTGCACATCAATACCAGACACCGCTTCCACGCGCCTGACAACAGCATTGTAATCCCGTTGAACCATCACATATCCCGAAGCGCATCAATCACCTGCGCGTGAATCTCGCGGGCACTAACCACCTGTGCAGCAGACGCAAAATCGAGCGGCCTGCTAAACGTATCGCTCACCTGTCCACCGACTTCCTCGGTCATGGTTTGTGCTTCCTAAGGTCAGTTGATTTGTGTGAATCTCAGACACCTAATATTCTAAAACCTTTTAAAAACCGAGAGAAGGGAGAAATGTTATGCCGATGTTCAGAAGTGAAGACCAGTACCCCGATTGGTGCGAGTTGGAACACTTTGAGGTCGTGCAGCTCGACGCAGGCGATGAACACTGCTTTGCGCGTCGCGGCAAGGTGGAGAAGCTGATTGTGGGAGGGGGAAGTTGCCGGTTGCGGGTGGGTGCCGAGGAGGTGGAAGCCGCCACGGGTGCCAATCTGGATTTGGTCGGTCCGGGGGCTTTTGAAGTATTGGAGGTAAAAGAGGCGGCTACGCTGGTGCGCTTTTGTGGACGCTGGGGAGCAGAGACGGGTGGTTCGGGCATCTTCAACATGGACAATAGCCCCCAGCCCGAGGATAAGGGCGATCCGGTCCCGTACGAAAAATGGACCAATTTCGATAGCCACTTTCACGACTGCGACGAGTATTGGATCATCTTGGAGGGGGAGGCTCGCGCCGTTTCCGAGGGAAAGATGTACGAAATGAAGCCGGGAGACTGCCTTGCCACGGGCATGGGACATCATCACGATATGCCGTTGGTGCACGAGCCAGTTCGGGGAGTGTACTTTGAAACGACCCTAGAAGGCCAGAAGCGTCGAGGGCATTTGTGGGATCACACCCACGGGCAGGCCGAACCCCAGGCCGAGCGGGTGTAGTAGGTCACCCGCTCACTTTCAATTCCCAAGACCTGTCAGACTTGGGTGGCTGATGCTACGCAGTACGTGGGCGGTGGTTGGTTTTCGGCCCGATTCCCGCTGGGATCGCGGGCATTTTGCCCGCGTCGAGGGCGGGACGCCCTCAACCCGACTAGGCCGGGGACCGTAGACCGTAGGGGGCGGTTTGAAACCGCCCCCTACCCGGGTGCGTAACATCAGTTAGTGAGAAGGATTAGACGCCGGTGAAGGCTTTGGCCTTGTCGTCGGTCTTGGGCGGTCGCGTCGGGCGGTCGGTGCGCAGTTCGCCCCACAGGGCAATGGCGATGCCCACGAGGATGATGCCGCCGCCGATGATCTGGGCGGGCATGGGCACTTCACCCAAGATGAGAGCGGCAAAGAGCACCCCGGCTACCGGCGAGAAGGATGACGCTGTGGCAATGTCGGCCGGGCGCACGCGCTTGATGCCAGCAAACCACGCCAACTGACCACAAGCCACTACGATTCCTCCATACAGCAGCATCCAGCCCCAGAGCAGCGGGGAGAAGATGTCGGCGAAGTGTGCAAGGCCGAAAATGTATAGGCCAATTCCGAGGAAGAAAAGCGCGCCGACGAGGTTGCGGAAGACGCTGAAGATGCCCAAGGGGATGGTCTGGAGTTGTTTGCGACCGATCTCGGCCCCGCAGACGAGGAGCACGGTAGCGGCGGCGGCAAAGAATTCACCGTAGCCCACTCCGCCCTGCATCCGCGCTGCGGCCATGCTCTCTGGCGACGCGTCCATCTGCAAGACGAGGGTCGTGCCCACGCCGCCGAGGGCGCACAAGGCCCCCAGTACGGCCGTCCAGTTCGACTTTTCTCGATAGAGCAGCCAAGCCAACAACAGGCCGAGGGGAATTTCTATGGTCTCGATCAGGACGATGTTGGTGACCGAGGTGTGGGCAATGGCCGTGAACATCATGGCCGGGGCTATTGCGCCGGAGGTAAGGGCCAAGGCCGTCTGGACCAGCCATTGCCGACGCGATAGGGCGCGCAGGCGGGCGGGACGCCATTCCCGATGATTGAGGGCGAACAGGGTTAGCGCCGCGACGAGATTGCCGGCGAAAAGCAGGTTGCAAAAGGAGATGGGGTTGCGGTCGTCTATCAGATTCGCCTCGCCAATTTCGACGAGGCGGGCTACTACCGAAGCGGCGGCGGCGAAGATCAGTATGGCGATCCACAGGTATGTTCGGCCCGAGGTCATTAGGCTACCGTTTAGTATGTGCATTGCTGCGGCGTCAGCCGCTCGCATTTAAGTAGGTGTTGTAGGCAGGCTACAGGTTCATCTTTGCGTAAAATAGTCTTGACAAAGAAGGCCATTTCGGGCTAATTGGTCAATTGTACTCAACGTTATATCTCAACGCAATTCAGTTGTCTCTGGCACGTGTAACAGGATAACCTCATTATATAGGGATGACTATCATGGCTAATGCAACCTACCCCATTACGCTTAGAAATGCTGAGCCTGAAACTACTCCCTTGGGAGAGTTTGCGAAACTGATTGATAACTTAAATACAATCATCGTTGAGACGGCTCATGTCTGCAACATAGAGCTGCCCGAAGACCAAGCCGTTATTTCGCTAGTTGACATAGAAAAGGGTAGCAATCGGCTCGTTTTTTCTTTTTTACCTTTCATGTGGCAGGTTCTCGCTAAAATAACTGCTTCGGTCGAAGAAGGAGACTTTGCAGCACTTTCTATAAAAGCACACGAATCACTGCATGATATTTCCAATCAGGCAAAGAGGCAGGAATGGGATGTTTTGTTTTCAGAAAAACAAAACCAGTCGTATCATATTCGGGAGATCGAAATATCAGCGCAACGACCAGTAGCTCCTCCTCGGCCGCAATTTATTAAAGGCACAACTACGATTTTTGGTATGTGCGTACGGGTCGGTGGAAAAACGCCTAAAGTGGACCTCGCATTACCTAATCGAAGCCGACTTATTCACTGTGAAACGACTAGAGAAATCGCAATTAGCCTGTCCCGGAGTCTATACAAAAATGTCGCTTTATACGGGCAAGCTCTATGGGATTCTCATACTTTGGAACTAGTCGAGTTCAAAGCTACAGAAATCGCCAATCAAACACATCATTCGCCAGTAAAAGCACTAGAAGAAATTTCTGAATTAGTAGGGGATCAGTGGAAAGATACTGATGTCATTGACTTTATCAATAAGATCCGTTCGGAAGGTACTTAGACGATGGTCTGTCTTGATACGCATGTTATCATCTGGGGAATTAAAGGGGAAGCAACTCAAGGTCAAGGAGAAATGGTACAACGAGCCAAGAGTTATATCAGACATCAGGACGAACAGGGTGTAGATCTAATGGTTCCTGCACCAGTCGTAGCGGAGGCGATGATACGAGGCGATGTTGATCAACTGCGAACCATCCGAACCATTATCGAGCGATCTTTTTTTATCGCTGCATTTGACTCTCCGGCTGCGTTTACAGCGGCAGAATTAGAACGAGGTCGTGGTGTAGCTAAATTACTTGAGGAAGGAAAAGCTCCTCGTAGTCACATAAGAATAGATGCTCAGATTGCGGCCATTGCCATTGTCCAAAATGCAGAAGAGATTATATCCCACGATCCACATATGCGTACGGTCGCACAAAACCGAATTCCAGTCATTGAACTACCGGATATTCCCGAACAGGGAAATTTGCAGTTCCCTCAATAGCATTTCTCTTCAGATAGCCCCACTACCGTCGGGCCGCTCAGTACGTCCGAGGATGTTCAGTCGCTGCATGGTCGATCCTAGAAGCTGTATGAAAACCCGCCTCGGGTCGCGTTGAGCAGCGGTAGGTCATTCCCGCGGAAACGGGAATCCAGTGGGGGTCTCCTGCATACAAGGGAGGGCACTCAGACTCAGCACGATGCGTAGGACCTGTTGGGCCTCATCAAGTCCGCCTACGGCAAGTAATCCCTCTTCACCGCAGTACCGCAACAGTCTCAGTCCCTGACAAGGTGACTAGGTCGGGGTACGCAAGTGCCCTTCCATGGTATTTCAAATGTCTGCAAATCAGGGAAGACATATATTTACGGAATCTCTGATTAAGTGTTTTGTTTTTCTTTTTTCTGCCTTGTTCTGTTGTTATAATGTCAAAATTCGTAAAAGAAAAACTTGATCAGAGATTCCTGAAAACTTTCGTTGAATTTTTAACGCGCTTCTGCCGCTGTTAGCACCATCTGCCCCACCTCGTCCACGCGCACTTGGAACTGGGGATGGACGACGGTGGTTGAATCGATTTCCTCGACGATGGCTGGGCCTTGCACTACCGCGCCAGCTCCCAGCGCATAGCGGTCGTACACCGGGCAATCGACGAATCCCTTGCTCTCGGCGAAGTACACCGGGCGTTGCCCTTTGGCCGTCGCCTCTCCGGTTGCCTTTGCCAGTGGTGCCAGCGCGGGTTTGGCTATCTGGCCGATGGCTGAGAGCCGCACGCTGACCAGCTCGACGTCTTCGCCCGGTGCGCTAAAGCCATAGGCGCGATCGTGCGTGCGGTGGAACTGTTCCAATAGCTGCGCTAGCTGTGCTGTGCTCAAGGCTTCGTTTGCCAACGGCAGCGTCAGTTCGTGGCTTTGCCCAACGTAGCGCAGATCCACTTGGCGTCTGAAGTCCATCGCCGCTTCCGCCATTCCCTCGCGCCCAAGCGTTTCTCGCCCCTGTGCTTCTAAGTCGCGGAAGGCCTGCTCCAAGGTTTGGGGAACTACTTGGTCCAGCCGCTGGATGTGGGTGGTCGCGTAATCGTGTTTTAAGTCCGTCACCAACAGGCCCAGGGCTGAAGCTGTACCCGGACTTTGGGGGATGATCGCCACGGGGATCTCGGTCAGGGCGGCGAGGCGGTTGGCGTGGGCTGGCCCCGCGCCGCCAAAGGCTACCAGCGCGAAGTCGCGGGGGTCGTAGCCGCGCTGCACGGAGACCAGCCGCAGCGCGTTGACCATGGCGGTGTTGGCGATTTCGACGATGCCGTGGGCAGCTTCTACTAGATCCATGCCCAGCGGCTGGGCGCAGTGTTGTTCGATGGCGCGTTGTGCGGCCGCTGGATTGAGGGCGATTTCGCCGCCGAGGAAATAGTTAGGGTTGAGCCGTCCCAAGACGAGGTTGGCGTCGGTGACCGTGGGGTGCGTCCCGCCTTGGCCATAGCAGACCGGCCCGGGATCGGCCCCGGCGCTTTGGGGCCCGACCCGCAGGATGCCGCCGGGATCTACCCAGGCAATGGACCCACCACCCGCGCCGATTTCCACGAGGTCGATTACTGGAGTGCGAATCGGATAGCCAGCGCCGCGAGTCGCTCCGACGCCCGTTTGCGCCGTCGTCCCGACCTCGTAGTCCTTGGTCACGCTGGGCGCGCCGTCTTGGATCAGCCCGGCTTTGGCGGTCGTGCCGCCCATGTCGAATGAAATCACTTGGTCGTAGCCCCGCGCCTGTCCCAGATGCGCCGCTGCGATCACCCCGGCGGCTGGACCAGACTCGACCATGTACACCGGCTTTTGCCGCGCGGCTGCAAAGGTGTACACCCCGCCGCTGCTCTGCATTACGAGTAGCTCGGCGGCGATACCGGCCTGCGCCAACCGATCTTCGATCCGCTGTAGATAGCGTGCGACCACCGGGCGGATGCAGCTATTGATTACGGTTGTGCTGGCCCGCAAGTACTCGCGGAACTCAGGTGCAACTTCCGCGGACAGCGAGACGACGGCCTCGGGAAAGACTTCAGCGAGGATCTCTCCGGCCCGCCGCTCGTGGACGGGATTGGCATAGGCGTGCAGAAAGCAGACGGCGATGGATTCGACGCCCTCGTCGCGCAGCTTGCCAGCTACTTGGCGCAGGGCGTCTTCGTCGAGCGGTGTCAGCTCTGCGCCGCTGGCGTCGAGGCGCTCGGGCACGCCGAAACAGCGGTGGCGCGGCACGAGTGGCTGCGGCTTTTCAAACTGCAAGTCGTAGAGGGTGGGGCGAATCTGGCGGGCGATTTCCAGCATGTCGCGGAAGCCCTCGGTGGTGATAAAGCCGGTCGGTGCCACCTTGCCTTCGATGATGGCATTGGTGGCGACTGTGGTGCCGTGAACGATGTAAGCCACGTCTTGGGCAGCGACCTGCTGCTTGGCGAGCAGCCGCTGCACGGCTTCCATAAATCCGCCGGATGGGTCTTGGGGAGTGGAGGAGACCTTGCCGGTATAAATTTGCCCGGTCGCTTCGTCGATGAGGGCAATGTCGGTAAAGGTGCCGCCGATATCGACACCGAGTCTATAGGCCATCGCCTGCCATCTCCCGCCGCCGCGCCTCGGTCGCCGTTTGATCGACTTGCCCGGTGGCGCTGTCGATGACCACGCCGTACTCGGCTCGCGCCCGCTCTGCGCTCACCTTGCCCTCGCGCACATCCTCGGCCACCGCTTGGGGGTCGCGCTGATGGGGTGGCCCATAGCCACCGCCGCCGCACGTGCGATAGCTGAAGACTGTGTCGGCCGCGAGTGCAATCGTCGTTTTGGATCCCAGTTCGACGTGCTGGCCTTCGGGGTCGAGGATGTAACGCGCTTTGCCTCCTGCTTGGCCCCCAGCCAGCCCTTCCGGCCCCCAGCGATCTCGATCCGACAAAACGGTGAAGGACACTTCGTGATCGATAAAGCGGTAGTCGCGCCGCAGTCCCAAGCCGCCGCGATGCTGACCGGCCCCCTCTGAATCCTCTATCAACTCATAACGGTCAATCCGCAGTGGGTAGTTGATTTCGATCTCCTCAATCGGCGCGTTCTCCGTGTTTTGACCGTGGCACTGCACGGCGTCCGGCCCGTCCTTGGTGCTGCGCCCCCCATAGCCGCCGGCCATGGTCTCGTAGTAGGAATAAAGCTGCCCCGTGCGCGGGTCGGTGCCGCCGAAGCCGACTTGGCACATCGTTCCCTTGGTCGCGGCCGGAATCTTATCGGGCAACGCTGGATGCAGTGCCTTGAGGATGATATCGGAGAGCCGTACCTGGGTCTCCCAGCCCCCGACTACCGGTGAGGGTGCCGTGCAATTGACGACCGTCCCCTCGGGGGCCACGAGCCGCACCTGTTCGTAGAACCCGGCGTTGACCGGCACGTCTTGGTCGATTAGGCACTTGAGTACGTAGGCGCAGGCCGCGAAGGTCTGGGAGTACGTGGAATTGACCGGTGCCCGGCGCTGCGGATCGCACCCCGTCAGGTCGAAGAGGACTCCCTCGTCGTCGATGGCGACGCGGACCTGGAGCCGCACCGGCTCGTCGGTAAAGCCATCGTTATCGACGACGCCTGTGGCCGTGAATTCCCCCTTGGGCAACTTAGCCAACTCAGATAGCGTCCGCTCCCTGGTGTAGTCGATGAGCCGGTCCATGTAGAAAGACGCTTCCGCCAACCCCACCTGCTCGACGAGCCCGTTGAGCCGGCGAATTCCCGAGTGATTAGCCGCCACTTGGGCGCGAAAGTCGCCGCGCGTCTCCCGCTTGGAGCGGATCTGGGCGATGACTAGCTCGAAGACATCGGTCGCGATTTCCCCACCGCGCACCAGCTTTACCGGAGGAATGATGATGCCCTCCTGATACACCTGTTGGAAGGCTCCAATGCTGGCCGGCGCACCGCCGCCAACATCGACGTGATGGGCGAGATTGGCTACATAGCCGAAGAGTTCCGCGCCGCAATAGACGGGCGAAATCAGCGTGATGTCGTTGAGGTGAACTCCGCCGCGATAGGGGTCGTTGACGAGGATCGCGTCTCCGGCCTGCAAGTTCTCCGGGCCGTATTCGGCGACCGTGCGGGGAGTGAGGATCGTCAGCGAGCCGAGGTGTACTGGCTGGGTAAAGGCTTGGGCGACGGGTCGCAACTGGCGGTCGAAAAAGGCGCAGGAGAAGTCGGCGCGGGTTTTGATGTTGGTCGAATACGCGCTGCGCCGCAGGGCAATGGCCATCTCCTCGGTGGCTTCGAGCAGGGCGTTGCGAATGACCTCGAATTGGATGGGGTCGGTCTGGTCGGGCATGGCTTCTCGTGGAGGATGAGTAGGTATGCGTTGACATCTCAGTAGTACAATAGGTACATACGCCGATAGGAACAAGACAAGGGTGCCATCATGGTTTTCTTGTAGAAGATTTTTTATATACTAGGACATCCAAGCAGCTTGACTGATAAAGAGTTGGTGTCGATCTTCTAGTTTTCTCTATTTTTCATAGGTGGAGCCACTAGGCAAGTACGCCAACTATCCATAATGAGGAATTCTATAAATGAATAGATGGACTAAGTTAAGCATCGACTATGCAAACCAGAGGTCTTACTTGGATGATTTATTTCAAGTATATCCGACGATTCCAGAAGGAATAAGAGATATAGACAAAGAATCTTGGGCTAAAATTGAGCAGGCATTTTATGATGAAGATAATTATTCTCTAGTCTGCGAATTATTAAAACTGGACTTATTTCCGATAAAAGATAGCTATATTTCCTATCTGAGAAGAGATAGAAAAGCCATAGGTAGAAACCCTAGAACGATAAATAGAATTTGTGGTAGATTGTATGAAATGGGCATTGATAAAATATTTGAAAGATGTACAGAACCGAAAGAAACCAACAGACAAATTGGTCCTATGTTTCGCTATTGGTTAAAAGAAAAATCTTTAGGCATCACTCCTGTCAATTGGGAATTATTTATTTCTGATAATAAAGATGCAGTTTTAGATGGAAGTGATAAAGAAAATATGGATTTTGCAAGGCAGTATTTGGAATATAGCCATGAAAAAGGATTAGACTTTGTGGCGAGGTTCAACAATAAATACGTGATTGGAGAGGCGAAATTTCTTACAGATTTTGGCGGACATCAAAATGCCCAATTTAATGATGCGATTAGTACATTGAGAACAGAAGGAGTCGAAGCTATCATAGTCGCTGTACTAGATGGCGTTCTGTATATAGAAGGTAATAATAAAATGTATAAGTCATTAGTTGAAAAGTACAAAGATTACAATATTATGAGTGCGCTCGTGTTACGAGAGTTTTTATATCAAATATAAGAAGGAGATATTACTAGTGAATCTGCTAATTGAAGGTGATAATATAGAGGGCTTAAATTATCTTCTACACAATAGAAATCTCCAAGAAAAAATAGACTTAGTGTACATTGATCCTCCCTTCGCTACTGGCAGTGATTTTACTATTACCAAAGAGCGTGCTTCGACCGTGAGCCATTCACGTAGTGGTTCTGTCGCTTACTCTGATCGACTCAAAGGAGCTGAATTTGTCGAATTCTTGCGAAAAAGATTGGTCTTGCTAAGAGAACTTTTATCGGCGAGGGGATCTATCTATTTACATATTGACTACAAAATAGGACACTATGTCAAAGTTATGATGGACGAAGTGTTTGGCATGGACAACTTTCGCAATGATATAACAAGGATAAAATGCAATCCTAAAAACTTTAATAGAACTGGCTACGGAAACATAAAAGACTTGATCCTTTTTTATAGCAAAACATCGTATCCTATATGGAATGAACCAAGAGAAAAGTACTCGGAAAAAGATATTGAAAAACTGTTTCCAAAGACGGATCAGAAAGGGAGACGCTATACTACTGTACCTATTCACGCCCCGGGAGAAACTGAACGAGGCAACTCCAATCGACCATTTAGAGGCATGATGCCGCCCAAGGGCCGGCATTGGAGAACCGATGTAGAGACCCTGGAGCAATGGGACAGAGATGGTCTGATAGAATGGTCGGCAACGGGCAATCCGCGAAAAGTAGTATTTGCAGACGAAAGGGAGGGTAAGAGGGTACAAGACATTTGGGAATACAAGGACCCTCAATATCCTATGTATCCAACGGAAAAAAATAATAAATTATTAGATCTGATTGTTCGCACCTCTTCTAATCCGGGGAGTATTGTGCTGGACTGTTTTTGCGGATCGGGAACGACGCTAAAATCCGCCCAGCAACTCAACAGAAACTGGATCGGCATTGATCAATCAGAACACGCTATTAGAGCAACAGTCAAAAAACTTGAAAACACCGAAGAGAATCTTTTCGTTGGCGGTTCAGAGTACGAGTTTTTACAATTAGCCGCAGTAAATAGCGATAAGTGATAGTCGAATGGTCAGTTCTTCTCCTTCTAATATAGCTGTTGATTGTATATTACGACGCGTACTCTGGGCGGCGGCCTAGACGGCGATCTGCGCTAGATAAATACTGGTTTTCCCTTCGTGCGACGAATAGTAACTCATCCACAGCAAGCCCTCATGCTCGACCATGCCAGCGTAGCTGCAGTCGCCGCCGCTGGGCAGCCATAGCACCGGTTCGTAACTGGTCGGCGTCATCCGCGCGAGGACCGTGGCCGCGCCGCCGTCGGGGTGCCGACTGCGGGCACTGGCCCACAGGGCACCATCGGACCAGCGGATAAAATTAGGCCCTCCCATTGGGTAGTCGATCTGGGTCCACTGCCAGTCTGTGTACGGAGCTTGGCTGGTGCCGATCCAGTCGGGTCGCACCAAGGCAATCATGGTGCCGTCGGGCATAAAGCGCAGGGTGGTCTCACTGGCCGTCCAAGTGTCGTTGGGTAGGAAGAACTCGGTGATCCACTGCCAGTCGAGGCCGTCGGTGCTGGAGTAGAGGAACCCCCGGCGCGGATGGGAGCCCTCGCCCAACTTCGATACGCTGTAGGCGATTCCTTCGTGCCAGGTGACGCGCCACAGCCAGTGGTCTTCCGCCAGCACTTTCTGCGGCGTAGTATAGGTGTAGCCGTCGTCTGAAAAGGCAATGCGCGGCGAGCGGGTGCCGTACTCGGTGCCCGCGTACAGGCTGCCGCCGGCGACCAGCATTAGGCGTCCGTCGCTGGCGATCGACAGCTTGGGATCGCGCAGGTCTATCTCCTGTTCCGCTAGGACTGCTGCCGACTCCCAAGAGTGGCCATCGTCTGAGCAAATGACTCGTATGGTGCCGATGCTCGGCCCGTGGTCTTGGGCCTCGCGGAAGGTACACCACCACCGATCGGCGAAGCGCACTAGGTCGGTGAAGGCGTTGTGGGGGCCTCGGTCCCAGATCTTCTCGACCGAGAGGATTTGCGGCGTTGTGGGGTGCGTATTCATCGTTTGTCTCCTCAGTACTTCTTAGAAGCAATGGATAACTTTGTAGTGAGGAAAAAGAGAATGGACGCGGCTCCGTGCAAGCTGGTCGTCAAACCGAAGTGCGCCACGCACGTTGACCAAGGTTCAAACGCCTGTTTATACTTCTGTCCTTCTGAATCGAGGATGAGATGCACGGAGTCGGAATCATAGGTATAGGCAGCGTATCCACGGGACATCTGCGAGCGGTGGCGGCCCTTGAATCTACGCATTTGCGAGCGGTCGCCGATACCGACGCGGAACGTCTAGCTCGCGTCTGCGCGGAGCACGGTTGCGAGGGCTACGCTTCCTATGAGGGTCTGCTCGCGGACGAGGGGGTTGACCTCGTCATCGTCTGCCTGCCTCACGGCCTGCACTGCGAAGTAACCGTAGCCGCGTTGGAGGCCGGCAAGCACGTGCTGGTGGAAAAACCAATGGCCGTCAACGTGGAGGAGTGCGACGCCATGATAGCAGCCGCGCGGCGGACCGGCAAACAGCTCTCCGTTGGCCACATGCACCGCTTCTCGCCGGCGAATCGGGCCGTGAAGAAGCTGCTGCGCGAGCAGGCCGTGGGCGACCTCGTCTGTCTCTGCGACGAGGCCTACCGCCCCTTCAACCCGAACAGGGCGGCTTGGTATCTCGACAAGGCGACGCACGGGGGCTTGTGGTATCAGAACGGCATCCACCTGATCGATCGCTCCTGCTGGTGGACGGGCAGTCGCGTCGTCGCCGTCAAGGCCCTGATCGACAGCCGGTTCTTTGAATTCTCAGCGGACGATGTGGCCATGGCGCTTTTGCAGTTTGAAAACGGCGTGTACTCGACGCTGATTCATGTGTGGTGGCGGACGGGGGGGAGGCGCTTCAGTACGGAGTTCGTTTGTACGGACGGCATGCTCCAACTGCGCAGGGGGATCGAATCGGGAAGGAACGATCTCTTCATCGGCCGGGACGGGGACTGGGAACAGGTCGAGGTGACCGAGGACCACCACACCACGACGCAGCAATTGGGCGCATTTGTCGCGGCGATTGATGCGGGAACGGAGCCACCGGTGACGGCTGAATACGCCCGCCATATGGTGGCGGTACTGACGGCGTGTATGGAGTCGTCCTGCCTCGGCAGAGAAGTGGAGCTTCAGGATTCATAACTGATGTTACGCATCTGCGACGAACCGATAGGTGTAGGGGCGTCCCTTGTGGGCGCCCAAGCTGCACGGTGCATTCAGCCCACGGGGTCTTAAAAGGGCAACCACAAGGGTTGCCCCTACAATGCGTAACGTCAGTACATAATTCGGATTAATTATGAACGACACTGATCTATGCTATCTCTCCGGCGTTGAATTGCGCCGACTGTACGAACGCCGCGAGCTGTCCCCGGTGGAAGTCACCGAGGCGGTGCTGCGACGAATCGAATCGCTCGACTCACGGATCAATGCCTTCGTCACGGTCACGCCGGAGCGGGCTTTGGCCGAGGCTCGCGCTGCCGAAGCTGCCTTTGCCGGTGCTGAGGAGCCGCCTCCTCTGGCTGGCATACCCGGCTCGCTGAAGGATCTGACGGCGACGCGCGGGATCCGCACCACCCGTGGGTCGCTGCTGACTGCCGACTGGATCCCGGACTTTGACGCGCCCCTTGCCGAACGGTTGCGCGACGCTGGCATGGTGCTAGTCGGCAAGACGAACACGCCGGAGATGGGCTGGAAGGGCGATTCGGGTAACCGCGTCGTTGGGCCGACTCACAACCCTTGGCGGCACGGACGCACGGCGGGCGGTTCCAGCGGCGGAGCTGCGGCGGCCGTGGTCGCTGGCATGGGCGTGCTGGCCCAGGGCACGGACGGCGCTGGCTCGATCCGCATCCCGGCTGGGTTCTCGGGTGCTTTTGGTTTCAAACCCTCCTGGGGCCGAGTTCCCCAACATCCGGCCAGCGTGGTGGAGACCCTGTCTCACGCCGGGCCGATTACCCGCACCGTTGGCGACGCCGTGCAGATGCTTGAGGTCATGCTCGGTCCCGATGTGCGGGATCGCACCTCGATGCCAGCGGAATCGTTGGGGCTTGATGAGATTGAGGCTGGCGTGGATGGGCTGCGCGTGGCTTGGTCGCCCGACTTAGGGTACGCGGCTGTCGATGCCCAAGTTGTCGAGACCACACAAGCGGCGGCCCGTCGCTTCGCGGATCTCGGTTGCACTATTGAGGAGGCGCACCCGACTGGCGAAGATCCGTGGCGTCTCGTCCACGTCCTGTGGTCAACGGCCTTTGCCGCCACCTTCCGCGACCAGTTCGACCAGATCGCCGATCGCCTCGATCTTGGCTTGCGCGCCGTCATCGAAGAAGGGTTCGAGTTCCGCGGTACGGACGTGGCTAGTGCTTACATAGAACGCAATGCGTACTACCACCAATGGCGGGAATTCTACGAGAACTACGACCTGCTGCTGACGCCGACGCTGCCGGTCACCGCCTTTTCCGCTGGCGACGACCACCCCGGTTCGGTCGCCGGCCGCGTTACTACCTACCTGAGTTGGACGGCCTTCACCTACCCGGTGAATCTCACCGGCCTACCCGCTGCCAGCGCGCCCTGCGGCCGCGTCGATGGCCTGCCCGTGGGCTTGCAAATCATCGGCGGCTGGCGTCAGGACCTCACCGTGTTGTGCGCCGCTCGCGCCTTTGAGCAGCTCGCCCCTTGGAGCCACGAACGGCCGCTGCTCTGACGTAGGGGAAAAGCTCAACCAGCAGTTGATCTACTTTCGCGTTCCTCAATGCCGACAACTGGGTAAATGCGCTATTGATGAGAAGTCCGTCGCGGCTCGTTAAGTCGCCGACCCTGACTGCATTAGGCGAGTACGGGGTCCGTCTGCGAGAAATCGTTCTCGTGCAGCGGAGTGACCCGCCAGCGAGTTGGGCATTAGCGTAGGTGCATCAAGGGGCTCCCCAACTTCGCGGAGGCCACGGTGCGCGTGCTCGAGCAGAAGCAGGCCGATTGGAGAAGCGGCAAGCACCAGCAAGGCTGGATTTCGAGTCTTGAACAGTATGACCTCCCGCGCATCGGCAAGAGGGCGGTATCCGAGGGGACGACCGGCGATGTTCTGGATTACTGATGTTACGCAGTGACTCGCTATCTTGTGGTTTATTGAAACCTGTTGACCCAACATATTGGGGCGAAATGGAGGATTTTCTGGAAAACTGCGTAACATCAGTGGATTAGTCGAACGCTCCGGCTGCGTACCGCCTCCAGCCACGCTGACCGTCGCCTCGGCACCGGTTCCCTAGGGTAGGACTGTGGGCCCTTCGCTCCGAACCAGTACAGTCAAGTCGGCTAAGTACCGCGTCGCACGCTCCTTTGAAAAGAAATCGAAATGCAGTGCGGTCGCGCCGAGAATGATCATGGCAAGGCCGATCGCCTTCGCCTCCGGTGCATCGCGAAAGAGGAACACCGCCAGCCCCCCGACCACCATAAGCGCACCCCCCGCAAACGTATATCGGTACCAGCTCATGAAGTCCTGAACCCGGGCGATCTCCCGCTCGGCGAACGCCGATGGATCGAGGGCATGGGCCTGTCGGAACGCTTCAATGCGGAGCATGTTGTTTAGCTCCATCACCGCACATATAACCGCCACCGCCCCCCCCAGTACCAACAGGGGCATCACCATTGCTCGGGCCGCTGGCGACTCTCCGAACTTCCAGAGCAGACCGCTACAGAAGATGAGGAGCAGGCCGAACGCGATCGCCACGCCACCTTCGACCAACTCGCCGTGGATCCACCCCATGGCGTGGTCGAGAGCGGTCATGTGCCCACCGCCTCGTGGCTGAGGGACCACCCTCGCTCAACGACGGCATAGTCAAGAGCTTCCCCGTTGGGCGGCCGGATTTGATCCTCGTGGATGTACTGCCCGGTCACGTCCTTGTACTCCATTGACAGGGCAACCCTGATGATGCGCTCGGCACCGACATCCGGCGGCGACGCAAGCCATAGCCTAAGATGTCTTCCTCTTCATCCCGGCTCAGCTTTCTACCTAGCTCCGAGGGCGGCACATAGGGCCAAACCTCCGTCTCTAGGAATCGGCGCAACCGTCCGCCACGGTCATTGGCGGCACCTTGATAGGCCAAGCGGTCGCGGCGCTCCTCTAGGGATCGGCGCACTGCCTCCGTTTTGCTCTCGCCTGTGAGGAGGGAGACCTCTTTGATCAGCCGCTCGACGTCCTTATTCTTAATGTTCAAGCTCATGAAATGCCCTCCGCTGCCATTGGACCGTCCAGAATAGGTCAAGTCCATGCTAGAAAGGTGGCAAGAAGGGTAGAAAAAGTCAATTATGGTAGAAGTAGTCAGCGATAATTGAGTCAAGAAAGTGAGATTGCGCCAATGAAGGTGAGAAAGATCGTCTATCTGATTCACTCAATGCTCTACAGCGACCTGGCGGCCACTGATCCGAAAACCCTGCGCAACACGAACGCCGGGATCTATCTCGAGCGCGAGTTGTTGTGCGAACGACGTTGGCGTGCGGCGATCCGTCAACTGGAGCCGGATGCGATTTACGCTCAGCTCGACGGGGGGCGGGAAATCCTCGCCTACGCCAAGCAACAACTCGGGGACGACCGCGTTGTCGAGCCCGGTGCCGAGTGGTACGACGGGATCGACCCCGAGCAGTACAGGCAGGACCTGACCGACTCGTTCTCGTCGCAGCTAGCCGATAAGGGGCACCAGCTCGATTGCGAGACCACCGAGTTGGAGTTGTGGGGCGAGTCGTTTACTGGATGTGTCTATAGTTACGGCACCGCACTCGGCCGACAGCTCGGTCTCAAGACGCCGGCGTTTGACAACTTTGACATGACGGTGCCAGACCAACGCCTCCTTTGCAAAGCGGAGTTGGTGACCCATTTTCTGCTCCCGGACAGCATCACGCGAGGCTACCTCTTCGACGGTCCGCTGGGCTATCCGATCGGCTTCTTCCTCGACGGATTCAGGAAGATTGACGCAGGAGCCACGGGCAAGATCAGGCTCGACCTGGACCCTAGTAAAGTGATGTTGGAAAGCCCTTTGGGGATCACCCTGCACGCCCATCTCAGCATCGACCGGCCCAATCGCAAAATCCCCGTACACCCCACGCGCGATTTTGACGGCATAACGGCTACTACCACTGGGCTGGAAATACCACGGGGTAGCGAGCACTCTATTCTGGGTGTTCTGATGAGTCCGGCCGACTTGCTCGCGGCCATGCAAACCGCCACCGTCTGCTAATAAGGTGATGGGATCAAGAACTGATATTGCCCAATCGGGCGACGCGCTCTAATTTCGCCCAAGCATTACGACAACCCTTTTCAATGGCCGCATCAGCCGCATCGGAGGAATCCCATGTTGACCGACCAGCAACTGCATCACTTCCGAACCTTCGGCTTCGTCACCCTGCGCAAGCTATTCACCCCGGAAGAGGTCGAGATTCTGCGCGAGGAGTACGAGTCCGAGCTCGATCACGTGTACGCCGATCAACCCTTCACCGGGGAGACGCGCTACTGGACGATGATGCTGCATCCGCGCACCCCCCTGTACGCCAGCCTGCTCGAAGACGAACGCTTCTGCGGCGTGGCCGAGCAGCTCTACGGCGACGACGTCATCGGCATCGGCACCGATGCCAACCGCTATGTCGGCGATACGGGCTGGCATCCCGACCACAAGGCCGATCCATCCGCGGACTGTTTCGGCGTCAAGTTTGCCTTCTACCTCGACCCGGTCGATGCCGAGAGCGGTGCCCTGCGGCTCATCCCCGGTTCGCACCGGCGCGAGTTCCACTATCAGTTGCACGACTCCCTGAACTCTTTAGAGCTCGACGTGGCCGACGTCCCCGCCTACGCCTGCCGGTCGGAACCGGGCGATGTGGTGGCCTTCGACATGCGCTGCTGGCACGCCAGTAGTGGCGGCGCTGCGGGCCGCCGCATGTGCACCTGTGTGTACTACAACAACCCCAAGGGCGAAGTCGAAGAGGCCGCAACTCGGGAACGCGCCGTCAACTCAAAGAAGACGCCCGCGCACTTCGGGAGATCGGAACAGTCTATGTACCCGCTCGAATGGCTGCGGAACCCCTCCGGTAGCCCCAAGCGAGGACGCTGGCTGCGGCGCATGGCTGAGCTTGGGTACTTCGAACTGCCCGCCGTTCCTTGAGCGCCCAGATCGCAACAAAGCATTGATGCGATAGCCAATATGGTCTATATTGGACTATATTGACAACCCAGCTAGAGAGCTATGACCACCCGATACTCAGCACCCCATCGAGTTTGGACCGTCGCCGAGGCCAAGGCGCGTTTGTCTGAAGTCCTGCGTCGCGCCGAAGAGGAAGGGCCGCAACACATCGGTACGCGAAAGTCCTTCGTTGTAGTTCCCGCCCACGTATGGGCTGAGAAAGAATCGCAGCGCCAACCCATGGGCCAGTGGCTGGTAGCCAACATGCCCCGTGGCGCGAATCTTGCGACCACCAGAAATAGAGAGTCCCGGCGGGAAATCCCATTCGCGTCTGGAGACACAGGGTGAGCGGGTTTCTGCTAGACACCAATGTGGTCTCGGAGTTGACAAAAGACGCGCCCAATCCGCGGGTTGTCGCATTCCTGACCGCACAAGACGACTTGTGGTTATCCGCGCTAGTGTTGCATGAGTTGGAGTTCGGTTTGCAACTGCTGCCGCCGGGACAACGTCGCGACGGGTTGCGGTCGGTGTTGTCAGAGTTCATTGCGACGTATGAGGATCGCATCTTGCCCTTGGAGAGGACCGGGGCAGAGCGGGCTGCCCAGTTCCGGGCGCAGGCGCATCGCTCTGGTCGCGTGCTGGACTTAGGGGATGCGCTGATCGCCGGGACAGCCAAAGTTCATGGTCTCTCTGTTGCGACGCGGAACGTCGAGGACTTCGCAGACCTAGACGTGGACGTCATTAACCCTTGGGGAGACGCCTTGACCACTTCCAATAAATCCACCGGCGAAGCGGGCGAGGATAGTGTCGACCCACAGGAAAAGGAGACTGGAAATAATGCAGGATGTAACGGATAAACTGGACCGACTGGAGCGCGACGGCTATGTCTTGATCGAAGGGGCCTTGAGTCCCCAAGAGACGGAACTGGTGCGCCAGCGGGTGGACTACGCGCGCGAAATGGGTTGGGAGGAAGGCTTGAACGCCGTGGGCAATATGTGGTTCGATTCGCTCTTGGACCGCGAGCCTGAAACATTCGCCCCCTTGGTGGGCCATTCGAGCGTGCGCCCTTATTTGGAGGGCATGATGGGCAAGCAGTGCCAGCTACGCAGCCTGCGGGCACACATCAATCCGGGGCCGTACCTGCAGGAGTGGCACATGGATTTCTACGGCTATTGGGAGGAAAAGCGCCAAGTCGAGCAATACCGCTTGGCGGCCCAGCCCGTAGGGGTCAATACGACCTATTACTTGCAGGACAATGGGCCGGGAGACGGCCACCTCAAATACGTCAAAAACGGCCATTTGCAGGAGCCGCCCCATCTCTACCCCAAGGACCGCCCCAAATTCGCGGCTTGGTGTGACGCCCAGGAGCACGTCGTCCTCTACCCCAAGGCAGGCGACTGCGTCGTCTTTTTGAGCCACATACCGCATCAAGGGGCCAAGGAGCGCGACGATATGGAGCGCAGCAATGTGGTGTGCCACTACCAGATGACGCCGATGCACGAGGGCGTCTGGCACGTGTCGCGGCCTAGGGGGTACGACGGCACCTTTCCCTTTGCCTAGAGGAATCTTTCACACGGCTACCAACTCTGGGTAGTCCGGCCCCTGGACAACTTCGCCTACGCCCACGGTTTCGACGTTGCCCATGCGCTCGTTCCAATTGTCGCCCAAGCGACGGGTGTGGCCGGGCATGAGGTGCATGATATAGCTGCGCCGTGGGTTGTCGGTTTTGTTGCCGTACGAGCCGTGGAAGGTGCGGCAGTGGTGGAAATGACAGTGCCCGGCTTTGACCTCGCAGGGCACTGGGGTGAGGTCGGTTCCGTCGGGGATCCCCTCTTGTTGCAGCAGCCAGTGCGGGTCGTCAACCACGGCGTCCTCGCGGTCATAGCGCATCGGCCATAGGTGGCTGCCCGGGATGACGTGCATGCAGCCGTTATCGACGGTGGCGTCGTCTAGGGCGATCCAGCAGGTGCCCATGTCGGCTGGCCCAACGTGATTCCAAAAGGTGTAGTCTTGGTGCCAGGCCAAGGCGGTTTCCGCGTCGTAGGCCGGCTTGTAGATCATTTGGTCTTCCCACATGCGCACCGGGCCAGACATGAGTTGGTGTGCCAAGGCGCTGATGGTCGAGTTGTCGATGAGGGCGGCAAAGGTCGGGTCGCGGCGGAAGATGTTGACCACCTTGACCGAGGGCAGTTGGCCTTTGGCTCGGGACTGCTCGACGGTTTCGCCCATCAGATGTTTGGGGAAAGGGATGCGGCCGTGGAGAATGTCGTCGATGCGTTCTTTGAGCGCGCTGATCTGCTCGTCGGATAAAACGCGCGGGCCGGATAGGTAGCCCTCGGTTTTGTAGTGTCCGATCTGGGCGTCGGTAAATGGCATGGCTACTCCGTCGTGGGCTGCGCTCGATCTTGGGCTTCATTGAATGGGTGAGGTCCCGAGCGGTCGCGCTCGAAGTCAGCATCGTTGCCGACGTTGGGAATGGCGAGCAGATGGTCCACGAACGATTCGGAAGACTTGAAGAGCGATTTTTCGGCAGATTCAAGCCCAATATCTGACAGATCCTTGGCAACCCTTTCAGCCGCATGAACTCGATCCTCTTCTTCTCGCATCTTTTCGGCCGCATCCAACGCCTTGGAGATTGCTGATTCCGCCGTGTCCTCTAGGGGGTCTGCCCACCTCTTGAGGCGTTGCATTGTCTCCGCCGACACTCTGATTGTAGGCATTGTTACCTCCTCAACTTGTTACTTTGAAACAACGTAACAACGACCCCACGGACGGTCAATACTCATAGATTCCCCTGCGAGTTCCTCGTCTTCCACGAAGTTTTGTATTACTTTCCGAAGGCCTTCCGCTCGCTCTTTCGGCTGTCGAAGAGGACTGTAGCCGAAGGCTCATAACTCTCCACAAAATCGAAGGAACCTTAGCTATGCCCGCATCGAATTCACAGACGGTACTGATTCGCCCAGGACTGCTCGCCGACGGCCTCGGCGGCAGCGCCAAGGCCGGGCAGGCGGTATTCGTACGAAATGGCACAATCGCCGCGATCGGACCATTGGCACAGGTGGAGCAGCAGACGCCTCCCGATACCCCGACCGTCGATTTGAATGGCTGCTGTCTCACTCCCGGCCTCATCGATGGCCACACCCACCTCAGCCTGCCGGGAGACGGCCGCCGCTACGACCTGACCTTTCTCGAGAGCGACGAGATGATGGTACTGATCGGGGCCATGAACATGCGCAAGCACTTACGCGCCGGCATTACCACCCTGTGCGAGCACGGCGCCCGCAACAGGGTCGGGTTCATCCTCAAGCAAGGTCTGCAACGCGGATACATCTCCGGGCCGCGGCTGCTCGTCAGCGGTCGTCCGATCACCTGCACGGGGGGCCACTTCCACATGTGCAACGAGGTTGCCGACGGAGTGGAAGAGATCCGCCGGTCCGTGCGTCGGCTCGTGCACGAGGGGGCCGACTACATTAAGGTAATGGCCTCCGGAGGCGGGACGACCGGCACGATTCCGGGGTTGGCCTCCTATTCGACTGAAGAGTTGCAGGCCCTAGTGGGCGAGGCGCGCCAGTTTCACCGCCTCACTGTCGCCCATTGCCGCGCCAAGGAGTCGATGGTGCGGGCCGTCGAGGCTGGCATCGACCTGATCGAGCACGTCGAGTTCCTCGAACCGGACCACGTAATGCGCTTCGACCCGAAAGTAGCCGAGATGTTGGCCGAATCCGGCATCTGGCTGAGCCCCACGCTGCAGGCGTGGACCAACTACCCGGAGATGGTGCGCCTGCGCAAGCTGCGCGACGCGGGAACTATGGGCGCCAAAGAGGAGGCTGCGCTCGCCCATCTCGAACAACGAGCGGAGAAGCGACTCGACGTGATGCGGCAGATGCTCGACTACTGCCTGAAGGAGCGCGTGGTGCCCGGCACGGACTCAGGAGTGGGCACCCTCGAATTCGGCCACTTGGACTACGACCTGCAGCTACTGGTCGAATGCGGCTTTACCCCGGCCGAAGCTCTCGTCGCGGCGACCCGGGTCTCGGCCGAGGCGGCCGGCATTGCCGATGAGGTGGGGACCATCGAGGTCGGAAAATCTGCGGACCTTGCCGCCTTTGGGGGCGATCCGACGGCAGACGTGGCCGCCTTCAGCGACGTCAGGGCGGTTTTCCAGGCCGGGGTGCGCGTTTAATAGTCAGCACAGAGGGAGGAACAGGCGCATGGATGTCGCTGAGATTCGAGATCAGATCCCGGGTCTGCGGTTCGGCGTCTATCTCAATACCGGCGGGGTCGGCCAAGCACCCGCCAGCGTGAGTCAGGCGATCACCGCTGGCTACCGGCTGATGGCCGATGGTAGGCTGAGTCCCATCGACTGGTATGAAGCGATGAGCGAGGCCGCCTCCGAGATCCCTGCGAAGATCGCCGACTTCTTCGGGGCCGACTCGACGGAGATCGCCTTGACCATGAGCACCGGCGACGGCTTTGGCATGGTGTTGGGGGGGCTGCGCTGGGAACCGGGTGACGAGGTGTTGATCACCAGCGAGGAGCATCCAGTACCGCTTCAGGCCGTTCAAGGGCTGGCCGACCGGGAGGGGGCTGTCATCAAGGAGGTCGAACTGGATCACGACAAGGACGTGATCTTGGAACGGGTGGAACGGGCCATCACGCCACGCACCCGGCTGATCTGCTTCAGTCACGTCACCACCGATTCGGGCACCCTGCTGCCGGCTGGGGAGATCTGCGCCCTAGCTCGGGCCCGCGGAATCCTCACGCTGTGGGACGGCTGTCAGGCGGTGGGGCAACTGCCGGTGGACCTCCATGGCATGGGCTGCGACTTCTACGCTACCAACTGCTACAAGTGGCTGCTGGCGCCGATCGGCACGGGGTTTCTCTACGTCCGCAGAGATGCGCAGCAGGCTCTCAAGCCGTTGCGGCGTCCGCACGATCCCTCCGCCTCAGCGCGACAGTACGAGATGGGGAGTCCGGCGAGCGTGCTCTACTTGGGTGTCGGCGCCAGCTTCGACTTCCTGACCTGCATCGGCGGACCTCGGGCCATCGCCGCGGAGGCGGGCCGCAAGGCAGAGGAGTTGTGGGCGCGTCTCGACGCCATTTCCGGCGTGCAGGTCGTCAGTTCACGCCGCCCCGAGACCCGGAGTGGCATCGTCACATTTGCCATCGCCGGGATGGAGGGCGACGAGGTCTCCACAGCCCTCAGGCAGCGCTGGCAGATCGTCCAACGGGGCACGTACATGACCGATCCGACCGGCGTGCGGATCTCGGTGGCCTTCTACACCAGCGACGCGGAGCTAGACACACTAGTCGAAGCGGTGACGACGCTGGCCGGAGAGGCGAAGCGATAGATGCGAATCGACAGACTCGACGTGTACTACGTGGTGATGCCGCTCATCTATCCCTGGCGCACGGCGTATGGGGAAGACGCCGACATCCACTCGGTACTCGTCAAGCTGACCAGCGGCGAGCACGAAGCTTGGTCGGAAAGCACCCCTTTCTTCGCGCCCACCTATCTCAATGAGAGCGCCGGGTCCGCGTTCTACCACGTCTCCGAGGTGATGGGGCCTTGGGTCGTAGGGCGCGAGTACGACACGGCCGCGGACCTCGACCAGCGGCTGGCGATTTTCAAGGGCAACAGCTTCGCCAAGGCGGCCGTGGAGATCGGCTGGTGGACGCTACAGAGCCGCATCACTGGGACCCCCCTGCACCAGCTTCTCGGCGGCCGGACTCGCGACGTGGTGGCCGGCGCTGACTTCGGCATCCAAGACTCCTACGACATGCTTCTCGGGAACATCCAGCAGGCCGTCGACGCCGGATTCCCGCGCATCAAGCTGAAAGTGGCCCCGGGCTGGGACTTGGAAATGCTGCAAATCGTCACCAGCACCTTCCCCGACACCACCTTCCACATCGACTGCAATTCCGGGTACACCCTCGACGACCTGCCGTTTTTCAAGGCTATCGACGGCATGGGGCTCGCCTTCATTGAGCAGCCACTTGCGTACAACGACCTGCTCGATCACGCCGAGCTCGCCAGACAGATCGGCACGCCCATCTGTCTCGACGAGAGCATCGTCGATCCGCGCACCGCCGAGCAGGCGTTGCGCATCGGTGCCTGTCGCTACATCAACATCAAGCCGGGAAGGATCGGCGGCTTGACCAACGCCCTCGCTGTGCACGATATGGCTAGGGACGCTGGCGTGCCGGTGTGGGTCGGGGGCATGCTCGAAAGTGCTCTGGGGGGATCGATCTGCGTGGAGCTGGCGACGCTGGAGAACTTCACTTACCCGGGCGACCTGTTCCCCTCCTCCCGCTTCTACCACCGCGACCTGTCGCAACCGCCCACGGAGCTCGCCGAGGGCTGCGTCTTCAAGCCCTCGACCGGCGATCTGCCGACGCCGGATGCCGAGTTGCTGGCGGCGCAGACCTTGCGCTGGAAGACGGTCACGCCGGACTCATCGTGAGCCGCTGGTTTATAATTAGGTCGCCAGCGGCGCTCCGCCGGGTATGCTAATTGAGATCGGCGATTTTGCGTACTGGGAGCGGCAGGCGGTGAAATCGGCGTTGCGGTACTCGCCTAAATGAATGGACCCTGAAATGCGGTCTTCCGCAGCGCGCCCTGAAAACAGGAAGGGGATGGTATCGCCCGGGCGGCTCACTTGACTGCGCAGCTTTACCTGATCGCCTTCGATGACGCCGACGATGGGCTGCTGGGAAAAATCGCTTATATGGGTGCCGCCGATCCAATGCCCCTCTTGTTCTAGGAATAGCTGGTGCTGGCTGCTGCTGCTCGAATAGTTGATGGTGAGATCCCAAGAACCGCTGACATCGGTTGCCGGAGGGGCTAGCTCCGTCGATTGGGGACTGCGTTGCGCGGATAGAATGCGGTGAATTCGGTCGGCGACCACTTGGTCGTTGCCCGGCTGCATCTGGTTGGGCGTGATGCCGATGGAAGTGCGGTCGTTGGCATCGCCGCTGGCCACGGCAATGCGGGGTTTGTTGCGGGCAAAATCCTCGGCGACCTCTGCGCCGGTAATGTGCAAGACGGCTGGGTCCCAACTGATGGTGAGGACTGGGGCGCGGTTGGACAGGCCGGTGGGGTCGTTGACCTCGGTCGATACGCTGTCAATGTCGCTCACCCGCTGGGCGATGTGGTCGAGATAGGACAGCCAAGTTTGCCATTCGGCGGCGTGGTCGCGGCGCACCCAGGCTTCGACCGCCGCCAACATCCCCATGATCTCTTCCTTGCCGATTTTATTATCGCGGCCCGGTCCGTGGTGCGGTGAACTGAATTGCCACGCCGACTGGAGCAGGGCTTTGTCGCCGAGCACTAAGCCGGCGCACTGGGGCCCGCACAGGGCTTTGCCGCCGCTGTAGGCCACGACGGTAGCACCCCTTTGCAAGTGGATATTGGGAATGGTGAGGTTTTCGGCCGCGGAGTCGGCGAGGACGGGGATTTTGTGTGGCCGGGCCACGTCGGCAATGACTTCTAGGGAAAGCGGCTGGCCGGTGGCAGAGCCTGCCCCCGTGGTTATGTAGATCATGGCGGTGCGGGGATTGATGGCTTGCTCCAATTCGGCCCGGGTCTCGACCATGACGATTTCGACGCCGATGCTGCGCAGGGCATGGTCGTAGGCGTTACGCGAGTACCGGGGGATGATGACTTGGGTTTTGTCCAAGCCGGTCAAATCCGGGATGCGGATCAGTTTTTCGGGATTGCCGCCAGTGACGCAAGCTGCGGTGACGTGCTTGAGGCCAGCGGCGCAACCCGCCGGAATCAGGCCCCATTCGGCCCCAGTGATGTCAGCTAGTCTTTGGCCGACGGCTTCGGCCAGTTCGTCGTATTGGACGAAGTAGCCCGAGGCCGCTTCCATGGCCGCTACAACTTCGGGGAGTTCGACCGAGCCGCCGATGATGGTAAACGTGCCACGGCAGTTGATGATGGGTTCGACGCCAATGGCTTGGTATATGTTTTGGTCGCTGGTGTCCAATGTCATGTGGGTCTCCCTTGTGGATTGTGGATGGACGAACTTGTAACGGTCAGGTCAATCCCCAGATACGGGCGGCCGTACCGCCTAGCATTTGATCTTTTTCGCGCGAGCTGAGAAAGTCGAAACCCTCTTGCACTAGGCGCAACTCCTCGGCTAGGGTCGGCCAGTTGTGCTTGGTGCGGTGGTGTCCTGGATAACCGGTGCCCCACAACATGCGCTCGGCCCCAAAGGCTTGGTGCAGACGCTGGATGAAGGGATGCACGTCGGCATAGGGAAAAGCCTGCTTCGAGCGGCCGTGGACGTCCGATATTTTCACTGCCATGTTGTCGAAATCGGCTAGCTGGACGATGGGCTGAAAAGCCTCGGCTGGCTCGTCGAGGTTGGGATAGCCCATGTGGTCCAATAGCAGGGGCATCTGCGGATGGCGGCGGGCGATTTCAGCTATTTGATCGGCGCAAGCGGCGTTGAGATGGAACTGGATGACGGCACCCATTGCGGCTAGGACTTCCCACAGGGGACGGTTCTGAGGCGTGGTCAGGACTTTTTCGTCTGGGTAGTACATGGGGTGGAAGCGAAAACCGAGCAAGCCGCGTTCCTCCATCCAATAGCGCGCCTGATCGGCGTTGTCTGGATTTTGCGGGTCGAGCATGCCGTGACCGATAGAGCGATCGGGGAAGCGGGCCTGCGAATCGGCGATATAACCGTTGTCCCAAGTGGACCAGCTAGTCTGCACCAAGACGCTGCGGTCAACGCCGTTTTGGTCCATGTCCTCGATTAGCTCGTCGGCGGTGGCGGGTTCGTCCGGCTCGGAGGTCCAGTTGGGAGCGGTGGGTCCGATGGGGTATTTCTCGGACATTTCCCAGATGTGGACGTGGGTATCGACGATCATGGACGATTCCTTTCAGGTTGGTCGGTTTTGTGCGGGCCTTGAGACACGATAATAATAAATGGACGTTACGCATGGGCATAGAGGTATGGGATGCTTCGACTCCGCTGCGCTCCGCTCAGCATGACGGGTGATGACGCCTCATGCTGTCATGCTGAGCGAAGCGAAGCATCTCATACCACTTAATAGTTACATGCGCTTCTCATAGAGAAAAGGACGCCGCCAGATGCCGCCCATGTGATGCTCGTTGTGCAGGCGCAAGGCTAGGGTGTGGGTGCCGGGAGATAGGACCTCGCTCAGATCGACATCCCATTCAAAGTGATAGTCGTTGTGCCACCACATGGGACGCCAGTCGCGGTGCCCCACCAAGTAGCCATCGACGTAGAGCCAGGCTTTGCCGAACAGGCCGGGAAAGCGGATGTGGAGCGCTTGGCCGGCCTCGGCTTCGCTGATCTCAATATCCGTGCGATACCAGACAAAGCCATTGTACTCGCCGCCATCGGCCGCAGCAACTCCCTGGACTTCCATGTAGAGGTCGGTACGCAGCGGTTGCCAGGAGGATAGGTCGAGACCGGGACGGCCCCATCCTTGGTGCAGACCGGCGTCGTGCGGGTCCGTGCGGAAGGTCCATTCGAGTGGGAGCTTTTGCACTAGGCGACCTTGGGGGCCGTGCGTCAATGTGCTCAAATCTCGGTACTGATTGACCTCGCCGGTCCACCAAGGATCGCCTTGCTCTAGACGGGTGGTGGTGAATGTAGGGTGCATTTGCGTCAGGCTGTCGCGCCAGGCGAGGCCCCGTTCGCCGGCCTGTACGGCGGCTGGATAATTCACCTGCGTGACGGCTTGGGCGACCATGTCCATGTAGTTTTGCAAAACGCCGAAACCAGCTCGGACAAAGCGCACCCGCTGGACGAATAGGTCATCGGAGGGTAAAGCGGCTACCAAGGCTTCGGCCTCGGCGACGAGGGGAGCCAGCGTTTGCACCAACTCTGGCGTGTACACTGTGGGGGCCAGCATGAATTCGTGCTCATGGGATGGGGTCTGTTCCCAAGCGCGGTGGATGGCCTGCCAATAGGCGCGCATGGGTGCGGCGGCTGGTCCAAAGAAGCGGGGATAGAACTCTTCCAGCACGGCTTCGATGTCCACATCGGGATCCCAGTAGAGGCGGCTTCTCAAATACAGGTTGAGGAAAGTCGTGGCCATGGCACCCCGGCTCTCGGTATCGACCCCGAGGATGCCAGCGGCGCGGTAGTGCTGGATGTCTTGGCGAATGGCTTGGATGGATGGATTGGGGATGTCGCGCCAGACCAGCATGCTTTGGTCGTAGTCGTAGATGATGAGGCGGCCCTGCATGGTCTGGCTCCAGCGGTACATGACATCGCGATACTCTTGGCTAGATGGACAAGCGGGATCGTCCATGCCGTGGATGGGGCAGACGTCGATGGGGGCCAAGTATGCTACCAAAGGCTCGGCGGCTACTGTGTGGCGCTGGGGTGGCAAGGTGATGTTGGAATAGGCTAGGAAGCCAATGCGGCGGTCGGGGAAACGGACTTGGGTTAGCTCGGCGACGTTGTTGTACAGGGCCATGAAGGGGTCGGTGAGAGCCGGAGCCATGAAGTTTTTGTCCCATAGGCCAGCGGCCAAGACCGAGTCGGAGGCGCAGGCCAGATCGTAGAGGCCATCGTCCATGCCCAGGGATACGGCACGGGCTCCTGCGGCAAAGCGCTCCATGACTTGCGCGGCAATGTGGCGGGCCGTAGCGGGATCGGACAGGCAGATGGATTGGGCCGAAGCCCCTGCGCCCGGCAGATCGTCGACGTAGTGGCCCAAGGCGTGACCAGCCGGCACGGACAGGTCGTTGAGCCGATTGCGTCGCATGAATTCAGCGCGGCCGCTGTTGTCGCCGTGCCAAGAGAGCCAGTAGCGCCGCACCTCAAAGGGCGGGGCATAGGCCACGTCGAGGGTGTCGATGGACAGGGTGGATTGCTGGGGGATGCTGGTGCCGAAGTCGGTGGGTAGGTACCAACGGCAGCCCCAGTGATTCAGTAATTCTATAGCGGCATAGTAATGCGATTCGTCGTTGGTCCCAGCTAGGTAGATGCGGTTGTCTTGACGCTGGGCGATGATGGCGTCGCTGCGGAGGACAGGTCGGGGCTTTTGCAGGGCTTGTAGGCGGGGTCCTAAGGATGGCTCGGCTTCGAGGGCGGCTCGGCCTACTAGGATGAGTGGGGTGGCTTCGGCTAGGGCTTGATGCAGGGCGTCGGACTGGTCAATGAGCAGCAGGCGGGCACCGCTCATTTCCTCGATATAATGCACCAAGTCGCTGGCAGCGCGGCGCTCCCACTCGCCAGCTTCGGGGTGGACGCCGATGCGAGTTTGGCTCTGCCCTTGCTCGACGATGGTGAGCGGAGTGTCGGCGAAGGCGCGGCTGAGCAAGAGCAGGCATAAGGTCAGTGCAGGGCCTAGAGGGTTTAGAAGTCTCTCAATACCAAAGACCATCGTCGGCTGCTTTTGATTTCCTAGCGCCCAACCATATCGACGAAATAGCGATGGATGCTCAAATCACTGGTCAGTTCGGGATGGAACGAGGCGACGAGCACTTGGCCCTGGCGCGCCACGACCACATCGTCGCCGCAGGTCGCCAGCGCCGCGACCCCGTCGCCCAACCGCGCGATGCGGGGTGCGCGGATAAAGATCATCGGCAGCGATCGCGGTTGTCCATCCGCGGCCCAAACGCCCGTCCCCTCAAAGCTATCGACTTGGCGGCCGTAGCTGTTGCGCTCGACGTCGATGTCGATTAGGCCGAGGGACTTTTGCGACGGATTGGAGACGCCTTGGGCCAACAGGATCATTCCGGCGCAGGTGCCAAAAATGGGGTTGCCGTCCGCGGCGAAATCCCGCAGCGGTGCCCAGAACTCCCAAGAGTCCATGAGCTTAATTAGCGTCGTGCTCTCGCCGCCGGGGAAGATCAGGCCGTCAACCGTGGACAATTGATCCGGCTTTTTGACCACGCGGGATTCGACGGCCAAGGCGTCGAGCATTTTGCCGTGGGCCGCGTAGTCGCCCTGCAATCCCAAAATTCCAATCATTGTTTATACCTTGACAATCCCCGGCGGAAGTATCCGCAGATGAACGCAGATGAACGCAGAGGCAGGGGGGACGCTTCATAAAATTACCCCGTCCCTGACAGAGCAGAGACGGGGTAATTTCCGTTTGCATCTGTGCGGCGTCCTACCAGCCTCGGGTTTGCAGTTTGTCCTTCTCTTCGAGGGTGTCGATGTTGATGCCGACCATGGCCTCGCCGAGGTTCTCAGAGACGCGGATCAGGACCTCTGGATCGTCGTAGTGAGTGGTGGCTTCGACGATGGCTTTGGCGCGGATGGCTGGATCGCCGGACTTAAAAATTCCGGAGCCGACGAAAACGGCCTCGGCACCGAGCTGCATCATCAGCGAGGCATCGGCTGGCGTGGCGACGCCCCCGGCGGCAAAATTGGGCACTGGCAGCTTGCCGTGCTCGGCGACCCAGCGGACCAGTTCATACGGTGCGCCTAGGTCTTTGGCTGCGGTCATTAGCTGTTCGGGACGCAGCACGGTCAGTCGGCGGATCTCGTCGGTGACCGAGCGCATGTGGCGCACGGCTTCGACGATGTTGCCCGAGCCAGCCTCGCCCTTGGTGCGGATCATGGCCGCGCCCTCGCCAATCCGCCGCAGGGCCTCGCCGAGGTTGCGGCAGCCGCAGACGAAGGGCACCTCAAAGGCGAACTTATCGACGTGATAGTGCTCGTCGGCCGGGGTCAGGACCTCGCTTTCGTCGACGTAGTCGATCCCGAGGGCTTGGAGCATCTGCGCTTCGGCAAAGTGGCCAATGCGGCATTTGGCCATGACCGGAATGGAGGTCGCCTCCATGATCTGGCGCAGCTTTTCTATACTCGACATGCGCGACACCCCGCCTTCGGCGCGGATGTCGGCGGGCACTCTTTCCAGCGCCATGACCGAGGTGGCCCCAGCGTCTTCGGCGATCTTGGCTTGGTCGGCAGTGACGACGTCCATGATGACGCCGCCCTTGAGCATTTCGGCTAGGCCGGTCTTGAGGCGCAGGGTGCCAGTCTGGCTATTTTGTCCATTGGTATGTAGCTCGCTCATAGCGCAATCTCCTTTAGAGCAGTTCCCCTTAGTACACGACAGTAACGTTATACATGGTCATCGGGGTATCAGATGCTTCGACTCCGCTTCGCTCCGCTCAGCATGACAAGTGGGTGCGCTGCTTCACCGTGTCATGCTGAGCGAAGCGAAGCATCTCAGACCACCTCTACTGTCGTGTACTAAGGCAGTTCCCTAAAAACATATTCCAAAACATCCCCCTACGCAATTTTCGCCTAGGGCAAAATTAGGCCCCGCGCAGGCTCTGCCAATAGGTGCGGCAAAGGTCGCGGGCGAAAAGGAAAAGGGCGGTTAAGGTCGCGCCGACGCCGAGGATAGCACCGACGACGAGGACGGCGAGCGGTGACCAAGGCAGCAAGGGGCGGGCCAGCAGGAGAACGGTGAAGACGAAGGCGACCACCAAGCCAGGGCGGCTGAGCGCGGCGAGATAGGTTGCAAAAGGCAGGCCGATCAAGCGGTTGACGAGATACTGTGAAAGTAGCAAGAACAGCAAAGCCGCCGCGGCGATGACGCTGGCCACGCCTTCGACGCCGTGCGGCAGGCCATAGAAGTACAGTGCCGGGATCAGCACCGCCATACTGAAGAGCGACCAATAGAAAGACCAGTTGGTCTTGCCTTTGGCCATAAAAATCGAGCCGACTAGGGTGCTGGCGACTTTCAGAAGCGTGGCCGCGGCCAACAGGCGCAGCACCGTCCACATCGGCTCGGTGTTGAGCAAGGCGGCAATCTCCGGCGCAAAGACGAATATCCCCGCGAGGACCGGCCCCAGTGCTAGCACGAAGCCCTGTACCGAGGACAAATAGCCACGGCGCAGGAGCGAGTTGTCTTCTACGATCGTCGAAAAGGTCGGGAAGGAAACGCGCTGGATGGTCGTAGCCAGCCTGGTCAAAGGCTGCAAGGTCAATCGCTCGGCCAAGCTGTAATAGGCTTGGGCCGTGGCCCCCAGCGGTACGAAGATGAAGAAATAAGCGATCTTGGTATTGAGCAGGGCGACCACGCGCGAACCCGTGAGATTTAGCGCGAAGCGAAGAATCTGGCGTAGCGCTTGGAGCCGGAAGCGCAGGCGCGGAAGCCAGCGGGCCGAAAGCGCGAGGCTGCTAAAAAGACCTAGTTCGCGTACAACTGATCCGATAACCGGGACTAGGACGCCTAATTCGGGTCGCCAGAAAAGCAGCAGCGTCACTGCAAGGCCGAAGGTCAGGACCGAAACCAGTTCGGAAAGGGCCACGGCGCGGAAGTCGAGGTCGCGCTGCAGTCTGGCCCGCAACAGGCCCGCCAATGAGGCGCAGGGAATCGCCAAGCAGAGCGTGCGCAGGACGCGGCCGAAGGTGTGCGGGTCTTCGCCTCCCAAAAAAGGAGCCAGCCAAGAGACGGCGGCGACGACTGCGACGGTGAGCAGCAGTCCCCAACTCAAACAAGTCCAAAAGGCTGTGTCGAAGTGTTCCTCGCCCGCGTCCGGTAGCTGGACCAAGGCCGCGCCCAGCCCCAAGTCGCCGACCAGCGATAGGAGCATCACTAGGGCTAGTGCCCACTCAAAATGGCCCAGCTTCTCCAGCGGCAAGAGCTTGTAGAGCGCCAGCATGACGCCGAGCTGGATAACGGAAGCACTGCCGTTCCAGAGGAAACCGCGCAGGGCGCGCGTGGCCAGGGAGAGCGGTGCGCTCACAGGCTATAGCGACCCTAAGTCATTCATAAAGTAATCCGCAGATGGACGCAGATGGACGCAGATGGACGCAGATGGACGCAGAATAGTATCACAAGACGACCCGAATGCTCACGATGCTTCGACGTGCGCTTTGGCGATGCGGCCCTGCTTGCCGAAGATGTTGACCGCTCGTGCTTCGAGCAGGTTTTCGCCCTCGGCGAGCGTCCACTCAAAGCGGGCCTCGCGCTCCTCGCGCCACGAGCCGCCATCTTGGCGCACCAAGAAGTGCGAGAAGTTGGGCGCAGTGTGCTCTAGATCGACTTGCAGCGTGCGCGCCTTTTCCGCCACCTGAAGGTAGAGCCGCGTCTGGTTGACCGACCAGTAGAAGTCTCCGATGCGCGAGGTCTGCAAGGAGTACTCGGCGTAGCGGGGATCGACGTCGTCCGACCACCACAGATAGCCATCCCAGTGGTACTGCCCGGAGCCGTGGCGCAGCTCGGCCGGCTCGGCGAAGATCAGGTGCGTGTTGCGCAGCGGAATGCCGAAGCGGCAGAAGACGTCGATATAGCTGTCCATGGGCTCGACGACCTTTTGCGGCAGCTTGTTGGCCATGATCTTTTCGCGCCGCTCGTCCGCCGCGGCCTCGTGCAGTTCCAAGGCGTTGATGGGCACGCCGTCGATTTCGTAGGTGGCGTCGAATTCGCGGGCCGGCCCGGCGTCTTCGAGGATCCACTTTTGCAACTCCTCGCTCCAGACCTCGGCCAAGCAGTGGTGATCGACGACGATCGAGCGAGCCACCCAGCCCAGGGACGAAGCGCAGCCGGCGAACACCGCCCCGTAGTGGGTACACATGCCAAAGCCCCAGTCGCCCTTGGTAGTGTCGAGGACTTCGAGCGGATTCCAAGAGGGGCAGTGGGGATATTTGTCGGATTGCCAGCCCAGCCACTGGCTGTGGACCCAGTCGCGCAAAAGGGCTAGCTGTTCGAGTTCGGTTTTGCCTTTGGCGATGACTTCGTCGAGGCGGTACTGCTTGCGCAGCCGCTCTTGGTGCGGGTGCAGTCCCATATAGGCGAAGGGGTACGAGCTGTGTACGAGCTCAGGTTGGTCGAATTCTGCCCGCTTGAAGGGGGCAAGGCTCTTGGCGTCCTCTTCGATGTCGGCTTCGAGGGTGACGGCTTGGAGGGTCGGGGTCTTGTTGGCCGCGTCGGTTTCGAGGATGGCGCGCCACTGCACAAAGCGCCCGGGCCACTGCAAAGCGGTGCCTCGCTCCCACGCTGTCCAAGTGCGCGGATCAAAGGAAGGGGTCGATCCCGTGCGCAGCTCAAAGTGTATTTGGGTCCCCTGCGGCTGGCGCATCCGCGCTTTCAGGTGCAGGCGGCGAATGCCCATCCGCGGAGCGATGCGGCCGCGGCCGTCTTCGTCGGCGAGGTCGATAACCGGCGAGCAGAGCGTTCCTTGGGGCGGATGTCCCTTGACGCGCAGCCGCACTAGATATTCTCCTTCAATGGCGCGGGCTTCGCCCAAGGTGCCTTGGTGCCAAGTCTTGCCGCCGTCAAAGCTGCGGCTCGAACGGCTTGAGGGCGCGTCGGCCAGACCGCCGGGGAAGGGGTCGATGTGCAGCACGCCGCTGTGCGAGAACACGAATTCGTTGGTGCCGTCTTTGAGGTATTTGGCGGCGATTCTCTTGCGGTCCCAACCGCCGGTGAGCATGCGCTCGCGGTCTTGGCGGTGGGTGAGGACGTGGCCATTGACTTGGAGCCGCATGGGTTTGTCGGCGGTGGATTTGTCGGCGTTGACGTAGAAGAGCAGTTCGGCTCCCTTGGTCTTGGCCGAGGGGATGTCGAATTCGACTTTTGCACAGAGCGCGGGCGTGAGTTCCTCGCAGATGTCGCCGTCAACGCCCATTTCGTTGGTGATCATATAGGTGGGGGCGAGGCGGGCGGCGCGGGTGGTTTGGGCGTCGATAAAGCGGTCGCGGCGATAGTCGCGGAAGTCAGCGGTGGTAATCTTTTTCATGGTAGGCTCCTGAGTGGGGGTCTAGGCGGGGAATGTAGGGGGTGATACAGAGTGGGGCAAACTTGGAGTGCGCTGCGGCTTTGTCAAGACTCGCCGGGTTCTGTCGGGTTGTGCAGGCCCCAAAGCCGTCCTACATTAGCTCTTGTCAACGACCAGGCAGCCCTTCCTGTCGGGTAGCCTGCCGAATACAAGAGCCAGTACGAAGGACGGAATAGCTACCCGGCCTTGGCGAATACGTAGGAACTATCCCGCACCAATCTGCGTGGTCGTTGACAACTGCCCGGCTCCCTCGGGAGCCGACACATCAATATCACACAGGAGAATGCGGAATGAACAAGCAGGGATTTTCTAAGAGTCGCTTCTGGAAAAAGCTCCGTAAACATGGAAAAGACGCTGGGAGATAGAGTTAGAACAATGAAAAAGCAACTAATTGGTTTCGTCTTGCCGCTTCTGATTTGTGTGTTGACGCCGTTGGGGGCAGTAGCTGAATTATCCATAGCTGTGGTCCATAGTCCTGGGTCTGGTGATCCCGGTGATTGGTTGACGTTTATTGTTGAGGTTCAGGAGAACGGGAGCCCCGCGTCCGGTCAAACAGTGACATTTAGTATCACGCCGGACAATGGGACTTTGTCGTTCCTCGGTGGTACAAGCACCGGCACAACTGGCGACAACGGACGGGTAGCTCAGACGCTGGTATTGGGAAGCGATGCGTCCGGCTCCTACACAGTCACAGCGTCGGTGGGTAGCGTCTCGGTGAGTAGGACTGCGACGGTTGAGACCCCGCCGCTGCCGCCGGACGAACCGCCCACTCGGACTCTGTATAGAGTTGAGTCGGTTCCTTTCTATCCGGGTGATACGGTTACATTTCTTGCCGCGGTCAGAGCAGTCAGGGGAGGTGTGAACCAAGGCGTATCAGGTGAAACCGTGACGTTTAGCCTGAGTCCGGACGATGGGACTGCGTCGTTAAGTACTACAAGCGGGACAACGGATAGCAATGGATCAGCACGGACGACACTGACGCTTGGTAGCAGTGCGTCCGGTTCATACACGGTCACAGCCACATTCGGCGATGGCACTTCTAAGACCCACAGTACTGGAACAGTTTACAACTCATCGCCGCCGCCACCACCGGAAGAGGAAGAACCACCACCACCACCGCCACCACCACCAGAGTTATCGATAATTGTGGTCCATAGTCCTGGTTCTGGCGATCCCGGCGATTGGTTGACGTTTATTGTTGAGGTTCAGGAAGACGGTAGTCCTGCGTCGGGGAAAACAGTGACGTTTAGTATCAGTCCAGACAATGGGACTTTGTCGTTCCTCGGTGGTACAAGCACCTACACAACCGGTGACAACGGACGGGTAGCTCAGACGCTGGTATTGGGAAGCGATGCGTCCGGCTCCTACACGGTCACAGCGTCGGTTGGCAGCGTTTCGGTGAGTAGGACTGCGACAGTTGAGACCCCGCCGCTGCCGCCGGAAGAGGGAGGACCACCCACTCGGACTCTGTATAGAGTTGAGTCGGTTCCTTTCCATCCGGGTGATACGGTTACATTTATGGCCTCGGTCAGACAAGTCAAAGGTGGCGTGAACCAAGGCGTATCCGGTGAAACCGTGACGTTTAGCCTGAGTCCGGACGATGGGACTGCGTCGTTAAGCACTACAAGCGTGACAACGGATAGCAATGGAGAAGCGCGGACGACACTGACGCTTGGTAGCAGCGCCTCCGGTTCATACAGAGTCACTGCGACATTCGGCGATGGCACTTCTAAAACCCACAGTACTGGGACAGTTGAGACCTCACCGCCACAGGACGACTCTGGCGAGGATCAACCGGAGTCCGAGGAGCAGCCAACCAGCGACAGCCAAGAAGACCCGAAATCAGACTCCCAGCTAGAGTCGCTGTCCGTGACGATCGACGACGTTACCAGCGCGGCCGAGCGCGGCCGGATGACCTTCACCGTGCGGCTGGAGCCGACCCCTACAGCCCCGACCACCGTGAAATACGCCACGGCGTCCCAGACCGCTAAGGCCGGTCAGGACTACGAAGTCGCCACAGGAACGCTCCACTTCGGGGCCAATCAAAACACCGCCACGTTCACCGTCCGAATCCGCCCCGACGAGCAAGCCGAGCCGAACGAGACCTTCGCGGTGAGAATTACACATCCGTCCACCCGCGCACTCCTAGCCGAGGCGACGGGTACGATTACGGACGACGACGGCGCGACGCCACCAGAGGGCGATTCCGAGGGCGACGAGCTGGCCGATAGTGAAGAGGACGATGGAGAGATCGCTTTCGGCTTCTCTGGGGCGGTTGAAGACCAAGCATACACCGCTGGTACGGCGATTAGCGCGCTGGTACTGCCGGAAGCTACAGGCGCTGAAGGCGAGGTAACGTACCGCGTCTCCGACGTACCTGCTGGCTTGGCGTTTGACGCGGCCACGCGGACGATTTCGGGCACACCTGAAGCCGCCACCGACGGAGCCGTCGAGATCACCTACATGGCGGAAGACAGCGTAGGAGAAGTCGCCACATTGACCTTCTCCATCACGGTCAACCCGGCGCTGAGCTTCGGAGACTTTTTCGACCTGTCCAATTAAATGCGAGCGGAAGGTCGTTAAGTTGGTACCTAAGCCATTAAAGCCGTTTTAACCTCCCCTTAGCTTCGCTATGGAAGTGACCCGAGGCAGCGATAACGTATTTGAGGATATCGGTTTCGAGCGGGAAGAAGCGGCGAGTCTAAAAGTCCGGGCTGATTTAATGCTCGACCTGAAAAAGTACATCGAAACTAGAGGGTGGACCCAACGTCAAGCTGCGGCATTTTTGGCGAGTCCCAACCGCGTTTAATGCAGGGGGAGATTAGTCGTTTTAGTGTGGATAAATTGATTAATATGCTGACGCGGGCGGGGATGCAAGTCGAAATTTACGTCAAGCCAAAAGCCGCTTAAGCGAAAATTCAGACTTGGAGTGCCGCGTTGATTTTTGACATCTGCTCAAACCAGAAAGCTGTCACTGCGGCGTGATCGCCGGAATCATCTGTCGGCCGTTTCTTCGATATAGGCCAAAGTCGCTGTCCAGCGTTAGTACGCGGTTTTCTGGATAAAGCTCGCTCATCCTGACTAGGCACGCATCGGCCAGAGACATGGGCACTGAGCGATACTTTTTGAGCAGTTTTTGAATAGGTTGAATTTGGTCTTCGAGGCGAAAAGAGGAGACGATAATTTTGCGCTGTAGCAAATCCATAATCGGCTCACTTCCACCATGCATACGACTCAATAGAAAACAAGCCTCGGAGAGTACCGCCTCGCAGGTTGCCATCGGTGGGACAATCTGACTCCATTGTCGCCCATTCGTGATACTCGTCTCGTCGGTTTAAGAAGGCAACGAGTGGCCCTGTGTCCAACAAGACACCACGTTTCACTGGCCATATCCTCTCAGGTATTTCTTGTTGTACGAAAGGTCTTCGGCTCCCTCAATGCATCCACTTAAATCTCTGGCTAGGTCCAAGCACGAAACTTTTTTCTCGCCGCCTTTAGGCGGTGCATTGGACAAGGATGTTTCATCAGCTCCTACGAGATCCTCAATAGCCGCCCGAATCAGAGCCGATTTACTCTCATTCCGTTGCGCTGCAACGGCTCCTAATTTGACGTCTAACTCGTCAGGAACCTTAACGGTCAGAGTTTTCATTTTTCCTCCTCATGCTAGAGCGGCAGGTCTCGGTCAGGTTTGTGGGCGTGTGTAATTATAAGATAAGCGCGTTTGGGGTTCGACCAAGCAGTGGTTTGGGCGTCGATGAAGCGGTCGCGGCGATAGTCACGGAAATCGGCGGTGGTAATCTTTTTCATGGTAGGCTCCTGTCTCCATCGGCCTGAGGCACTGGTGTAATAACGCCGTCACCTTCCTTCATAGTCGGGATTCACCTCTTTGAGCAACTCTGATGAATACTCCGGTTCGTTTTCTCCGTAGGCGTCTTTTAGTCTTTGACCGGATAAATGCAACCAAGCCTTGACAGCTTCTACGGAGCGTCAAGCCCAAACTCAGGTAAGAAGAGCCTCGACGTATTCTCGTGCAGCAATAGCCGCCGGCAGCGGCTCGTCCCAATCGACCTCCTCAAGCTCGACGACGAGGGGGCCGTCGTAATCGCTATCTGCTAATAGCTCCAACAACTCCGCAAAGGGCAATTCGCCTTCCCCGAAGGGCACGGGTTTTTCGCCCTGCTGGTCGCGCAGGTGGACGAGGCCGATGCGCCCGGCGAGGGCTTCGGCGAAGGGCATGATTGGCTCGCCGACCGAGAGCAAGTGGCCGGTGTCTAAGAGCACGCGCGCCCGCTCGGGTAGCTCGGGCATCACCGCTTGGTAGTCGGCTAGTCCTTGGAGGCGGTTGCCTTTGTGGTTGCCCAAGTTGAGAGCGATGTCGGGGATGTTGTCGAGGAGCGTGTTGACGCCTTCGATGAGGTCGGCGAGTGCCTCGTCCGTGCGGGAACCGCCCTTGGTGTTCAGGGTTTTGATGCCGAGGGCGCGGCCCAAGTGGATGTCCCATTCGAGTTGGCGCAGGTTGTAGGCGAGGTTGCGCTCGTCGGAATCGGCCTTGCGGCCGGTGAGGTTGCGGATGTTGAAGCCAGAAAGCGCTAGACCGGCGTCCGCAATGGCGGTGCGGACCATAGGCACGGACCAGTCGCGATGGACGGGAGTGCTCTCGGTGTACGCGCGGAAGAGTTCGATGCGAGAGAAGCCGGATGCTTTGGCGAGGTCGAGCACTTCGGGCAAGAGCAGGTCTGGGCAGAGGGTCGGGCTGAAGACGAGGTGCATCAACTAATCCCCTCCCAACGCGCCCATTGGTCGTCGCAGGTCTCGAAGCGGATATCGTTGGTGTCTTTGCGCGAGAAGCGGCCGATGAGAGCCATGCGGATATTGCGATTGACGTTCTTGGAACCTGTGTGAAAGAGCTGGCCGTGCCAGAAGATGGCATCGCCGGCTTGGCCGACGAATTCGCACCCTTGGGGGAAGGTTCCCTCCGCAAATACGTCGCTGGAAACGCCGCCCTGCACCGACAGCAGCGAGTGCGTCTTGAAGTACTCGTAGGCCACGTTGTGGCTGCCGGGCCAATAGGTGAAGCAGCCGCCCTGCGAGTCGATGTCCTCGACGTAGATCGTGACGTTGATGGTCATGTAGCCGACCGTGCCTTCGGGCACGCCGTTGGTAGGGGTATAGTAGCCGTCGAGGTGGCCGCGTGCAGGCAGGGACCAAGACTTGTCTTTGGCTGGATACACCAGCGCGGGACCGGCGCTGCCGGGATTGAGCTGGTCTTCGCCGACCATCTCCTCCATCATCGCAAAGAGCGGCGACTCGTGGACGGTGGCGCGGATGGCCGGGTGATGGGCGGGCACAGGGGTGCGCGGTCCGGCTTCGACATAGGTTGCAGGATCGTCACGGTCGGCCTCAATGCCGGTCCAGAGAGCGTCCTGAGCAGCTTGAATTTGCGCGGACGTGAGTGCGCCGCGGACGATGAGACAGCCATTTTCCTTAAAGGAATGCTTGTCTGCGGAGGTGAGATGAGGCATGGCAGGACCTTTCCAATTGGGTTGAAAAGGCAAATATAGAGCGGCTAAAAGGGGGTGTCCATTGCCCGCGGCGAGCCTCCCCATGAGGCAGAGATCCGCCAGCGCGGAAAGGCTCTACGGGAAATTATGAGCGGGAGCGCAGTGGCCGAGGTACCCTCAGAGGACGACCGCTTGGTCTAAGGCGCGGATGTAGCCAAGCGTCCAAGCTAGCCCCGCGGCGTGGTCGCCGGCGATGGACGGGAAGTGCTCGGGGTAAATCTGGCCCTTGTAGTCGATCTCTTTGAGGGCGCGGATGGTGCCGACCATATCGACTTCCCCCGCACCGAACGGCACTTCGAGGTAGCCCAAGTCCGCCAGCCGCTGCTCGATTTCCGGGGTAGAAGGCCCTTGGGCCTTGGTGGCGATGTCGCGCACGTGGACCATGAAGACCTTGTCGCCGAAGTGGCGAATGACCTCGGGCAGGCTGTCGCCGGCCATTTGCGACTTGCCCTGGCAGAAGGTCAGGCCGTGGGCCGGCGAGTCGGTGGCGGCCATGAGATTTGAAAAGGTCTCTCTGTTCCAGATCAGGCGGTCGGGCACGTGAAACGTGTGGGTGGAGATCCGCACGCCGACTCCTTCGCCGATTTGGCCGAGTTCGCGGAAGATTTCCACCAAGCCCTGCCAGTGCTGCTGCCGCTCGTCTGGGTCGGTGGGAGCTGCATCGGCGCTGAGGTAGAAATGCACTAAGGGTATCTGCGCGTGGCCCATGTTTTCGATCAGGCGGCGCATGTAACCCACTTCGCGCGTGCGGGACGCGCTGTCAACACAGGCGTCGAGGCTGAGGCGCGGCGGGGTCAGCCCGGCCAGTACCACTTCAGCGCTGGCGTATTGGTCGGCTAGTGTCTTGAGTGCGTCGGCCGCGGGTGCGTCGTCTGAAGAGATGTTGCCGGTATTCAAGACGATGTGGGTGGCGCCGGCGTCGCGGCAATAGGCGATGTTGCGATCGTGGTCGGCCCCAAAGGGGGCGAAGATGCCGATGTTGAACATGAGCTCCTCCTCAGCGTAACGTACATAAAAATGGTGCTCCCACGGAGACTCGAACTCCGGTTACAGGGTTGAAAACCCTGGGTCCTAACCGCTAGACGATGGGAGCACGTAGGGCAAAAAATATAGACCTAGCCCCACATATTGGCAAGCCGCCCCATCGCATTTTGCTAGGCAAAAGCGTCGAGTGCGGGCGTGAGAAGATTGTAGTCAGTGGCTTGCTCAAAAGCGCGGGCTAGACGCAACAACCGCGCCTCGTCGCGGGGATGGCCGATGAGCTGCAAGCCGATGGGCAAGCCATCGCGCGTGAACCCGCAGGGCAGGGAAACGGCGCACAAGTCGAGGAGGTTGACGGCGATGGTGTTGCGCAGGCAGAGGCCATTGATGGGGAAATAGACGTCGTCGCGGTCAATCTCGTCGAGAATTGGGGCGGCGAAAGGGGTGGTTGGGGTGATGAGGAAATCGACGTTTTCGAGGGCCGTGCGGGCTTTGCGGCGCAGCTTGTCGCGTGCTCTGAGTTGCCCGAGGAAGTCCGCGGCGAGGATATCGCGGCCGTCGAGTATGCGCGCCGAGACAATGGGGTCGAACTGGTCGAGGTGCGCTTCGAGGTTGCGCCGGTGATAGAGATAGGCTTCGACAGCCGTGGTGCTAGGCCCGCTGCGCCATTCGACTAGGTCGTCGAGCACTTCAAGCGATATTTCATCGACATAGACGCCGAGGTCGGCGAACACGCTCGCTGAGGCGCGCACTGCCGCTTCGACTTCTGTATCGACCTCGTCCCAGAAATACTCGCGCGGGAAACAGAGCCGGAGACCAGCGACCTCACCTTCCAAGTGATCCACAAGCGAATCACCGAGCAGGGGGTCCGCCATGGCTTGGCACAACAGGGCGCAGTCTTGCGCCGTGCGGCACAAGGGCCCGATGCTGTCGAGGGTAGGGTCGAGGGGCAAGACGCCGGTGTTGGGGAGCAGGCCAAAGGTGGGCTTGAGGCCGGTAAGGCCGCAAAAGGACGCGGGAATCCGCACCGAGCCGCCGGTGTCCGAGCCGAGGGCGGCCGGGGCCAATCCAGCCGCCACGGCCACGCCCGAGCCAGAGGACGACCCGCCCGGCAGGCGGTGGGTCTCGGGATCCCAGGGGTTGACTGGGGTGCCGTAGTGATGGTTGACGCCGGTACCGCCGAAAGCGAATTCTACGAGATGCGTCTTACCCAAGAGCACGGCTCCTGCGGCAAAGAGGCGACGGGCAATGGTGGCGTCGGCTGCGGCGATGTTGTCGCGCAGCAGGGTTGAGCCGCCGGTGGTCGGCAGGCCCGCGACATCCACGAGATCCTTAAAGGCGAGGGGAATGCCGTGCAAGGGGCCGAGGTAGGTGCCGGCCGCGATTTGCGCTCCGGCAGCGCGGGCTTGGGCACGTGCGCGCTCGGCCGTGACGGCGAGATAGGCGTTGAGCGCCGGATCGTATTGTTCAATGCGCTCTAGGTAGAGTTCGGTGAGTTCGAGCGGGGAGAGTTCGCCGCGGCGGATCAGGGTGGCGAGTTCGGCGATGGGGGCAAACGCTAGGGTGTCATCCATGAAGCGGCCTCTGCTCAGGGTTAATCCAACAGGGAAAATCCGGTGTAGCCGAGTCGGTCTTCCGCGCCTTGTACGCCACCTTGGGGAAAGTACTCCGGCCAGCGCCGGCTGACCTTTTGCGCGGTTTCTTCGTCCGTTATCAGCTCGTCCGGGTAGCCGGGTTTCATGCGGCAATCCAAGACGATCGGCGGCGTATAGCAAGGGTGGTGGCGACGGAGTTGGACGGCGGCGGCATAGGTGTCGGCAGCCGGCTCAAAGCGGGTAAAGGTACTCCAAAGGAAGGTGACGTTTTTGGCGGTTACACTGGCGTCGTCAACCAAAAATACCAGCGGCCAAGCTGCGACGGCGCGGTCTTCGGCGAGGTGTTGGGCGTAGCCGGGATCTTCCGCGTACGCCGGGCCTTGCACCGCGAGGGCACCAGGGCAATAGACCTCAGCGGCGCGGGCACCGCCGGGCAGATCGCCGCTGAATTCTGCGGGCAATTCGACGACTGGATCGCCCACGCCGATGAGGATTCCTTTGCTGCCTTGGTTCACGGCCGGTCCCGTGTAGTCGAGGGTATCCATGGCGAGATTGGCGATGACGAAAAGGTCGGTTGCGAGCTGCGCCCGCGCTAGGGCATACGCGAGCACCTGCCGGAAGTCGCCCAAGTCCAAGGGGCGATCGATTACGACCAAGAACTTGGTGAGGTTGAGCTGGCCGCCGTCCTCGCCCAAGATGCGAAAGGCGAATTTCATGGCCTCGCGCGGATAGCGCTCCTCGACGACGATAGCCGCCAGCGAGTGATAGCCGGTCTCGCCGTAGCTCCACATGGCCTTGATCGCGGGCATTACCAGCTTGCTCAAGGGTGCCATGAGCTGCTGGATGTAAGTGCCGAGGAACATGTCTTCCTGCGGCGGCTTGCCCACTACGGTAGCTGGGAAGATGGCGTCTTGGCGGTGGTAGAGGCGCTTGGCTTGGAGCACTGGGTAGGAGTGTTGCAGCGAGTAGTAGCCGTAGTGATCGCCGAAAGGCCCCTCGGGCTTGCACACATGCGGCGGCACCACGCCCTCAATGGCGAATTCAGCTTCGGCGATTAAGGGCAGAGCGGAGCCTTGCACGCGGCGCAGGCGCTCGCCCTGCAACAGGGAAGCCAAAATGAGTTCGGGCAAATCCTCGGGCAAAGGCGCGATGGCCGCGAGGATCAGCGCCGGTGGCCCGCCGACGAAGATGACCAGCGGCAGGTCTTCGCCCCGTTGCTCGGCGACGTGGTAGTGAAAGCCGCCGCCTTTTTGGATTTGCCAGTGGACGCCGAGGGTCTGGGAATCGTGGCGCTGGATGCGGTACATGCCGAGGTTGTGATGGCCGGTATCGGGGTGTTCGGTATAGACCAGCGGCAGGGTGATGAAGTGACCGCCGTCATCGGGCCAAGTTTTGAGCAGGGGCAGGCGCTCAAGATTGGGCGGCGACTGCACGCACTCGCCAACGGGACCTTTGCCGACGGTCTTCAGCCCGACCTTGAGCGCGGCGGGGATCAGGTTTTTGTGCGGCCAGAGCTTGCCCGGCGAAAGCGAGGGCAGGTCTTGCGCGAGTTGCACTAGCTGCTGGATAAACTGCTCCGGCCTAGGGCCAAAGGCCAGATCGACGCGCCGGGCCGTGCCAAAGAGATTGGTGACGCAGGGAAAATCCGCGCCTTCGACGCGGGTAAAGAGCAGGGCCGGGCCAGCGGCGGCAAGGACGCGGCGATGAATCTCGGCGATTTCGAGCTCAGAGGAAACCGGAGCGTCAACGGTGACGAGTTCGCCTTCGCGGCGCAGAAGAGCGAGAAATTGGCGCAGGTTGTGCATGGCGGCCTAGGGCGGCAGGTGGAAGGTAGGGTTGGTCTTGAATATATTTAAAGCCAAATTTTAAAACATCCCTATTTGCGAGAGGTTTTCCATGACGGCGAGAAACGACAAATTCGGGGCGCGCACCCGGCTGGAATGCAGCGGCGGCAGCGGCGTCCTGTACCGCATTCAAAAACTAGAAGAAGATGGCGTCGCCGAGATGAGCCGGCTGCCCTATTCGATCAAGATTCTACTAGAGGCCGCGCTCAGGCAGTGCGATGGGTTTGAGATCACCCGCGAGGATGTCGAGCGCATTGCGCGCTGGAGTCCCGAGACTGCGGGCAAGGAAGAAATTCCCTTCAAGCCGGCGCGGGTGGTGATGCAGGATTTTACCGGAGTGCCCGCGGTGGTCGATTTGGCCGTGATGCGCGACGCCGTAGCCGATTTGGGCGGCGACCCAGAGAAGGTCAATCCCCTGATTCCGGTTGATTTGGTCATTGATCATTCGGTGCAGGTCGATTACTACGGCATCCGCGAAGCCTTGGCCATGAACGCCGCGCGCGAATTCGAGCGCAACCGCGAGCGCTACGAGTTTTTGCGCTGGGGCCAGGAGTCGTTCGACAATTTTCGCGTGGTGCCGCCGGCCACCGGCATCGTGCATCAGGTCAATCTGGAATACTTGGCGCAGGTGGTGCAGGAGCAGGACGGCGAGTTCTATCCCGACAGCCTAGTGGGCACGGACAGCCACACGACGATGATCAACGGCCTCGGCGTCCTCGGCTGGGGCGTGGGCGGCATCGAGGCCGAGGCCGTGATGTTGGGGCAGCCGATCTACATGCTGTTGCCCGAAGTGGTCGGCGTCAAACTGACGGGTGCCTTGCCCACTGGGACGACGGCGACGGACTTGGTGCTGACGGTGGTGCAGATGCTCCGTGCGCATGGTGTGGTTGGCAAATTCGTCGAGTTTTACGGCCCGGGCTTGAGCGAGCTGAGTTTGGCTGACCGGGCGACTCTCGCCAACATGGCCCCGGAATACGGGGCGACGATGGGCATTTTCCCGGTTGACGAGGAGACGCTGGCGTACTTGGCGCTCACTGGGCGCAAGAAGGCGGTGGTCGAGCGCGTCCGCGCGTACATGGAAGCGCAGGGCATGTTCTACCACGCCGAAACCCCCGATCCCGTCTTCAGCGAGCACTTGGCGCTGGATATGGCTACGGTCGAGCCGAGCTTGGCTGGCCCGACGCGGCCGCAGGATCGGGTCGCGCTCAAGGATGTGCCGAGTGCCTTCGCCGATTCGCTAACGGACCGCTTTGAGGTGGAGGACAGCGGCAAAAAGGTCGCCGTCGATTTGGGCGAGCAGGGGGCGGTTGAGTTGGACCACGGTGCCGTGCTCATCGCTGCTATTACCTCTTGTACGAATACTAGCAATCCGAGCGCGATGGTGGGGGCGGGGCTGTTGGCGCGCAACGCGGCCGAGCGGGGCCTTTCGGTCCCGGCCTACGTCAAGACCAGCTTGGCACCGGGTAGCCGGGTCGTCTCGCGCTACCTCGACGCGGCCGGCCTTACCGAGAGCCTAGAAGCCCTCGGCTTTCACACAGTTGGCTACGGTTGTACGACCTGCATCGGTAACTCGGGACCCTTGCCCGAGGAACTCTCCACGGCCGTGGCCGACAACGATTTGGTGGTGTGTAGCGTACTCAGCGGCAACCGCAATTTCGAGGGCCGGGTCCACGCATTGACGAGGGCCAATTTCCTCGCCTCGCCGCCACTAGTCGTGGCCTACGCGCTCGCGGGCCGGGCGACGATCAACTTTGAGCGCGAGCCGCTGGGCCGCGACCAAGCGGGCCGCGAGGTATTCCTGCGCGACATCTGGCCCTCGCAGGACCAGATCCGCGATGCAATTGGCCGCTCGCTGACGCCGAAGATGTTCGAGGAAGAATACGGCAATGCGTTCCGTCAGAACGAGACTTGGAACGCCATTCCCGTGCCCGAGGGCAAGCGTTACGCCTGGGCCGAGGAGAGCACGTACATTCGCAAACCGAATTTCTTCGACGGCCTCACCAAGGAAGTCCAGCCGATCCAGCCGATCCAAGGCGCGCGCGTTTTGGCCAAGTTAGGCGACAGCGTGACTACCGACCACATCTCGCCGGCTGGTTCAATCGCCGTGGGCAGCCCGGGGGGCGAGTATCTCGCCGACCGCGGCGTCGAGCGCAAGGATTGGAACAGCTATGGCTCTAGGCGCGGCAACCACGAGGTGATGATGCGGGGCACGTTTGCCAATATCCGCATCCGCAACGAGCTGGTGCCCGGCGTCGAGGGGGGCTATACGCGCCACCTGCCTTCGGGCGAGCAGATGACGATCTACGACGCGGCGATGCGCTACATCGAAGAGGGCGTGCCTTCGATCATTATCGCGGGCAAGGAGTACGGATCGGGTTCGAGCCGCGACTGGGCCGCCAAAGGCCCCTTCCTGCAAGGCGTCAAGGCCGCAATCGCCGAGAGCTACGAGCGCATTCACCGCTCGAATCTGATTGGGATGGGCATTTTGCCGCTGCAATTTTCCGCCGGTGAAGACCGCCACTCGCTGGGGTTGACCGGCGAGGAGACATACGATATCGAGGGCCTCGACGACGACCTACAGCCGGGGCAAGTGTTGGAGGTGGTGGCCAAGAGCGCTGCGGGCGAGAAGCGCTTTGCGGTGCTATGCCGGATAGACACCCCCGTGGAGATCAACTACTACCGCAACGGGGGGATCTTACACGCAGTACTCAGGCGGATGGCCGAGTAGGCTGGGAGTGGTCAGTGATTAGTGGTCAGTGGCTTGTCCCCGCCCGGCCCAATTGGCCGCTGACGAGGAGTAATTTCTATGAGTTCTTTTGACGTTAAAGACGTCTTACGCACCGTGCTACACGTGCCGTTCCACGAGCGCTGCGCCGATACCATGGAAGTCTATGGGCCGGGTTGGTCCATCGTCGAATTGATCGAAGTGGAGACCGAGGGCGGCGTTGTCGGCATCGGCGAGACGATTCAGGGATATACGTGGGGCCACTCGCGCGAAGCGCAGTTTGCTCGCGTGCGCGGCCGGAATGTGTTCGAGGTGCTGTGGGACGACTCCTTGGGGGCCGGCTTGCAGATGGCGCTGTTCGACGCGGCCGGCAAGCACTTAGGCGTACCCTGCCACCGGCTGATGGGGCCGCAGCACCGCGACGCCTGTCCGGTTTCTTGGTGGGCGCAAAGTATGCCGCCCGCAGCGTGGGCGGCTGAAGCACGAGCGGCCGAGGCGCATGGTTTTACCACCATGAAGGTCAAGGCGCGGCCCTGGTACGATATTGCGGCGCAGTTACAGGCTGTGAATGAGGCCACTTCTCAGCACTTCAAGCTAGACGCCGACTTCAACACCATGTTGCTGGGGGTTGACCAAGCCGCCCCGCTCATTGGGCGCTTAGAGCGAGACAACGCCTGTCTCGCCATCGTGGAGTCGCCGATTCCGCAGGACGATGTGGAGGGCAACAAGCTCCTGCGGCGCAAGATTCAAAGTCCAATCGCCATGCACATAGGCCAGCCGCCGCCCATGACGGCGATCCGCGAGGGCGTGTGCGACGGATTTGTCATCGGCGGTGGGGTGAGCCGCGTCTTGAGCGACGGCAACTTGGCTGAGCGGGCGCAAATGCCGTTCTGGTTGCAGATGGTGGGCACCGGCTTGACGACGACCTTTGCGGCGCACTTGGGGGCGGTGCTAAATCAAGCGCGTTGGCCAGCGATTCCCTGCGTCAACATCTATTCGCACGTCTTGGTGCAGGAGTTCGCTGTGGAGGGCGGGCATCTGCGGGTGCCGGAGGCTCCGGGCTTGGGAGTCGAGTTGGATCGGGATGCTGTGGAGCGCCTGCGCGTTGAGCCGGATTTTGCGAAAGCGCCGGTGCGCCAAATACACGCCGTGCGCTGGCCCGACGGTCGGGAGTTGTGGGCACCGGGCGGAGGGTATCGGGGCGATTTCACCGCTGGCAAAATCACCGGTTTTTATCCGGGAATGGACCTCCAAGTGCGGCTCGACGACGGCAGCGAAGAATTTGATCGGGAGTACCGGGAGCGGTTCCCGGAGCGAGTTTAGGACGTCACTTGAGCACGGCGACGACTAAGGGCGAGAAAGATAATAGGGTAGTGGTTGCGTTTGAAATATAAGGCTTGTTTTGGGGCACCCACTAACGTTCCTTTCCGTACCACTTGAGACGCCATTGCCGAGTATCATCGATGTTTCCGAAAAGGTTTTCCTCTACTTGGAAAAGTACATATCCATGCGTCTTCACATCATCTGCCAATGACGCAGCTTCTTCTATCGCCTCGCTCAGGGTTTCGGCTTCCACGATAACTTCAAACGATGATCGCTCTTGAGAAGATATAATTTTAGCCATCTTGGGCTCCTATACTTTGGGAATTGTTCTCGCCTGACCAGCGTCGAGATCATTTTAAAACCCGCCGTCAAGTCGCGGCAAGCAGCTAGACGCTGATGTCGCTTTAGTAGGTTACTTGAGTACGGCGACGGCTGCGCCCATAGTGGTGACGAGGATGCTAGTGCAGGCGATGAGCATGGCCATTAGCCGTGCGTAACGCGAATCGAGCTGTTTGGCTAAGCTGTCGATGCATTCATTGGTCTCGGTGCGCAGGGTGTCGATGCGCCCGTTGGTCTGATCGATGCGTCCGCTTATTTCGGTGCGCAGGGTGTCGATGCGCCCGTTGGTCTGATCGATGCGCTCGTGTATTTGGCGCACATCTTGACGCAGGTCCTGAATATCCTCGCGCAGGAAGCTCAGAGCGAGGGTGGATTCAGTGGGTTGGGCGGGCTTGGGCACTTGCTCGGCCATGAGAAGGTCCTCTTTGGATAAATGTAAGCACTCCCCCCTATAAGCAAAAGGTAGGCCATGCTTGGCAGATGCCCGTTCCCTCTGGTAGAAGTATGTGCTGTATGCGCCGTGTTGTTGCTTGGTAGGAACGACGCTGTTCCTCAGAGGTAACAACGCTCCTCACTTGACCAATGCGGCAATTTGCTTGAACTCGGCCGTCCCCGCCTCCTGCAGCAGTTCAAATAGACACATTTCCACCGCCGTGATCTGTGCGCCAGCGGCCGCCATTCTTTGCAGTCCCAGCTCCTTATTCTCGGCTGTGCGCGAGGAGACGGCGTCGGCGACGACTTCGACTTGGTAGCCCGCGTCCAGCAAGTCGCGGGCCGTCTGATAGACGCAGATGTGGCTTTCGATCCCGGCCAAGAGAATCTGGTGTCGATCGCTCTGGCGCAGTTGGGTTTGGAAAGTGCTGAGGCCACAGGCGCTGAAGCAGGTTTTGGCCAGTGGCTCTTGGTCGGAGAGCAGGTCGGCGACCTCGGGAATGGTGGGGCCAAGCCCTTTGGGGTATTGCTCTAGCCATAGGATGGGCAACCTTAGGATCTGCGCGCCCTTGACGAGAATCTGTAGCTGGCGGTAGAGCGCCTCGCGCTCGTGCATCAGCGAGGCTAGCTTGCCTTGGATGTCGATGAGGACGAGCGCGGTGTGGTCGCGGCTGAGCATTAGATGTACCCGGTCGAGCCGTCGGGACGCGTTGGGCTGGAGCGTTCCCAATGGATGTATTCGTTGTCGGCGATGGCTTCTTCGTTGACCTCGACGCCTAGCCCCGGTCGGTCTGGCCGCAGTTCCAAGTAGCCGTCTTTGGGCAGATAGGGTTCGTCAACCCAATCGTTCCACTCGGATTCGGTCGGCAGGAGGTATTCGAGAATTTTGAAGTTGGGTGCCGAGGCGCAGAAGTGCAGGTTGACGGCAGTCGCCAACGGGCCCATGGGATTGTGCGGGGCGATGCTGATGTAGTGGGCTTCGGCAATGGCGTTGATCTTGCGCATTTCGAGCAGGCCGCCGCAGACGCAGATGTCGGGCTGGATGATGTCGGCCCCTTGGTTGGCGATTAGATCGAGAAACTCAAAGCGGGCGTAGAGGCTCTCGCCGGTGGCCAACGGCACCTGCATCTGCGACTTGAGGCTGGTCCACGCCGGAATGTGCTCGGGGCGCAGCGGCTCTTCGTAGAAAAAGGGGTCGTACGGCGCGAGGGCATTGGCTAGCTGCAAGGCGCGAATCGGCTCGAAGATCTTGGCGTGCGGGTCGAAGGCAAATTCCCAGTCGTCGGGACAGTTGACGCGCAATTCTTCAAAGTATTTGGCTGACGTCTTGCAGACTAAGCCCCAGCGATGGGCGTCTGGGTCGAGCCGATAGGGGCTAGTTTTGAAGGCGGTGAAGCCGTACTCTTCGTTCAGACGCCGGGCTTGGTCGGCGGCTTCTTTGCCGTCGCGGCCGCCGATGGAGCGATAGACGCGCACCCGGTCGCGGGCGTGGCCGCCCAAGAGCTGATAGACCGGGACGCCTGCGGCTTTGCCGGAGATGTCCCACAGCGCGTGGTCGATACCGGAGATGGCCGACAGGCCGATCCCGCCCGGTGGAAAGCGAAACTGCTGGTGCAGCTTCATCATGATGAACTCGATCCGCCGAGGGTCGATGCCCTTGATTAACTCAAAGCAATAATCGACAGTGGGGCCGACGGCTAGATCGGGGCCGATGGAGTAGGTCTCGCCCCAGCCGGTGATGCCCTCGTCGGTCTCGACTTTGACCAAGACGCGCGGGCGGTTGCCAAAGCGGGCGATGATGGGGGTGATGGCGGTGATTTTCACGGTAGGTCTCGCTATTGGAAGAAGAGTGGATAAGGGGCGTTTTCTGCTTCGCGTTTGATCAGGCTCATCAGTTCCATTGTGTGGTAGTCGCCCCACATGGCGGCCTCACCGCAGGGGATTTTGCGGTCTTGGGGCACGTAGTCCCAGCCATTGGGGCGATGGTAGATCGCGTGGAGAGTGATGCCTTGGTGTTGGGGATCGACGGCGAGATACGGTTCCTCTAGCAGGGCGCGGGCAATGGTGAAGGCCGCAGCGCGATAGCGCGTTCCTTTCGCTTCGTCCCCCTTAGACAAATAGTAGTTGCCCAAGCGCAAATACCCTTGGCCGCAGATAGCCGCAGCCGAGCTGTCGAGCGGCTCGACGTCGTTGTACGGGTCGGAGGGCTGGTCGGTTATCTCGCCAAAGGAGGCGACTCCGGGCGCGCCGGTGTCCCAGAACGGCACGCCGTCGGCAAAGCTGTTGGCGATGTGGAATTCAGCGGTGGCTAGGGCGGCTTTTTCCATGGTTTGCACGAGGTCGACTTTGGTGCCGAAAGGCTCGACGTCAGCCTCGCTGAGTGTGGCGAAATACTCTAGCTGCTCGGCGTAGCCCGTAAGCACCCACGACAGACCGCGAGTCCAAGTCGAAAACGGAGTGTAGCCCTGCTGGGTGCTGGGGCAGCGGTACTGGCCGTCGCGGGTGTTGAAGATGGATTCGTGGACTACGCGACCGGGTGTGTCAAACGCATCGCGCCCCTCGCCGTAGTACACGTTGAAACGGGCGTTGGTCTGGGCGTGTTCGATCAAGCGGCCGAGCAGGTTGATGCGCTTGTCGCCTTCGCCCATCAGCGCGTGGCCTAGCTGGTGCGCCGTCCCCAAGATGCGCAGCGAGCGCATGGTGTCGGAAAAGAGCGAATGCGGGCCATTGAAGGAGTGGATGAAGCCCGTGCCGTACGCGGTCTCGGTCCAGCGCGCGGCTTGCACAGCGCCCGACAGCTTGATGGCCAATTCGTAGAAGTCCAGCTCGCGCTGATCGTGCAGGATGCGGCCTTCGAGCATCAGGCGGCGCAAGTTGCCATAGGTGGAGAGGTTGTTAAAGCCGTGGTCGTGGACGCCGATGTGCGAGACGTGCGGCGCCATGTGCGCGATAGTGCGATCGCGGCCGAGCGCGAGGAAGCGCTCGTCGTCGGTCATGTCGTACTGGAGGATGGCGCAGCCGTATTGGAAGCCTTGGGTCCATTCGGTCCAGCCTCGGGTGGTGTAGCGCCCTTGCTGGGTGAAGACCGGGGTGCCGCGATCTAGGTCCCAGGTGCTATCGAGATCGAGGATCTTGGTGCCGGTAAGGGCTAAAAAGCGCTGGATTGCTGGAAGAAGCTGTTGGGCGTTCAGGTCTTGGTCTGGTTTCACGGGATGGTTCCTTTGATTTGGGCAGCGAGAAGATAGGAGGGGCGTGAGGGTGGGTCAATGTGGGTTGGTGGGGCGTTGGTCGCTTGCTTATTTTCCCTCGCCGCACAAACAAGGCCAAGGAGAAGTCACGTGAGCATACCCGATGAAGGCATTGCCTTAAAAGTAAAAGAGACCGAGGGCATTGCCCGCCGAAAGTACCCCCTGACAAGAGGCGTCCCCCTGCCCCAAGGTGCCGCAGCAGGCGTAGAGAATCTGTCTTTGCAGGACAAACAGGGCCGAGATGTCCCGGTGCAGGTACGGGTCTTGGGCCGCTGGCCGGACGGCAGCGCGAAGTGGGTCTTGGTGGATTTTCAGGCCGATGTGGAAGCGGGGCAAGAGGCCGTGTACACCTTGCGATACACGGACCAAAAAGCCGCGGCGAGCGTCCAAGGCGTGGAAATCGCCGAGCGAGAAGATCGGTTTGAGGTGTGTACTGGACCTCTGCGATTTGGCATTGGCAAAAAGGCATTCGCGCTTTTTGATGGGGTAGAGCTAGGGCAGCTAGACAAGGGGTCGTTTGTCTCCGAGGTGGAGGTTGCACCTCGAGGCGGCGGCGACGCTTGGGCCAAAATTTCCGAGTCCGAGTTCGCTGGCGGAACGCAGCGGCGGATCTATGGAATGGGGGGCACGTGTCTGGCGTCAGAGGGCGTGGAGGAATACGCCGTTGAGATCGAAGAGGCCGGTCCTTTGCGGGCGGTGATTTGCTGCCGAGGGGCCTACGAGTCAACCGCGCCCATGCACCACTACGCTGGCTATCGCCCGCTGCGCTTTGCGACGCGGATCTATGCCTATGCCGGTAAGGCGCAGGTGCGGGTGGTGCACACGGTGATCGTCACCTGTAATCCGCGCGAGACCGAGGTGGAGGAGTTGGGTTTGCGCGTCCCAATCTTACCCGAAGGCAGCGGAACTTGGCGCGTCGGGGCTGGGCGAGTCATGGCGGGGCCTTGGGTCCCCGAGCGCTACGCCTTGCTCTCGCAGCGGCTGGACAATCACTTCTACTGGGAGGAGTACGAGGGCGTTGAGCGCACCGCGCGGGCCGAAGGCGAGCGGGCCGCCGGCTGGATTTGCGCTGAGAACGGCCGCGCTGGCGTTGGCGTTGCGCTGCGCTACATGGCCGAGGAATATCCCAAGGCCCTCGGCGTGGGGGCGCAAGGCATCGACGTCTTTTTTTGGCGCGACCCAGACGGCCGGCGGCTCAGCTGCAAACGCTACGCCGAGGAGGTGGCTTGGCACGAGGGCGAAGGGGTCTATGCCGACGGCATGGGCACGGCGAAGAGCAGCGAGTTTTTCGTCGATTTTTTTCGCGCCGGGTCCGCCGATGGCGCGCGGTTGCAGGGCCTTTTGCACCCGCCACAGGTGAGCGTTGCGCCGGATTGGGTGGTGCAGAGCGGGGCGGTCGGCGGCTTGGCAACCGGCGCGGAGTTTCCGCGCTCCGACCGCATGTTGACGGGCTTTGTCGCTTGGATGGAAGGGCACATCGAGCGCTACCGCTGGAAGGGGTTTTTCGATTGGGGCGACGTGATGGCCACGTGGGAAGAGAGCGCGGGAGGCTGGCGCTTCAAGGGCCGCTGGGGTTGGTGCAACAGCGAATGGGATCCGCGCCACGCCGTGTGGCTGCAGTACTTGCGCACGGGCGAGGGGCGCTACTACGCGCTCGCCGAGGCCATGACTCGGCATTCGCTGGACGTAGATACCTGCCACTATCACCCGTTGCGGCCCTACATGGTCGGCGGCTGTTTCCGCCACAGCATGGACCACTTTGGCGACGAGCCGTGCGCTTCCCACACCTTCATCGACAACTGGGTGGATTACTACTACTTGAGCGGCGACGAGCGGGCGCGGGAGGTCTTGCACGAGGCCGGGGAATTTTTGCTGCGCTATCGCTGGAGCGAGGACCCGCGCTATAGCTTCAGCTTGCGCTCCATCGCCAACGCGCTGCGGGGCTTGCTCTACCTGTACGAGCTGACCGGCGAAGCGCGCTTTATGCGCCGCGCTGAAGAGGTGTACGACGCGGTGGCGCGCGGCCAAAACGAAGACGGTAGCTGGCATAAGCGCTTTCAGGTATCCACTGAGAGCAAGCTGCCCGATCAAGGGCCGTACGGCATGGCTACCGAGGGCACGACCTTGGCGGTGGAAATGGGGACGGCGGTCCCGTTTAGCGACGAAGAGTTCCTCGAGTTGCGGGGGAGCTTTACTGCATTAAAGCGGGTGTTGCCCTACGAGGAGCAAAAGGGCTATCAGACGCACTATTTGATGGTTGGCCTGGAACTGCTACACAGGATGACCGGGCGCACGGATGTGGCCGAGGTTTTCGTGCGGGCTGTCGATTGGTTTTGCGGTGGCAAAGGCGTCTTCGACGCCGAGTTTGCCCGCGCCCAAAGCTACCACGGCGTACTCTGCGGCTCGCTGGCGTACGCTTGGCGGCTGACCGGGGAGCAGGGCTATCTGGAGGTAGGGCGCGCAGTGCTGGCCGAGTTGATCGCTCAGCAGGACTGGAGCGACCGCCCGGATTACCGGGGCGCGGTGGCCATGCACCCGACCGCGTTGAGCTTGGTGTTCTTTGGCGTGCCGTCGCTACTGGGGGCGCTCGCCGAAGCAGGCTTGGAGGAAATATAGCAATCCTGCATCACTTCATAGATAATCCGCAGATGGCGCAGATGGACGCAGAATAGTATTCACAAGACGACCCGACTCTCGAATCGTTCAAGTCACTCGGGGTTGCTAAAGGAGAAAGTACCGTGCTAGAAAGACCCAATATCATTCTCATTATGACCGACCAACAGCGCTTCGACACAATCGGCGCTTGGGGTTACGACTACGCGATTACGCCAGCGATGGATCGCTTGGCAGCGGAGGGGCTTTCCTTCCGCAATGCCTTTTGCCCGGGCGCGACCTGCATTGCCTCGCGGGCGGCGGTCTTCACGGGTATGTATCCGCACAATACCGGCGTGTACAGCTTTGACCATTGGGCCGATCACCGCAATTGGGTGCAAGACCTCAACGACGCGGGATATCACTGCGTCAACATCGGCAAGATGCACTTTGCGCCGCGCGATGTCGCTGGGGGGTTTCACGAGCGGGTCGTGGTGGAAAATCCCACTAACAGGAACCTCGACATGGGTGGGGCGGACGACGATTGGGGCCGCTATCTGCGGATTCACGGCTTGGAGCGGCCCAACGACCGCAATAAGACCGATCCCGATTGGCTACAGAAATACCAAGGCGTCCCTTGGCACTTGGAGGAGCGCTTTCACTCGGATGTTTTTATCGGCGACTCGGCCCTTACTTGGATCCGCGATTACAAGGGCCAACAACCGTTTTTCTTGCAGGTAGGTTTTACCGGCCCGCACGAGCCGTGGGACCCGCTGCCGAGGCATATAGAGCAGTACGCGGGGCGGCCAATGCCCCCGCGTGTAATGCGCGAAGGGGAATTGGAAGACAAGCCGCCCCAGCACGCGGCGCAGAAAAAGACGCACGCTGAGACCGAGCACGAGTCCGCGATCGACATGTTCTCGCCCAGCGAAGAGGATATCGCCCGCATGCGGCGGCACTACTACGCCAAGATCACCACGGTGGATGAGAAGTTGGGCGAGGTCCTCGATTCGCTGCAGGCGCGGGGCTTCTTGGACAATAGCTTGCTTCTTTTCTGCTCGGATCACGGCGAGCTGTTGGGCGATCACGGGCTGGCGTATAAGTGGCTGATGTACGATCCGATAGTACACGTGCCGCTGATTGTGCGCGACAGTCGGCGGACGCAAAAGGGCGATGCGGTCGGCGACTTGGTCTCGCTGATGGATTTGGGGCCGACGATCCTAGAAGCGGCTGGCGTGGAGGTGCCTAGCTACTTGGAGGGACGTTCGCTGCGGCCGTACTTGGAGGGAGCCGCGGATTGCGCGCCGCGCGAGTGGGTGTTCTGCGAGGACAACTATCAGGTGATGATGCGCGGCCAGCGGCACAAGATGGTCTATTACATCGGCCAAGATCAGGGCGAGCTATACGACTTGGAGCAGGACCCGCACGAGCTGTGGAATCTCTGGGGCCGCCCTGAACATCGAGAACTGCAAAACGAGCTTACGGCCCGTCTGTTGCGCTGGCTGGCCGCGAGCACGTACTACAATGCGGGCTACCGCCGCCAGCGCAGCCGGCAGTACGCCATGCGCTGGCCGCGGCCAGACGACGCGTTTTTACACGGGGCGCGGGCACAGCAGGTGCCGCGCTCGTTTGATCTGTAGGGGCGACCGGCTGGTCGCCCCTACATGCTATATCCGGTCAGCGGGGTGTGGTCGTGGGAACGGCCGTACCGGATTGGAAAAC
>VXOR01000061.1:0-78193 GCA_009840005.1 Gemmatimonadota bacterium
CCCCCCCGCCCCCCCCGACCGATCGCCGGCCGAAACCGCGAAAAAGCACCCACCGTACAATACCTTCCTGCTAGCTTCCTTAACTGATGTTACGCTGTCTTTGTCATGCCGGCGCAAGCGGGAATCTCTGCCGTCCGACCCATCCGACCCGCTGGATGCCCGCTTACGCGGGCGGGCCGGAACAGGAAATAGTAGCGCGTAACATCAGTTCTTTAGGAAAAAATTTCAATGCGTTGGACGACCTCGCGGAAGAAATCCCGCGACCAAACATCGATGGTTCGCGGATCGCGCACAAACCGCATCACATCGTCTTGGGCGCGCCCAACATCGAGTTGGTCAACCGCTTGGCACAAGAGTTCCATGAGGCGGCCTCGCGTCAAAGGCGTCTCGTCCCGATAATCGCCCGACTGCCTCATGCGCTCCTCTAGATGGCTCAGACGCACCTCTGGATGACGGCCAGCGTACCAGACTAGATCGTACCAGTCCCGCCCCTTGACGCGCGTCTGCCACCTCCGACATAGGATGGCGTGTAGCTTACCAGCGAACAGATCGGGCAGGCTATAAACGCGCACCGCAAACGGAATAGGTTGCAGCAGATAGCGGCTCTCAGTCTCAAAGCCGCGGGGTGGGTCGGTATCCACTTCGAGTTTGATCCGCAGAGCCGACCCGGGATGCAGGCCGGGGAACCGTTCGGCGTCTGCTTCGATGACGAGCAACTGTTTGAGCGTATGGGCCTTGAGAAAGGCCGACTCAATAGCCGTCTGCCGGGTCGGCTCTCTGCGCTCAAACTCGACGCTAAAACCAAAACTGCCAATCTCGCGCAACAGGGACTCGCCATATTGCCCAAGCGAAAATCCCGGGTCGGGTGCCAGCAACGAGCAATCAATGTCCTCGGAATAGCGATCCAAGCCGTAGAGTACGCGCAGGGCCGTGCCTCCGTAGAAGGCGGCATGCTCGAAAAACTTGCTGCGCCAGAGGCCGAGCAACGCCAGTTCCTGTAGTATCTCCCGCAGCGCATTGACGTAATCGTCGTGCGTTTCAGGTGCGTATCGGTCGAGCATGGGACGAATGGCCTCATGCATGGCTCTGCTCCCTTCGCGTCTGTAGATAGCGCGTGAGCCGATAGAGCTTCCGCGAATCGTAGGCTCTCGCTATCGCCTCAAGGCGATCGCGGTCGAGGACGGCCAATCGGGCGGGATCCAGCCGCAGGTCATCCAGCAAATACGAACCATAGGCCGACAAGCGAGTCCCGTCGAAGCGCTTGTCGGCCCATACCTTATCCGCCAGTGCCTTTTCTGGGGAAGCGATCAGGAAGGACAGATCGCCGTGCTCTGCTAGCAGGCCCCCAACGGCGTAGCGGCTCTGACTCAGGCGGCGGTAGGAGAACATTCCGTAGGGCGTAGTGAAGGTGCGCGACCGCCCCAATGTCACCGAGGTCACTGTCTCGACGCGTTCCGGTATGAGCCCGTGGTAGCTCAGTGCGTAGTCTAGGCTTATGTAGGAAGGCCCATAGATCAGATTGGCCAGCAGTTCCCGGCTGATGGGTGCTAGTCGGAGGGGCTCGCCAAAGGTGTACAAGCCCTTCCTAATGCGCACGATTTCTCCACTGGCCAACAATCTGCGGATTTTGTCGCGGGGCTTGCTAAACTGGGACAAACAGGCGACTAGCTGCTGGTAATCGAAGACATCTCGAGTGATCTGCTGCCGCAATGGGGTCGTTTCAAGCATTTTGTACCGCAATAATATACATCAATGTCCACAATTAGTGGACATAGTATGCTAAAAATGTGAGTTTCTGTCCAATTTTCTCCGCGCTGCCAGAGTGCATCGTCGAGTCGCTGCTGCCAGCATCCCTACCATCTAACCTGCATATCGAGTATTTTTAATCAATTACGTTGAGACGCAGTGGAGTAAGACTACCCTCCTTTAGCTCTAAATTTTCAATTAGCCGAATCCTAAACTTACAATTAGACGTCTCAACATCTACAATTAGCCTAGTTAGACCTGCACTCAGTCACCCCATGCCCGATAAACAAACACCCGACGACCTAATCTGGGGCCGCCATCCCGTGCTCGAAGCCCTCCGCGCCGAGCGCCCCCTGCGCCGCCTGCTCATCGCCAAGGGCGCACACGGCCCGGTCATCGACGAAATTTTCACCCGCGCGCGGCAGGCCCATATCCCCTATGACCTGCGCGACAAAGCCCAACTCGACCGCCTCGCCGGTCCCCGCCACCAAAGCGTCGTCGCCTACGCGGCAGCCGCAACGTACGCGGACTTCGACCACGTACTCGCCCACCTGTCGGCCCCGGCCCTGCTCCTCTTTCTCGACCAAATACAGGATCCCCACAACCTCGGCGCCATCATCCGCAGCGCCCACGCCCTCGGCGCACAAGGCGTAGTCGTGCCCGCCCGATCTGCCGCCGGTCTCTCCCCAGCCGCGCTCAAAGCCGCCGCCGGTGCGACCCAATACCTACCCGTCTGCCGAGTTGACAACCTGCAAAAGGCCCTGCAAAAAGCCGCAGCCTGTGGGCTTTTCATCGCCGGACTCGACGCCCATGGCGAACAGCCCTTGACGACCGCCGACTTTACCCAACCCTGCGCCCTAGTCATCGGCAGCGAGGGCAAGGGGCTGCGGCGCATGGTGCAAAAGCGCTGCGACGCGCTCTTGCACATCCCCATGCAGCGCGAGGCCATCGGCTCGCTCAACGCCTCAGTGGCCGCCGGTATCGCCCTGTACGAAGTGTTCCGCCAGCGCCAGCCATGACCGGCCTGCTAATCCTCTGCCTCGCCCTCGCCTACCCACGCGGCAGCGAAGCGTTGGATACCCAACTGCAAGAAGCCCGCTCCCTACTGACCCAAGCCAAGGGCCAGGACAAAAACCAAGGCTTTGCCTACCAAGCCACCTATATGCGCTACTACGAGGTCGGCGACTCGCTCCTGTTGCAGGGGCAGGCCCGCATCTCGCACAAAGGCGCTGAGTTAGAGGCCGCCGAGATCGTCTTCCGCCGCGACCTCGACCAAGTCGAAGCGCGGGCAGCCCTCGATTCGCTGGGGCGCATCGTCGGTCGCCCGGTGTTGCGCCAAGGCGACCAAACCCTGCGCGGCGAGCGCATCCTCTACAACCTCTCCACCGAGCAAGGAACCATCCTCAAAGGCAAGATCCACCGCGATAAGGGATTTTACGCCGGACACTTGATCCAGACCCGCAGCAGCACCGAATTCCACGTCCACCAAGGCTCGTACACCACCTGCGACGCCGACCACCCCCACTTCGACTTCTACAGCCCGCGGATCAAAGTCATAGCCGGCGACATGGCCGTGGCGCGCCCGGTGTATTTCCGCATCAAGGAGCGGCGGCTGTTGTGGATCCCCTTCTACGTATTCTCGCTGCGCGAAGACCGCCAATCCGGGATTTTGACGCCGAGTTTTGGGCAGCGCGCCCTTAGATTTGGGGCGCGGCAAAGCGAGTGGGAGTTGCGCAACTTGGGCTACTACCTCGCGCCCAACGACTATTGGGACCTATCCCTCGCGACCGACCTGCGGCAACGCTCGGGCTGGCTAGGACGCGCCCGCCTCAACTACGCTGCACGCTACCGATTCCGAGGGAACGTCAGCACCCAGTTCGAAAACCGCCAAGAGGGCCGCACGGCCTCGCGCAACTGGCGGCTCGAATTCAGGCACAGCCAAGAGTTGGGGCGCGACGCGAGCCTGCGGGCCAATGGCACCTTCCAGAGCAACAACAGCTTTGCCCAAGACAACAGCACCAGCCTCCAAGACCGCCTCAACCGCACCCTGCGCTCCAATCTCAGCTACACTCGGCGCTGGCGCGGCGCGGGCAATAGCTTGAGCCTGAAGGCGAGCCAGACCAAAAACCTCGACACTGAAACATTCTCCACCATCCTGCCCGAACTCAGCCTGCGCAAGAGCCGTAAACCGATTTGGGGCCAAGCGGGCCAAAGCCGCCAAAGCCGCCAAAACCGCCAAAGTCGCCAAAATCTCCCCTGGTACAGCCGCATCTACTACGACGGCAACGCCAGCCTGCGCAACACCCAGCGCGGCAGCCGCACGGATACCACCAGCCAAACTAGGGCTCAAGTGAACTGGCGCGTCAGCGCGCAGTACCGCCCCTTCTCTTGGCTCAACCTCAGCCCGACCCTCAACCAAGGCTGGAGCGACCAAGATCTGCGCGAAGGCGCAACCCGCGGTCGGCGCAGGGACCGCTTCTCCACCCGTGCGGCCCTGAGCCAGACCTTCTACGGACTTTTCAACCCATCCATCGGCCCGCTCCAAGCCCTGCGCCACGTACTCAAACCCAGCGTCTCGTTCAGCTACCAAGCCTCCCGTGCCGACACCGGCGGCGTCTTGGGCTTTGGCGGCGACGGCAGCCCGCTCCAACACCGGCGGACCCTGAACTTGCGGCTCGACAACACCTTCTGGGCCAAAATTTTGCGCGACGAGGAAGAGCACAAAGTGCGCCTAGTCCAGCTCAATTTCTCTACGGCTTATGACTTTGAGAAAAAGGAGCGCCAATTAGACGACCTGCGCACGACCCTAAGCGTCGAAGCAGGTCGCTACCTAAATTCGCGGCTGACTTTGAGTCACGAATTCTACGACGAGCAAAACCGACTGCACTTGTTGGCACCGCGCCGCGAGCAGCTTGAAGTGCGGACCTCGGCTAGCTGGTCGCGGCGGTCGGCAGCGTCGCGCATGGAAACCGACAGGTCTGGCGATTTTGACTCCTCCAGCCGCTACGGATCGAGCAGCTTCGGCTCCTCCAACCCCTACGGATCGAGCAGCTTCGGTACCGCCAGCCCCTATGGCCGGGAATCCTTCGGCTTTGAAAGCGGCCTCATGCGCGACATCGACAACCGCCGACGCGGCAGCCGCTTACAACTCAGCCACTACATCTCGCACCGCCGCGCCACCACTACAACCGCTAGCTTCATCCGCTCCTGGGTGCGGGCCGCAGCCGGCTTTAGCCTAGCGAGTTGGCATTGCAATTATTCGCTCAACTACAGTCTGCGCGCCCCAGGGACGCGGCTGTTAGCCACCGAGCGCATCACTTCCGAGCTGTTGTCCCTGCAAAAGGAATTCCACGACTGGACCGCAACCCTCAATGTGCAGCCGAGTACCTTCCACAAAAACCAAGCGTTCTTTCTTAGGATGCAGTTAAAAGACATTCCGCAACTCAAACTCGAGCGCGGCCAGCGGCGCTTCTAGGGTAGTTGACAGTAGTACGATGGGGGGTACTTTAACATTTATATGATCGTTTTCCCTAGCGAGTTTTCCCAGCTGCCGACGGCGTCTCCGCCGATCTTGCACTCCCTCCCGTGAAAGTCCTCGTCCAGCGCGTCAGTCACGCCAGCGTCCACGTCGATGGCCAACTCCAAGGCCAAATCGGTCCGGGCCTAGTCCTGCTCGTCGGCTTCGGTCCCGACGACGACGAGCAAGCCCTGCGCTTCTGCGCTGAAAAGTGCGCTCACCTGCGCATCTTCGCCGACGATCAAGGCAAGATGAATCGCTCGGTGCTCGACATCGGCGGCGGCGTACTCGCCATCTCGCAGTTTACCCTGTACGGCGACTGCCGCAAGGGCCGCCGTCCCAGCTTCGTCCAAGCTGCTCCACCCCCGGTCGCCGAGCGCCTGTACGAGCGCTTTCTCGACCTGCTCGCCGAACAAGGCTTGCCGCCCCAGCGCGGCGTCTTCGGCGCGTACATGCAGGTCGAAATCCACAACGACGGACCGGTCACCTTAATGGTGGAGTCGCCCGCGTGAAGCCCCTCATCCTCGGCTCGGCCTCGCCCCGGCGCGCCGCGCTGTTGCGCCAACTCGCCCTGCCCTTTACCGTCGTCCCCAGTCCGGTGGCAGAGCCGGTGCCCGCAACGTCCATCCCAGCCGACTATGCACTCGAATCGGCCGTGGCCAAAGCCCGCGCCGTAGCCAGCGTAGTCGCTGCGGACGCCATCATCATCGCCGCAGACACCATCGTCTGTAGTAACGGCGCAATATTGGGCAAGCCCGCCGACGCAGCCGACGCGGCCTCCATGCTCGGTCGCCTCTCGGGCAAGGTTCATCAGGTCTATACCGGACTAGCCATCCAAAGCGGCGAGCAGCTTCTGCAGGAAGCTGTTTGCACTCAAGTGGAGATGCGCCCCTTGACTGCTGCCGACATCGCCGCTTACGTCGCCACTGGCGAACCGCTCGACAAGGCCGGTGGCTATGGCATACAGGGGCTAGGGGCGCGCTTTATTGAACGCATCGCAGGTTGTTATTATAATGTAGTTGGTCTGCCCTTAGCTCGTCTTTGCGTCCTTTTGAGCGCGGTGGGGTGCGACCTAAACGATCAGGCCACAAAATGAGCGAAGAAAAACAACAAACTATCGGCGAAGAATTGTCGGCCGTACGCCAAGCACACGGCCTCGAGCTCGAAGAAATCCAGCGACGAAGCGGCATTAGTCTTTTTGTTTTACAGGGCATAGAAGCCGGCGAGCTCGAGGTAGTTGAGCCGGTATTCGTCCGCTTAGCCCTGAAAACATATGCCGAATACCTCAGCCTCGACCCCGAGCCATTCCTGAGCCGCTTTGACCAACAGTACAGCCGGATAATGAAAGCTCGCTCCCAACCTGTGGTCGTCCTATCGCAGCCTACTCCGCGCCGCTCGCGTAAGCCGCTGATCGTCACCGGCTCGATAATAGGTGCCTGCTGCGTCCTCGCTGTGGCGTTCTTCTACTTTTTCGGCGATAAACAGACCCCAACACAAGAGACTGAAAACCCAACACAAGCGATTGAAAACCCAACACAAGCGATTGAAAACCCAACACAAGCGATTGAAAACCCAACACAAGAGACTGAAAACCCAACACAAGCGATTGAAAACCCAACGCAAACGGCCCACGTCTCGTCCCAATCCCAGCCGACAACCACTCCAAGCGACCCATCCACCGAGCTGGCTGAGCCTCCCACAACCGGGGCGGCCCAAACCACCGAACCCGTCCCCGTGGTCCTCGAACTGGAAGCCCGCGACTCTACCTGGGTGCAAATCCGCTGGGATGGCGCAGCAGAAAACTTTGAAGCCATCGTTCCACCCGGTGAGCGCCACCGCTTTGAGGCCCGCGACCATTTCGTCGTGCTCTCAACTCGTCCCCACGGCCTGAGCTATTGGTTGGATGGCCAACTGCTTGGCAACGGCCAGCTCGGTGACCCCAGCCAAATACTGTACTTCCGCGCCGACGGCGCCGGCATCAAATTTCTAAGGCTAGACTCATCGCCTTCCGCAAGAGAGGCCCCCGACGCCCAACCATGATCCAAGGCTACGTAGAGGTCTCCCTGCCGCCCCCCGTAGCGCGCGAGTTGACCTATGGCGTACCTGCTGAATTCGCCGCAGAAGCGCAGCCTGGGGCCTTAGTGTTGGTGCCGGTAGTCCAGCGCCGACTCACCGGCATTGTCTTAGGGCCAGCTACACTCGGCGACTTTCCCCCGTGCAAGATCCGCCCTATCGAACAAATCCTCGACACCTCGCTCCTCAGTCCAGAGGTCGTCGCACTCTGCCGCTGGATGGCTTCCTACTACATGGCCCCCCTCGGCAGTGCGCTGATGGCCGCTCTGCCCCCAGGCGTCAAACTCAGCTCCAACCGCCTCGTACAATTGCGCGATGCGCCCACTGGCCATCACGCAGGTATAGAGGCGCGGATCATCGGCGAACTCCAGCGCAACGGCTCCCTCAAAGTCAGCACTCTCAAGCGCCGACTCGGCAGCAGGGGCTTGGAAAAGGGCGTGCGCGCCCTGAGCCGCAGCGGACACATCGAAATCGCGCCCGTGCTCGAAGACCGGAGACCCCGCGCCCTGAGCCAACGCTGCTTTTTCCTAAACGACGAACCAGCCGCCATCGCCGCCATCGCCGCCATCGAAAAGCGCGCCCCGCGCCAAGCAGCCTGTCTGCGCTACTTGCTCGACCACCCCATGGCCGTGCGCAGCGAACTGAGCGCGGCTGGCTTTTCCTCGGCCGTACTCAAGGCGCTCGAAGACCGCGGCTTGATTTCACCAACGGCCGAGGAAGTCATCCGCGACCCCCTCGCCCACATCGCCAGCGGCACCCCCCCGGACCTCGTCCCGACAGCCGACCAGCAACAGGTTCTCAACAACCTGTCGGCCGCACTCAACGCCCAGCAATTCTATCCGGCCTTGCTGCACGGCGTCACCGGCTCGGGCAAAACCCTCGTGTACGTCCAACTTGTGGCGCAAGCACTGGCCGCCGGGCGCGGCGCGATCATCTTGGTGCCAGAAATCGCCCTCGCTTGGCAGATGGTGCGGCGCTTCAAGGAGCACTTCGGCGAGGCCGTCGCCGTCTTCCACAGCCAACTTTCGGCTGGAGAGCGCTACGACACCTGGCGTCGCTTGCGCCGCCGCGAGCAGCGCGTGCTCATCGGCGCTCGCTCGGCCATCCTCGCACCGGTAGAAAATTTGGGGCTGATTGTCGTGGACGAAGAGCACGACACCTCATACAAGCAAGAAGATCTAGACAGCAGCCACCCCCTCACCTACAACGCCCGCGACCTCGCCTTAGTGCGCGGGCAGCGCCGCAATGCCGTTGTCGTCCTCGGCTCAGCCACGCCCAGCTTAGAGTCCCACTGGAATGCCGCCACCGGCAAGTACCACCTCCACACCTTGCCCCGCCGCATCGACGACCGCCCCTTGCCGCAAGTGGCGGTCGTCGATATGAAACAGGAGCCTTTCCAAAGAAAGCAGCGCGCCATCTTCTCGCACGACTTGCGGCGCAAGATGCAAGACCGCCTCGCACGCGGCGAGAAAATCATCCTGTTGCAAAATCGCCGCGGCTTCGCGCCCTTCATTAGCTGCACCAACTGTGGCGAACCGATTCAGTGCCCTAGTTGTCGCGTCTCGCTGACTTATCATCGGCGACCTACCGCCTCTGAGACCCGCTGTCATTACTGCGACTTCGCGGCCCCACCGCCGCCGGTCTGCCCGTCCTGCGGCAGCTCGGAACTGCGCTTCGCCGGCGTGGGCACCCAAAAGGTCGAGAGCGCCCTGTTGGCCCAATTTCCCGGCATCCGCGTCATCCGCATGGACGTGGACACCACCGCTTGGAAAGGCGCGCACGACGCGCTCGTCGAACGCTTCCGCCGCGGCGAGGCCGACGTGCTGTTAGGCACCCAAATGGTCGCCAAGGGCCTCGACCTGCCCGAAGTCACGCTAGTCGGCGTGATTTCCGCCGATACCGGCATGCACCTGCCCGACTTCCGCGCGGCCGAGCGCAGTTTCCAGCTTCTGACCCAAGTCGCTGGCCGCTCGGGGCGCGGCCACACCGCCGGTGAAGTAGTAATCCAGACGCTGCTGCCCGACGACGCAGCTTTGCGCGCGGCCGCCAACCAAAACTATGCGTCCTTTGCCCACAACGAGCTAGCCCAGCGGCAGCAGGCCGGATTCCCCCCATTTGGCCGCCTCATCGTCTTCCGCTGGCGCGGCCCCTGCGAGCAAGCCGTTGAAACCGGGGCGCAACAGGGCGTGAACGCCCTGCGGCAGGGCCTTGACCAAGATGCACTCGTGCTCGGGCCGGCCCCAGCCCCGCTGGCGCGGCTGCGCGGTAACTATCGCTGGCAAGCCCTCTTGCGCGGCTCCTCGGCGCGCCATTTGCGCGCAACGGCCCTCAGCGCCCTGCCAGCCATGCGCGAGGCCGCCAAAGAGCACGCCCTCCACTTTTCCATTAACATCGACCCTCTAACGATGATGTAGGCCGTTTCCATGCTCTTGCTCCGCCTCTTTCTCCTGCTGCTTTTGACCCTACCCGTCCGCGCCCAGTTGTCCGGCACCCAATGGGAAGCCTATACCAGTATGCGCCACATCAACCGGGTCCTCGTCCACCAAGACGCGGTCTGGGCCGGCACCAGCGGCGGCGTCCTGCGCTACGACCAGCAGACCCAATCCTATACGCGCTTCACTCGCCGCGACGGCCTGCCGGGCAATCTCATCTTGAGCCTCTCCGTAGATGCCAACGGCCACCTGTGGTTTGGCACGCACTCTCAGGGGTTGAGCCGCTATCGGCCCGAGCAGAACCGCTTTGACCCGCCCTTTCTCGACTTCCAAAACCTTCGCATCAACGCCCTTGAGCCGCATGGGGATATCCTCTACGTCGGCAGCGAGCGCGGCGTCAGCGCGTTTGTCATCAGCAAGGAAGAGGTCAAGGAGACTTATCGCCGCTTGGGCGAGCTGCCCAAAGACACCGAGGTGACTAGCATTGAAGTGTTTGCCGGTCGCCTGTGGGCTGGGACTGTCAACGGTCTAGCGTGGGCGGATTTGGCCCAGCCCAACCTCCAAGACCCTACCAGTTGGGAAGCCGAGCCAATAAGGGGCGAGGTGCGCGACATGCTGGTCTATCAAGACACGCTCTTCGTCGCGGCCACGGACGGCATCTGGCGCGTACATCCCGCGCTCGACCGCCCCGAACTCGATTACTCCACGACCAGCAGCGTTGCCCTCGGCCTCTTCGAGGGGAGCATCGTCACTGGGGCGGCTGACGGCACCTTATCCCAGCGCCAAGGTGCCAACCGTTGGCAACTGCTCAGTACGTCGAACATCAGCAGCACAGCCGACCTGTCCGATACCGACGGGCCCCTATGGGTCGCCAGCCATAGCGGCCTCCGCGTCCTCGGTACCGACCCACCGCCACCGCCCCGCGAGCCTAAAGCCAACTTCTTCTTCGACATAGCGCAGACTCCCAACGGCCACCTGTGGGTCGCCTCCGTGCCCAAGGACAATCTGCCCGCTTTTGGTCTGTACGAATTCGACGGCGAGGGCTGGACTACCCACACCACCAATACCGACCTGTCGTCCAATACCGTCTCGGCCTTGGAGACCGACGGCGAGGGCCTGCTGTGGGTTGGCCATTGGGGCCGGGGCATTAACGTGCGCGACGCCAACAGCCAGTGGCAGCACCTCACCGCCAACAACTCGGCCCTCGAAGGCATCAACGGCGGTTCCTTTGTCGCCATCAGCGACATTGACCGCGACGCCAACGGTGCGCTGTGGATTGCCAATGTCCAAAATGGGCTCGTCGTCATGGATGGGTGGCCGCCCCAACAGGCCGCGCTCAACAGCCAGTTGAACTTTGGCATGTCCGCAGGCCGCGACATGACCAAAATCGCCATTGGCCCCGACGGCCTGAAGTGGATTGGGACGGCACTCGACGGCTTCTGCCTCTTAGACGATGGCGGCACCCCTTTTGAAATCGGCGATGAGACCGGCTTAGTCTTCGACACCGTCGCCTATCCAGACCTGACCAGCAATGCCGTCATCGACATCCACGTCGATCGCTCGGGGCAAGTATGGATCGCTACCAACAACGGCCTCAATGCCGTGCGCGGCGAGTATTCTCGCACCAACGCGGATTTTGCGGTCACAAGCTGGAAGGTGTACAACACCGACAACGGCCTGCCGTCCAACGCGACCACGGCGCTGGCTGAAGACGACTGGGGGCGCATTTGGGTCGGCACCGAAGGCGGCTTGGCTCGCATTAGCACCGAGGGCCAAGTCGAGTTCGCGCTCGACACCGGCGACGGCCTCGTCAACAACCGCGTCAACTCACTGTACTTCGACCGTGAAAACGACGCGCTGTGGATAGGCACGCTCGGCGGGATGAGCCGCCTGCAACTCGGCACCTCGGGGACCGCCGCTGGTCCGCAGGCATACGCGTATCCCAACCCCTTCCACATCGGCGTGCGCGGCGCATCCCTGACCTTTGCCGACCTGCCGCTGGGAGCCAGCGTGCGCATTTTCACCGCAGCGGGCGAACTCGTCCGCCAACTCGAAAGCACAGCCGGCGAAGGCGCAGTCACTTGGAACGGCCAAAGCGCGGCGGGCTTTCTGGTGGGATCGGGTATTTACTACTTTGTCGCCCAGGCAGAAACCGGCCACGCCGTGCGCGGCAAATTCGCCGTGATCAACGACCGTTGACATGCGTGGCCTCTGCGTTGCACTCGCCGTCGCGCTCCTCGCTGCGGACGGTCCGGCCCAGCCCCTATTTACCATTGCGCGGCTGCAATACGGCGGCGGCGGCGACTGGTACAGCGACCCCTCTTCCCTGCCCAACCTCCTCCGCTTCTTAAGGGAACACACCCAAATCGACGCGGCCGAAACCGAAGCGCGCGTGCAGATCATGGACGAGGAGTTGTTTTCCTATCCGTACATCTACATGACCGGGCACGGCAATGTGGTCTTTTCCGCTGAGGAGGCAGCGCGGCTTCGGCACTACTTGGAAAGCGGCGGCTTTCTCCACGCCGACGACAACTACGGCATGGACGAGAGCTTCCGCCGCGCCATGCGCCAAGTCTTCCCCAACGCCGAGTGGGTAGAATTGCCGCCCGAGCATCCCCTGTTCCACTGCCACTTTGAGTTGCCAGCCGGCCTGCCCAAAGTCCACGAGCACGACGGCAAAAGGCCGCAAGCCCTTGCGCTTTTCACAGGCGAGCGCCTAGCCGTGCTGTACACGTATGAGGCGGATTTAGGCGACGGCTGGGAAGACCCCAGCGTCCACAGCGACCCGGAGAGCAAGCGACTCGACGCCCTCAAAATGGGGGCCAATATCGCAGTGTGGGCGCTGAGCCGTTAGCCGGAATGTACTATTGAATACACTGCAATCGCAGTGTACTTTAGAAATTTCCCCGAAAGGATGGAGGACTGTCATGGAGAGCATCACGATTCGCAATCTCGACGATGAGGTAAAGAAGCAGCTTTGCATACGTGCGACTGAGAATGGCCGTTCGATGGCGGAAGAGGTTCGGACCATCCTGTGCGAGGCGGTCACTGGCGAGACGGGCGACGACGAGACAATGCCGGAGAAGGGCCTCGGAACCGCAATCCATAAGCTGTTCAAACCGTTCGGCGGGGTGAACCTAGACATCCCGCAGCGCGGACCGATGCGCGAGCCGCCCAAGTTCGATTGAGCGTTGGGTGATGTTTGTTCTTGATACCAACGTGATCTCAGAATTGATAAGCGATAATCCGCGGCCGACAGTTCTCGCTTGGGTGGACGAGCAGAGGGCGAGCGATCTGTTTGTAACGGCTATTACCGAGGCGGAAATTTGAACCGGCGTCGCCATCTTGCCCGAAGGGCGTCGTCGTCGGGGGCTCACCGAGGCTACCGAGCGCACCTTTGGCAAGCTGTATGCCGGCCGTGTGTTGCCCTTCGGCAGCGAGGCGGCGCTTGCTTATGCCACCATCGCCGCCGCTCGCCGTGCTGCTGGCCGGCCAATTGCCGAGCCCGATTGCCAGATTGCGGCGATTGCCCGCTCGTACGGCGCGGCGATCGTAACCCGCAACGTCCCGGATTTCGCTGGAACAGGAGTCGCCGTTATCAACCCGTGGATAGGCGCATGAACCTTTAACCTATCCCCCCTCCTCAATCCTCACATAGGCGTCAATCGACAAGTCAGCCAGCCGTGCTGCCCTACGACCCAAGCGACGGCTGGGAGGACTCCAGCGTCCACAGCGACCCGGAGAGCAAACGACTCGACGCCCTCAAAATGGGGGCCAATATCGCGGTCTGGGCGCTGAGCCGCTAGCCGTGTAGCAAGCGATACCCCCACAGCGCCAACACGAGAGCCAGCACGCCCCCGGCGAGTCCCTTGCGGAGGTACGGGGGCAGCGCAAGCCAAGCGCGGCCGAACCAGCTCGGAGAACACGCCAAGCCGAGGGCCAATGGGACGAGGAAAAATGCGAAGGGATGGTAGTGCCAAGCGTCGGTGAGGTTGCCTTGGGCAAGGGCGATGCAGGCGCGCCCCATGCCGCAGCCTGGGCAGGGCAACTGGGTGAGGAAGCGGAAGGGGCACAGGGTCGGCCAAGCCGCGCCGAGCACGGGGCTAAACCACGCCGCGAATGCCGCGACCAGAGCTAGCCCGACGAGAAAAACCCGCGCGAGATGAACGGAACTAACCGTCGGCGCTTTCACCGTAGAACTTGTTGACTTCCCACTGCTGGATGGCAGTAGCGGCCAAGCCGAGGGAAAAAATAGAAACCAAGACGCAGATCAACGCTAGGTCTTTATTTTCGCGCAGACTATTGCTTTCCTGAATCTCGTTGATGCCCTTCGCCATCTTGTATTCGTAGTATAGCTCAAAGATGCTGCACGTCAGGATATAGAGGACGAGCCAAAGCCAGAAGTTGTACTCCTCCCGTCCCAGCCACGCATTGAGCGTTTCCATCTGTTTGTACTGCCAATAGAAATAGTAAATCCCACACGTCAGAATGCTGACGATTATTCCCAAGACAATGCTTCTCACGCCGTCGTACTCAGGATATGGGTAGCTCTGCATAATTGGACCTCGGGCTATGGGGATGTGATCATGCGGGAATATAGCCTCTGGCCGCGGCCTCTATCAAGCTCGAAACGCCTAGTGCGTTCCGACTGTGGACAAAGTACTTCCATCGCTTATCTTTTATGTAAAGCCCACGTTCTACAATAAGTTATGCCGCAGTGAAGCCCAAAAAGACACGGGCCTTGATGGGCTTTTGGGAACTATAGTATATAATCCCCCAAATTTAGCTTGATTCTGTGATGCAGGGATATTACTTTGCCACTCCCCTTGAGAACCGGAACTTGGACCCTATAGCCATGGCCAAATTCTCGCCAAATTCGCTTACGTTTGAGATTGACGGTCCGCGGATTACGGCCCAGCGTTTTAGAAAAGGCTTTAATGCGTTCTTGCAGATGGCCGATGAGGTAGCCGATAGCGTGGCTGGGAAGCCTCACGCTGTAGAGTGGCTTCTTTCTGTTGAGCCGGGTAGCGTACGAGTACACATCGCTCCAGAAGCGATTAAGATACCCCCCGAAAAGATCCCTGTGGCCATTGATGCGATTCAAACTGGGCTTGCGGCCCTTGAGGTAGGGGATGATATCTGGCCTGCGCATTTCTCGGAAAAAGCATTGGAGGCTGCCAAGACGATGGGTGAAGTGCTCTCCAAGTCCGATGGGGAGTTGAGTGCAGTACAGGTCCGATACAATGGACAGACTACTAAAATGTCGTCTCGGTCCATTGCGTCTGTTGATCAGTTACTACAAGGAAAATACGTTGATCACGGTACGGTTGAAGGACGGATTCAAGTACTCAGCAGGCGAGGTAAGACGAGCTTTTCCATTGATGACGATATATCGGGCCGCAATATCAACTGCTATTTCCCTGGTGAATTGTGGGACGATGTGCTGCGATCCTTCGATCCTAAGATGGATCGGCGCGTATCGGTTTCAGGGCTTATTCAATATCGGCGCAATGGTACGCCGATCAATATCACTGTTGAAGAATTTAGAGGACTTCGTCCAAAAAGCGAACTGCCATCTTGGAGTGATGTGCTGGGTATTCTTGCTGAGTAAATCTATATGCGGAAAGTCTATTGTGATGCCAACATATTTATTGGATGGTTCAATAACGAAGAAGATAAAGTAGAAGCCTGTCGTGGATTAGTTGATGCCTCTGAGCAAGGAGAAGTGCGAATAATCACTTCGGCATTGACTTTGACAGAGGTTATCAAGATCAAAGGCCAACAACCATTGCCTCAGAGCAAAGAAGAGACCATCAAGGATTTTTTTGAACAAGAGTTTATCGGTATCGTCAACGTAGATCGACGAACTGCCGAATGTGCTCGCGATCTTATATGGCGCTACCCTCACCTTAATCCCAAAGACTCTATCCATGTAGCAACGGCCTTGCTCACCGAAGGCATTGACGTGTTGCATACTTTTGACGATGACCTTTTGCGATTGGATGGCCAATTGGAAGATCCTCCGCTGCGGATTTCTACTCCAGATATACCGGATCAGCTTCCTATTCCGTTTGCATAACTCACTTTGATCCAACCCTAGCCCCCCTCCTCAATCCTCATATACGCGTCAATCGGCAAGTCGATCAGCCGTTGCAGTGCGCCACTCGGCCAATAAATGTGCAGCGAATCCGCCCGGCCCGCCGCGCCCAAGCCAAAATGCACGCGCCGGTCGCCACTGCCCAAGAAACTCTCGCCGCAAAGCACGTCCCGCCGCTGCCTTTGGCCGCCACTCCACAATACGACCTTCGCGCCGACGGCCTCGCGGTTTTTTCCCGCGCCCACAAGGCGCAGGCCGAGCCAGTGGTGATCTACAGCCGTCTGGTTATGCAACAAAGAGGGCCGGCCGTTGAGGTTGGTGACGAACAGATCCACGCGGCCATCGTCGTCAAAATCCCCAGCCACTGCGCCGCGGCTGACCGCCCGATCCTCGCCTAGCTCGACAAGGCTAAAATGGCCAGCTTCATTGGCGAACAAGTGATTGGCTTGCGCGTAGGTCGCGCCGCTGCCCGGGCGTTCGATCTGCGGATACACGTGCCCGTTGGCCACGAACAAGTCTTGGTCGGCGTCGTTGTCAAAATCGACAAAGACCGCGCCAAACCCCACGAAGGGCAGGCTGATGCGGCCCAAGCCCGCGGCAAAGCTCACATCCGCAAACGTGCCGTCGCCTATGTTGCGATAGAGCGTGTTGTAGTCGTCCTCAAAGTTGGTGACCAGCAAATCGCCGTCGCTGTCGTTGTCGTAATCGCCCCAAGCCGCGCCCATACCGGCCTGCGCCAAGCCCGTTTCCCCCAGCGCGGCATTGGCCTGTAGCCCCACTTCGGCAAAGGTGCCAGCCCCATCGTTGCGGTAGAGGAAATTGGGCGTCGAGTCGTTGGCGACGTACAGGTCCAAATCCCCGTCGTCGTCGCTGTCGATGAACAGCACGGCGAACCCATAGCCTGGATCGTGCTGCCCGAGGCCGCTAGCCGTCGTCACCTCGGCAAAAGTGCCAGCCCCATCGTTGCGGTAGAGCGCGTCCGGCAACGCGGGCAAGCCCAGCGGGCCGATGAATACGTCCCGGCCCTTCCACTGCGTCCCCAAGGGCCGCACCGCGGTCGAATCGAAATCCGCGTAATTGGCCACGTACAAATCCAAGTCGCCGTCCAAGTCCGCATCGCCCATGGCCGCGCCCGTACTCCACACCGGCAGCGCCAGCCCGGCGCGGGCTGTGGCATCGGCGAATTGCTCTAACCTTCGGCTGAGCTCAGGTCGAAGCCCGTCATTGCGATAGAGGATGTTTTCTTGTAGGCAGGTGATGTACAGATCGGCATCGCCGTCGGCATCGTAGTCCGCGCTCAACGCACCCATCCCCCAGCCGCGCCCCGTGGCCCCGGCCGCGGCCGCCCGATCGACAAAACCCCGGTCGCGGTCGTTGCGGTAGAAGGCATTGTTACCGCCCTCGCCATTGACCCAGTAAATGTCCAAATCGCCGTCGCCGTCCGCGTCGAGAAGCGCGGCCCCACCACCTTTGGCTTCGACGATATAGCGCTTTTCCTCGCCACCGCCGACATGGGGTTGCTCTATGCCCCAATCGCTAGCTTTGTCGATGAAGGGAAACTCGTCAGCAGGTGCACAGGCCACCATGCCCAGCAGAAGCCCACCCCACTTCAATCGCGCCACAACCCTTTAAGACCCGGTAACCGGCGCGACCTTGGCAGGTTCTTCCTCGATAAACCGCCCCCAAAACTCCTGGACGCCCACCAGCATACGCATTCCTATCGGGACGCCTAGCAAAATGATGAAGGTGGCAAAAAGGATGCCAAAGCCCAAGCTGACGGCCATTGGGATTAAAAACTGCGCCTGGAGGCTCTTTTCGAGGATCATCGGCAGTAGGCCAAAGAAGGTCGTCAGCGAGGTCAGCAGGATTGGGCGGAAGCGCACGGCCCCGGCTGAGACTAAGGCGTCCTCGTGCGACGAGCCCTCGCGCCGCATCTGGTTGTAAAAAGTCAGCAGCACCAGCGAATCGTTGACCACCACGCCCGAGAGCGCGACGATCCCAAACAGGCTCAAAAGCGCCAAGTCCAAGCCCATCAGCAAATGCCCCCAAACCGCGCCAATGATGCCAAAGGGAATCGCGCTCATGACGACGAGGGGCTGGGTGTACGATTTGAACGGCACGGCCAACAGCACGTAGATGGCGGCCAGCGCGATGATGAAATTGAACAGCAGGCTCTGTAGCGAGTCCTGCTGCTCTTGCTGCTCGCCACCGAAGCGGTAGCGCAGACCGGGATAGTCCTGCACCAAGGTGGGCAGGAAAAACGCTTCAAGATCGCGATTGATCTCGTCGGCGTTGGCGATTTGGTCATCTACCGAGGCACTCACTCGGACGACGCGCTGGCCATCGGTGCGCTGGATGGAGGCATAGGCGTGGCCGATAGTGACGGTGGCCACCTCGGCAAAAGGCACCTCCGCACCCGCAGGCGTACGCACGCGCATCGAGCGCACATCGCCCAAATTCCGGCGCTCGTCTTTGGGGTAGCGCACCATCACCCGCACGTCGTCCGAGCCGCGTGGAAATCTCAGCGCTTGGTCGCCGTAGAAGCCCTGGCGCACTTGGCGGGCTAGATCGGCGAGCGTGAGGCCGAGGGTGCGGGCTTGGGGCTTGAGCTGGAGTTTCATCTCCAGCTTGCCTTCCTCAAAGCTGTCTTGGATATCGCCGGTGCCGGCGTACTCGGCGATTTTGCCCTTGAGGTGATCGACGGCCAACAAGAGCTGATCGAAGTTGTCCGAGGCTAGCTCGACCTCAATGGGATTGCCGACGGAAAACAGCGACGAGGAATAAATAATGGATTCGGGGCCGGGCACCTCGCCAACCAATTGGCGCAGCCGCGCCTCAATCTCCGCGCTGTCGAGATCGCGCTCCTCGGAAGGTAGCAGTTCAATGGCAACTTCGGCCAGATGCCCTTGGCCGCCCGCCCCGGGGACACTTGAAAAAGATTGACGCTGGGCCATAGGTTGGTCGCCGATGTAAGTAAAGACATTGCGGTAGATTGAATCCCCGCCCCTCGGCTGAGCTCGGGTCGCAGCCTCGCGCTCGGCGTCAATCTGATCGCGCAGGACGATGGCCTTTTCCTCGATGTGTCGCACGACCTTGGCGGTCTGGGTCGCCGTGGTGCCCTGCGGCATGTTGACCGAGATCGTCACCCAATCGGACCCGATCTCGGGCATAAACACGAACTTGATATGGCCACCGACGACCAGCCCAGCGGTACACAGCATCAGCGATAAGGCCAGAGCGGTACTGGAAATCGGATGGGCCAATGCCAAGCGCAACGTGGGCTGATAGGCGTTGCGGATGACGTACTTGAGGCCGCGGTCAAAGAGGACCACGACCCGAGCGTGCCAATCGAGCGGGCGGATGAAAACCCGGCGAAAGAGGCGGCTGACTGGCCCGTCCCCCTTAGAAGACAGGTGCGCTGGCAGAATGAACAGGCTCTCAATCAGCGACAGCAGCAGCACTGAGATGACGATCACGGGGATGACCGACATGAACTTGCCCATCATGCCCTCGACGAAAAATAGCGGCATAAAGGCCGCAATCGAGGTCATAATCGAGAACACGACCGGCGTACCCACTTCGAGCGCACCATCAATGGCGGCGCGGCCAAAGGATTTTCCCTTTATGCGGTGGGAAAAGATGTTTTCGCCGACGATGATCGCGTCATCGACGACGATGCCCAAGGCCACAATAAAGGCAAATAGCGACAGCATATTGATCGAGGCGTCAAAAGGCTGCATCAACACGAAGGCCCCCAAAAAGCTGATGGGGATGCCCATCATCACCCAGAAGGCCAAGCGCAGGTCGAGGAAAAAGCTCAGACAGATGAAGACCAACACCAAGCCGAGGCGGGCGTTGCGGATCAGCAAATCGATACGGCCGCGCAGGATGCGCGCGTCGTCGCGGGCGTAGCCAATGTCGATCCCCGCCGGCAGGGTCGGGCGTTTGTCCTCGACGTACTGGTGGACATAATCGGAAATGTCGAGGGCGTTCTGGTCGCCAATGCGAAATACCTGCACCACGGCCGCTGGCTGGCCGTTGAAGCGCGAGACCAGATCGGTATCCTCAAAGCCATCGACGACCGTGGCCACGTCTTTGAGTTTGAGGGCCGTGCCGTCGGGGCGGGTGAGCACTACTACCTCTTCGTATTCGCGCCCGGCGCGCATCAGCCCCTGCGTGCGGAGCAAGATCGCGCCATCCTCGCTCTCGACGCTACCAGCGGGCAGGTCAATACTCGTGCGACGGACCGCGTCGGCGACCTGCGCGAAGGTCAGGCCGTAGCGGCGCAGAGCCTCTTCGGAGACTTCGATGGCAATTTCATCGACGCGCACGCCCTTGAGCTCAACCTGCGAAATGACGCCGCTGCTGCGCAGGTCGTCGCGCACTCGTTCGGCCGCGACTTTGAGGGCCTTCTCCTCGACATCGCCGTAGAGCACCACGTCGATGGCTTGATTGCGGCGAGTCAGCTCCTTGATGACCGGCTCTTCGGTCTCGGCGGGAAAGGTGTCGATGCGGTCAATTTCGTTTTTGATGTCGTCGAGGAGCTTGTCCATATCGGCACCGCGCTCTAGCTCAATGCTGACCATGCCCATGCCCTCGGAGGCTGTGGAGCGCACGCGGCGCACCCCCTCTAGGCCGCGCACTCGCTCCTCAATGCGCTTGCAGACGGCGTCTTCGACCTCGGCCGGGGTCGCGCCCAAGTAGGGCACTTGGATTTGCACCTGATCGAGCGACATCTCGGGAAAGGTCTCTTTCTTAGTCTGCATCATAGCAAACAGACCGCTCAACATGATGAAACCCATCAGCAGATTGGCGGCGACGTGATTCTTCGCCATCCAAGACACAGGAGCTTTCACGGCTGACCTCCTACGTTGCCGTCGGCGAGGCGCACCTGCATCCCATCGGTGACGCCGCTGAGCTGCGAGATGATGACCCGCTCTTCGGGGGTCATGTCGATATAAGCGAGTACTTCATCTTCAAGGGCGCGCACCACCTGCACTGGGCGGATGCTGAGAACGCCGTCGCGGCCCACCGTCCACACGCGGTCACCCTGGCGCAAAGCGGCGCGAGGCAAGACGCGGACGCCATTGACCATGCGGCCGGCAATGGCCACTTCGACGAACATCCCCACCGTCAGCGGCGGGATCCCATCGGCAATGCCGCCGTAGGGCGCTGCCACCTCGACAACTAAGCGCACCATGCGGCTTCGCGGGTCGAGCTCGCCTTCGGTGCGAACTACGCGCCCGCTCCACTCGTGACGGCGGCCAGCAAAGGACCCGCTGACCTCGGCGCTGGCCCCCTCTCGGCTAAAGGCAAAGGCGCGGAAACCGCCCTCGGCGTTGAGATCGGAAACGGACCCAGTGTTAGGTATGCTAGCCGGCGCAATGTCAATGGGCAGCGGCAAAGTGAACCACCCAAGATCTTCGTCGGGAACGGGGACGACGATCTCGGCCTTTTCAATACTGTATAGCTGGGCGATGGCTTGGCCGGCGTTGATATGCTGGCCGACATCGACGCGCGCAGTGCGCACCCGGCCGGCAAAGGGCGCGTACACCTTGGTGCGGTCGAGGCGCAGCTGCGCTTCGGCGAGGCGCGCTTCCGCTCCTTGAAGACTGGCCTCGGCCGCGCGTAGCTGGGGTTTGCGCAGCACCAAGTCGGTGGGAGCTTCTTCGGCGTGCAGCCGCTCCCACTCCTCCTCGGCGATGGCGGCTTCCTCGCGGGCCAAGTCGAGTTGGTAGCGCGCCTGCGCTACTTGGACCGCGGCCTGTTGCACGGCGAGCTCATAATCGCGTGGGTCAATCCGAAACAGTAGCGCACCCTTGGCAAAGGTCCCGCCGGGCTTGAAATCGGCGTCCTTCCACACCACAATGCCCGACACCTGCGGCACTAGGTCAATCTGGGCGTCGGGGCGCACCGTGCCCTGCCCTTCAACCACGACTTGGACCTGTTGCAGCGGGGCGGCTACAGCTTCGACGAGCGGGCCGGCATAGGAGCGGGCAACGCGCTGGGGCGGCTCGCGCATGGAGGCCAGCAGTTGGTAGGCCCCAAAGCCGAGGGCGAGGATGAGAACCGGCAAAATTATTTTAAAGACGCGCATCATTGCTGAATCTCCGCGTGCGGCTCGACGACTCGACTGAGCTCGCCGAAGTCTGAGCTCGCCGAAGTCTGAGAGGCAAGGGTAAAGCCGCCGCCAAGGGCTAGGTGCAAATCAATCCGTGTATCGAGGCGCTGGCGACGGACGGCGAGCAGGCGGCTCTCGGCATCAAAGGCCCGGCGCTGAGACTCTAGCAGGGCGATGAGATCGGCAAGCCCTCTGGCGTAGCGATCTTCGGCTAAGGCGCGCGCCGCCACGGCTTCTTCCGCGGCCGTGGCTAGTGCTCGTTCTTGGTCGGCGAGCAAGCCTTCGGCATTCAGCGCCGCCTCCACCTCGCCGTATGCTCTAAGTGCGCTCTGCGCGTAGGTAAAGATGGCTTGCTCGGCCGCAGAAGAAGCCTGATCGACGCCAGCGCGCAGGCGACCGCCTTGCAGCAGGGGCTGCGCGATATTACCCACGAGGTTCCAGACCGAAAAATCGCCGTCGAGCAAGTCGCTCAACGCACTCGACGAGCGGCCCGTAGAGGCCGTAAGACTGATGCGGGGCAACAGGGCGCGCCGGGCTTGGGCCAGCCGGCGGTCGGCTGCGGCGAGGCGGCGCTCAGCGGCCACGAGGTCGGGCCGTCTGCCTACGAGTTGGGCTGGCAAACCGGCTGGAACCGGACCGCCGACCGCGGGCAACTCGTCTCCGACCTCAATCCGGGCACTGGGGTAACGGCCCAAGATCAATTCGAGCTGGCGCAGAGCAGCGTCCCGTTGCTGGCGACGCTGGGCAAGGGTCGCTTCGGCTGTGGCCAAGCTCGACCGGCCCAAGCGCACATCGAGCGACGAGCGCAAGCCGCGGCGATAGCGATCCTCAATCTGCTCGGCGGAGAGCCGATAGTTTGCAACCGTCGCCCGCGCTAGCTCGACTTGGTGCCCCGCTTCGACCGCGGCGAAATAAGCCCGCGCCGTCTGCGCTGCCAGCGAGAGACGCGCCGCGCGAAAATCAGCGGCTGCGGCATCGGCGTCGGCGAGCGCGGCTTGGGCACCGGCGCGCAAACGACCCCACAGGTCAGCTTCCCAACTCGCAGTCAGATCGACGCCAAAGGACGTGCTCTCGGAGGTCAAGACCTGATCTGGAGATCTCCCAGGAATGGGCAGGCCGACGAAATTCTGTTTGCGCTTCGAGCCGTTGGCATTGGCACCGAGTTGAGGCCAGAGCGGCGCACCAGCTACCCGGGCCTGAGCTTGGGCTTGGGCCAGACGCGCACCGGCGATCTTGAGATTGTAGTTGTGCTCCAAGGCCAACGCCACCAGACTGTCGAGGCGCACGGCCCCCATATCGCGCCACCACTGGTCGGCGACGGTACCCTCTGAGGCCCCAGCCGTCCATTGATCCGGCTGGGCCAAGTCGAGGGTCGGGTATTCGACTTTGGGAGTTGAAGCACAGGCGAGCAGCAACAGCACCGGGAGGCACAACGACTCGACTGAGCTCGCCGAAGTCAGCCTCATGGCAATTCTCCAGGAGAAGCAGCAAAGTCCGCGTACAGGGATTCTATTTGTGTGGGACCGGGGTCCTGATCTAAGACGAAGAACGCGTGGTGCAGTTCCAAGCACTCGCCAGCCGCCAGCTCTAAGTCGCCTTCTATCAGCAGGCCCGTGCCCAGCAAGTTGGCGCGGGTAAACCAAGTGACCGGGTGACGCGGGTTGCTCGGGTGATCCATGAGCGCGACAAAGCCGCCGCTTTTTCCACGCGCCCCCACCCAACGGGCGTGCTGGTGCATGATGTTCGCGTGGCCTTGGCGTCCCTCGCTGCAATAGTGGTCGGCCTCGGCAAAGGAAGGCCCCATGCGCAATACAAGCCCCGAGTAGCGCGCCGCCCGCGAGGCCCCCATCACCAACCGGTCGCCGGCTGGCTCAATGCGCGTAGAGATCCGCAAGCAGTAGCCGCCCTCAGTACTGTAAAAGCCAAAAGAACGCGACTCCCGTGCTATGAGCTGGTCGCGGCCATCGAGCCAAGAAAGCGACTCGGCCACATGGTCCGCGCTCAAAGCCGTGAAGCCATCGTGCCGCTGCACGCCGTGGCTATCGGCGACGTCTTCGTATTTCTTTGTCTCCGGCAAATACCAACGCCCACCCCACAGATTCGCGTCGTTGACGTGGACCCAGCCGAAGAACAGCCCCGTATGCCAAGCGTGGTCGGGCGGACGGTACTCGGTCACGAGCTGACCGGAAAGCGTGTACAGCGGCGCAAAGCAGGGCTTGGGGGACTCACTGCGGGGCAGTTCCTCCGTGGCGCGGTACAGAGCCAATAGTTGATCCCCCGCGTGGATTTCAATGCCGAGGGCGTTTTCTCGCAATTCAAAAGCGCACATAGCTATTTCTCCAATTCTCGCATTAGACAACCCCGAGCGGCGATTCATTCCTTTTCGGGGTCAAAAGCATACATAGTTATTTCTCCAATTCTCGCTTGAACCATGCAATCGTCCGGCCCAACCCCTCGTCCGGCCCCACGCAGGGCGTCCAGCCAAGTAGGGAGCGGGCCTTGGCAATGTCGGGCAGGCGCACTCGGGGGTCGTCCTGCGGCAACTCACCGAAGGCGATGCCGCTCTTGGCCCCAGTCATGGCGATGATCTTGTGGGCCAAGTCCAACATGGTGATTTCACTGGGGTTGCCAAGATTGACCGGAGTGGTCACGTCAGACAGCATGAGCTTGTAGAGGCCGGCGATCAGGTCGCTGTAATGGCAGATGCTGCGCGTTTGCTGACCGTCACCATAGACGGTCAGCTCGCGGCTCTTGAGGGCTTGGATGATGAAGTTGGGCACGGCCCGACCGTCGTCTTGGCGCATGCGCTCGCCATACGTATTGAAAATACGCGCAATGCGCACATCCGTGCCGTGCATGCGGTGGTACGCCATAGTCATAGCCTCAGCAAAGCGCTTGGCCTCGTCGTACACGCCGCGGATGCCAATGGGATTGACGTTGCCGAGGTACTCTTCGGACTGGGGATGGACCAAGGGGTCGCCATAGACTTCCGACGTGGAGGCCAGCAGGAACTTGGCCTGCTTGGCCACGGCCAACCCCAAGGTCTTGTGCGTGCCCAACGCGCCGACCTTGAGGATGTTGATGCCCAACCTTTCAAAGTCGGCCGGGCTAGCCGGGCTGGCGAGGTGCAGGATGAAGTCGAGCGGACCATCTACGTGGATGTAGTTGGTAACATCGTATTGAACAAACTGGAATCGCGGATGACCGAGCAGATGGGCAATGTTTTCGGGCCGGCCGGTGAGGAAGTTGTCCATGCAGATGATTTCGCAGCCTTTTTCCAGCAGTAGGTCGCTCAGATGCGACCCCAAGAAACCCGCGCCGCCGGTGATCAGCACGCGCATTATGTAGGCTCCCTCTTCGACAAGCTCAGATACCTTTCTCTGCTGGTGATCCGGCAATTCGCCGCTTGCTTTACTCCTAAGTTAAGCAGCATAAAAATGTATTGCTGTCTTGAGGAACTTTCAACCTCGACGCGGGAACGCCGGCCTTAGAAAGCTGGAAGACCCGTGCATTTTGAACTATATTTATGATTTATTATGAACCATAAATATGAGGTAAAGATATGGAATCTCTGACTATCCACATGGACGATGCCTTGGCCCAACTCATACGCAAGAAAGCCGCTGCCGAGGGAAAAAGTCTAAACAAGACGATAAACGGTGTGCTAAAGGAGGCCTTGGGACTGCAACCGACGAATCATCGCGCTGATTTTTTGGATCAGTGCGGCGTGTGGAGCACCGAGGAACGGACTGCATTCGACGCCTTGACTCGCCGCCAAGTAGATCCTGGGGACTGGCAGTGAAGGTCCTATTGGATACCAATGCGTTAAGTGCCCTGTGGAACGGCGACGAGCGCGTACTTGATGCCTTGGGTCAGGCGGAGTGCGTGTTCATGTCTATCATCGTGCTCGGAGAATTATTCGCCGGTTTTCGCGGGGGGACGCGGCTTAAAGAAAATCGCGCCCGTTTGGCTGGGTTTTTAGCCAAACCCACCGTGCGCACACTCGAATTATCTACTGAGACGGCCGAGGTTTACGGTCAGATCAAGGATGCACTGAAGAAGGCCGGTACGCCTGTACCCATTAATGATGTCTGGCTATCGGCTCAAGCTATTGAAACCGGCTCGGTTTTGATCACTTTTGACAACCACTTTGGCAACGTGCCTGGGGTCCGTCTGTGGGACCCCTAACCGCTCAGCGTTCTTCCGAGTTGAGCCTCGACCACGCCTAACCCTGAGAGGTCTCCAGCCCCATCTTCTGGTGCTGGCTTTGCAGGGACTCTTGGTATCTCCGCCGGCCCTCCTCATCGATCTTGCAACTGACGCCTTCGAAGACCATGGCAAAGGCGCGGCGGTGGCGCTGCGACGAGCTATTGGGATCGGCGCGGTGGATGACTTCGCCGTGGTGGACCACCGCGTCGCCGGGCTGCAAATGCACCGCGACTTCATTGGCTTGGTCTTGGGGGCCGTAATCGGCAATGCCCTGCGAAAAACCCAAGACCGCAGTGCGGTTATGCGGCCGGATGCCCTTGAGATGAGAGCCGGGGCTGTAGCGCAGACAGCCGTTTTCCTCGTCAACCGGGTCGAGGGCCAGCCAAATGGAGGCGACGTTGGGCGGCGTGAGGTTGAAGTAGAAATTGTCCTGATGCGGCGGCGTGGGGTGTTCGGTCTGCGGCGGCTTGTTGAACCACTCGGGTTGGCTCACCTGCGCGGCTTCGCCGATGAGGGTCTGGGCCAAAGCCCTCCAGCGCGGTTGGTCGCGGTATTCGGAGAAGAAGGCGTCGTATTTGCCCATGTGCTGTAGTTGTTTCAGGGTTTCGGGCCGGTCCTTGTCTTGGTAGAAGGCGGCCTGATCGGGCAGGGTCGGCACCACTTCGCGGACGTAGCGGTCGACTTGGGCCGTTAGGTCTTTGAGTTCGTCGGGGGGCAGGAAGTTGCGCACGAGGACGAAGCCGTCGCGGTCATAATCAGCTTTATAGACAGTGTAGTCGGACATGGTGGCGCTCCCTTCGGCTCTGCTCAGAGCAGGCTCTCGGTTTTTTTGGTCGCTCTGCGAAATGGACTCGTATTCAACCCTATCATCTTAACTAACTTCGTCACATAATGACAGTCAATGCGCTCTATCCCCGATTTTTTTCATGTCAACTAAAATTTTAGTTGACAAGCCAAATGCCATTGAGTATGTTCAACTAAATTCTTAGTTGAAAGGACTTGTCATGGCTACCAGAGATAAACCCGACAAAAAACTGACCCCGCTCGAAACGCTCATTATGAACGTCCTGTGGGACGAGTCGCCCGCGGCCGTCAAACAGGTGCAAGAGCGGCTAACGTCCGTCAAACCGATGGCCTACAATACCGTGCTGACCATAATGCGCATCCTGCGCGAGAAGGGCTTTGTGGTTTCGGAACGAGAAGGCCGCTCCGATCTCTATCGCCCGGTGGTCACGCGCGAGGACATGGGGCGGCGCTCGCTGGGCGAAGTTATCGACTCGTTCTTTGCCGGCTCGGCCGAAGCATTAGTCAGCCAACTGCTGGACGGCCAGTCGCTCAGCGACGAGGAATTGACAGCGATACGGGCGGAGTTAGACCGAACCCTTGAGCGCAGAAAAGGAGACCCGCGATGAACGCGGCTTTAAACGAGTTAGGTAACCAGCTATTCGGTTGGTTTAGTCAGCTAAGTATCGAGTTAGCAGCGCTGGCGGTCTTAGTCCTAGTCACCAGTCGCCTATTGTCAATAAAATCGCCGGCCTTGCGTCACCTGTTGTGGGCGATCGTGCTGCTCAAGCCGCTCGTTTCCATCGCGGTCAGCTCTCCCTATACGCTATTCACACCGTTCGCGTCACTCTTGGAACCCAGTCAGGACACCCTCGCATTCTCGCCTGTCGAGGTGCAAGCAGCGGCTTCTCCGACAATTGCCACAAATAGTGTGCCGCTTACTACAGCCGGCTGGGGAGCGATACTGTGGATAGTAGGTGCGGCGCTGCTCATCGGGCGAATCCTGATCGGCTACGGCATCGTCTGGTGCTTGCGGCAGCAGGCACAAGTGCAGCATGACGGGCCTCTTTGCGACGCCCTGCAGCAAGCGCGTCGGACGCTCGACGGCTATCCCAAGGTCGAGGTGGCAACCTCCCCTTCTATCAGTTCGCCGATGGCGCTGGGCATCCTGAGACCGATCATTGTTTTCCCCGCCGATCTCGTGAAGAAACTCAGCGCCGATAAACTCTCCTTGATTCTCATGCACGAGCTGGCACACGTGCGCCGCTGGGACAACCTCACGCTGCTACTACAGCGGTTGATCTCCGCCGTATTGTTCTTCCATCCCGCCGTGTGGCTGTGCGGTCGCATGTTGCGGCGGGAAGCCGAACAGGCCTGCGACGATCTCGTCGTATGCGTCACCGGCCGCTCAGAAGCCTATGCGCGCGGCCTTGCTCACGTCGCCGAACAGGCGGCTCACTTAAACCCTTTAATACGGAGAATCCCCACGATGAACGCCTTTGCAGCAGAATCGGATTTGGCACTGAGAATTCGTAGGACGCTTGGCGGTAGTGCGCGCCGGATGGGCATGCGAGCGCGCGTGTTGGCAGTCGTACTGCTATGCCCCCTAGCCGTCGTGACGCTGCCCTCTTGTGGTATTACTTCGAAAGTATCCAAAGGCGCGGCTGAGTCGAGTTCGGATAACAGAATCTGGCGGCAGGCAATGGCGACAGATCCAGACGAATGGTCTGAGGAGTTGAAAACCCAGCTTCTCATGCTCAAACCCGGCAGCACCATCGAAGAAATCGCCGAGGAGGTCCGGCGAAAGGCATTCTTCGAGGAGGTCCGTCAGCGCATGCCCTATCAAGAGGCACCCGGGCCGGACGAATGGCCCGATGAACTGAAGGCCCAGCTTCGCGTGCTCAAACCCGTTACCCCGACCATCTCGTATGAAATAGCCACCGCCACATCGGCTGAATTAGCTATCTATGATGTAGCCGGATGGCACGTTCGAACTTTTGCTTTGGACCATCAGAGTCCTGGCAAATATAGCATCGTCTGGGACGGGCGGGACGATGCCGGTCGCGAGCTCAGCGATGGTTTGTACTTCTATAGGTTGAAAACCGAAGACGCAGAGGCGGAGTTTGTGGGCAAGACGATGTTGGTTAGATAACCATCAGACGCGCACCCGCAAGATGGCCAAGCTCCAATCAATGTTTACTTTTGGCACACAGCACAATGTAGGGGCGACCGGCCTGTCGCCCCTACCTCGATGCGTAACAGCAGTTCCTAGTAAAAGGTGTCAATGGTTAGACGAGTTTTACAAGGAGTGATTCTCATAGTTAGCGTGAAGCAGCACTTCAACCGACCGTTGCCGCTAACTCCCCAACATCCCGCCATCCCAAGACGATGCCGTGAGCGCGTTCCTGACGCTCCTCGCCACTGTAGATCAGATAGTAGTCCTGCTCCACCGGCAAGGCCGCCGCCAATTTCCTATAGTAGCGCAGACCCTTAAACTGATCCGTCCCCAGCGTCGCACCCGCCTTGATTTCGACCACCTGCCGCCGACCGCCCCGTTCGTAGAGCAAGTCCAACTCGTTGCCGATGTTGTTGCGCCAGAAGTAGAGGTCTGGACGGCGGCCCGCGTTGACGTGTTGTTTGATTATCTCGGCGATGACCCAATTCTCAAAAATCGGCCCGCGTAAATAGTGGGTGGCGAGTTGGCCAGCCGACTCCAGCCCCAAAAGCGAGCAGAGCAGGCCCGTGTCGTAGAAGTAGAGCTTGGGCGATTTAATGAGCCGCTTGGAAAAATTCTCGTGATGCGGATAGAGCAGGAAGGCGATATAACTCGCTTCCAATACTGAAATCCAAGCGCGCACCGTCTTGTAGTTGATTCCCAAGTCATTGCCGAGGCCGCTCAAGTCGAGCAATTGTCCGACGCGCCCAGCACAGACCCGCAAAAATCGCTGGAAAGCGCTCAGATCGCCGATATTGCGCAGGCTCCTCACATCGCGTTCGACATAGGTCTGGATATAGGCCGGATAGTAGTCGAGCGGAGCGACGCCGCGATCATAGAGGACGGGATAGCCGCCCTTGAACAGGCTTTCGTCCAGACTTAAATCGGCGTTTGTCGCAAGCTCCTGTTGAGAAAAGGGCAACAGCGTGTGCAGGGCGACGCGTCCGGCCAGCGATTGGCTGACCTGCTCCAGCAGCAAGAAATTTTGCGAACCCGTAAGGACGAATTGGCCCATAGTGCCACGCTCATCTACCAGAACCTGCAAATAGGAGAACAACGCCGGCACCTTCTGCGCCTCGTCGATGATTAGCCCTTGGCCCTCATACCTCTCCAGAAAGCGCCGTGGATCTTCTTCAGCAGCTAAACGATCGTCGAGCCGTTCGAGATTGACGTAGGCGTAGTCGGGGAAAACCTCGCGTACGAGCGTAGTCTTGCCCGACTGACGCGGGCCGGAGACCGAGAGGATTGGATAGAGCGAGGCCAGCTTTTTGAGCTGGAAACTGAGCTGACGTTGGATATACATTATTTACAATATAGTATCTGAAATCCTATTTTGTAAAGAAATTGGCAACAATGTTTACCTTTGAAAGAGGTAAAAGGTGTCAATAGTCCGACGAGTTTTACCGGTGGTGATTCTCATGGTTATCTTCTCGCTCGGCGTAGCTTCCGCTGAATCTACACAAGACTTGGAGATAAACATGGTCGAACGTTGGGGCGTGTATGAACTCACGCTAACCGGCCCGGAGACGGGCAATCCATTCGTCGATGTCGAATTGACAGCAGAATTTGCACTAAACGGTCGAGTTTTCGCGCCGCACGGATTTTACGATGGAGACGGCGTGTACAAAATTCGCTTCATGCCCGATGCGGTCGGCGAATGGACGTATATCACAAAAAGCAACCACGCCGCCCTTGACGGCAAGATCGGCCAGTTTACGTGCATTGCACCATCCGCAGACAATCACGGACCCGTGCACATTCACAACGACTTCTACTTCCAGTATGCCGACGGAACGCCCTATCACCAGTTCGGGACAACCTGTTACGCTTGGGCGCATCAAGGGGAAACCATGGAGGAACAAACGCTCGAAACCCTCGCCAACGCACCGTTCAACAAGCTGCGGATGTGCATCTTTCCCAAGGATTACGTGTACAACAAAAACGAGCCGATCTACTATCCGTTCGCGGGCACACCGCTGAAAAATTGGGACTTCACGCGCTTTAATCCCGAGTTCTGGCGTCACTTTGAGCAGCGCGTGCTCGACCTTTTACAGCTTGGTATTGAAGCAGATTTAATCCTGTTTCACACCTATGATCGCTGGGATTTCGAGAACATGGACGCGGCCAGTGACGACCGCTACATCCGCTACGCCGTCGCTCGATTAGCCGCTTTCCGCAATGTGTGGTGGTCGCTGGCCAATGAATACGACTTTATGCCAGCGAAAGAAGAATCAGATTGGGATCGGTTTTTCCAAATCATCCGCGACCACGACCCGTATCAGCGGCTGCGCGGAATTCACAATGGGCGGCGCTGGTACGACCACGGCAAGGAGTGGGTAACGCACACCAGTATTCAAACCTCCAACATGGCGCACGGTATCCGCTATCGCAGCCAATACAAAAAACCCGTGATTTACGATGAATGCCGCTACGAGGGCGACATTCCGCAGGGATGGGGAAACATCAGCGCGCAACAGATGGTGCAACACTTTTGGGCGGGGACTGTTTCCGGCTGCCACGTCGGGCACGGAGAAACGTACAAACACCCCGAAGACTTACTCTGGTGGGCCAAAGGCGGCGTGCTACACGGCGACAACCCGCAGCGGATCGCATTCCTCAAATCGTTTATGGCAACTGCACCGGCGTTTGACGCGCTCGAACCAATCGGCGACGACAGCGGGCGGTATGTCCTCGCCAAACCTGGGGAATACTATCTCGTTTACACCACCGACCCGCAGACGATAACCCTCGAATTGTTGGGCAATCAACCGTATAAAATCGACGCCGTCGATACGTGGAACATGGAAGTCGTCCCCATTGGGACGGCACAACCGGGAGCATATACATTCGCTGCGCCATACAGCGACTTTGCGTACCGCTTTACGCCTCTCTACTCCGATTCCTCCAGCGTCTCGTCATAAGGCCCGGCCAGTGCTTCGCCTTGGGCTTTGATTTCTTCCAAACGGCGCGATAGACTCCGCACGATATCCGGGTGCTGGCCGTACAGATTCTCCCGCTCGGCGATATCGTCTTTGAGGTTGAACAATTCCCCAGGGAAATCGTGGTCGCTATAGCCCCGTTCCGCCTTGAACCAATCCGGCTCGCGATTGTCGTCGCCAGAAGGGGCGTCGATAAAGACCCAGTCGTCTTGGCGCAGGGCAAAGCGGCCCGCACAACTGTGATGCACGGCTGAGCGGCGCACTGGCGCGTCAACCTGACCCTGCAACAAGGGCAAGATGCTAATGCTGTCCTCGGCCGCCCCCGAGGGCAACTGAACCCCAGTCAACTCGGCGCAAGTGGCCATAAAATCGCCCAACAAAGCAAGCTGGTCGCAGACCGATCCGGCCGGCGTGACCCCGGGCCAGCGAGCGACAAAGGGCACGCGGTGGCCACCTTCCCAAGTGTCGCGCTTGGCACCGCGCAAATGGGCCATGCTGTAGTGGCCGAATTGACGCACGTGCTCGTAGCAGCCGCCAGCCGCAGCCGGGCTGCACTCGGGGCCGTTGTCGCTAGTGAAGATGAGCAGCGTGTCGTCGGCCAGCCCCTGCTCGTCGAGCGCGGCCATAATCTCCCCAACTACCCAATCGACTTCGCAGACAAAATCGCCGTATAGACCCGCTCCGCTACGACCGATAAAGTCCTCGTTGGGAACAATCGGCGTGTGTGGCGAGGTCAGCGGCAAGTAGAGGAAAAAGGGATCGGAGTTAGCTTCGGCGATGTAGGCGCGGGCACGGCGGACGAATTCGGGGACCATGTCCTCCAATTTCCAGCCCGGTTTCATGGCCCCAGGCAGGCCGAACATCTCCTCGGGCTTTTGCTCGGTCGGGGCCGCGGCCAGCCGGTCCTGTTCAAACCAAGTGTAGGGCGGGAAATTCGGCACATCGACGCCAAAGTAGTAGTCAAAGCCGCAGGCTAGGGGACCGCCGCCGATGGGTTGGCTATAGTCGATATTGCGCTCTAGGGCTTGGCGCTGCTCGCGGTCGAGGAGGCCAATGGGCGCGTCGCCGCAGGCCGGTTTGCCGTCCTTGGTCACCCATTCCCAGCCGAGGTGCCACTTGCCGATGCAGGCGGTGCGGTAGCCCTGCTGGCGCAGCAGCTTGGCCACGGTGGGACGGTCGGCTTCTATCAAGGGCGGATCCCAAGGCCACAGCACGCTGCTTTTGAGCGGAGTGCGCCAGCAATAGCGGCCGGTGAGCAGGGCGTAGCGGCTGGGCGAGCAGACGCTGGAGGAGGCGTGAGCGTCGGTAAAGCGCATCCCCTGAGCGGCGAGGCGGTCGAGGTGGGGCGTGGGAATTTTGCAGCCGGAGTTGTTGCATCCCATATCGCCGTATCCCATGTCGTCGGCGAGAATGTAGATGATGTTGGGCTTTTGCCGGGGCATGGCCGGTCCTTTCTTTTAGATGGAAATCGTTACTGATAAGCTAAACACTCGATCGACGTCTCCGTTTGGCTTTGGGACTATTGACAAGCTGCGGCTGGAAAACCTAGGTTGGGGCAAAGATAGGTTAGGGCTTGGCCTCCACAAAATCCCCTTACTCAGCCCACCGAGCAACTGCAATCTAGGCATCCGGCTTGAAAAAAGAAATCCCCGCCAGTCTGCGGGCCCGTCTCGCCGAACGCGCCGCGCCCCGAGCTAGAGAACGCCCCGACGCCCACATCACTTTCCGCGGCCTGTTTCTCGGTGCCCTGCTGTGCGTTGCCATCGCCTTAGGCGTGCCCCATACCACCATGCTAATCAAGGGTACGCCCATGGGCTTTTCCTCATCGACCCCGGCGGCGTACTGCCTGCTTTTTTTTCTGCTGATCACCGTCCACGTGGCACTGGCCCTGCCCAAGCGGCAATGGGGTCTGCAATGGGGCGAACTGGTCACCATCGCCATTATGATGATGGTCGCCGCGGCCATCCCCTCCCGGGGCGTGACCGGCATGCTCCTGCCCATGATCACCGGAACCTACTACTACGCCTCAGCCGAGAACAAATGGGCCGAAGTCGTCCATCCCCATCTCACCGAATGGATGCTGATGGGCGACCCCGAGGCCGTGCGCGGTTTCTACGAAGGCAGTATCGGCGCCACGGCCATCCCCTGGGCCAGTTGGTTGCCTCCCTTGGGCTACTGGCTGCTGTTCTACGCCGCCTTGTACCTCACCCTCATCTCCATTGCCGTGATCCTGCGCCGCCAGTGGGTCGAACACGAGCGCCTAGCCTACCCTCTCGCCCAAGTGGCTCTAGCCATGATCGAGGACGAGGGCCGATCCTCCCTGCTCAAGCCCTTTTTTAAAAGCAGGCTCATGTGGCTCGGCTTTGCCATCCCCTTCTTGGTCGGCAGCCTCAATGCCCTGCACCACTATTTCCCCTCCGTGGCCCAGATCAACCTGAAGACCAGCGTGTCCTTCCTCGGCACCAATCTGCCGGTCAACCTCAATTTCCTCATGCTGGGCTTCTCCTTCCTCATCAATTCCACCCTTTCGCTCAGCCTGTGGTTCTTCCTCCTAATCTACACGCTGCAACAACACGTCCTCGGCCTGTTGGGCATCGACACTCTGCAGGCCACCCTCGGCCCCTGGAGCACTCCAGTGACCGGCCACCAGATGATGGGAGCTCTGATTGTAATGGTGGGGGCGGGCCTGTGGGTGGGGCGGCACCACCTAGCCGAGGTGTGGCGTCAAGCCGTGTCCAAGAAGGCCCCGGACGACGATGCCGATGAGATCATGTCCTACCGCAGCGCCCTGTTGGGGCTTCTCATCGGCACCGCGGGCATGACCCTCTGGCTGTGGCAAAGCGGCATTCCCGCTTGGATCGCGCCGCTGTTCGTCTTTGCGGCCCTCGTCATCTTCATCGGCCTGACGCGCGCCATTGTCGAGGCCGGCATCCCCACCTTGAGCCCGGCCATGGTGCCCCTCGGTTTCGTGGTTTCCGGGGTAGGCGTCCCGGCCCTCGGGGCCAAGGGCATGGTGGCCGCGGCCTACTCCCTCATCTGGGTCGGCGAATTGCTGGTCTTTATGATGGCGCCCCTGTCCAACAGCCTGCGCCTGACCAGCGAGACCACGGGCAACCGGCGCCGGCTCCTGTGGGGCATTGCCGGGGCCATGTTCATCACCTTGGCCGTCTCCATCTACTACACCCTCCACCTAGCCTATGACTACGGCGGGGTCAATCTCCACAACCAGTTCTTCGGCCAGGGCTTCCCGAGCTATCCCTCCAGATTCGCCCTGCGCAAATTGAGCGAGCCGTCCGGAGTCAGCGTCGATGGCTGGCTCTGGACCTTGAGCGGCGGCCTAGTCATGGCCCTCCTCATGATCGCCCGCCAGCGCCTGATGTGGTGGCCCTTCCACCCGCTGGGCTTTGCCGTCAGCGCCGGGTGGACCATGCGCTACATCTGGTTCTCCATCTTTTTGGCCTGGCTGATCAAACTCGTCATCCTGCGCTACGGCGGCGTCGGTCTATACCACAAAATCCGCCCCTTTTTTCTCGGCCTGATCGCCGGTCAATTCGCCACCGGAGGTCTGTGGCTGGTCATCGACGCGTTTACCGGCACAGTGGGCAATGTCATTCCGGTGATGTACTGACTTCCAATTCCATTACAATCCACGTCGGCGCAAAGCGAGCCAAGCGCAAACAGCCGTAGCGCTCGGCCTCGTATAGACACAAAACCTGTCCGTCGGGAGCCACGGCCAAATCGGAGTACGCCGCCGCACCCGGCTCAAGTACTCGCGCTATGGGCCAACTGTGCCCTTGGTCTTCGCTCAGCCGCAAGGTCAACTCGGCGCGCTCGTCGGGCTTGCTGGGATGCGCCGTTAAGATGCGCCCATCGTCGAGACGCACAATGCTGCCCTGGCAGGAGGGTTCGGGCAGGGCCGGCTCGTAGGCAACCGCAGACCAAGTTGCGCCGCCATCGCGGCTACGCGACCAGCCCCGGCAGCGGCGTTCATTGCGACTGCGTAGCGTCATGTACAGAGAGCCATCAGCCGTTTCCACAGCCTCGCATTCGTCCGAGGCGTCGTGGGTCAATTTGTCTCCAACCTGCCAAGTGTGGCCGCCGTCGTCGCTGTAAAAAGCGATGGAAGACTGCACTTGTCCCCAAGTCGGCGGCGGCTGACGCCAAGTGGCCGGGCCGGGGCTTTCATCGACCCAAGAGGGCACGAGCAAGCGACCGCTTTGCAGTTGAATGCCGTGGCCGGGGCCCGTGCCGAGGTAGGTCCACGAAGAAGCCTTCACTTGGGAGGTAATTTCCACGGGATCGGTCCAAGTCCGACCGCTGTCGGCGCTGCGGCTGACAAAGACCTCCTGATTGTCCTTGCAAAAGGGCAACAACACCGCACCTCGGTCGTGGTCAACTACGGGACAGGGATTGCCGCAGGTGCGCTCGCCGTCGGCGATGATCCGCTGGCGAGGTTCCCAAGTGCGCCCGCCGTCCGTGCTGCGGCGCAGGAGAATGTCGATTTGATCGTCGTCGCGGCCAGTGTGGCGGCGCGCTTCGCAAAAGGCCAGCACTGCCCCGTTTGGCGCTACGGCCAAGGCGGGGATGCGATAGGTGTGGTAGCCTTCTTGGCCGGAGACGAATAGGTCTTGTATTTGCACGGTTCGCTCCTGTGGAAAGGGCTTCAGGCGCTGTAGTTAGGTGAGCTTATCCAGCACGTGTTCCTCGTAGTACTCCGAGGAAAAACCAGCCTCGGCGTAGGCTCGGGTGGCCGCGGACCACTGGCTGTAAAAGGTGCGTTGCTCGGGGTCGGGATGTTCGGCCAAGCGCTTAGGTAAGAGCACCCAATTGGTCAGAGGCTGACTGGCGGCACGGCTGTAGTAATGGTGCAAGGTGCGCCGGGCGCAGGCGCGTTGTCCGGGCAGGCGGGTGTGAAAAATGGCAATGTCGTACAAGACCAAAGTGCCGGCCGGGCCGCGGATGGGTACTTCCGCATAGGCATCGCCTAGCTGGGCGCGGGCCTCCTCCAACGTCTCGTAAGGACCACTATTGGGCACGACGCAAAAGCAGGGATCGCTGGCCCCCACGTCACTCAAGTAGTGTATGGCGCAGACGTAGGTGCATTCGTAGGGGCGCTCAGGCTCGGTCTGGGTCGTAGGTTGGTAGGGCCGGTCGCGATGGAAGCGCATCTCGCCGTCGCCTTTGCCAGCGGGCACGTCGCGGAAATCGAATTGGGCAAAGCGAGGTTGGGGAGCCATGATGGTCTGCACTAGATCGTATGAAACTGTCGGCTGGATAAAGCGGTCCAATTCGGGGTGGTGAACCAAGATTTGCCCGTGTGAAAAGACGCCCAAGCGATCGGGGCCCCATTCGCGGGGGATTTCCCCTTTGGAGCGATCGACAAAGGCGTTGAGAGTGCAGATGTCGTCGGCTGGTAAGCCGTCGGCGACTACGACGTACTTATACTGCTGAAAAAAATCGAGTATGTCTTCCTTGTTGTCGGGGGCGAAAATGGGAGGCTGTGCCATGCATTAGACCTCCTCCACCGCCTGCAAGGCCGCGTGGATATAACCAAAGGTATAGGCAAACCCGACTTTGCCCGGCTCAGGGCCGCTGATCCCAGGAACGTGGTCCGGCATGATCATGTACTCGTAGCCGATCTCCTTGTACACCTTCAGCGCCCGGATCATATTGACATCGCCTTCGTCGGGAAAGACCTCGACGAAGTTCCCCAAGCCCCCTTTGATATTGCGGAAGTGGACGTTGAAAATTTTCTTGCGCTCGCCGAAGTAGCGAATAACAGCAAAAATTTCCTCCGCCGGATTGGCCAGCGCCTCGGACATGCAGCCCTGGCAAAAATTCAAGCCGTTGTACGGACTGTCGTAGAGCGCGATGAGCTTTTTGAAGCCCTCGACCATCCCCAAGGGACGCGCCACACCCCGATACGTATTGCCCACGCCAATGCCCGGGTCGGATGGATGACAGGCCATTTGGACTTTGTACTCTTCGGCTACGGGTATGATCTCCTGCAGCCAGTGGTCAATGCGCTCCCACATCTCGTCTTCATCGGCCGGCCCGTCTTCAAACTCGCCCAGCGACTGATCCAATTTGTCCAACTCAAAGGTCGATACCGTGGCTCCCCCGCGCCCCGTCTTCGAGGGCGTCCGCAGGTGGCCCAAGATGGTGATATTGTAGTTGAGGCCGCGGATGCCGGCCTCGCCCGCCATCCGCACCGTCTCTTTCATCCAGTCGAGCTGGCGGTCGCGCTCGACGCTCGGTTTGAGAAAAATCGCCCCCGCCTCGTTTTGGTAGGCGCTGCGCGAGCCCAAAGGGATGTGGATCATCTCCATGCTGATGTCGTGTTTAGCCCACCGCTCCTTCATCTGCTGCAGCATCTCTGTGCTCCATTCCCGCCACGGCGCGGCAGGAGTCTGATCGACGTTTTTGATGCCGAGTTGCGACAAGACCTTCATTTCTTCGTCGGTCTGTTCCCCAAATTGCGATCCAATGTACATAGCGTATCCTCCGAATGATTGATTTAGTAACCGATGTTACGCATAGGCATCTGGGTATAAGATGCTTCGACTCCGCTTCGCTGCGCTCAGCATGACGCAGGGAAGCAGCAAACTAGCACTTGTCATGCTGAGCATAGCGAAGCATCCCATACCTTAGGGGCCTGTGCGTAACATCAGGACGATTAACATACGGCTACCGAGGTAGTGCGGCCAAAAACTAGCTCGGCGCATCCCCTTGGAAAAGCGTAAACCCCATATCCAGATACTTGTCGCGGTCTTCGGGGCTAGTACCCGTTCCCATGGCCAGACTGATGCCAGTTCCAGCCAATTGCGCGGCGACATTGCGCATACAGTCATCGACCGTGCGCAGTGGATAGTCCGGGTGATCCTCCAAGCTGAAGGAAAGGTCGTTGGGCCCAAACGTGACCACGCTCACGCCCGGCTTGGCCAATTTGCGAATGTTAGTCACCGCTTCGACGGATTCTACTTGGATCGCCAAGATCACGTAGTCATTCCACCACGCCGCATAGGCGCGTCGGTCCACCCCTTGGGTCGAGCCGCGCAGGCCGCGGCGATGCGCGCCGCCCCAACTGCGCCGTCCGATGGGGCCGTAATAGGCATAGGCAATGGCGTCATCTACGGTCTCCGGCTCCATGACTTCGGGGATCAAAACCGCGCTGGGACCCAAGTCGAGATAGCGCCCGACCATGTAAGCCTGCCGGGTGTGTGGGATGCGCAATTGCACGTCGATGTCTAGCTCTTCGGCCGCCCGGCAGTAGGCGACCAATTGCTCTTCGCTAAAGGGGGTGTGCTGGCTGTCGATCCAGATGTAGTCGAACTGGCCGGTTGACCATATATCGGCCAACTCCTCCTTGGTCGTGGTCAGCGAGCCGCGCAAGGCGGTTAGCACTTCGCCGTCTTGCATCCGTTGTCTGAGCGTCTTCTTTTGCGCCATAATGACTCCTGTAGCCTAATTGAATGGGAAAGAACCCGTGGTTAGATTGGATGAAACTGCAAAGGAAGGTGAAAAAATTAACATGACCGCGAAAGAGCTTTCTTCTGCCCCAGCCCAACTAGCCTACAGCGAGCCAGAACAATTAGTACAGGACTTCGCCAGCCGGGGGCTAGTCATCCTAGCCCCAGAAAGCCTGGGCATTCCATCCGCAGTCCACGAGCGGATCTACCAGCGCGAAAAGCAGGCGGTCGGCACTGACGAGCGCGTTACGCCCGAACTCATTCCAGATGTACTCGAAGTCATCAATGCCCCTGGCGTCGTCGCAGCCTGCAACCAACTGGTCGGCGAGAACTGGGCTATTGTGCCGTTCACCCACAACGCGACCTTCACCAGCGGCGGCCGCGACCAGCACTGGCACAAGGACGACAACGGCCCGTTCAACGGCCGCAAACAGCGCCACCACCAAGCTGTGCAAATCGAAATGTTGTACTATCCGCAGGCCGTGCGTGAGGACATGGGCCCAACGGCGACCGTGCCCTATTCGCACTACTGGACCTTCAACCACGAAGAAAACCACGACAACTTCGCCGGAGCCGACCACCTCGATTTCGCCTACCAACTCAGCGGCATGGAGGGCCAGATGGTCAGCGGCCCCGATTCCCAATACGACCCCAGCGATATCGTCCATCGCCGCACCGCGCACGATGTGCACATGCGGGAGGCAGTCACCAATCTAAAGTGGCCGCTGGTGCAGTCTTTTGAAGCGGCCCCACTGCGCGCTGGCAGCGTCGTGTTGTACTCGCACAATACCTTCCACCGGGGCAACCACCGCCGCGACGATTGGCGCACTTGGCAAGACAACCCGCGCTTCATGTGGCGCTTCTGGATCTACCGCACCACCGATCCCACCAGCGGCAATGGCTCTCCGAGCGAAGTGCATTGGAACGAGCTTGGCATAGACCCGCTGACCCACATCGACCGCTCCGCAGCCAGCGACGACGTCACCTCGGTCTGGCGCTATCACCACCACTGGATGCAGACGGGCCAAACGCCGCCGCCGCGCCCCGAGGCCGCCGCCCTATCGTCGTCGGACCGAGAAGCGGAGGCCGATAGCCTGTTTACCCAGCTCCTCGCCAAAGGCGAAGAAGCCGAGCCAGCGCGCATTGGCGCGGCGTACAAACTAGCCTCCATCGGCGACTCGGCACTGGCAGTGCGGCTGCTCGGTCAAGCTCTATACAACGACCGAGAGAGCGTGCGGCGGGCCGCCACCTATGGCCTAGTTGCCGTCGGCGAAGAGGCTACCGACACCTTGCTAGAAGCGGCAAATTTCCCCATCAAATGGGTCCGCAAGGCCGGTGTGTACGGCTTGGGCGATGCCAGTCCCCTCAACGACGAGGTCTTGCAGACCGTAGCGACGCGCCTGCGCGAAGATCCGTCGGTATATGTCCGGGCCGTCGCCGCTGGCACCTTGGGCTGTCTCGGCCGCCGCGCCATCGCCACCGGGGTCGGCCAAGCCCTGATTCCCGCCTGCCTCGAAGCGCTGGTGCAGAGTCTGGGCCGCGAGAAAAACCGACTGGCCATGGACCGAGCGCAAGGGCGGAGCATAAAGTTCGTGCGGCCCACCGATGAGTGCGATGTGTGCGAGGGTGGTGGCGTCGATTTTGGCCTTGAGCAGTTCAAGCCGGTGCGCTCGGCCGTGCGCGAGAACGCGCTGTGGTCCATAGTCATCCTCTGTTCCCACGGCACCGCGATTGCCGGCCCGGCGCTAGAGCCGACCGCCCGGACCTTGCAAGAGGTCATCCGCAGCGACGAGAACGCCATCTGCGTCGGCTTTGCCATGGATGCGCTGGGCCGCCTAGCCCATTTGCGTCCCGAAGGCGAGACCACGAACGACCTACAGGCGGAAGTTTCGGCGCTACTCGCAGAGTCGCCCATGCGGTGTTGGGAATCCCTAACCCGCAGCGGCCTCAAGCCTAAGTAGCACGGTCTGCCGGGAGGAACAATAAATGCAGCAACAACGAATACTATCGGTAATATCGCTGGCCAAGAGACAGACTTGACGGATTGTCAATTTTCTTTTATCAAATGGATCTAGCGTTTCTGAACGTGCTCGACAAGACCTATAGCAGTCCTACATCATTTACAAGGTGATCCGCAGATGGACGCAGATAGACGCAGAATAGGATGCACAAGAAGATAAGCCGCTCGAATCGTGCAAATCATTTAGGATTGCTACAGCAGCCTAAGCCGAGACAACCCAAACTACAAAAAGTGGCTTCTGAGCCGCTCAATGGACAAATCGCACCATGAATGAGCAAGAGAAGATTGAACAAGCAGAAGGACGTATAATGGCCTTGGAGTTTATTCTTCGCCAAGCTATGGCCCAACAAGGCCCGCACTCTATTCAGGCCCTTCTAAAAAATACTGAGAATGCCCGTCCTGCTGGTTCGGTACCACCCCCCATTGCCCAAGCCGCCCTCAATGGTTTCCGTGAACAGCTAAATGAGGCATTGGAACAGTGGGCCAAACAAGAGGCTAGCTAACATGAGTGAAACTGGATTCGTCAGAGACCAAGAAGTCATAATTGAAGTGGGGTTCAATGTAGTGCAGCCCGATTTCAGTGTCGTAGAAATCGTATCGTTCCCGTGGCAAGTCGCCGAGACTCGTGCGGAGGAAACGCAGCCCGATTTCAACGTCGCAGAAACTGTACCGTTCTCATGGCAAGTCGCCGAGACTCGTGTAGAGGAAACAGCCTATTTGCTTAGTTCCCCAGACAATGCTCGTCGCCTATACGAGGCCCTTAATCGGGATCCCAAAGATAGGATTCGCTTCGACGATCTTGACTCACTACGGGATGAAATTGGAATTTGATAAAAACGCGCTTGAAGACCTCTGTTACTGGGTCAAGACGGATCGCAAACAGGCACTGAGAATACTCAGACTAATCCTAGACATTCTTTAGCATCCCTTCCAAGGCATCGGCAAACCAGAAGCCCTCAAACACGACTTATCCGGTTGCTGGTCGCGGCGTATAGACAAAGAACATCGTCTCACCTACAAGGTAGAGGACGATTCTATTGTCATCCTATCCTGTCGTTTTCACTACCGCAGCAGCCTCCGTCCTAGGTAGATTTTTGCCGCTGCAGAAGTTCATCCACTCGCTGCTTTAAGCATATTCCAGACCACTAGTACCAATTGTAACCCTTTTTATTTTTACGTCATTAGCATTAGGCCAAGTTTGAGTTGCTTGTTGAATTTTATTTTTAAGATTATCAGTTGTGGCATAGCCTATAATTGATGACTCCCAGCGACGAGCGTGTTGCTGGGGACGTGTGCATGGAATTCGGGACGGGTTGAGTTTAACGCCCCAGAACTGCAACAAATCGGCGCTACTAGGTCGCGGGTGTGGACTGCCGCTTTTTTGTGCTTGGACCGGTGGATATGCTGCGTCGAGGAATATGGCAGTGCCATATGAGCTTATTGCCGCTGAAGTTGTTCCTCCGCCCGCTGCTGAAAAGCGCTCCGCTCCGCTGTTTTGAGCGTATTCCAGATCAGCAACTCTTTGCGGATCGCCTGCAAAAAGCTGCGGTTGGCCCGACGCCACGAATCATTGTCGCCGCTGAGGCAGCGCAGATAGAACACCAAGCCGTAAATATTGGCCTGATCCTCGGGGCGGATGCACAGTACTGCGTGCTGGCTCACGCCCAAATCCAGCGGCGCTAGCCACACCTTGGCTTCGAGGGCATAAGCCGTACCTTGGGGCGTGGCAAAGGACTGAAGCAAGGTTCCCTCGGTGTAAAACGAGCCAATCGACGCCTCGCCGTACGACGCTAGGTAATCCAACAAAAAGCCGCACAGCCCCTTGGCCTCGGCCGCCGACACCAAGAAGGGAAAGCGGAATTCCCACTCGGCCCCCACTGGCGGCTCGGGCTGCCAGCGCCGCACTAGGTCGGGCACCGCAGTGCGGGCAGCCACCCGAGCCGGATACACCGTGGACAGCAAAACCACCCCCATGACGATGAGCGCTGAAAACACGGCCGCTAGAGACGAATAGTTCAAATTGAGTCCACCCAGCATGTCCCAGTAGTTCAGCACCAAACCCATCCCTTGCCCCCCCAAGTACCCCAGCGTAATGCCCAAAACCGCATAGGCGCAGGCTTCGGCAATGAACAGCAGGGCGATGTGGGACGGAGCCAGCCCTACGGCCGCGTAGATGCCAATGTCCTTGAGGCGCTCGTACACCGTCCCGAGCATGGTATTGAGGACAATGAAGGCGGCGATGAGCATGGGTACGATCAGCACCCCTAGGCCCTTTATCGCCGTCGCCCCAATCGACGAATAGGCCCAGACGCCAATGGTCGAGGCTTCGTCCTGCCGCAAGCCGACGAACAGGCTGACAGCCACCCGCAGCAAGAAATCCTCCAGCAGCGCTTGGCCCGCCTCAAAGTCCAAGCGCTCCCGATCAAAAGCGACGGCCACCGAGCGCAACCGCCCCCCCATTTGGCGAACGATCTCATAGGGCGCAATGAGCACGTTGTCCGGCAGTATGTGTACATAGGGGCGGTATTGGGAAGCGGTAGCTGTCGTGGCCGCGCTCTGGTTGAGCTGAAAGGTGCTGCCGGCGGTCTGGGACAGCTCAAAATCCACCGGCGTCAGCGGCCCGTCGTCTAGGTCACGGATGTCGTTGAAAACCTCTGGATCGAACAAGCCGACCACGGTCAGTTCCTTGCCCATCACCTGCACTTGCGCCCGTCCCAAGTCGCCAGCATCCAAGCCTAGGGCTTCGGCCATCGGCAAGGGCAACAGACAACTGGCCTCGGTCGCGGCAGTGAAAAAGCGACCGGCGGTTAAGGTCTGATCAATCCCTGTGATATCGGTTTCCTCGGGATTTAGGCCGAGCAAGCCGTAGGTCCGCACCAATTGTCGCCCGGCCGCGGCTTCGAGGTACGTCTTTTTGTCCTCCTGCAAAATAAACCAATTGCGCGGGCTGATCGGGCCGACTGCGGAAAAGTGGGAGCGAATGTAATCCAACATGGGCTGGCCCAAGGGATTCCAGGCCCGGTTGCGGACCAAGATGCCCTCGTACTCACCGTCGTGTTCGAGAGGCAGCGAGATAAAGCGAGCCCGGCTCTCGTACGAGGCAAAGGAAAGCACCGTAAACGTCAGCAACACCAAGGTCGTCAAAGTCAGGCCGGTGCGCAGTTTGCGCCGCCGCATATTGGATATGCCCAGCATGAACGCGGCATGGGCGACACTAAAACGCCGCATCTCAACGTGGTGGATCCGGTCGCCGCGCTCCTTCATAAAACTGTTGAAGCGGCTGCTGATGAGAACGAGGACGAGACCGGCCATGGCCATGATGGCAAAGGCCAGCAGGATCACCAGCGGATGGGCAATGGCAAAGGCGGGATGCACCTGCGAGATAGCGAGCCAGACCACGGCCAGTAACGCGCCAAAACCAGTCAATTGCCGCGCGATCTGCGCCGCCCCCAGCAGCAGGCGCTCGCCCAAAAAAGCCGCGGGAATGAGCAGCGCCAAGAAGAACACCATGCCCTTTATGACATCGTTCAAGGTCGCCATGGCCTCGGGATAGACCTGATTTTCCAGCCCCAGTGCCACCCGCAGATGGGCCACGTAGCGGCTCCACTCTTTGCGCTGGGCGGCCTCTTGGGCGGCTTCGAGAACTTGGGCGGTGCGCTGGTGCAGGCGCTGCAAGTGCTGGTTTTCAATGGCGTGATCGCGCATGGTCTGTAGCCGATCCTCGTCGAGGCGCCACATGTCCCAAGCGGCCTGCAACAACGTCGGCATTAGCCGCTCTTCAGCCAGATCAAAGCCCTCGCCATTGGGTCGGCTGTCGGGAATACCGTTGTTGAGCAGCAGCAGTTGGCGGCCCGCCAGTATTTTGATGCGGTTTTGCGGGTCGGCGTCCTGCGGCCCGAATACCACCCCGGCCGCTTCGTCGAGGCTGCTGCCCAGCGCGTAGCCGAATTGGCGCGGGGCCGTGTCGTAGCGGTTGAGCACGGTGATGCCGCTCAAGAAATTGAGCGAGCGCGGATTGATGAGGCCGTAAAAAGGGCGGCTCAGGCAGGGGAACACCACCACCGATTTCTCGGTAAGTGCCCACTGGACGGTGCTGGGGATGGAGCCGTCGGGCAGCGGTGCCCCGTGGAATCCCTCCGCCCTTTTACTCAGATCGGCGGCATAGGTGATGGCCCCGTCGTGCGGATCCAAGACGTACACGTTGGTGCGATATTGAGCTTGCACCAGCCCCGTTATGAGCAACTCCCCCTCGTCGTCGCTGAGATGGACTTGGGCCGTGCGCACCCCTTTGACGGCTTTGTCAGCAGTAGCCCGTTGCGACCGCACCACGGCTACCGCGTCGGCCACTGGCCGGTCCGGCGTTTGCGAGCGGCGCGGAAAGGTCCGCACCTTGAGGCGCAAGTCGCGCATGCGATCCTGCAACACCGGCCCAAAGGCCGCTTTCTCCTCCAATAATTGCGGATCATTTAGAGCCTGTTGCAGCACGCCGTTTATCAAGGCGACTTGGCGCGCCAGATTGCCGTAGTTGACTGCGGCTGGCTGGTCCAGCGGCAAATCGATCTGCAGGCGGGCGTCGTTCACGGTAATCAAGCCCAAGGAGATCAAGCCGCCTTCGAGAGCGAGCTGGCTGTTGGCGGCGATGCCACCGGGCATGTACGCCGACCAGTCCAAGCCCTTGATGGGGGTGATGCCGTTGACCAAACTGCCGACGGCAGCCGAGTCTAGGGTGCTGGCGTAGCCGCTGAAGCGGCGGCCGAATGGGGCGAAAAAGCGCCGCAATTCAGGTCGGGCGGTATTGTTCCAAATGCCGACTTGATCGGTGCGACTCGACAGATCGAGGCCGATGAACAGGTCTATGTGCAGGGGCTCCTCCAAGCGGCGAGCGTGGCGAGCGAGAAAGTCGGCCATGCCCTGGCGACCCTGGAAGTGAGCCGAAGTCGCCACTAAAATGGTAGTGCGCGCTGGTGGATCGGCGGCGAGATGACGGGCCAATTCCAATAAAGCAGCAATGCCGCAGGCAGTCTCAGCGCTGGGTGCCCGGCCGGGCACCACGGAAATCCCGTCGTAGTACGCCTCGATAGCGACGCGCTCGTCGGCTAGCTCGGGGTCGGCACCGGGAATCACGCCCCAGATATTCCACGCTGGCCGCTGTTGCCAGTCCATGCGGCCCTGCAAGTGTACCAACAGCTCACCGCCCCGCAGGCGCTGGCGCAGCACGAGACCTGCTTCGCGCTCGATCCAGAAGCGGGGAATGTCGAGCGGCACGTGGGCGTACTTGGCCGCGGCTTGGTGGCGGTTGGCCTGCTCGGGCGCGATAAATACCACGGCCCGGGCACCCAGCGACGCAGCGTGCAGCCAGTGATTCCAACTGTCGAATTCCAGCAGCACAATGCGCCCGTCCATAGCGTGGCCATCGAAATCGCGCCACTCGCCCCGGCCGCCGTAGATCATCGGCGCGCGCAGGCCCTCTGGCGGCAGCGTAACCGTCCGCGCCAGATTGGGCCACAGACCCCACAGCGATACCTCCTCCCCGCTCTGCTCCAAGCGCAGGCGACCGCCGCGCTCTATGGGCACCACCACGGCAAACGAGTCGCGCCGCACCGCTTCGACGCCAGCCGCAACCAATTCGCGCTCCACTAACGCGGCACCCACTTCAGCACCGGGATAACCGACCAAGCGCGATTCGACCGCGCTCAGGGCTTCGATGGTAGCGCGCAAAGCAGCCACCTCGCCGTAGCAGGGCGTTTGCAGCAGCCCCAACCAGAGCGCGAGACATAGCCATCCTAAGTTATTCATACCAGTCAGATATCTAAGTCGCCCTGTCATTCTGAGCGGAGCGAAGCGGAGTCGAAGAATCTCCTACCTACCGGCGAGGTCGCGTAGGCAAAAGATGCTTCGTCAGCCTATCGGCTCCCTCAGCATGACATAGGTTGTCAGTAGCTAACCCCAGAAAATCACATTGCCAACTGTGCCGGTAAAATGGTCGATGACCAAGAAGATGCCGCCCGGCAGCAGTTGCCCCAAGATCAGGCCCATAAAAAACGGCCTAGTCCGGTGGTAGCGGTCAGCACCGCCGTACTTGAGCACTAGGACTTTGACAAACCAAGCCAAGAACATATTGAACCACAGGTGATCCATAATCCACGTCGGCCCAATGGGATAGCCCAAAGGGTGCAGAGGCCACCAAGCGTAGTGCCACCGGGCTACGGTCAAACCCAACATGATGGCCGCGCCCAAGCCCATGTTGATCCAGCCCCACAGATGCGCCTCACTCGGATAGCGCAACAGACCCTCAACATAGCGGTAGGGGGCTTCGCGGCTGACCGTGCCCCGCAGGTTGAGGTTGCCGTGCTCGTAGCTCAGCTCCAAAATCATCCAAGTCGAAGCCACCAGCGCCACGGCTATGGCCACGACCATAGCCCAAAACAAAGGCCGACGACTCAGCTGAGCGGTTCGGCTGAGCTCACCGTCGAAGCCTCGCCGAAGTCGTCCCCGGCTCAGTTCCCCGCTTAGTTTCAGGCTGTTGGCACAGGAGGCCATGACAAAGCTGCGGACATTGGCCGTCCAGATATAGGTGCTAGCCAGCAAGACCAAGCCCGGTGCCCCCAGCGCCGATGAGCCGACCGCAGAGATGAGGATGCCGGCCGGCACCACGGGCGGAGCGCCGTCGGACAGACCGCCCTCGGCCACCACCCGAGTAAAGGCGACAAAAAGAGCACCAGCCAGAAACAGCAACGCCGCACCAGCCCACAGCGGCAATCCAGCCAACCACAGCCAGCCGACCATGATCGCCGTGCCGACCACGAGGATAGCCACCGCTGCCCGGTACGACAGTATTTCGTCGGCGTCGTCAATGGCCGGATCGCCGGACCAAGCCTTGCGCCAGACCTCGGATAGATGACGGCGGGCGGCCCATAAGCCGCCGAGGAACAGCACCAGCATAGCGCCCATGGCGTGATAGACCTGTAGCGTGTGGGGGATGCCGTGGCCGCTGCCCAAGCTGGGCGCATCGCCTACGCCGAGGATGGCGAACGTGCCGCGCAACATATTGGCCAACAAATTGAAAACCCATAGACTGAGCGCGACTTCGGTCTTGAGGAAATAGAAAAAACCAATGATGTGGAAGCGGAAGGTGATATAGAGCGTCGTGGTGCCGCGCATGATCGGCAGTTCTTGGCGGAACAAATCGACTTCGTGGGCGAATTGCATCCCTTCCGGGAAATAGGCGTACAGGCCGTGTAGCGTGCTCCAAGTGGCGGCAAGGGCAAAACCAATCCACATCCCCCGATTCTTAAAAAAAGGCGGCCAACGCTCTGTGCCTTCTCCCATCGCAGTCATGGCCAGCGGCACTTGCACCAGCGGATAGACGAGGCGCTCGTTGTCGATCCACTGCCGCCGCAACACGACCATGATGGCGATCATCACCAAGAAGAGCGACCAGACAAACGGCTGCCAAGCCGCCAGCGCCAACAGCCAAGCCTTCCACGGCACCACATAGTCGGCACCCATCCCCTCAAAGAAAAACTGGGCGTCGCCGAGCTGGCGCGGCATCATCCAGTGGGGAATGTGGGGATGGATGAGGCTCTGCCAATTGTTTTCGGGTGTGGCAAAGTAAAAGGGAGCGGCGAGTTGGCTAATGATCTTCGAGGAAAAAACGATGGGGATGGGCGAGGCCATCACCATCATTATATACACCAGCAGCAATTCGCCCCGGCGCAAACCCCGCGTCCCACACAATTTGAGTAGGGGGTTGACTAGCCCCGCCAGCAGGGACAGCAGGCAAACCGCGCCGACCGTGCTAAAGCCCAAGGCCATGAAGGAGCCTTGCAAATACAGGGTACTATAGGCCACGCCGCCGCCGATGAAAGCAGCCAAAAAGGTGCCCAAGGCAAAGGCCCTAAGCGTAAAGGCCGAGCCGGCTTCTTCTGCGGCAGGCTCCGGGTCGGGCGGCTCTAGGTCCAGCCGCGAGCGAAAAGCAGCCGGCAGCAGACGGCCAACTCTTTCTGGTTCAGGTGTGGTAGGTCCAGTCTCCGGCATTGCAGATCCGTCGCGCGAGAAAGCCGGACGAAGTCACAGTCTTAGTTTTGGACGGTGGAAGCGAACCGCTCTGCGAGCAGGCTGGGCAGTTCGCCTAGGTGGGCTATTTGGTGGTATTGCTGGCGCTCGGCCTCCGAAGGCTCGACGCGCTCGTGGAGCCAAGTGGTGTAATAAGGAACATGGACAGCGTGCCCTCCCAAGGCGACGACGGGTAGGATATCCGACTTGAGCGAATTACCCACCATCCAAAAGTCGGCCGGCTGAATGCCGTGGCGCTGCAACAGGGCCGCGTAGGTTTTCTCGTTTTTTTCGCTAACGATTTCGATATACGTAAAGTGGTCGGCCAAGCCGGAGCGGGCTATCTTGGCCTCTTGGTCGAACAAATCGCCCTTGGTCAGCAGCATCAGGGGATGGGTGCGGGACAGATGGGTGAGCACTTCCTCGACGTGCGGTAGCGGTTCAATGGGCATTTGCAGCATCTCTTTGCCATAGTCCAAAATCTGGCGGATTTGCTGCCCCGTTACCGCGCCCTTCGTCAGATCGAGAGCCGTCTCGATCATGGACAAGGTGAAGCCCTTGATGCCATAGCCAAAGTGAGACAAGTTGCGCATTTCGGTCTCGTACAGCTCCCGCTCAGTCCACTCTGGATCGCAGTCGGCGGCTAGCAAATCCTTAAAGCGGTCTTTGACCGTCTCAAAGTAGATCTCGTTTTCCCACAAGGTATCGTCGGCGTCAAAGGCAATTAGGGCGGGCTGTGTTTTTTGCATTTGTCGAGTGGCAAGAAGTCGCTGGATGGCTAGTTGATCGAGCTTGAATTTTGGCTAACTTTGTAAAATAGCCTGTCTGTAATTTTGGCAAAAGTGGCCCAAAAGCGAGGCTGCTGCGATTAACCCTCACGAATCAAAGAAGGAGAACATCACCATCATGTGGAGATATTGCTGGGGCTTCCTGCTGATACTTGTCGCTTGCGAAGGCCCCGTAGGGCCAGAAGGGCCGCAAGGACCGCGCGGCCGGTCAGGCTTGGACGGTTCCGATCTATGGGTGCAGGTCGAGACAGGGACAATTTTGAATCGGAATTATACGGACGGGAATCCCAGATTCGCTTCGATCCCTCTCGCCAATTCTGGCATCGAACCAACCGTACTCTTTTTGGGCATTGAAAATGAAAATGGGGTTTACAACAGGATTGATTTTTCCTCAGTAATTTGGGGTGGAAGCAGCAGCGACTATTCAGTCCCGGGTACCAGTGGCTGGTATGTCTTGGTCTCTGATCGTTCCAAAGATCTAGTCAGTTCCAACTACCAAGTGAAGTTCGTCCAGTAAGCCGCCCGCCTATACAGATCGGTAATCAATACAATCACAGATGCAGCAGCGGCTGGTCCGGGGAAAGAGGATTGGGGACCAATTTTTGTCCTGCAAGGTCGATGTGCCAGTCCATCTCTTCTAGCGGAACGGCCCCCAGCAGCGGTTGGGTGCCGCGAGGCAATTCAACGGCTCTGACCTGACATATTCGTCCCTGAACCTCGAGCTCGACCATGCCTAAGACGCGGCATTCGTGCTGTCCGCCATCCGCGGTAACCACGCGCATAGCCCCTAGCTCTTCAAGCTTCAAAGGGGCAATGAGTTCAGCGGGGAGTGCCAATTCAGCGGCACCGGAGTCCACCAGCATGTCACAGGAGACTTCTCGTCCCTGTTTTTCCGGTGGTAGGAATCGATTCTGCCAGTTTTTCATTTTAACGGGAACGCGAAAGATGCCCAAAGTATTATCCCCCTACCCAAAAAGTCTGCTGTGCGTAATACCAATAACGAATATACATTATAGATACCTTTGACTCGCGCAAGGTCGGCTCCGTCTGGACCTAGACGTGGATCGCCCTCTCCACCCTCACCCTCTTCACAATGAAATAGCTTATGCCAACGCATCAACTTCGCTTTCTGCCTTTTCTGTCCGTCCTACTCTGGGTCGTCCTACCCGCCGGAGCTTGGGCACAGTCCCAAGCGACCACCGGCGTGATCCGCGGCTTTGTCTGGGACCAGTTTGGCAATCCCATCGCCAATGCCACCATCGCACTCGTGGAAACCCGCACCAACTACGAGCGCACCCTTACTTCGTCCGATCTGGGGCTGTTCACCGCGACCTTGTTGCCCCTCGGCTCCTACGACGTGACGGTACAGGCGGCCGGACGGGCCGAAGTGCGGCAGACCGGGGTGCAAGTGCGCGTCGGCGAGACCGTGGAGTTGATCGTCAAGATGCTGCCGCAGATGGAGGAAATGGTTGTCGAGGCGGCCTTGTCCACAGTGGATATCACCCAGAGCGAGCCGGCCACGCGCCTGCCCGAAGAGGCCGTGCAAGACCTGCCCAACAACGGGCGCAACTTTCTCAACCTGACGCTATTGACGCCGGGGGTAGCCATCGTCCAAGGCCCCGACGGCGACGAGCTGAGCATTGGCGGGCAGCGCGGCATTCACAACAACATCTCGGTGGATGGCGCTGATTTTAATAATCCCTTCTTCGGCGAACAGCGCGGCGGCCAGCGCCCGGCCTTCACCTTTAATTTGGACGCGGTGGAGGAAATGGTGGTGATGCCGCAGGGAGCCAACGCGGAATTCGGTCGCTCCAGCGGCGGCTTTGTCAACGTCATCACCAAGTCGGGCACCAACCAGTTGCACGGCTCCGTGCATTTTTTCGGCAAAAACGACGCCCTGTCGAGCACGGCACGGCACGAGGGCCTAGCGCGCACGCCGGACTTTAGCCAAGGACAGTTCGGCTTCACTATGGGCGGGCCACTGATAAAGGACCGAGCCTTTTTCTTTACCGCCTACGACCAGCAGGTTTTTCGCGACACCAAGCAAAGCGATAGCGCGCGCATTGATCCTCGGCTGCGCGCATTCATGGACGAGCAATTCAACGGGGCGCTAGCCGGCGACTACGGGCCGATTGACCGCACCAACGACGCCCGCGCCTTTCTCGCCAAAATCGACGCCCGCCTCTCGGATGAACACTACGCCACCTTCAAATACAATTACACGTGGTCCGAACAGGAAAACGGCACCTTTGACGTGGACTCGTGGGCGCGCAGCGCCAACGCCGTAGAACGGGACTGGTCCCACGCCTTCAACGGCAGCCTGCTGTCGCTGGTATCCGCGACCACCACTAACGAGTTTCGCTTCCAGGTTTCCCGCGAGGACCGCCCGCGTCCCTACCTTGGCCCGGACAACCCCAACACCGGGCGTCCCTTTCCCGACACGGGCATGGATTTTGTCCACGGCTATCGCTTCGGCATGCCCTTCTTCATTCCGGTCGAATACCACGACACCCGCATCCAAGCGCTCGACAACATCTCCGTAGCCAAGGGCGATCACTTAATCAAAGCCGGGGTCGAGTGGAACCGCGTCGAATCCGTGCAGACCTTCATCGGTTTTGCCAATGGCCGCTACATCTTCAGTTCGCTAGATGGCTTCCTCAACTTCGTCGCACAGGGCAGCGGCTACGTCGAGTGCGCCGACGGCAGCACCAGCACCACTGGGGCCTGCCCCGACGGGACGGATATTACCGGGCCGGTCCTGCTCTATTTGCAGCAGTCCGGCGTCGGCGGTCTGACCGTGGAAGAAGCAGGCACCCAGGGTATCCCGCAGCACGAATTGGCCCTGTTCGTGCAGGACAGTTGGCAGCCCTCAAACAAGCTGACGCTCAACTACGGCCTGCGCTGGGAGGCGCAAATACAGCCCGATGTGCTCACCGATCCAGACGAGGTGTTCTTCGCCGATTTCATCGGCAAAACAGTGACCAATGAGACAGGCACCTACGAATTCCCCTCCAACGGCACCATTCCCTCGGATTGGGACATGTTCCAGCCGCGCCTAGGGGTGGCCTACGATGTGCACGGCGACAACAAAACCTTGCTGCGCGGCAGCGCCGGAATGTACTACGCCCGCATCCCGGGCTTGAACTTGGCCAGCACGCGCTCGACCAATGGCTCGCGTGGGCAATCCATTTTCCGCTCCAGCGTTCTGACGCCCATTTTGGGTCCACCGCCGACCTACGGCGAGCTGCTGCCCGTGCCCCAAGGCGACCCCTTCCGGCCCAATATCTTTGTCTTCGATAAGGATTTCGAGAACCCACGCACCTTCAGCGCAAACGTCGGTATCGAACGCGAATTACATGCGTCAGGTATAGTCGGCTCCTTCGGGTACACCTACGCCCGCACCGATAATCTGACGCGCTTTGTCAACCGCAACGACGCCATCTTCGGCGCTCCGTGGGCGACGGGCCTAGGAGCCGATGGCAGCAACGGGATCGGCGATTTGACCGCGGTCGAGAGCACGGCTAAGTCGCGCTACCACGGCCTCAGCTTCGGCTTGCGGCAAATGGTGCACGACGACTTGCAGTTCCAGCTCAACTACACCTTATCGTGGGACAAATCCGACGACGACAACGAGCGCGATCCCTTCACCTTCCGCTACGTCGATCCGACCCAACTAGCGCGCGAGTGGGGCTACTCGGACCGCGACCAGCGCCACCGCTTCAATGCGTGGGCCTTGGCCGCATTGCCCGGCGGAATGTTGCTCAACCAGCGCCTGAGTTACTATTCGGCGCAGCCGGTTTCCGCATCCTGTGCGGGCAGCCGCTCGACCAACCCGTGGGGCGCAACCTCCGACCGGATCTGCGACGACGGTAGCATCACGGCGCGCAATACGCTGCGCAAGGACAACGACTTTTTCTCCTATGACGTGCGCCTGTCGCGGCCCATATTAGTGGGCAACGGCCAACTAGAAGCCATTGTCGAGGTCTTCAACCTGCTCAACACAGACAACTTCCGCGACCCTTCCAGCGTCGGCCTATTGTTCAATTTCGACGGCACCGTGCAATCGGGCTTGGGCGATCCGCGCCAAGTGCAGGTCGGCTTGCGCTACGTCTATTGAGCGGCGCGTTTGACGCTTTCCTCTCTTCTTCTATGTTAAGGAGCAATTCAAGCAAAACCCAGAACAACACACGCAGGAAATCGAACTATGACAGACAAACAAACCACAACATCCGCGCCGGCATAGGGAAGACCCGCGAGAAATTTTATGAATCACAACACTCGACCGAATTCGCCCCGCCCACTGCGGCGCTGGATCCCGCTAGCGGCCCTCTTTCTGGCGCTTGCCCCGACCCAACTACACGCCGGCGCTTGGACGCAGGCCCCAGGCGGCATGTACTTCAAAATCGCCGGACTTTCCTTCCGCTCCCAAGACTATCTGGACGCCGTTGGCGACCGGCGGGAGCGAGTGGCAAAACCCAGCGTGGAAGAATTGAGCGACGAGAGTATGTCGGCCTACCTAGAATATGGTTTGCGGGAACGCTTGACCTTGGTGGCCACCCTGCCCTATAAGCGCTTGGTGTACAAGAATACCGAAGTGAAGGTATTCAAAAGCGACGTCCTCGATACCACCATAACCCGCATCCACCCCGACGAAATCAACTCGGGTCTGGCCGACTTGGAACTGCGCCTGCGCTGGCGCTTGCTCCGCAATCCAGCGGTAGTCTCCCTAGCGCTAGGAGGCAAATTCCCTTTAGGCTACGACATGGATCAAGACAGCATTGGCTCCCTCAGCACGGGCGGACTTGGCTTGGGGCCGAGTCCAGTGGATGGCGGCGCAGGTGCCGACAACAAGGTTCCCTTGGGCACGGGCGAGCGGGACATCGACATGCGCCTGTTGGTAGGCAAATCGCTGTACCCACTCCCGGGCTACTTGACGAGTACGGTCGGCTATCGCAAGCGAGGCGGGGCCTTCAGCGACGAATTCTTCTACGGCTTCGAGGCTGGGGTCACTTATAAACGCCTGCTAGTCAAAGGCGTGGTCGAAGGGATGCGCACCATGGGCGACTGCGGCGCTATGGGACAAGGCGGTCTCGTCGGCGATCAAGACATCCTCAAGCTGGCCCCGGGATTGATCTGGTCGCTCAGTAAGCACCTCGAACTCGGCGTTGATCTATTCCACATCGCCGCGGGCTGCAATACCGCCGCGGGCACGACCTACGCCGCAGGACTGGCTTTCAAGCGTTAAAAAATCGCGGCGTCAGAGCCAATCTGTTATATTCTCCTAGTACAACTCTAGCAAGGAGGTTGTGATGCCGCGCAAAGAATGGGACCTTCCCGAGCGTCAGGCCACCGACGAAGATGTCTATCTCAACCGTCGCAAGTTCATCCGACGAGCTGGCTTGGGCACCATCGGTCTGTTGGCCGGATGCATCCCCGAAAAGCTCCTCAATCCAGCAACGCTCGTCGATCCAACAAAATATCTTGCCCCCGAGATCATCGATCCAATCCCGCCTTCAGAGTGGTATCCGGCCCCCACGAACGATGAGTTTTCCACGCTCGACCGGCCGCTCACCGACGAGGCAATAGCAGCCTTATACAACAACTTCTATGAATTTTCCACTTCCAAGGATGTGTGGCGCTTCATAGATAATTTTGAGCCTGCCCCTTGGACCGTGGAAATAAGCGGCCTAGTGCCAGAGCCCAAGACCTACGACATCGACTACCTAATCGGCATCATGGATCTGGAAGAGCGCCTCTACCGCCACCGCTGCGTCGAGGCTTGGTCCATGGCCATCCCGTGGACGGGCTTTCCCATGCGGGACCTCGTCGATTTCGTGCAACCGCTATCATCGGCCCGCTACGTGCGCATGATCTCCTTCTTCAATCCCGAGGTGGCCCCAGTACAATGGGATCGCTCCGATTGGCCTTGGCCCTATACCGAGGGCCTGACCATGGCCGAAGCGACCAATGAGCTAACTCTGCTGGTGACGGGCGTCTATGGCCACGAAATGCCCAAGCAACACGGTGCCCCCCTGCGCTTGGTGACGCCTTGGAAATACGGCTATAAGGGCCTCAAGTCGATCACCAAAATCGAATTCACCAGCGAACAGCCGGCGACGTTTTGGAACACCCTAGCGCCACACGAGTACGGCTTTATCTCCAACGTCGAGCCTCAAGTCCCCCATCCCCGCTGGTCGCAAGCCAGAGAGCGCTTCATTTCCACCGATTTGAACCCAACCGAACTACGCGAGACCCTCCCCTACAACGGCTACGCAGAGTACGTCGCCCATTTGTACGAGTGATTCTTAAAGGAGACCCTTATGCGCCAGCTCCTGTCGTCTGTCCTCTTACTCTGTCTGCTCGTCGCGCCGCTCGCCGCCCAGCAAGAAGCTCTGCACGGCACTTGGGAGGGCACTATCGTCGATGAGCAAATCGGCGAGATTGCCATTCGCCTGACCTTCGAGGAAGATGGAGCCTTTGAGATCAACCAAGTCATTCAGGTGAAAGACGATTTCCTAGCCGATGTCCAAGTCCCGGAGCCACCCATCATAGAGACGATTGTTGCCCACGGCACCGGCACCTATGGCATCTTGTTCGACGGTATCTTGGTTAGTATAACCGCATTAGATATTTCCGTTGACGGCAAAGACTTCGTCGAATTCTTCACCCAAGTAGCCCGCGACTTTGCCCGCTATGTAGCGGACTCACACGAAATCCCCGCAGAAAATTACCCGGCCTTCGAACAGGAATTCATCGACGCGTTTTTCGCTGAACTCGATAAGGTGCAATTCCTCGCCGTACTCAATGAGTGGGGGGTTAGCGCGTATGCCCTTGAGGGGGACACCCTGATCCTCACGACCACGCGGGAGACTGGCGTCACAATCTGGGAACTCCATCCCGTTGATGAATCCAGTGCTATCGCCGAAACCACCTGGGGCAGCCTGAAAGCAGCTTGGCGTCGGTAAATTCTCTTGGAACGGCTGATCAGCCTATTCGGACTTTTGGTGATGATCGCCCTGGCCTTCGCCATGAGCGCCGACCGCCGCAATGTAGATTGCCGCTTGGTAGCGGCCGGCGTGGGACTGCAATTTCTCCTCGCCCTGCTCGTCCTCAAGACCGGCCCCGGACAGGCGCTTTTCGGTTATATCGGTGCTTTTTTCACCGCCTTGCTCAACTATGTCGATGCCGGCTCCAGTTTTGTCTTTGGCGACGCATTCGGCGAGCATTTCTTCGCTTTTAAGGTCCTGCCGACCATTATTTTCTTTGCCGCCCTAATGGGCGTGCTCTACCACTTGGGGCTGGTGCAGTACGTGGTGATGGCCTTCGCCTCGGTCATGCAGCGCACCCTGCGCACCTCAGGCGCGGAAAGCCTAGCCGCGGCGGCCAACATCTTCATCGGCCAGACCGAGGCCCCGCTGGTAGTGCGCCCGTACGTGGCCAGCATGACCCGATCGGAGTTGATGGCGTTGATGGTCGGCGGCTTTGCCACCATTGCCGGAGGCGTATTGGCCGCCTTCGTAGGTCTGGGAATTGACGCCGGTCACTTGGTAGCTGCCTCGGTGATCTCGGCTCCGGCGGCGCTATTGGTGGCCAAGGTGATGCAGCCCGAGGTAGAAGAGTCCAAGACGCTAGGACAGGTATCGATTGAAGTAGAGCGCACGGCCACCTTCAGCAGCATTGGCATCCAAATCGGCGGCATCGGAGGCATTGCCCCCGAGCGGCGGCGCGACTTGGCGCGGTTGGGTTTTCGCGCCATGCTGGGCGGCTCCCTAGCCTGCTTTATGACTGCCTGCGTGGCCGGAATTCTGCTGTAGAATGTTAGTCTGCGCATTATTGATCCTCGCCGCCGTTGCGTCCCAGGGCGAGGAATGGCCCTACTACGCCGCCGACGCCAAGAGCAGCAAGTACGCACCCCTGTCGCAAATTGACGGCGACAACTTCGCCCAGTTGCAAGAGGTTTGGCGCTACACGGCTCCCGACAAGGAGATCGCCGAACGTCAGTACAGATCGACCCATCGCAACAAGGGCACTCCCCTGATGGTCGATGGTGTGCTCTACTACGGGTCGCCTTTCAACATCCTCTGCGCCGTCGATCCGACGAGCGGCGAGGAGTTGTGGACCTTTGATCCGAAAGTATGGGAAAACTATGAGGGTTTCACCGGCATTCTGCGCGGCATCGCCTACTGGCAAAGCGGCGACAAGAAGCGCATCTTCTACGCCACCTCCACTGACCGTCTCTACTCAATCGACATCGAGACTGGCCAGCCCGACCCAGAATTCGGCGCGGGCGGCTTCGCCGATCTAGGCAAGGGGCTGCGCCGCCCCATCCACCTCCCGAACTATTGCGTCACCTCGGCACCGATCGTCTGTCGCGATGTGGTGGTGGTCGGTTCCGCCATCGTCGATTGGCATGGCGAGTCTCCCGCCAAATACTCCACCCCCGGCGACGTGCGCGGCTTCGACGCCCACACCGGCGAACAAGTATGGGTCTTCCAGACGGTGCCGCAGGAGGGCGAGCACGGCAACGACACTTGGGAAAACGACGCGTGGCAAACCTTTGGCCAAGCCAATGTGTGGGCCGCGATGAGCGCCGACGACGAGCTAGGCTACGTGTACCTGCCCGTCAGCAGCACCACCCACAACCACTACGGCGGCGAGCGCCCCGGTGCCAATCTCTTCAGCCAGACACTGGTCTGCCTCAAGGCGGCAACCGGCGAACGCGTCTGGCACTACCAACTCATCCACCACGGCTTGTGGAACTACGACCCGCCAGCACCGCCGGTCCTAGCCGACATCAAAGTAGCAGGCAAAACGATCAAGGCCCTAGCCCTAGTGAGCAAACAGGCATTCTGCTACGTATTAGACCGCACGACCGGCGAACCGGTCTGGCCGATCAACGAGCGCGAGGTGCCCCAGGCGAAAACCCCAGGCGAGCAAAGCTGGCCAACTCAGCCCTTTCCCGGCAAGCCCGCGCCCTACGACCGCCAGGGGCTACAGGAAGACGACCTGATCGACTTTACGCCCGAGTTGCGGGAAAAGGCGTTGGCGATTCTGCAAAAATACGAGCACGGCCCGCTGTTTACCCCGCCCAGCGAAAAAGGCACGCTGGTATTGCCTGGAGGCTTGGGCGGCTCGGACTGGAGCGGCGCAGCACTGGTGCCACAAAAAAACGTGCTCTACGTCCCCTCGCGCACCGACGCCGCTATCGTGTGGCTGGAAAAGGTGAGAAACCCGCGCGCCTTTTCGGCCTACGCATCCTTCAAGAGAAGTGCCGAATACGTCAATGGCCTACCGCTGACCAAACCCCCCTACGGCCGGATCACCGCCATCGACTTGGACACCGGCGAGCACGTTTGGATGAGCCCAGTGGGTCAAGGTCCCGTCAACCACAGAGCTTTGCGCGATCTCGACCTGCCCGCTATGGGCTGGTTCCACTACAACTTTATACTCGCCACCGAGACCGTGCTGGTGGTGGTCTCGCAGCAGCCCGATTGGTGGGGCCACCTCCGCGACAACGACTTTGTCGAACAAACACCCTATCTGCGCGCCTTCGACCTAGATACGGGTGCCGTGCTAGCCGAGATGGAATTCCCCGGCAACCCCCACGGCAGTCCCATCAGCTATATGGCCAACGGACGCCAGTACATCCTATTCCCAATCAATGACGACGACGGGGGACCGCAGCTAGTGGCGATGGCGTTGCCGGAGTGACGAGTGGGATGGGGGGGCCGAATGGGCTTGGTCGGATCGCTTACGCTCTGATACTGAGTCGGCCCTGGCGCTGTGAACGAGGCTCGCGGATGACGATTTCCACATTGCGCCCAAGTGCCGTCAACAGGCGCAGGAGGCGCTCCACGGAGTACTCCCGAAAACTTCCCTGCAGAAGACGCGAAACATCTGGTTGGGACAGCCCGAGCAACCGCGCCGCTTCGACCTGCTTGAGTCCGCGCTGACGAATGATCTTGTCAATGCGGGTGACGAGTTCTGCCTTTAACAAGTGAGTCTCGGCGTCAGGACGCTCTAGGTCCGCGAATACGTTTCCGCTACCGCGTTCGATTTTCATTTTTTGGGTCTTCATTGATCTATCCCTCGCCATAGGTCTCCATATAGTGTCGCTCTGCCGCCTTCAGCCTGTTCTTGACCAGATCAATCTCCTGCGTCGAGTGCTCTCACCGCGGCAATGGCCTCGGCAATCCACCTGAGATTGCGCCGGGAAATCATGCCGTAATTGTAATACGAGAACCGGCGCGCCCCTGTTTCGTAAATCGCAGCGATGATGTCTCGCATCTGTTCAGCGCTGTCTATGGGTTTGTGGCCGTTCAGGCCGCAGATCAACATGGACGGATCGTCCATGTCGGCTAGGGTCTCCTGCGCCCTTTGACTGGCCTCCTCCGGCGAGCCGCTGTAGCACAAGACATTGACCCGATCGACGATTTGTTCGATGGGTTTGCGATCAATGCCGTTGTTGTGATAATTGCCCATGTACAAAAAAGAAACGGGCATTTTTACGGCCTCTTTCACCTCCGCAGCCAGCGACGTCACCACATCCGCGCGCATCTTTAGGTACTCGTTCACCAAAGGCTCGTCGGCGACGAATTCTTCCACGCTGCACTCCGGCGGCCCCTCTTCAAAAATGTCCAAGAGCCACTTTTCCACTTGGCCCTTCAACTCCTCCACATCCATACCTCTGTCCGCAGCCCGCCGCGTGCATCCATCGCAAAAACACAGCGACATCAATAGCGATCCCACCGCGCCGAGATCGACTCCCACCTTGGCGTGGTTGCGGAACATGCCAAAGCCCATGTAGTGCAGAGACTCGTACTCGATCATCTGCACATCGCAGTTGGTGGCCAAGTCCAAGCTCAAGCCTAGTACGTACTCCCGCACCTCGGGATTGGCCGGGCACAGACAACCCGGATAGCGATCCCCGAACACCCCGAGCAAGGCGCAGTCAGGATGCTGCCTCGCCATGTAGTGGTTGTGCAGGGGCACAGTCCACGAAATCAGTTCCAGACCGCGCGCACGGCAGGCCTCGGCGATGATCCGCACCGGATCCTGGTCTATAGCCATAGGATGCACGTGCGGCTTGATCTTGGTGCCCTGGTACAGCTCGCGCTGGGGCTGGAAGTAGATGGCGTCCTCGTACCCGGAAAAGAGCTTTTTGCCGGGTATATGGGTGCGCAGCTGATCGTAGGTGTGATAAACCGTGGACAGGCTGATCGCATCCAGCCCTACCTCTTCCTTGAGGAAGCCAATGACGCGGTCCACCCCCTCGTCGATTACATCCCAAGGATAGGTCCACATAGTCGTATGAATCATGGTTAGCTCCTTTTCCGTCGAATGATTTGTAGGGGGCGGTTTGCAAACCGCCCCTACTTGCCGTTGGTCGGTGCGCCGTCTTGCTCCGCCTGCCACACCCGCCAATAACCCCGTAGCCGCCGAGAGAATTCGCTCGGTCGTTCCAAGTAGATGCGCTCGCCTAGCAGACGCGCCTGGCCCTGCATCCGGGAACGCACCTCGCCAATCCGCCTTTCCAGAGCCATCAACGTGGCCGTGGCTCCAGCCCTCGGAAACTCGGCCATAACCGTAGTGCGCAATACGGCCAAGTCGTGATCCTGGCCCAGCAACTCCCCTAGCTGATCCAGTTCCTCAGCCTGGACCCGCATGACCGACGGCCAGATATTCTCCAGTATCTGGGTGTGGTACCACAGGTACTTCACCTGCTTGCGCCAGTCGTGGAATGCCTCGTCGCTAGGTAGCGCATAGGCCGCGGCAAAATCGCGCCGGCCCCGCGCGTATATCCGCTGCAACCCCATCCGAATCCCTCCCCAATCCGGGCGCTGTAGATTCCAATGTTCCAAACGCTCGCCGGCCTGCGCGAGCTCGGCGATTACCTCCTGAACGGCCCGATTGATGCTATCCGCTTGGCCATAGACCCGGTCGCGGCGCTCCACCAGCCACACCCGCACCCGGGCGAACCGACTCTTCGGGACATCTTCGCCTAGAGATTCCACCAAGCGGTCCAAGGTCTCGACCAGCACTGTGGCGTCGCGCAGCCCCGAAAGCCGCTGACCGGCGGCCCGATAGCACTGGTTTTCCAAGGCGTACACCTCGTCTCCCAAGTCGCGGTGGACCAAGCGCACCAAGGCCCGCAGACGCTTGGTGGCCTTGCGGGCCTCGTGAACGTGCTTGTCTCGTTCCCCGTCCTGGCAGCCGAGGTATTCAAGGGCCCTGTCGAGCTGTTCGGCGGCCATCCGCCGCACCCCTTCGGGCACGCTCTCACCCTGTTTTAGGCGATATTCCATAGAACTGATTTACTTTTTAGAATTCTAGCCAATTGTTATACAGAAATCCTTGTTATATAATAGAAATTCCAAGGCAATACAGGAACTTTTTGTTCTAGCAAACCGCGCTTTCAGGGTTTGAGGCCTTGGGCATCTGTGGGAGGGAAGCTGCAATGAGCAAAATAGCCAAGCTGATATGCCTATGGGCGACCTTGGGCTATGGGGTCGCTTGGGCCCAGTCGGATGGCTTTATCGAGGGGACGGTTACAGGAGAGGCTGGGGAGACCCTGCCCGGCACTAATATCGCCGTACACTCGCTGGCGGACGACTATAAAGCCGGAGCTACAGCGGACGCCGATGGGCAATTCCGCATCGCCGTTCCAGCGGGAAACTACCAAGTCGAAATCACGTTTGTCGGCTACAAGTCCGATTTACGAGAAAATGTGCAGGTGCGGGCCGGCCAGACCACCCGGCTGGATGCGGTCTTGGTAGAGCAGGTCATTTTTCTCGGGCAAAGCGTGGTATCCGCCTCCCGCCGGCAAGAAAAAATTCTCGACGCCCCAGCCTCGGTATCCGTAGTCGAAGGCAGCGAAATCCGCAACAATCCAGCGTTGAGTCTCTCCGACCACGTCAAGAATCTGCCGGCAGTGGACATTGCCAAGAGGGGGTTGGCCAACGCCAACGTGGTGGTGCGCGGCTTCAACAATATATTCTCCGGAACCCTGCTCACGCTGACGGACAACCGCATCGCCCGCGTGCCCTCGCTGCGAGTCAACGCCTTGAATTTCATTCCGCTCACCAACGACGATGTGGAGCGCATAGAGGTAGTCTTGGGGCCGGGGTCGGCCCTGTACGGGCCCAACAGCGCCGATGGGGTCATGCACATCATCACCCATTCCCCCTTTACCTCGCAGGGCACGAACGTGCATGTGGGGATGGGGGAGCGCGACCTGCGCCATACCACGGTTCGGCATGCTGGCGTGGTGGGGGATCGCTTGGGTTACAAAATTTCGGGCCAGTACTATACGGGGACGGAGTGGGAGTACACCGACCCGGAGGAGGTGAAGGCCCAAGCACTAAGGCAGGCGGAGATAGATGCCGGAGCGGACTTGCCACCCCTCAAAACGCGCGATCCCAACAACAGCAACCAAAGTGTCGAAGCGCGTCTAGACTGGCGGGCCGCGGACGACTTGACAGCTATCTTATCGGCGGGACACAACAAGGCGAACATAATCGGGGGGACCGGCGTGGGCGCGTCGCAAACCATAGACTGGCAGTACAACTACGTCCAGTTGCGGCTGCTGTACCGCGACTGGTTCTTACAAGCCTTCCGCAACTGGAACGAAGCGGGCGACACGTATCTGCTGCGCACGGGCGATCCCGTCGTCGATAGGTCGTCCCTCAACGTGTTCCAAGCGCAGCACACGTCCCGTCTAGGGCAGCACCAGCGCTTCACCTACGGCTTCGACGCCCTGTTGACGCGGCCCGATACCGACGGCACCATCATGGGCAGTAACGAGTCGGACGACGATCTCAACGAGTACGGCGGCTACGTGCAGAGCGAGACCGCCCTGCGCGACATGCTGGACTTGGTGCTGGCCCTGCGCTACGACTACCACAACCACCTTGCGGATCCCGAACTATCGCCTCGGGCCGCCCTGGTGTTCAAGCCGCAGGCAACCCAGACACTGCGGCTGACCTACAACCGGGCATTCAGCACGCCCACCGCGAATAATCTCTACCTCGACCTGCAAACGGCCAGAGACCCCTTCGGATTGAACCCAAATTTCTCGCCCCTTTTTTCGGCGCTCGGCCTAGGAGAATTCAAATCCATCGACGTCTGGACCCAAGGTAACTACCGCAGCCCCGGCTACGGCTTCACCTTCCGGCGGGACGAGACGGGCCGACCCCTGTTCCGTTCGCCCTTTGCCCCAGTGGCCGGTTTGCCAGCCGATCAGTACCTGCCTTTGGACGACCCGCTGTTTACCAACGTGATGTGGGGAATCGGCAGGCAGGCGGCACTGGCACAGTTTGGGCCTGCTTTCCAGGAACTAGCGACCGGTGCCCTGATGGCCCAAGGCATGGGAGCCGAAGACGCTCAAGCGACAGCCGGTCAGTTGGCGGCAGCCCTGCCCGGCATCGTGCCCGAGCAATTGCCCGGCCTGCGCAATGTCATGGGCAGACTGAACATCGAGACGGAGCCGCTCGGTGCAGAGCCCGATCCGAATCGACCGCCTTTCTTCTTTTCAGAGGCGGACGGCACCACCCCTATTACGGCCTATGATGTGCCGCGCATTCACTCGGCCATTACTCAGACTATCGAGCTTGGCTATAAAGGTGTAGTGGCCGATAAGGTGGTGGTAGCCGCGGATTTGTACCAGTCTAGGATCGAGGATTTCGTCGGGTCCGTATCGGTGGAGACCCCCAATGTCTTTCTCGATCCGCAGATTCTAGGCGCGGCCCTGGGCGAGAGCATCAGCGCGGCCCTGTCCGATCCGAACAACGCGCAACTGGCCGGAGCCTTGGCGGCGCTGGACGCGGCGCAGGGCAATAACAACGGCTCACCAGTGGACGAACTGACCGGTATCCTCACCGCAGGAGCGGCAGCCATCCCCTACGGCACGGTCTCGCCCGAGCAGGCTTCCGATCCCTATGCGATGATTATGAGCTACCGCAATTTTGAAGCTGTGACCATTCGCGGGTTGGATCTGAGCTTGGCCTACTTCCCCGCCGATCACTGGCGGCTAACGGGGAATTACTCCTTTGTCAACGACAATTTCTTCGAGAATCTGCAGTACTCCCATGGCGAGGGAGGTGCTGACATAGCCCTGAACGCACCCCGGCACAAGGTCAAACTGGGAATGAACTACAATTTTGCCGAGTGGGGATTGGCGCTAGGGGGCCAAGTGCGTTACATCGATTCCTTTCCCATGAGTTCGGGGGTGTACGTGGGCGAGGTAGATTCCTACACAGTGCTGGATCTCAACCTGACCTACCAGTTGCCCTTGGAGCAGGACCTAGTGCTGCGGGTCGATACAAGCAACGCGCTGAACCAAACCTACCAATCGTTCGTCGGCGCTCCGGTGGTGGGCCGCCTCGTCTTCGGTCAGGTGGGGCTGCGCTTCTAGTCTAAAAAAAAAGGAAATTCAAATGAGTGTACAAGTTAAGTGGGAACGAAAAGACGGCATCTTGATTGCGATGCTCATTGGTCATATCGACAGCAGCAACGCCGATAGATTCCAGCGCATCGTAGAATCGGGAATTGATGCGGAAGATCAGGCATTGATCTTGGACTTTGAGCGCGTATTCTTCATCAGCAGCGCAGGGCTGCGGGTTAGTCTAGTAATTTCCAGAAAATTCAACGAATCGGGCAAGAAATTTGGCGTTTGCACCCTCTCCGACCCAATCCGCAATGTTCTCGCAATCAGCGGCTTTGATCAGATCATCCCGATTTATGAGTCTCGGGACGCGGCAATCAACGCATTCGAGAGCAGTTAAGCTATCCTCGCGTGAGATTGGGAGCTATTACAACTTCAGCCTCTTAAAAATGCGCTCGGGGATGCTCTTGATCACCAGCATGATCCAGCGCCAAAAAAACGGCGTGTAGAGTACGTCTTTCTTTTGCCGATATGCGCGTACAATGTCCGCGGCCACTCTCTCCGGTGGAGCGACCAAAAAAAGTCCGTCCAGTCCCTCGGTCATAGGTGTATCGACGAACCCAGGCTTGACGGTCAAAACGTGTACAGATGTCGCGGCCAGCCGGTTGCGCAACCCCTGCAAGAAAATCGACAGCCCCCCCTTAGCCGACCCATACGCGTAGTTGCCTTGGCGGCCCCGATCGCCGGCCACAGACGAAATGGCGATAACGCCAGTCGGCGTGTCCCTTTCCTCTAAATAATTGGCCAAATGCGCCAGCGCGATAGCCGCGCCGGTAAAGTTGGCGTTGAGGATGTGGGCCAGCGCGTCCGTATCGCGCTGCGCGGCGCGCTCGTCGCCGAGATAGCCAAAGGCGAGAACGACTAAGTCGAAGGGGCCGCCGCGCTCGTCAACCTGCTGCGGCAGGCGCGCCAACGCCGCAAAGTCCAAGGCGTCAAACTCAAACAGCTCCACCTCGCATGAGCGCCTGAGCCGCAAGTCCGCAGCAAACGGCTCCAACTCGCTACACCCGCGGGCGGCCAGCGCGAAGTCGTAGCCATCGAGGCGCTCGACGATAGCTTGGGCAATCGCCGACTTCGCCCCCAAAATCAAGGCTCTCACGTAATCCCCAAGCGGTCGGACAGACAGGAGCGGAAGCGGCATTCGGGGTCGTATTTGCGCTTGACCGCTTTGAATTGTCTTAGTTGCGGATACATGGCGGCGAAATCCTCCCTTTCCAAAATGGCGTCCTTGGCCAGATAGACGCGGCCTTTGGCCTCGACGATGGTCTTGTTCAGTGCACGCAAGAAGGGGATCGTCCCAGAGTCGCGCAAGGGAATGTCCAGCGCGAGGGTGTAACCCGCGATGGGAAAAGAAAGCAAGCCCTCGCTCGGTGGCCCAAACGTCTTGAGCACGGCCAAGGGCGAAGCCACGCCCTCGCGGGCGATGCGCCCGAGCAAATCGGCGATCACCTCCGCGCCATCGGCATAGGGCACGGCGATCTGGTACTGCAAAAAGCCCCGGCGGCCGTATAGGCGGTTCCAGCCGCGGATGGCGTCGAGCGGATAGAAGTACGGATCATAGTGGACGAACGCATCAGCCACGCGGCGCACTTGGCGATGGTAATAGAGCGCGTTAAACACCTTCAGCGACTTGGCATTGAGCACGCCGCCGGGCAAAAAGAACGGCACGGCCCAGCGGCCCTCGCCGTGGATGGCAAAGGGCGACTTGCCCTTGAGCGCGCGTGCGTCGGCGTGTTCCCCCAGCAGCACGTGGCCGCGCCCTAATTTCCGACCCGTTTGCAGCCCGTCAATCCACGCAACCGAATAAGTGTACTCATGCTGCGTCTCCATACAGACGCGGCACGTCTCGGCCCAATTCGCCGTCTTAATCGTGCGCTGCCGAATGTACGCCGACGGTACCTTTTTCAGCCGCAGCGTCGCCGCATAGATAAATCCCGTCAAGCCCATGCCGCCGAGCGTGGCCCAAAACAGATCGGCGTACTCATTGCGCGAGCAGCGCACTGTCGAGCCATCGGCCAACACCATGTCCAGCGACTCGACAAAGGCGGCGATGGACCCCTCGGCGTGGTGGTTTTTGCCGTGCACATCCGCGGCAATGCAGCCGCCGAGTGTGGGGAACTTAGTCCCCGGCGTAACAGGCGGGAAAAAGCCTTGGGGCAGGACAAAGCGGATGATCTCCGCGAAGGTAATGCCAGCTTGCGCGCGCAACAGCCCGCGCTGCGGATCGAAGGCGAGCAGGTGCTTGAGGGGCAAGGTGGAGACGACGCGCTCGTACAGGCAGGCGTCGCCATACGAGCGGCAATTGCCTTGGGGCAAAATCGGAGCCGCGGCAGCGCGACCGAGGTCGCTTAGATAGCGCGCGCGCTGAACCGAGGCGGCGACGAGCGGGTACAGCCCCCAGCCGGAAGTGGCGATTTTTTTGTCCAATAGGGCTTTATTGCATGAAGGTAGCGGTGGGGTCGTATGCAAAGTCAACCCCACAAAGGCGGACCTTCTACCCAAGGGAAGATGGCTGCATTTCCTGAGAGTCTTCCACTTTTTTGGCTACGATGTCAATCTGCACCACGGCGTCCAATGCTTCGGCGACCTTCTTCAGAGTCTTGATCGAACAATTCCCTTGGTTTTCCAATCGGCTAATTACAGGAGTACTAGTATCTAGTCTCGCGGCCAACTGCGCTTGCGTCAGGCCTCGGTGCTTCCGCAGTTGGGCGATTTTGACCGCTAGCCGAAGTTCATCAAGCCCTTGGTAGAACGATTCTGCAACCTCTGGATCGTTCAACTGTTCTTCGACGAATACCTGAACACTAGTCTTTGGGCGCGTCATTAGGTTAGCCCTCTTTTCTTTTTCGGTCCGCATTCATTCGTTCCATCGCAATCCGAATTTCTCTTTGCGGAAGTTTCTGGCTTCGTTTTTCAAAGGCGTGCAACAAGACAAAAACTCGATTCGCATCGCCATAGTACAATACGCGATATTGATTCTTGCCGTCTCGCACTCGTAGCTCTCTTAACCGTCCCTCGATCTGGCTCGAATAAGGAAAGGGCAGGTCAATACCAAACTCCGAAAGAATCTGAATTCTCTGCAAGACCTTTCCTCTCGGCTTGGGTCGAAGCGAAAGCAGAAAGTCCCTGACCGGCTTTTGTTCGTTTTGGTTTTGGTAAAATTCAACAGGATACATACGAGAAGACTTATAATAGCTGTCTCACTTCAGCAAGACAAGAGAAACAGAGGGATGCCCCGCGCACAGACGCCGTATTAGGCTTGCTTGTAGTTCCCCCAAATTGACCTATCTTCTCTTATTATGTTCAACGCTGAGCGAATGCGACCATGCAGGTAACACTTGCGCCGCAGACCATAGAAACCCTTGTACGCGGCGAATGCGCCGATGTGTTCTCGACCTTGGGTATGCACCCTTTAGACGACGGATGGGTCGTGCGCGCGTTCTTGCCCGATGCGACGAGCGTGCGGGTCGTCGAGCGGGGCGGGCAAAACGCGAGCTTTCCGGCGGCCAAAATTCATGCTGACGGGCTGTTCGAGGCGCGGATTGTCGGCCGCAGCACACCCTTCGCGTACCATCTAAAAATAACCGACGAGCAAGGTGAGATTCGCTACTGCCGCGATCCGTACTCGTTCTGGCCGCAACTCGCGTCCCACGACCAATACCTCTTCAACGAAGGAACGCACCACCGCGCCTATGAAGTGCTGGGGGCGCATCCGCGCTGCATCGACGGAACCGAAGGCACGTATTTCGCAGTGTGGGCACCGAGTGCCCGCCGGGTCAGCGTAGTCGGCGATTTCAACAGCTGGGACGGTCGGTGGCACTGCATGCGCTCGCTGAGCACGTCCGGGGTCTGGGAACTGTTCGTCCCCGAGGTGGGCGCAGGCGCACTCTACAAGTACGAAATCCTCAGCCGCGCCGGCGACGTGCTGCTCAAAAGCGATCCCTTTGCCTTTGCGACCGAGCCGCCGCCCCGCACCGCTTCCGCTGTCTGTCGGAGCAATGCGTTCGCTTGGCACGACGACGCGTGGATGGCCGCGCGACGGGAGCGCAACTGGTTGGAAGCTCCCCTCGCCATCTACGAAGTGCATCTCGGCTCTTGGCGTCGCAACGGCGATGCCTATCTCGACTATCGCACACTAGCTCACCAATTGGTTCCCCACATGGCCGAACTGGGCTTTACCCATATCGAGCTAATGCCAGTAGCCGAGCATCCCTTCGACGGCTCGTGGGGCTATCAAGGAACGGGGTATTTCGCCCCGAGTGCGCGCTTTGGCACGCCCGAGGATTTCGCCTATTTCATCGACTACTGCCACAGCCACGAGATCGGCGTGATTCTCGACTGGGTGCCCGCGCACTTTCCCAGCGACGCCCACGGCTTGGCCCAGTTCGACGGCACCAGCCTCTACGAGCACCGCGACCCGCGCCAAGGGCGACATCCCGATTGGCAAACCTGCATATTCAACTACGGCCGCGCCGAAGTGCGATCCTTTCTCATTTCCAACGCCCTGTTTTGGCTCGAACGCTTTCACCTCGACGGCCTGCGGGTCGATGCCGTAGCCTCCATGCTCTACCTCGACTACTCGCGCTTGCAAGGGGAATGGGTGCCCAATGCCTATGGCGGGCGCGAAAACATCGAAGCCATCGACTTCCTCAGACAGCTCAACACGACTATCGGCGAGCACTATCCCGGTGCCTTGATGATCGCCGAAGAATCGACGGCTTGGCCAGAGGTCTCCCGCCCCACCGACTCCGGCGGCCTCGGCTTTGGCTTCAAGTGGAACATGGGCTGGATGAATGACGTGCTGCGCTACATGCAGCGCGATCCGATCCACCGCCGCCACCACCAAGCCGACCTGACCTTTGGCCTGCTCTACGCCTATGCCGAAAACTTCGTATTGCCGCTGTCGCACGACGAGGTGGTACACGGCAAGCGCTCGCTCTTGAGCAAGATGCCCGGCGACGCTTGGCAGCAACTGGCCAACTTGCGCTTGCTCTACGGTTTTATGTACGGGCACCCGGGCAAGAAGCTGCTGTTTATGGGGGCCGAACTGGCGCAGTGGGAAGAATGGGATCACCAACGCGAACTGCACTGGCATCTGCTCGACGACGAGTCCCATCGCGGCGTCTATCGCTGGCTCTGCGATCTCAACCAGCTCTATCGCCGCTGCGCAGCCCTGCACCGCACCGATGCGTCTCCCGCTGGTTTTGAGTGGATTGACTGCTTGGACGCTGCGCAGAGCATCGCGGCTTTTGTGCGCCGCGCCGAGGGCGAAAAACCCCTGATCTTCGCGTGCAATTTTACCCCCGTCCCCCGATCGAACTACCGGCTCGGCTTGCCAGCCGCCGGGCCGTACCGCGAGGTGCTCAACAGCGACGCCGAAATCTACGGCGGCAGCGGCGTGGGCCACGGCGGTTGGGTGCATACCGAGAAAGTCGCCTGCCACGGCCGGCCGCATTCGGCGCGGTTGCACCTACCCCCGTTGGGCGTGTTAGTTCTAGAGCCTAGCTAATTTGCCATGCTTGAGATACTTTCACACGTCGCCGGCGAACTGCGGCGACTCGGCAAACAGCGCCTCGCGCTGATCGGTGGCGGGGTCTTGGCGAGTGCGGTTCTAGTCGCGCTGCTGGCACCGCTGCTGGCACCGCACGATCCACTGGCGCAAAACCTCTACACGCGCTTGCAGCCGCCGTCGGCGAGCCACTGGCTGGGGACGGACGACTTTGGCCGCGACATCTTCAGCCGCATCGTGTACGGCGCGCGCATCTCGTTGCGAATCGGGCTGGTAGCCATCGCGCTGGCCGCTTCCACTGGCACCTTGCTCGGCCTCGTAGCCGGGTATCGCGGCGGGATTGCCGACATGCTCATCATGCGGCTGATGGACCTGATGCTGGCGTTTCCCAGCATCCTTTTGGCCATTGCCATCGTCGCCGTCATCGGGCCGGGCATCGACAATGCCATTCTCGCCGTCAGCATCGTGTTAGTGCCGCAATTTGCCCGCCTCATGCGCTCCTCGGTGCTGACCGTGCGCGAGGCCACCTACGTCGAGGCCGCACGCGCACTAGGGGCAAGCGAATCGCGGCTGCTGTTTTACAGCATCTTGCCCAACTGCACAGTCCCGCTCATCGTGCAAGCCACGCTCAGCTTGGGCACGGCCATCCTCGACGCGGCCGGGTTGAGCTTTTTGGGCTTGGGAGCCCAGCCGCCGACTCCCGAGTGGGGAGCCATGCTATCCGGCGGGCGCGAACTGCTTCTGCAAGCGCCCTGGGTCATGGCCTTTCCCGGACTGGCTATCTTCGTGGTTGTCCTCGCACTAAACCTCTTTGGCGACGGGCTTAGAGACGCCTTGGATCCCAAAATCACCTGATGGGGAGTTGACAATTATGAAAAATATCCTCCCCCTACTCTGCGCCCTCGCGCTGTTAGCGGGCGGCTGCGCGGGCCTGCGGGGCACTAAAGCGCCTGCATCCGCAGGGCCGACGGCCTCCGACCAAGCCATGCAGTACTTCGTCAAGGCCAAGGTCTTTGAAGCTCAACACAACTACCTCGGCGCCATAGTCGCCCTGCGCAACGCGGCCGATCTCGACTCGACTTCGCCTACCATCTATGCCCGCCTCGCTTACAATTACCAGCGCATCGACGACCCCCACATGGCCGTCCATTTTGCCCTCAAGGGCCTGGCATTAGACGGAAGTCAGGTGGGGTTGCGCCGCCTGCTGATTCGCATCTTGGAGAGCGAAGGCGAGCGCGAGGGTGCCATCAACCACATTGAAGAGTTGCTGCGCTACGAGCCAGACAATTGGCTGCTCTACCGCCACTTGGCCTATCTCTACTTTGAAACGGGCCAACCCGAGCGCGTCGCTCCGCTCTTCAAGGAGGTGCTCGTCCAAGAGCGCGTACCACCGGAGGTCAAGGTAGATATAGCTAGCATTTTTTCGCGCATCAACCAGCAAAAAGAGGCCGAGCGCATCTATCGCCGCGTTCTCTCCGCCGACCCTATGGTCGAAGACGCTTGGCTGGGTCTGGCCGAACTCATGCTGGCGCAGGGACATCGCCACGAGGCCATTGCCATCTACCGCGAGGCCGCCGGCCATCTACCCGACAGCAGCATCCCCTACCACTTGGCGCGGCTGATGGTCACCGAGCACGACCTACACGACCTAGAGGACATCCTCGCCGAAGAGGGTGCCGAAGTGCTCTACCACTTGGGAGTAGCCCTGTCCGAGGCCGGCCAGTACGACCAAGCGACGTTGATCTTTAAGCGCATCGTCGAGATGCAGCCCCAAACGGTCGAACAGTGGACCGACCTAGCGCGCTACTACATCTACTTGGAGGATTACGACTCGGCCACTGCGGTCCTCAGCCAAGCGGCAGAGGTCATGCCCGACAGCAGCGAGATCTACCTGTACTGGGGGACGGCCCTCGAAAGCACCGAGCGCTACGACGAGGCCATCGCCGTGTATCAGCGCGGCCTTGAGCGCCTGCCCGACGCGGTTGATCTGTATCTGTACTGGGGACTGGCGCTAGAGCAACAAGACGCTTGGGCAGAGGCGATAGAAGTCTATAGCCAAGCCCTTGCAGCATCCCCAGGCCATGCCGCACTGCACGTGCGGTGGGGCATCAGCCTCGGGCGTCAGGGACAGTGGGAAGACGCGCTGGCCCAATACGAAACAGCACTCTCACTCGACCCGGCGTACAGCCCAACCTTTCTGCACTGGGGCATCGCGCTCGAGGAACTAGAGCACTGGGAAGCGGCCCTTGAGAAGCTGAATCAGGCCGTTGCCCTCGCCAACGACAAGAGCCGCGTGCTCTTTTACCTCGGAGCCTGCTACGAACAGGCCTCGCGCAAATTGGGCCACGACGAGTACTTCGACCGCGCCGTAGAGACCTTCCAACGCCTGTTGGAGATCGAGCCAAACGATGCGTACGCCCTCAACTACCTCGGCTACATGTACGCGGACAAGGGCGTGCGGCTGACAGAAGCGGTTGCGCTCTTGGAGAAGGCGATCGCGCTCGAACCGGACAACAGCGCGTTCCTCGACAGCATCGGCTGGGCCTATTTTCGCCTCGGCGAGCTAGCACAAGCCGAACAATACCTGCAACAAGCCTTAGAGTATATGGACGAGGGCGATCCCGAGGAGCAGGCCGTGATTTTCGACCACGCCGGCGACATTGCCAACGCCCTCGGTAAAATGGACGAGGCGCACGCACATTGGCAAAAGGTGCTGGAACTCGCGCCGGACAACGAAGAAGTCCAGCGCAAGCTGCTGCCGTGATGCATACTTCGCGCTTGGGGCACCCCCGGAATTTCCAGACAGCGTACAAATGGGTTGCGCTCTGCGCCCTCGCGCTAGCTTGCGCGCCGCCGCTGGTGGTGCGGGAAGGCTGGGATGCAGACCAAGGACCGGCTGCCCTGCTCGCCGCTTCGACGTCCCTCGCCCAGTTCGAGGACCTGACGGCGGAAGCCGCCATTGAGCTGCGGCGCGGCAAGGTGCGCGATCGGGGGACAGCCCTTGTGCAGCTAGTCAATCCAGATTTCTTTCGCGTCGAAGTGCGAGGCCCCTTTTTCACGCACATTTTTACGGCGCTGCTCGAAGGCGACAGCCTGACTGTGTACGGCCGAGGCATGGATCGGCCCTTAAAAGGATCCGTGCATGGCCGACTGCTAACCACGCTGACCGGGCTAGATTTGGGATCCTGCGACCTGCGCTACGCTTTGCTCGGCTTTGTCGAGCCAGGTTCCATCGTCGAGCCGGTTGAGTATCCGCATGCCGACCACGCGGTGGTTGCGCTTGCGGGAGGGCGGCAGGCGTGGCTGGACCTGCGCCGGGGCTTGGTGTTGCGCGAGAGTATCCCCCTGCCCGAGGGCGAAGTCCTACTCCGCGAGCTAAAAGAATACCGGCGGGAGCAAGCGCTCTATCTACCGCGCCGAGTGGAAATACGTCAGCGCGATATCCTGCTGGCGTTATCCTATAAAAACTACGCTTTCAACCGCGGCCTAGAGGCCGAACAGTTGCGACGGGGTATGCCTTAAAACGGGGTGTGGTGACATAAGATAGAGGCGGCCTTCCGCTTAGCAACCAAACGTAGCAAAAGACAAATGAACCCTAGCTTGAGACATTTGCTGATCGCTTGCTGCCTTGCCATCTGCGCCGTCTCCACGCTCGGAGCCCAAGCATTTCTCTGCGGCGGACACGCCCCAGCCGGGCCGCTATCCGCCGCCAAAATTGCCGCGGATGTACGGCTGTCCGTGCTGCCCGCTAGCGGCTCAATCTATATCCTGACAGTCTTCGCACGCTTCGCCGATGAAGCTCCTACACCTGTGCCCGCGTGGGCTGACCAGCTCTTTGACGCCGAGCGCGAGGGCAGCTTTGCCCACTTCTATCGCGCGATGTCCTTCCTCGACTTCTGGGCACACGACGCTTCTTACGCCCGTGCCCGAGGCGGCAATCTCGGCGACGCGAGCGATCTATTCGATGGAGTGCGCTATCGCCGTCTCGCCGTCGAAACCAATCCCTCGACGCTGGCTACGCCGACGCTCAGCCAAGCGATCACGGGCCTGACCCTACAAAATATGCGACCGGATGGCGACGGATTGGCGCTAGATGTGGTGATGCCGCGCTGGGGCGGGGCATTGCGCGAGGAGGTGCATTGGGCGGGCGAGGTGCTGATTGATGGCGATCTGACGGTTGCGCCCGCCGGCCGACTCGTGGTTTTCCGCAATACCCAGATCAGGGTGGCCGGATCGGACCGCTTACAGACCGGATTGGATCCCGCACGGACCGAACTCCACATACGCGGCGACTTCGTCATCCGCTCGGCCGCCATCTCGCAGATTGCCAATCGTTGTGGCGGACGCACCGACCGCCTTGCCGGACGACTTCGCGCTATTGCACAATTTCCCCAACCCCTTCAACGCAGAGACGCAAATTGCCTACCGCTTGCCGCGAGAGGCGCGGGTGCGGCTGACTGTATTCAACGCCATCGGCCAGCCGGTGCGCCAACTGGTCAATGCTAGGCAGGCGGCGGGGACGCACTCGGTGACTTGGGATGGCCAAGACGACCGGGGTAGCCCGGTGGCGACGGGTATTTATTTTTATCGGTTCGCCGCTGGTCCCTTCTATCAAGTGCGGCCGATGGTTCTACTCAAATAGCACTGAATCGTTTGACAGTTTTAGGCCCTCATGCGTACTTAGAAGAGGGTATTTCAATCAATTGGGGAGAAAATTCCATGAGCAAACTCAGAGTAGGCATGATCGGCGGTGGCGGCCCCGATTCCTTTTTCGGCATGGTCCACAACCGCGCCATCGCGCTCGATGCCAGCCGCGAATTGGTCGCTGGTGCGCTGCGCTCCAACCCAGAGGCGGCCATGCGCGCGGCCTCCGACTACGGCATTGAGGGTTATCCCACCTATCAGGCGCTGTTAGAGGCGGTGCAAAGCGGCGAGCAAGCCCTTGATTACGTTACCATCGTCACGCCCAACTTCGCCCACTACGAGCCGGCCAAAGCCTTTTTGCAGGCCGGCATCCCAGTGCTCTGCGAAAAGCCCATCACCATGACGGTTGCCGAAGCCTGCGACTTGGCCCAGATCGTCGAGCGCCAGCAGGTGCCCTTTGTGCTGGCCCATACCTACACGGGCCATCCCATGATGATGTTGGCCAAGGAAATGATCCACAGCGGCGAAATAGGCCAAGTCCGCAAGGTGGTTTCCTGGTACCATCAGGGCTGGCTGGCCACGGCACTGGAACAGACCGGCCAGCAGCAGGCGTCTTGGCGCACCGATCCCGCGCGCACGGGCATTTCCAATTGCGGCGGCGACATTGGCACGCACGCCTTTATCTCCGCGACTTGGGTGACCGGGCAGGCCGTCGAGCGAGTCTCGGCACGGCTCAACACCTTTGTCGAAGGCCGCGTGCTCGACGACGATTTCAACGTGATCGGCGAGCTGGAAAACGGCGGCACCGCGCTGATCACGGCCACGCAAATCGCGGTTGGCTACCGCAACGACAACGGCTTCCGCGTCTTCGGTACCAAAGGCTCCATCGAATGGCATCAGGAGCGGGCCGAATGCCTGCTAGTGCGCCACGGCGATGGCCGCGACATTACCTACTGGATTGGTGCTGAATTCGACCTCCCCGCGTCGGTCGCCTCGTATTTGCGGGTCCCCTCGGGACACCACGAGGACTTCTTCCCAGCCTTGGCCAATCTCCACACCACCATTGAGCGGCTCATCCGCGCGCGCCGTGGCGAACAGGACGTGCCCGCGGCCTTTCCGCATCCGGGCGTGCAGGAGGGCGTAGCAGGCATGAAATTCGTCGCAGCCGCCGTAGAATCGTCCAACAACAGCAGCGCGTGGACGCAGGTTTAGCTTTGAAACTATGTAGGCTCCATAGGAGTTCTAATGGATAGAACTCCATAAACCCTTTTCAGGAGAATTTTCCATGAAACTGTTTTACGCTGTCTGCATTGGGGCCGTCTTGTTCGCCGCCTGTGCCGACAAAGATCCCCTGTCCTCGACCGCGGACAGAGCAGGTAAGCCAACGGTCTCTTTAGAGCCGGCCGCTGGCTTGCCTGAACCTCGCAATCCAGCGGACTTCACAGTGCGGATCGAAAACATCGGTACGCTCCTTGCGCCCGGTGCATGGGTCGTGCAGCGCGGGGGGGCCCCCATCTTCCGAGTCGGCCAGCCCGACCGCGGCGCGGGTCTCGAAGCCCTCGCCGAGGACGGCAATCCAACGATGTTGGCCGCGAACTTTCCCAGAAACAGCGGGATTTTCAACACGCCAGTGGGAGCCGAAAGCCCCGGTCTGCTGACGCCTCTTATGGATACGGCTATGGACGTGGGCAACGCCTATGAGTTCAGCTTCACGGCCCGGCCGGGTGACCGGCTGTCTTTTGCCACCATGTTCGTGCAGTCCAACGACCTATTCTTAGCACCGGGCGAAATCGGCATTCCACTGTTCATCGACGGCCAGCCGATAAGCGACGACGTCACTACTCTGATCGGGCTGTGGGACGCCGGTACAGAAGTCAACGAGGAGCCGGGCGTGGGTGAAAACCAAGCGCCGCGGCAAGCTGGCCCCAACACCGGTGTAGATGAAGGCGGTGCGGTGCGCTTAGTGGACGACATATACACCTATCCGGCCGTAGCTGAGATGGTAATTGTCACCATCACCTCCGAAGGCGGCGTACCCCTCAGCGACATGGACGACGGAGACATGGACGGTGAGACCGACGGCGATGCCGATGCCGACAGCGATGGTGATGCCGACAGCGATGGTGATGCCGAC
>VXOR01000061.1:78203-79713 GCA_009840005.1 Gemmatimonadota bacterium
CGGCGATGCCGATGCCGACAGCGATGGTGATGCCGACAGCGATGGTGATGCCGACAGCGATGGCGATGCCGACGGCGATGGCGATGCCGACGGCGATGGCGATGCCGACGGCGATGGCGATGGCGATGCCGACGGCGATGCCGATGCCGATGCCGACGGAGACACGGACGATGGGCTCGATGTTGTGATAACTCCCGATGTCCTTATGCTGACCAATGCACTGATAGGCTACTTTCAGGACGCCCTCTTGGCCGCGCTAATCTCGGATGAGACGACGATTGCCGGAGCCAACGGTGGCACGTTGGCCATCGCGGGCAACGAGTGGGTGCTAACGGATTATTCGCCAGACGGAACGCTGGTGCTCAACGGCACTCTGAACGTGGGCGAAGATCAGCTCCCGATCATTCCCGTGACTGGTGAGATAACCGCTTCTGGTGCGTTCAATGGTGCGGTATCGCTAGACCTTCTGGTCGATGTGTCTGGAGCTGAGCCATCTGTGACCGGCACCATTACCATTGGGGTACCTTACGACATCGTTGATATTATCGCAGCGGCTGAGGCCGGCGGCATGGACGGCGACGGCGAGACCGACGGCGACGGCGAGACCGACGGCGATGGTGAGACCGACGGCGACGGCGACAGCGATGCCGACAGCGATGGCGATGGCGATGCCGACGGAAACATGGACGGCGACGATACCTCGGAGGGGGCCATCACTTCCGCGCGGACCTTATCTCCCGATCCGGCTGCTGGCTTGCCCGAACCGCGCGTGCCAGTGCAATTCACCGTGCGAATCGAAAACCTCGGCACCGTCCTCGCGCCCGGTGCGTGGGTCGCCCAGCGCGGTGGAACCCCCTTCTTCACCGACGGACAGCCCGATCGCGGCGATGGACTTGAAGCACTCGCCGAAGACGGCAGTCCCGCCGAGCTAGCCGCGAACCTACCGGAAAACAGTGGCGTGTTTGCCACGCCGGTGGGAGCCGATGGCCCTGGGCCGCTGACGCCGGGCAACGCCTATGAGTTCACCTTCGTGGCTCGTCCCGGCGACCGGCTGTCTTTCGCCACCATGTACGTACAATCCAACGACCTGTTCTTGGCACCCGGCGACACCGGCATTGCCCTGTTCACCGATGACCAGCCCATAAGCGGCGACATCACTGATCAGATCGACCTGTGGGATGCTGGTACGGAAGTCAACGAGGAGCCAGGCGTAGGCGAAAACCAAGCACCGCGTCAGGCCGCTGCCAACACGGGAGCGGACGAAGGCGGTACGGTGCGCTTAGTAGATGATGGATTCACCTATCCGGCTATCGCCGACATCGTGCGCATCACCATCTCCTCTGGTGGTTGAGAGGACGCAGTGCCAGCGACATAGGCACTGTTAAACATGCAAAGCGGCGGTAATGGGCAAGCCCCAAAAACCCCCGGTTTTTATAATGGGGCCCCCCCCGGGCGCCCCAAAAATGAAAAAAAACTAAAAAATAAAAAGGGAGGTCGTGTAGGGGGGGGC
>VXOR01000061.1:79723-212852 GCA_009840005.1 Gemmatimonadota bacterium
GTTCAGCTCTTCGCGCTCCACACTATCTTACAACTTAATATTATGCACTGCGTATATCCCCTCCGCCCCCGCTTTTTTTTTTTTTTTGGGGCCGCCCCCCCCCCCCCCCCCCCCTACTCTGCAACAGACTGAACCTATTCCTCGTCGTAGCGAATGCGGGGGTCCAGCCAAGCGTAAAGAATATCGGCGATGAGGTTGGCCAGCACGAAGACCGTGGCCAGCAGCAAAACCCCGCCCTGCACGGCGCGGAAGTCGCGCGCCTGCACCGCCAAAAAGAGCCAGCGTCCAACCCCCGGCCAAGCGAATATGGTCTCGGTGATAACCGCGCCCCCGAGCAAATAGCCAAATTGGAGGGCAATGACCGTAAGTGTGGGGATGAAGGCGTTCTTCAGGGCGTGGCGCACAATCACCACTCGTGGCCGCAGGCCCTTGGCCCACGCCGTGCGGATGTAGTCTTCGCCGAGGACGTCGAGCAAGCTGGCGCGGGTCATGCGCGCAATCACGGCCATGGGAATGGTCCCCAAAGTCAGGGCCGGCAGAAAAAGGTGCCACAACACGTCGCCGCAGGCCGCAAAATCGCCCTGCGCGAGGGTGTCGATTATGTAGAAATAGGTAATCGGCTCAAAGTAGATATACGTGCTCAAGCGGCCGGACACCGGAAAGAGCGGCACGTAAAAGGCCAACAGCAATACCAGCATCAAGGCCAGCCAAAATACGGGAATGGAAATGCCAGCCGTGGCCAAGATCATGCTGAGCAGACCGGCGATCTTGCCCCGCCGCACTGCGGCCCATAGTCCGGCCGAGATGCCGACCGTCATAGCGAGCAGCATACTGGCCAAGGTTAGCTCGCAAGTAGCCGGGAAGCGCTGGACGAGTTCAGTGGTAATTTTCTCGTGAGTGCGAATCGAGCGGCCGAGGTCACCGCTCAACAGGCCGGTGAAGAAGCGGTAAAACTGCACATGAAAGGGCTGATCGAGGCCCATGGTCGCGCGCAACTCGGCCAAACTCTCGGCATTGGCGCGCTCTCCGAGCATGACCTGGGCCGGATCGCCCGGCACCAAGTAGAGCATCAGAAAAACTAAAAGCGAAATTCCCGCCAGCGTCGGCAAGAGCGCGATGAGCCGCCGGAGGACGAAGCGGTGCATGGCTCAAGGGGCCAGCGCGGTGCTATGGAACCACTTGCTGCCCGTGGGATGCAGCTTGAAACCAGTGACGCGGCGCTGAAAAACCACTGTCTGCGTCGCGTGTACTAGCGGTACCCAAGGCGCGTCGCGGTGGACGATCTCCTGCGCCTGGGCATAGAGCCGCGTGCGCTCGCCGCGATCAGTGGAGCGACGGGCCGCCACAAGCGCGTCGTGCAGCTCGCCACTGCGGTAGAACGAAATATTCTGGGCCGGCTTGATGGCCGCGGTTGAGTCGAGGAGCACGTAGAGGAAGTTGTCTGGGTCGCCATTGTCGCCGGTCCAGCCCAACAAAGCCATCTGGTGCTGGCCGTCGAACACCTTGTCCAAATACGTTCCCCATTCCCAAGACACAATACGAGCGCGGACGCCTACCTTTTCGAGGTCGGCCTGAATCGCCTCGGCGATCTTGGTAGGCTGCGGCATATAGGGGCGCGGCACCGGCATGGCCCACAACTCGGTTTCAAAGCCGTCGGCATAACCGGCCTCCGCCAGCAAGGCGCGCGCTTTCGCCGGATCATAGCCATAGCCCGCAATGGTGTCGTTGTAGCTCCACAGGGTCGGCGGGATGGGGTTTTGGGCTGGCATGGCCAAGCCCTCGTAGAAATTATCCACCAGCGCCTGCTTATCCACGGCGTGGTTGACGGCGTGGCGCACCCGCACATCGTCGAAGGGCTTTTTGTCCATGTTCATGGCCAAGTAACCGACGTTCATGCCCGCCTGCGTCAAGAGCTGGAGGTTGGGATCGGTGCGGATCGGCTCGATGTACTCCGGGCTGAGGTTGTCGAAACCGTGAATCGTGCCCTGCGAAAGCTCCAAAAAGCGCACCGAGGATTCCTGAATCGGCTTGAAAATTAGGCGGTCGAGCGGCGGCTTTGGCCCCCAGTAATCGGGATTGCGCTCCAAGACGATGCGCTCGTCCTTGCGCCATTCGACAAAGCGAAAGGGGCCGGTGCCGACCGGGTTTTTGAAGTAATCGCTACCGTAACGGGCCACCGCGGTAGGGCTAACGGCCGCGCAGAAGTTCATCGCCAAGTTCGCTAAGAAGGGAGCGTGCGGCTCTTTGAGGCGAATGACAAAGGTCGAATCGTCCGGGGCTTCTAACGCGGCGACAATGTCGTCCATGCCCATGGCCTGCCAGTACTTGAACGCGCCGGCGACCTTGTGGAAGGGATGGTTTTTGTCAAACTGCCGCCCGAGCGAAAACAGCATGGCCGCGGCGTCAAAGGGGGTGCCGTCGTGGAAGCGGACCCCCGTGCGCAAGTGGAAGGTCCACGTAAGTTGATCGTCCGCGATGTCCCAAGAATGCGCTAGCTGCGGCACCACGGCCGTGCTCTCGCTGTCGTAGGTCACCAACGTCTCGTAGATGTTGTCGCAGACCTTGAACGATTCGCCGTCGTTTTCAATCCCCGGATCTAGCCCGATCGAATCCGAGCCGCGGCCAAAAACCAACGTCTGCTGCCCCCGTTCCTCTTGGCCGCAAGCGACGAGCAGGGCAACAACTACAGCAATCCTGAACGATCGAACAATTCGAGCTGCGGATCGCCCTACTATTCTGCGTCCATCTGCGTCCATCTGCGGATCATCTTGAAAACACTGCAACGCTAATCCTCAAACGCCGCGTCAAAAGCAATGTCCGAAGGTGGGAAATCGACCTGCTTGACGAAGGCGGCCGCTTCTGTCGCGCCGTGGACGCGATCCATGCCGCTGTCTTCCCATTCGACCGATAGCGGCCCTTGGTAGTTGATGCGGTTGAGGGCGCGGATGATTTCCTCGAAGTCGATATTGCCACGTCCCAACGAGCGGAAATCCCAATAGCGGCACCGGTCGCCGAACTCGGTGTGCCCACCGAAGACACCGGCCTCGGTCGGCGTTGCAGACCAACCTACGTCCTTCATGTGGACGTGAAAAATGCGGTCGCTGAACCTGTAGATGAACTCGACGTAGTCCACGCCCTGATAGCCGAGGTGGCTGGGGTCGTAGTTGAAACCAAAGGCCGGATGGCCGTCAAGTGCTTGGATAGCGCGCTCGGCCGAGGCGATATCAAAGGCGATTTCAGTGGGGTGGACCTCTAGCGCGAATTTGACGCCGAGCGCTTGGTATTGGTCGAGTATGGGTTTCCAGCGCACGGCAAAATCCGCGTACCCAGCCTCGATCATGTCGGGGGATACCGGCGGAAATGAATAGATCAGGTGCCAGATCGAAGAGCCGGTAAAGCCGTTGACCACGTCAACCCCGAGCCGGGCGGCTGCTTGCCCCGTGGCGATCATTTCTTCGGCTGCACGCTGGCGCACGCCCTCTGGGTCGCCATCGCCGAAGATGCGCGGGGGCAGGATGGCTTGGTGGCGGCTGTCGATGGCGTCGCACACGGCTTGGCCGACGAGGTGATTGGAAATGGAAAACAGCGCTAGATCGTATTTTGCGAGTAGTTCGCGCTTGGCCTGGCAATAGGCATCTGTGGCTTGGTCAACCTCAAAATGGTCTCCCCAGCAGGCCAGCTCCAAGCCGTCGTAGCCAAACTCAACGGCCTGTTGACAGAGGGTCTCAATAGGCAGGTCGGCCCACTGGCCAGTGAAGAGGGTGACGGGTCGCATTGCAATCGCTCCTTGTTGGTGTTTGGATGAGAGGGAGTATATACGCCGGTCGCCGCCGAGATGTCAAGGCTGGACCACTAGCGGCTGAGCGACTTTTCCCGCCGGAGGTCAATGTCAAAGATGCGCAGGTAGCGGCCCTGAAACTCGCCGATGACTTCGGGAATCTGGTCTTCGTCGAGGTCGAGCAGGCCCATGCGCTCGCCAAAAGGCTCGGGCGACTTCCACTCCAAGTCGAAGAAGCGAGCGTCGAACACGTACCCGTCGTTGAGTACGATCTCGTCTTCGTCATCCCCATCTACGTCGCCGATGAGAATCTGATGGGCCGTCAAGTCGGTCTGGTCGCTGCGCCACTGCTCGTACTGGTCGCTGCCGTCGTACACGACTAAGCGGCCATCAGCGCAGAACACGAGCTCAGGCTGGGGGTCGTCGTCAATGTCGCCGATGGTCAGGCTGGTAATGCGTTCGTATTCATTGGGCGAGTTGCTCCACAGCAGCGTATAATCCTGAGAGTCGAAGTAATACACGCGGCCCTGGTCGGTATAGGCGACGATCTCGTCGAGCTGATCGTCGTTGATGTCGAGGACGAATACGCCGGCCACCGCCCCTTCGAGATAGTCGCTGTCCCACACCTCGGTATAGGTGCGGTCGCGCTCCTCATAGACATGGAGCCGGCCATCGTTGTCGCCGAGCACGAGGCGGTCTGGGCCTTCGCCCGCCGGCAAGCGCTGGATATTGTCGAATTCGTCTAGGTCTCCCCTATAAGCCGGCCATTCCGCAGCTTGGCTCGACAGCGGAACCAGCCATAACGCGCATAAGATCAATCGCAACATGATGGTCATTACTCCTTGATGGCGGCCGCCCGAGCGGCCTCATATACGGAGAGCAAGGGCACTTGGTGCTGTTGGGCTAGCCGCGCGCAGTCCTCGTATTCAGGAGCGGTGCGGCGGCGTCCGTCTAGATAGCTAAACTTGACGTTGACCTCCCCATACGGCGTGGCAACGGCGCGGATCTGGCGTTCCAAGACGCGGCGTTCCACTCCGTAGTAGCGCAGGCCGATGGTCGTAGTTTCTTGCAGGACGATCGCAGCTAGCTCGTCCAAGCGACCCGCCGGAGCGAGGACGCTGAGAACGTTGCCCGGACGGCCCTTTTTCATCAGGACCGGCGTGGCGTACACGTCGCACGCTCCCTGCTCTAACAGCCGGTCAAAGAGGTAGCCGTACACCTCTGGGTTCATATCGTCGATATTGGCTTCGATCAGCAGGACGCGTTCGCTAGCCGGAACGCGCTCGCCCAAGCGCAGGCGCAAGAGATTGGGGATGGCCTCTAAGTCGCGGCGACCCGCACCATAGCCGACGGCCTGTTGGCAAAAGGGCGGCTGCGGCCCAAAGGAACGAGCTAAGGTGGTGATGATCGCCGCCCCAGTCGGGGTGACGAGTTCGGCGCGGATATCGGTCTGTTCAGTCGGCACGTCGCGGCAGAGAGCCAAGACTCCGGGCACCGGCACCGGGTAGCGCCCGTGCGCGCAGCGCACAAAACCCGTGCCAAAGCGCAGAGGCGAAGCGCAAACCTCTTCTACCTCCAAGAGCTGGAGACCGGCCACGGCTCCCACTACGTCTATCAGGGCGTCGAGAGCCCCCACTTCGTGCAGTCCTACCTCGGCGGGCGCGGCATTGTGCACCTCGGCTTCGGCTGCACACAGGCGCTCAAAAACGCGGATGGAGCGCTCCTTGACGACGTCGTCCAAACGGCTAGCGGCAATGCGGCTAGTTATATCTTTGAGGTGGGCGTGGGCGTGATCGTGCGTAGGCTCGCCAGACAGATCAATATGGTGCTCAGCGTCGGCCAACGGCGCGCCGGCCACGCAGACCTTAGCGCGGGTGGCGGCAATGGCGTGCCGGGCGGTGGATTCGCGCTCAATGGCGACGTCCTGGACGCCCAGCTTGGCAATTTCTCGGTTGAGATCCTCTAGTGGGAGCCCCGCGTCGAGCAGGGCACCCAAGATCATGTCGCCGCTGATACCAGAGAAGCAGTCGAAGTAGGCGATCTTCATCTTCGCCTCCCGCGCTCAGGGCAGGCGCTTGAGATCGGCCTTGCGCTTCTTCCAGTCAAACTCCTCGGCAAAATCGTACACATCGACGAAGTCTTCAATCCGGTCCTCGGCTGTCTTGCGCAGTAAATTCGCATCGACCAAGTTGAAGACAATCTCGCCAAAATCGCGCGTTTGCTCAATGCCCCAGTGGGCAAAGACCGAGCGGGTGAGCGGCCCAAATTGATCGGCGCTGTACTCGCTGATGCCAAAGAGCAGGTCCCGACCGGAAATGTGTCGCTTCTCTTCGCTCAAGGTATCCTTGTTCTTGCCGAGCTTTTGCACCGTGTATCCTAGCGCATCGTACACAAAAAGATACGAATCGCTTTTATAGCGCCCGTCGCGCTCGGCCAGATTTTCGATTTCTTGCAGCGTTTTTGGTTCCATCGAAAAGGTCGATACGGCCAATAAAACTAGAGTGGTGCGGCTGTCAAGGTCGAAGCATAACGCCAAATGCGCGGGCCAAGCGCGAGGACGTGCAAGAGCGCGTCGCGCTGGCGGACAAATTCGGGCAACAGATCGTCCGCTAGGGTTGGGACGGCATGGCCTTCGTTGATGAGTTCGGGATTGATGTGGTGGCCATCCTTGATGATTTCGTAGTGTAGGTGGGAGGCAGTCGCGAGTCCGGTGGCACCGACCTTGCCGATGATCTCTTTTTGCTCTACGCGCTGGCCCTTGCGAACCAATATCTTGCTCAAGTGCGCGTAGCGGGTGCGATAGCCATTGGCATGGTCGATTTCGACCAACTTGCCGTAACCGCCTTTCCAGCCAGCGAACGCGACCTGTCCGCGGGCCGTAGTCCACACCAAAGTGCCCGTCGGCGCACCATAGTCCGTACCTAGATGGGGACGCTGCTTTTTGAGAATGGGATGGAAGCGTTGGCGGCTGAAGCCCGAGGTGATGCGATTGACGCCGAGGGGCTTGAGTACGAACATCCGGCCGAGGGAGCGGCCGCTGGCGTTGTAATAGGCGTCCGCTCCCTCAGTGGCAGCATAGCGGACCGCCAACTCGGTCACTCGTTCGCCTTCATAGCGCGCCAAGAGGACATCGCCGTAGCGGACGAAGTGCTCGTCGATGTAGAGCTTTTCAAAGACAACTCCTAGCCGATCGCCGCGCCGCGGATCCCGCTGGAAGTCGATGACGGCACCAAATATGTCATCGGCGAGCACATCGCTGAGTGTGCTGCCCTCCCCGGCCTTGCTAATGGCGTTGGAGAGATTGTCTTCAATGGGCACTTCGAGCCGCTCGACCCGCCGATCCAGCGGTAGCTGCAACTGGCGAGCAACAAACTGATCATCGTGCAATTTCACCTCGATCGGGCGATCAGGGGTGCGGTGAGGCGTGTAGCAGAAGCGGCGAATGGCGTCACTGGTGTCGATTGCGACCTCGTAGTAGTCACCCGGCTTGACTTGCCTGAGATCGAAGACCGCGTCCAGCGCTTCGTACAGCCGTTCCAATTGGCTGCTGGGGACGTGATACTGCTTGAGCGAGCGGTCAAGAGAATCCCCGGGGCGCAGTTCGGCGGCAATCGTGCGCGTGGGATCGTCGGGCGGCGGAATCGGGGGACCGACAAAAAGCGGCTCCCATACGGCCGCCACCGCGGCCGGAACAAAGGCCACTTCTTCGAGATGGGCGGCTGTGGCCGCCGTATGCTGAGAGGACATCCCCAAGCGCAGCGCCATAAGCGCAAAGCAACCCAATAGGATGCCCCAGAACCTGATGGGAAATCCGAATCGCATGTCCAGAATCTATATGTTATGATGTACGGGGAGAAAACAAAGGAACTGGCAACGGGGGGGAAACCGTTGACCAATACCAACTAACTTTTAACATATAATATATTTTGACATCTAATTCAAGGGCCTTCAAGGACTTTTAAGGTGACCAGTCAACTCTACGACCTAAAAGCCATGCTGCCCGCCGAACTCGACCGGCTCGTCGGCGAGCTCGGCGAACCGGCGTACCGCACCCGTCAGATTTTCGATTGGCTCTACGCCAAGGGCGTGCGCGACGTCCGGGAGATGACCAATATCTCCAAAATTTTGCGGCAAAAGCTCGCCGAGCAGACGCGCATTACTTGTTTAAATCTCGTCAAGCGTCAAGAGTCGGCCACGGGCGAAGCGGTCAAATTCCTCTTTGAACTGCCCTCTGGGCAGCGGATCGAGTCCGTGCTAATCGTCGATGGCACCCGACGCACGGCCTGCTTGTCGTCGCAAGTAGGCTGCCCGCTCGACTGCAAGTTCTGCGCCACCGGGCGGATGGGGATGATTGCCAACCTCGAAGCAGGGCAGATCGTCGATCAGCTCTTGCAGGTGAACCACTTCGCCCGCGAGCGGGGCGAGCAGGTGACCAATGTGGTGATGATGGGGATGGGCGAGCCGCTGCTCAACTACTCGGCGGTCTTGCGCGCGTTGAAGCTAATGCGCCTAAAAGAGGGCATTGGGTTGGGGGGACGGAAAATCACGGTATCTACCGCGGGGTACATTCCGGGCATTCGCCGGCTCATGGCCGAAGATCTCAACGCGGGGTTGGCCATTTCGCTCAACGCCACAACCGACGAAATGCGCGAACAGCTCATGCCGATCAATCGCAAGTACAAGATCGCCGACCTCTTGGCGGTCGCGCGCGAGTTTTTCGCCTGTCGCGGCTATGGCGTCACCTTTGAGTATGTGCTCATGGCCGGGTTGACCGATACGAACGCCGACGCGCAGCGGCTAGCCGAACTGACCCGCGACATTCCCTGCAAGATCAACCTCATACCCTACAATGAAACAACAGACCTCCGTTTCCGCCGACCAACCCGTCAGCGTCTAGAGCAGTTCTATCAAGTGCTCAAAGGCTGCAACGTCGAGTTTACCGTGCGCCACAGCCGCGGGCGGGACATCGACGCAGCCTGCGGCCAACTCTACCACCAACAAAAAAAATGAGTTTGAGATCGTGAACTTCAAAGGACATGTCTTGGGAGGGGTCGTCACGGGAACCGGAGTGGCGCTAGGTGCGGTTTACTCCGGCGCTGTCGCACCCGACGACCTAGCTACCCAAGCTGCCGTCGTCGGTACTGCGCTGTTTTTCTCCCTCTTTCCCGACTTGGACACAGCTTCGGTGGCGCAGCGGTGGTTTTTCCGCGGCGTCTTCTGCGTCTTGCTCTATCTGGGCTGGACCGAACACTACGAGTTGGCGACGCTAGTAGGCCTCTTGTGCGTTCTACCGCTTTTGGACCACCACCGCGGCTGGACGCACTGGAAGATCAGCCCGTTCATCACCGTAGGGGTGCTGGGCACGAGCTACGAATACTGGCGAGCGCGGCAGGCTTTTCTGGGAGAATTCACCTGGGACAACGTACCCGCCCTACTCGAAGGGCATGTGGTTTTCTTTATCGCCTGCATCGTCGGTTGGTACACCCACCTGTTGCTAGACGGGTGCTTCAAGGTATTCCCCACCAGCCAAGACCACCACTGAGGCGACTCAGTCGCTCTCAGTCTCGGCCTTGGTGTCTTTATCTTTATCCTTCTTACTGACTGATGTTACGCCGCTTTTGTTTCCATCTCCCCCCCTCCCTGTATCCTTTCGGCTACACTCCCGCGCCTTATAGCCCCCTTCCTCCCTCTGAGCCGCCGCCTTGGCACGATTCTTGCTTTTTTGCGGATACATCCGCCCCACCCGAACTCAAGCCCATGATTTGGCCGATCTTGCCCTTTTGAGTGGGTTGGTGTATATATTCAGAAACGATGCCGACGAAGGACGGCGTAGCGTCCGTCTCCCTAAGCAACCACCGCTTGACGGGTAGGCGATAGACGAAAGTTGAAAGGCTATGTTATGAGTGAACCTGTAACCCAAGCGCAAGACCACGACCGGCGCATTGGCCGCCTTGAAGGCATCGCCGAGCAGATGGCCCCACGTCTTGACCGTATAGAGCACGCCATCGCCGAACAGGGACGGCAGCTTGAAGAGCGCATCACCGAGCAGGGCCGGCAGATTAACGTCCGGTTGGAGGCGCTCAACAACCGCATCTTGTGGGCGATTGGCACGCAGATTGCGCTGATGGGATTGCTGTTCGCCGCCTTGAAGCTGACCTAAACAACCACCGCCCCGGAAGGTACAAGATAGGGCCGGTCGCCCCTACTATGCGTAGCGGTTCCGCAACTGCACGGCGGCTTCTGGCAGGTACCAAATATACATGGTTTTCTGCGATAATTTTTTCCTGCTTTCGCGACACAGGTCCAGGTCTTTTTTCCTGATTCACCCGCTTGCGTACATGCGTTACCGTCATATGATCCTGCCTGTCTTCTACAATCAGTGTTACACCCACCATCACCGACACAGGAACACTGCGGTGTCGTCGGTGCCCTGCATGTGACATCTTCGTTATAGTTACACGTTATTGACTGACCGTCACTGGAACAGTTCCAGGCGGCGGATCGGGAGGCATAGAGCGGTTTGTTGTTATTTTTATTCTTCTCGGTCAGGTCAGGTCAGGGATCCGCTGACAGGGACGGGTTTTCGTCATCACTCGTTCCGACAGAACAGGAACCCTTGCTGCTCCCGCACTTCGGCGGTATGTGACAGGTGTTCATATCCCCGTTACAATCATTGCCGCCGCATGTCCAGGTGAAGTTATAGATATTTCCTTCTTGGTTGGAGTACGGACACTCATCAGTACTTGCAAGGGTTGCAGCAGGATTTTATTCCATTGTCGTCAGTTTCAGGACCTTTGCATTCTAAGACTCCTGGTGTTTCGCAATCTAGTTCGTCAGGACAATCCCACCCATATGTGGTAGCGGGTTCTCCTATTGTGCCCTCAGGACAATTTTCCGTATTACTGGTTGTATTGCTTGCTTCTCCATCAAGTGATATCGTTCTGCTTGCAACGGGAACACCACCTATCTGTGGCGTATTGGTTGCTCGGGTGTGTAGGTAGAAGGAAATGTCGTATTGACCGGTCGGTACGTCGGTGTTTTTGGCCGTTGTTCTCAGGAGTATGCGACTTTCCGGTCTTGCCGTTTCCGGCCTCACAGTCACTGCAGTCACCGCAAGGTCTGCCGTAGTCTCGGTTGGTTCCGGCTCCGGTTCTGGTGTCACGACAATAGATCCCGGTCCTGCGGTGATCATGATGTTGTCAATTGCGACCGTGGAGAGGTCGGTGGTGGTAACACCGAGGAATTGTATGGAAAAGGTGTCACCGATCTGGTCACCGGAGAGGGTGAAGGTCTCCTGGTGCCACTCGCTGTCTGCGTCATTGCCGCCCCAGTTTCCTAGGCGTTCGTAGGTGCCGTCGGTGCCAACACCAAGGGCGAGACCGAAGAATCCGGCGGTATTGAGATCGTGGCTAAGGTATCGAGAGAAGGAGAGAGTGACTGTTTCATATGCAGAGAGGTCAACGGGAGACTTCAGGGTGAGGAAACAGAATCCACACTTCGCCGGTGCCTGTGCAACAATGTTTCCCGGTCCTTCACCTGCAACACCATCAAACGAGACGGCTTCCCATTTCGGTGCCTCCCATGCACCGAGTCCTTCCTGGAAGGTCTCGAGGAAGAGATTGACCGGCTCTTCCGTCTCCGGTGCATCCTGTGCAGGAGTGATGGTCAGTTCCCACGCTTGGATCCTACCCGCGTCTGCCCGCTCGTAGTCGCCGACGCGCAGTTGCCACTCCCCCTGCGCCGCCTGTCCCTGCAGCGCGGTCGTAGTCGGCAGGACGTCGATGAGGTTGGCCTCTCCATAGGCCCCGGCTTGCGCCCCGTCGTACAGCGTGGTGAAAACCCCACTCGGCGCGACCAAATCAATTTTTAGATCGCGCCGCGACGGGTGGATGATCTCGACGCCCACCGAGACCGTGCCCACCCACACGTCATCCGGCACCGCAATACGACCAACCACCGTCTGCGTTTTGTCGTTATCTACGATAGCCGTGCCCACCGTCTGCGAAATGGAAATCGGCTCCCCGAACAGGGCCACCGGCTTCACCGTTCGAATCGCCGTATTGGGCGGACCGGGTACTCCAGATTGTCGGTTGACGCCAGCAGACGGGCCGACGTGAATGGGCGTGACCGGGAAGCGCTCCTTCAAGGCTTCGTAGAGGTGTTTGCCGCCGTGTTGGGCCCACCAAGCGCGGTCGATGCCGAGGTAAATATGATCCTGTCCGTCGATAGGAAGGACACCCGATATCAGCACCGGCACCGCGTCGAGAAGCGGTGCCACTGTGGCGTCTTGGTGCTCGTTGCCGAGGATCGAACCCCAAATCACCTCCCTAACCGGATCGAGCGAATCTGCGCAAGGGCTGCCAATGGGGATTGCTGGATGCCTGCTTGCGCAGGCATGACAAAGGCTGCGTAACGTCAGTTGCTGACGAACTTCTTGATCTTGGCGACGGCCTCGGGCACCAGCGCAATGATCTGACTCCAACCGGCCTCCTGATCGCCGATGGACGCCACTTGCACCCGGCCATCGGCATCGACGATGAGGAAGGCGATGGGTTCGATGTTCGCGCCGCCGCCCGTCCCGCTCTGTCCCTTGCCCTCTAGCCCTCCGCCGGCCCCAAAGCCAAACGATATTTTCGATACCGGAATAATGGTCAAATCGCCGGACTGAAACGGCTGCCCGATGACGGTTTCGGTTTGCACGATGCGGTGCAACTCGCCTAGGACGCGCTCAACTAGGGATTCTACGGACGATGCCATGAAAAACTCCTCAACTTAGTTCGGGGTACGGAAGCGCGCGGCCAATAAGCGGTATGCCACCTGCCAGCCAAAGCGCCCTAAGAGCAAAATTAACAAGCCCAAGTGCAAATGAGCGACCAAATCCAAGCGGCCAAAGGCCCCCGCACGCACAAAATCCGGGCTGACATTTATTTGCACCTTTCCCTTGCACGCGGCAACCGCCTGTAAATAGCCATAGACCCGCCCGGTTTGCGCCGGGTCGGCAAATCCCAAACGGCCTTGGGCCCGCAGCTTTTTGAGCCGAATGATGCGCGGCAGGCTCGCCAATAGCCTAAGACTGGGCTTGATCAGCAGACGCACGAACGCGCGCAGGTTCCATTCACTAACTTTAGGCGCAGCCTCTCGCTTGGCTCGTCGCCGTGCTCGTCGCCTGCGCTTTGCTTGGGTCCGCAGCGGCAGGTAGGGGTACGGCAGGAATTGACCCAAGAGCACGGGCGCGATGCGCAGGCCCTTGGGGCCCCATCTCAGCCCTAGCCCTAGCCCTCCCCAGAAAAAGGACAGCCGCGCTCCCCATTCCCAAAAGTCCGGCAAGCCCTCGCGCCGACAGCGCAACGCAAAAGTCATCGGAGCGCACAATGCACCGAGGCCGAGCACACCCAACGCGCCCAATGCGGGTAATAGCCAGTCTAGCATGAAGAGAAGCGCAGCTTTTTATACCGCACCACATTCCAATCTGCGCGTTTGGTGCGATGCACGACGGCGAACAAGGGGACAATGCACAAAGGGTCGTATAGCCTTGAAAAAAGTGGACACACAACGCGAAACAGACGAATTTCCACCCAAACCAAGCGCGTCTAACATTACTCGCGCTGGTTTGTACAACCTAGCGGCGCATGCGGGTTCAGTCAAGCCTTTCTACGGATGCGGCTAGGGGCTAAACTGTCTTGACAGCACCCCCCTCGTACGTTAGGCTTGAATTAGACGTAAGTTACAGTTAAAAAGCGAGTTAGGCTTTTTTGGCCAAGGGGCCAATACGCGGCAATAGCGACGAAGGACGAACCGAATGGCAACCCAAAAGACAGTAGGAAGGCGCGGGCTTCAAGGCGGAGAGGGCGCGGGCAGTTATGGCAGTTATTGGCGCGGGCTAGGGGTAGTCATCGCGCTGTGGGCGGCCGTGGTGCCGGCAAGCGCCCGCTCGACGCTCAGTGCGCGCCTAGACCAACCGGCGATTGCCGGACCGGCGTTGGATCAGCAGTCCATCCTCTATCTGCACTACTTCCCCGGCGATGGCGAAGCCATAGTCAGCGCGGGCCTACGGTGCCTCGGCAACGCGCAGTTGCAGGGCGTCCGCTCGGCATTAGGCAAGGCGCAGCTAGAGGCAGCGTCAATCAGTATAGACTATGCAGCGCGGCCTTTGGCCGGAGAACACATCGACACCCTCTACATCGACCTAGTCGCCGCTGAGTTGGGCACAATCGGCTGGTCCGCGACAATTCACTCCTCGCTCGACCCACAGGGCACTCCGGCCCACCAGATTGAATTCGACCTAGCGGTGCGCCCGCCGCCAGCCATTTCGTGGTCCATTGAGCCACCGCGGGTCTATCAGGGCGAGCGCTTTGACTTGCGCGCGATTGTGCGCTTCGACGAGGCCGCTGGGCCGCCCTTAGAAGAGCTGAACTGGACCTGGCCACCGGAACTAAGCTGGCCAGCAGGCGACGCTCCGCAGCGCTGGGCGGGCAGCTTGTCTCCCGGACAGGCCGACACCCTCTCTTGGACGGTGCTCGTAGATCCGACTCACCTCGGCTCCCTACCCTTGGCGGTCGCTGCCCAGGTCTCCGGCCAGAGCCCAGTGGACCTAGCAACCCAGCACTTGCAGGTGGACCCGCTGCCTGCGATGACCTTGGAGCCTGGATTTATGATGGCGTTGGAAGCTGGATTTATGAAGGTAGGCAAGCGCGGGCCAATCACTTGTATATGGCGCAACGAAAGCGCCGACCCCATCGCCCTAGCAGCCCTGCGCCTGCAAGTTGCGCCAGCGTTCTCGGATGTCTCCTTGGTGGAAGGGCCACCGGGCGCGGCTCTCGTACGAAGCGACGAGGAAGCCGCATCGAGCCTACTGGTCAGCGGCTTGGATAGCTTGGGTGCGGGCGCAGCAATCCGGGTGACGCTCGAAGCTGTGCCGCAGCGCCCAGGGCCTTTTACTTGGCAGAGTGCCTGTAAGCCCGTGGGGCGGGATCACTTTATTCCCCTGCGCGGAGCGAACACGGTGCGCGTGGTATGGCCAGGAACGGCCCAAGCCCCAGGCGGTGCACAGCAAACGCCCACGGACTTGCAGTTGATCAATCAAGCCTTTGTCCGCGCCCTAGACCACCAAATGGATGCCCTCCCCCTATCCCCGGGTACGCGGCTTTTCCTCCAAGCCGAAGACGACAAGAACGAGGCCAATTGGGTCGTTGAAGACGCCCTGATCGAGACCTTGCAGCGGCGAGGCTATCAGGTGCTGGTGCGCCAGCCGGAAGACGCGCCAGCCGACGTAGTTTACTATCGGCTGGTCAGGGCGCGCGTGGTGTACTCGCCAGCACCCCGGCGGCTACTTTTCTGGGGCAACGAACAACGGCGCGAGGCGTATGGCGACCTCTTTCTCAGAATAGAAACAGTCGCCGACCGCATCGTGCGCTGGGACCGCCGCGTCCAAGCCTATAGCGAGGACATGGTGTCTAAGGGATTAAGTGGGGTCTTAGGTGGGGACGACATGGTCGAACAAACAGTAATCAAACCAGAAAATAAGGCTATCGTGCGCGGCCTATCGGCCGGCATCCTCGGCGGGCTATTCTACATCTTTTTCGTTTTGTAGCCTTCAAAACCTCTGGATGCGCCTAGGGGCCTGCTCTTGGGACCGCCCATGTAGAGGGCACGTGCTCGGCAGGACCTCGCCAGCGATGAAAAGCTCCTCTCGCTGATCGGGACAAAAGCGAGTGGCGATCTTGTGGGTATCGTTGCAGATCGCGCGGCGCACGACGAGGTCCTCTGGGTACTCGAACCCGCGTTTCCTCAGACTGCGATAAGGCTCCACGCTCGCATACACCTCCTTCATAAACTCCGCCCACAACGGCAGAGCCGCCGCAGAGCCGGCCTGCCTCGGCCAGAGACGCAGACTGGGGTCGTCTAGCCCGACCCAGACCCCAGCTACGAGATGGGGCGTAAAACCGATAAACCACGCATCCGTGTAGTCGTTGGTCGTGCCGGTTTTGCCGGCTGCTTGGGTCCGAAAGTCGTATGTCGTGCGGATGCGGCGTCCAGTACCGCCGATTTCATCAACGACCGAGCGCAGCATGTCCGTGACAATTACGGCCACGGCCGGCCGCAACACCTCCTGCTTATGACCGCTTTCCCGCGTAAAAAAGACGTCTCCATCCTTGCGCTCCAAGCGACTGATGGCCATCGGCTCGACGTATATACCCTTATTGGGAAAGACCGCGTACGCCGCCACCAAGTCGAGGAGTAGCACCTCGCTCGTACCGACGCCAATAGAGGGAATGGCGTGGATCGGCGTGGATATGCCCATATTGCGGGCATAGCTCCGAATCAGGGACGGGCCGAGTTCGTCAGCCAACTTAATGGAAATGAGGTTGCGCGACTGTTTCAGCCCTTCGCGCAGCGTCATCGGCCCCTTGAACTTCTTGTCGTAGTTCTCGGGGTCCCAAAATTGTTCGCGTCTGTGGTCCCACAGCGTAAAGGCATTGTCGTCGAGCACATCTACCGCAAAGCGATTGTTGTCGATGGCAGCCGTGTACACGAAGGGTTTGAACGCGGACCCAGGCTGCCGCTTGGCTTGGGTGGCGCGGTTGAATTTGCTGTGACTAAAGTCGTGGCCCCCAATCATGGCCAAGATGTGGCCGGTAGCCGGATCCATAGCCACGAAGGCCGCTTGGACTAAGGCCGAGTCGCGCACGCTCTGAGATGCGCCTACGGCTTTTAGGTGCTTATCCACCTTTTCCTGCACCTTGCTTATTTCAGTATCAAAGTGCTTTTCGGCGATCTGCTGCAAGCGCGAGTCGAGGGTGGTGTGGACCACAAAGCCCTCGCGATAGGTCGCCATGCCAAACTCGCGCTGCATCTGCTGGCGGACGTGCTCGACAAAGTACGGGGCTATGCCATAGGTCTCCTCGTGGCTGCCCCTGCGAGTGGCGATGGGTTTGTTGCGTAGGGAATCGCGCTCGGCTGGCGTGATCGCGCCGTTGTCGGCCATGCTAGCTAGCACCAAGTTGCGGCGCGTTCGGGCGCGGTCGAGATGGCGCAAAGGGGTAAAACTATTCGGCCTCGGCAGCAGTCCGACGAGCAAGGCGCTCTCTTCGAGCGCGAGCTGATCGACTTCGCGGTCAAAGTACAGGCGCGCCGCCGACTTAATCCCGTAGGCACCATGGCCGAAATAGACTGTGTTGAGATACATAGTCATTATCTCGGATTTAGTGTACAGGCGCTCGATTAAAATAGCGGTGATCTGTTCGCGGATCTTGCGCGCGTACGTGGCCGCCGCATCGGCAAAGGAAGCGCTGCTGCGCTGAGTGCCAACTTCGGCGAATATACTGCGGGCAAGCTGCTGGGTAAGCGTGCTGGCTCCTTGGCCGACGAGACGCCGGTCCTTGAGGTTGGCCAATAGTGCCCCGGGGATGCGGTAGATATCAATACCCCAATGCGCGAAGAAGCGCCGGTCTTCAGCCGCGAGGAGGGCGGCCCGCACGGATTCGGGGACTTCCTCATAAGTGAGGATTTCGCGGTTTTCCTCAAGGAAGTCCTGCAAGTGGTGCCCATCGGCCGAATACACGTTGGTGACCCGTTTGGGCCGGAAGCTCCAAGCATCGATGTCGGGCAAGTTGTCATTGAAAATCAGATAAGCACCCACGCCGACAGCGGCGTATAAGGCGAAGAAGCAAGCGGTGTAAAGCAGCAGCCTCTTGAGCAATGAGAGCGTAATCGCACCTTTTGCCCCTTCTATTACCCTGCTCAGAAGATCGCTATTTACATTGCTCTTCACATTGCTCAGTAAGAGCCTAGCCACGCGTTTCGCTCCTTCTACTACCCTGCCCAGAAGCTCCTTATTCATAGAAGCCCTTGACCCAGCGCGTGTTGTATTCCTGCAAATACTCTAAGTGCGCGCTGGTTTGCGGGTAGTGCTCGTGCGCCGGGTACGGGTATCCGGACATGTCGTGAAAGGGCAGCGGCCCAACCGTTAGCGAGTGCGCCGAGTGCAGGTCCATGTCCTTGCCAAAGCCATCGGCGTACAGCAGAAACGAGCGCACCAGACCATCCGCAGGCGGCGGCAAGGCGGCAAACTCAACAGTCAGCTCGTCGCCGTGGAACATGATGACGAAGCGGTCGTCAATGTCCTCGACCAGCTCCTCCACCGGGCCGAAGCGGGTGAAGGCCCCGGCGTGAGTGCCCCAAGGCGCTTCTAACGCCAATTGATCGTAGTGATAGCGAAAAGCAAAGGTGCCCTTGATGGACGTATGGGCCGGATAGCCACGCCAGTGGAGGTCGCTCTGCGCCGGTTGCAGGCGGTGGACTGTAAGCGGAACGTCCGCAGCGTCGCCGACGAGCAGTTGATCCCAGTAGAGCGCGGTATTGGTCTCGATCCGCAGCCGGTAGTCGTCAGACGGGAACAGGCCCGCCAAATCGAAGAGCGCGTGTTTAGGCAGGCCCGCCGGGCATCCCATATCCGCGCTGACTTCTACCCACCCCCCCTCGCCGTCGGCTACGGACAGACGCGGCGGATACAGCGACAAGCCGCGCTGCGCCGCGCTCCAATTGGAGGTCGAATGCGCGTAATCAACCCACCCATAGCCGAGCAAGACCGGATGGGCAAATTCGGACAGATCGCCCAAGTTCAGCTCTAGCGCATAGTCTTCGGCATAGCCGTGTATGTCGAGTCGGCCAAACCCATCGTACCACTCGTCGTCGATCTCTTTCAGGGTAGCCAACACGTCCGCGCCCCGGTGATCGCGGGCGGCCACGGGCGGACGTAGTCCCCACAGGGGATACAGCTTGAATTCTGGATAGGGCGGAGCGGAGAGCAGACGTTCGTTAGGATAGATATCGAATTCGGGCGGATGATCGACAGCCACTAGTTCGAGGGCATCGACGTAAATGATTTCCTCTAGCTGGTTAGCCAATTGCAAGACGTAGTGGCCGTCCTTGGGGGCCAGCGGCCCCAAGCGAACGTACTCGTCAGTGTCGGGCTGATAGTACTGGCCCGGGGCGGTCAAATAACCAATAATGGCCCCCCCTAAAATGTCGGTGACAAAGCGATAGCGCTCGCCGTCCCAAGCGTAGAGGATGGGGCACGAGGTCCCCTTGCGGTCGAGTTCCGTCAACTCCAGCCGCTGTCCAGCCCCGGTGGCCAACTCGGTCTGGCGCACGCCGCCGGGCCAGAGGATGCGGATGAATTCGACCGAATCGCTCTGCGCCAAGCCAAAGTGGAGCACGCCCGCGTATCCCTCGCTGCGAATCTCGCGTTTCTGGAGGCGGTGGGTGGTTTTCACCTCCACCTTGGCCCCGACGCCGTCGCGGTTGCTGTTAAGCCCTTGGGCGGCGATCTCAATCCAGTGCCCTCCTTTGCTTTGGTTGTGCAGCACCCGGCCACCCGCCCAAATATCCACGCGGCCATCGCCATTAAAATCAGCCACGAGCGCCGCTCCACCCGGCTCGTCAATCGGAGATTGCGGATGGAACTGACCGCTGCCGTACGCGAGCAGTTGCAGCCGCTCGTCCTCACAGGCCAATAGGTCGAGGTCGCCGTCATTGTCGAGATCGGCGGCAAGCAGCGCCCGTCCGCCGGACGCAGCCGACGCTTCAGCCCGGACGAAGGCGCGGCCAGCTTGGTTTGTATGTGTCTCTACAGTGCCACCAGCCGCGACCGCCAAGTCCATATAGCCATCTTGGTTGAAGTCCTCGACGGCCAGGCCCGCGCCCTGTACGGCACTCAAGCCCAAGGCTTCAGCGATTTCCGAGAACGTGCCGTCGCGATTGTTGGTTTGCACTTGCAGGCCCTCGGCCGAAAGCAGGACTATATCCACGTCGCGGTCGTTGTCGAGGTCGGAGAATGCAGCGCGGTCAGCCGCGACCGGATCGGCGGGCTGTCCCGTAGCGGCAAAGCGGGCCTCTCCGTCGTTGGCCAGCAGCGAGACGCGCGGGCCGAGCACTAGCACATCGAGGTCGCCGTCGTGGTCGGCATCGCCCAGCGCGACACCAGTCGAGGCCGCGGACAGGTCTTCCCCGGCAGCCCATTCGCCGTTAGCTGCTCGATAGAGCAAGGTTCCGCCCGCGCCGCTGAACACCAAGTCGGCAGTCCCATCATTGTCGAGATCGCCGGAGATCGCTCCAGTCGCCCCAAAGCCATCGGGAAGCGTCGGAGCAGTGAGCATTTCCGCTGTGCCGCCAGCGTACAAGTGCAAGCCCTCGGCCTTTCGGCTGAGCTCAAGTCGAAGTCCGGCCAAAACATCCGGCCGGCCATCCGCGTCAAAGTCGCCCAAGGCGGCAAAGCGCACCGGGCCAGTCGCCGGACCAGTCGCCGCAAATGCAAAAGGCCCGGCCACGTCGTCCTGACTCGGATCGCCGCCACCGGCATCGGCCACGGCCTCGGCGTATTTGCCCTGCCCCTGATAGGACGAAGAAACGCCTTGGTGCCCGGCTTGGCTGAGCTGGTTGAACTGCTCCAAGGTGCTTTTCCACTCTTCCTCGCGCCCAAGCCGCCGATAGAGATTAGCCAGTCCGTAGTACGCCGACACGTTGTAGGGATCGAGGCGGATGGCCTCCTTGAAGTCGGCGATGGCACCCTCGCCCTCGTTTAGCTTGGCCCGCATTTGCCCCATGTAATAGCGCACGTGGGGGTCGTCGCGGTCGGCAGCCGCGACCTTTTGCAGAGCGGCGAGCGCCTTGTCGTGCTCCCGGCCTTGGGCATTGTAGATCAAGCCCAGCGCGTAATTGGCGTGGAGAAGGGCGGGATCGATGGCAAGCGCGGTTTGCAGAGCCGTGGCGGCGCTGTCGTACTTGCCGAGGGCGTAGTACGCAATACCTAAATTGGCCTGCGCACTAGCGTAGTCTGGGGCCAAGGCGAGGGCGCGGGCAAACTCCTCTCGACCGCGCGTGTAGTTGTGTTGATCCATATAGACCACGCCCTGATTGTTGTGCCAGCGCGCCTTGGGGGGCCAAGCTGGCGACTCCTCGGGCGGCCCCTGTTCACAGGCCGCTCCCAAGAGGGCCACGACGAGAAGTAACAGGGCTTGACGCACCTTGACGCTTATACGGGGCATGGTTATATTTTTTCCTTCCATAGCGAGTGATTTTCGAGCGAGAGTAGCTCAGCTGGTAGAGCTCCACGTTGCCAACGTGGTTGTCGCGGGTTCGAGTCCCGTCTCTCGCTCCATTTTTTGCCTCAATCTCCATTTCAATATAGCCAAAACCCCCATTGAGAAAAGCTGACCCAGTCTTGCGTCGGGTCGAGTTCAGGGGAACCCACGCTCAATTCCCAGAGGTATCCAACGGATCACCAAAGCGCTGGCCGAGACGGAACAAATCGCCCAGTGGGTTTTCGCGGTCCTCCAAAGCGTCAGCTATAACTGGTCCAATGGAGCCGCCAAATTTAAAGCCGTGGCCGCTGCCACACCCGGCAATGAGAATCCCCCGCGCCCCCGGGGCCCAGTCGATGACAAAGTGATCGTCGGGCGTATTGGTGTACAGGCAGGCGCGACCCCCTACCAGTCGAGCCCCTTCCAGCGCGGGCAGGCGCTGGGCGACAAAGGCGCGGGCCTGATCGAGGAAGTCGGGGCTGGGTTCGCGATCGGCCTCGGGCTCGGCGCGCTCCACTTTGCTGTCCTCGGCGATTTTGACGTACCCCTCGCGCAGCAGCGGGAAGCCGTACCAGGCCGCCTGCGAACTCAGCGCCGTCCACACGGGAAACACCTTCTGAGCAAACTTTTCGGGCTCGACCGGGACCAAGAAGGCCATTTGCTGGCGCGTTATGCGCAAATGGTCCTTTAACATGGGGAAAAGCCGCACCACCCAAGCACCGGCGGCGACCACGACGCGGTCGAATAGAGACCTCTCTTCCCCAGTGACTAGGCAGATACCCCGGTCGGTCTCATCCATGTCCTGCACAGGGGTGTGGGAGCGGATAGCAACGCCCTGGTCCCGGGCCAGATCGGCCAGATCGGCTACAGCCTGACCGCTGTGCAAATAGCCGGACCAGGGATCGTAAAAGAGCGTGTCATCGTTCTGCACGGCAAATTGGGGAAAGCGCTGGCGCACCTGAGCTGGGCTCAGCACTTCGACCGTCTTTCCCCGCTGGTGCAGCATCTCCAAGCCGCGGCGAGCCGGGCTGTCGGCGGGCAAATCGCCCCAGATATTGAGCTTACCAGTCTGGTAGTAGATGGCCCGGCTGAGCTGGTCGTGCCACTGGTGCCACTGGTGCGCGGCCCGTTCGACCAGCTCGTGGTAGGTCGCCTCGGGGTAGCTGGTGCGGCGGATGACTTTGGATACATCAGTCGAGGAGGCATCTGGACAGGGAATGGAGCCGCGTTCAAAAAGGGTGACCCGGTGGCCCCGCCGGTTGAGTTCCAAGGACGCGGCCAAGCCAAAAATCCCCGCCCCTACAATGCCGACGCGCATGGCTGCCAAAGTTAGAGCTTCTCAGCGCGGCGCTCGCGGATTTGCAGCAGGGCCGGCAGCAGCGTGACAGACGTGATAAAACAGGACCCCAAGCCCACCAGCGAGAGCACGCCAATCGACGTGAGAGCCGGGTGAATGGCCGGCACCAATCCCGAGAAGCCGACCATCGTCGTCAGCGACGTAGCCAACAGCGCAACCCCGGTCGTGCGCAACACCAAGCGCAGTGAGCCGCGGCCGACTTCTTGGTAGCGATGGAAGATGTGGACGCTGTTGTCAATGCCCATGCCGATAATCGTCGGAAAGGCGACCATGTTGTAGAGGTTGAGCTTGATGTCAAACACGTACATGAAACCCACGACCCATATCAAGGCGTTCACAAGCGGCGTGAGCACCAGCAGGGTCTCGACGAAACTCCGCAGATCAATGAGCAACACCACCGCTACTACCGCGAGCGTAAGGATCACGGCGAGGGAGCTGTCTTCGAGCATGACCTTGAGCATTTCGGCGACGATGATGTGCGAGCTAGAGGCTATGTAGGTCTTGCCCGCCGGTGTTTCAATGTGGCTGATTTCCTCGGCAAAGCGGATGGCGTCTTTGCCATCCCTGAGCTCGACTGCGGCGTTGATCGCCACGAAGTCGAGGATGTTGCCCGCCTTGTCCTTGAACTCATTGGTCAAGTCCGCAGGCAGGTCGTAGAGCGTTAGCTTCTCCACGTCGAGGTACGGGCGCAGCGAGTCCAGTTTAGCCCGCTCGCTTTCGCTGAACAGGCCCTCCTCCCGGTCGAGCAAGGCGCGGATGTCGGCGATGAGTGCCAGCTTGGCGTCTTGGTCTTGCGGCAGTGCGGAGTACACGCTCTTGACATTGAGGACGGTGGAGGAGTCGCCGTTAGTAGCCTTGATGGCCTCGACCGTGCGAACTACCTCCATGGCCTCGTCGTAGCTTTCGGTCAAGACGATGGCTGGCGAACGGCCTTCCTTCAGGCTCTGGGGCAGGCTGCCCTTGTTGATGTTGGGCGGCGGCGCGGGCTTGAGCTTGCTGAAGTCGTATTCAAATTCCAAATCGCCGAGGTGGTACAGCGAGTACCCAGTGATCACTGTGCCTATCAGCAAGGTGGCCCAAGGCTTTGGGTAGCGACCAGTGCGCCACAGGACGCTTCTTTTGGGGATCGGGGTGACTAACCGCAGACGCTCGGCGAGGACGATGAAGGCCGGGCATATCGCAACCATAGCCACCAGCGAGAACAGGATGCCGGTGCCGACGATAAAGCCGAACTCCGAGAACCCCTTAAAATCCGTCAACAGCAGCGAATAGAAGGCGATCGAGGTAGTGACCGCCGTCGTCGCCAGGGCCTTGCCCGTGTACCGGACGGTCACGGTCAGGGCCTGTTCGATGTCCATGCCTCGGCGGTGGGCCTCGCGGTATCGAGCGAAAATGTGGATGCCAAAGTCGATGCCCAGCCCAAAGAGGATGGCGAACAGCCCCACGGTGATCATGTTGAGGCTGCCGATGGCCAAGTAGGTGACGCCAAACGTCCAAGTCAGGCTCATCAGCAGTGGCAAGGTGATAAAAAGCGAGCCAACTACTTGGCGGAAGAACAGGGTGATAAGCAAGAGCACGCCGACGATGCTGTACAAGGCCGTTGACTTGAGGTCTTGGATAATGATCGTGAATTGGTTGGCGCTGTTTTGGAAACTGCCCTTGTACACGCATTCAATGCTGGGGTGGAAGCGCTCCGGGCCGATGGCGGCAATGGTCTGGTCGAGATGGTCGATTAGAGCGTGTGAAAAGGAGACATCCGTGGTAAGCCCGGCTGGATAAAGCCGGAGGATAAAGCCGTTGCCCTCTTGCGTGAGAACGTACTGGCGGTATTGCTCTGCGACTGCGGCTGCCGTGCCGTCCTGCTGATATTTGGCCTCGATATCCGCAAAATCGAGCACCTGCTCCTCCTCGTCGTCCAAGGCAAAGTAGAGCGGCGACTGCTTGAGCTTTTGCAACTCTACGTGCTCGTCGAGGCGGCGGTTGACTTCTTGCAGGTCCTCTAAGTCCATGTAGAGCAGCCGGTTTTTTTCGAGCAGATCCTTTTTGCTGTCGAGGAGGCTCACCGAACTAATCAGCGGGCTGTGTTCGAGCGAGTCAGCCAAAACCAGCATGAAGGAGGCGGCCGCGTCCAAGTCGTCGCTGGTAATGACGACCATCAGCGGGCCGATGCCTCCGATGCGGTCCTTGATGCGGTTGAGTTCGCGGACGCTGACGTAATCGTCGGACAGCAGGTCGGCGAAGTCGGTCTTGATGTTTTGGGCCAGCTTGGCGGCGAAAAACCCGGCAAATACCGACAGTATCGTGGCCAGCGCAATTATGCCGATGTAGTGGTGGTAGATGTAGCGAACCAAGCGCTGGTGGCTTATGGGCATGGCGGACGGTTAATCCTCGGTTGCACCGCCTGAAGGCGGCGAGAGAACCGCTTCGCGCAAACGCGCCAACTGCTTGTCGAGCTGGACGATCAGCTTCTCGTAGCCATTTTTCTCGATGTAGCGGGCATAGCGCCGCCTGTTGCCCTCGGCCGTGCTGACGCCGTCGATGACCAAGTCGTATATCCGCCACACATCCTCTACCCGATGGAGCTTGTATTCGATCTCTATTTGCTCGTCCCGCACGGGCACCAACGCTTGGACGACGGCGGCACCCCCTTGCACCTCGGCCGACTCGTAGCGAATCTCGCCCTCGCGATAATAACGGGAAAAACTGTCGAAATTCTGCTCGCGGATGATGCTACTGAAGGTCTCGACGAAATGGTCGCGCTCGGCCAGGGAGCGGTCTGCCCAGTGATCCCCCAAGGCGAGACGGCTCAACTCCCGAAAGTCAAAGGCCGCGTTGATATGCTTTTTGATCTCTTCCCGCACGGCCGAGGGCAGCGAGTCGGTCGGAGCCTCGGCGAGGACGGCCTGCACCTCGGCGTCGTGGCTCTTGAGGAAGACGATAGGATCGTCGGCCGCCCTAGCAACAGCCGCGACGCAGAGGACGACCCACGCGGCGCACCATACGGCTCGACGACTCGACTGAGCTCGCCGAAGTCTGAGCTCGCCGAAGTCCATTTTCATCGTGAATTCTCCCCTGAGTACGCGCCGTTGGAGACGGGAAGTCCGCCGCAGTGATTGACCACGCGCCCGCCGTCAAAAGCCTCGCGCGTCCACACGCGCACATCTGCGTAGTACGCTTCGGCGTACGAACGGGTCGAGTTGGCGTCTGTCAGCAGCCCCAAGCCGATGGTGCGCTTAGCCGGCCGGCCACCTAATTTTTCCCGATGGTGCTTTTCCAAGTCAACCACCTCAAAGGTCCATTTGCCCAAGTTGGTTGTGCCACTTTCGACGACAAAAAACCAAGGCCGGAATATCTTGTCGCGCCTCCCCACCGTGCCTTCGGGCAAGCTCGTACTCCACACGTATTTAAGCTGTTTGGGGACCCCCAGCCAATTCTTGGAGAATATAACGTACAAACCAGCCGCGCTATCGTTGGCGTCGTCGAGAAACTCGTTGCCGCCCAGCGGCAAGGCCGCGGCTCGCCAGCACCAAGTCATAATCGGGTACTGGCGAGGATTCCAGTGGACGAATTTCCCCAAGATGACTGAATGGCTCGAATCGCGCGCCGCCATATAGCGCCGAGCGCGGCCCTCTACGCGGTAGAGCACGGGCTTATGCCGGTCCTTTTTCTTCCACGGCCCCCACTCCATCGGCTGCGACCCATCCCAAGTAGCAGCAAAGTCCTCGAGGACGACGTACTCGCGCTCGGCGAGTTGGGCTTCCATCACCGGCGGCGAGTGGCCACCGTCGATCAGCGACTGGTAGCGACGCCTGTAGTGGCCGGAGACGGGCCGGTCGTCGATCTTTAGCTCAGTGATTTTCCAAGTTCCGTCTGCGAAAATCAAGTCGGCCTCCACGCCAAGCGAGCGAGTGGCAAATAACGCGCGAAGCTGCGCCCGACCCCGCTGCCCATTCACTTCGAGACTATCCAAGCGCAAGCCGCGCAAGTCCGCAGCAGCAAGCTGGGCTGCCAAGTCGGCGCTGAGGCGGTGCTGGTAGGCCCTAGCGAGTCGGCTGCGATAGTGCTCGACGAGGTGGGTAAAACGCGGACTAGATAGCAAGCCCCGGTATGCGTCCAGCGACTCTTCGAGATAGTCGCCAAAGGTCGCCGCGACAAACTCGTCCACGGCCAAGTGTTCGCTCACTAGGCGGTCAGATCCGTCGGCGCGCTCGCGGTGGGGAGCCTCTAGCAGCGCGTTCAGCCGCGCCACGGCCGTCGTCGCCCAAGCCGCATCGGCCCTGCCGTCGCCTGGGCTAGCCAAAGCCAACAACAGGATCGCGCTAAGGAGTCTCATCGCGTGGGATCAGTTCGAGACCGCCCGTGGCCTTTTCGAGGCGGGCGACGCTGAGGTTGAAGTCGTACAGGGCTTCGCCGTAGGCTTGTTCGCGGCGAGCCCAAGTCTCAAAGGCGGCGATCAAGTCGCCAATGGTCTGCGGGTCGAAATCAAAATCGTCGCGGGCTTCCCGCAACCACTGCCGGGCCAACCGCCGACTCTTGCGCACGTCTTGCAAATCGCGGTCAGCGCGGCGATAGTCCAAATAGGCGCGGTGGACATCTAAGCGGATTCCCTCCTGCGCACTCGGTACGCGCACTTCAAGCGCGCGGTATTCAGCGCGTGCTCTATCTACATCCGCTGCCAACAAGTGCCATTCCAAGGATTGCCGCACTCCGATGAAGACGCCGCCGTTAAAGAAGTTGAACTCATCTTTGACGAATGGGTTCCGCTGGTCGGTGCGGCCAGGGGCTACGGCATAGCGCAATCCACCGCCGATAAACACTTGGGGCTGGTACGCAGCGCGGGCGGCTTGTGTGAGGGCCTGTTTGGCGGCGAGGCCCGCTTGCAACTTGCGCCATTCCGGCCGCAGGTCGAGGGCCTGTGCAACCAATTCCTCTAAGGACGGGACTAAAGCGGCCACCGGCGCGAGCCGCTCGGCTTGGAGCAAGAGCGGCGCATCGCTGGGCAGCCCCGTACGCCAAGCTAACGCCGCCCGCGCCAAGGCCAATTGATCGCCGACCTCGCGCTGCTGCACGGCCAAGTCGAGCTGGGCCAGCCCCAACTTGTAGCGGTCGGACGACGAGAGCGCGGGGTCGTCGTCCAGTTCCTCAGCTCTGCTGGCCAACTCATCGCTCACGCGCTGCGCCAAGGAATTCAAGTCTTGCGCCAACAGCAGTCCGTAGTACAGCTCCTTGACGGCAAAAGCCACGTCCAACTGGGTCTGCGACAGATCGGACTGCTCCACATCGACCCCTCGGGTGGCGGCCTCGTTTAAATGGCGACCGAGGCTAAAGGGATAGAGCGGCTGCACAAATTGCAGTTCGGCACGCGCAAAAGGCCCCAAGGATCGGAACCCCGTGGTATCGGCGGGTGGGTTGAACACACTGCCCATAGCGTCTGGGACTAGGCCGCTTTCGCTATCGATACGCAGGCGAGGGAGAATTTTGGCGGCCGTAGCTTGGCGGCGGCGAGCGTCCGCCGACTCGACCTTCCAACGGCCGCTCGCAACCTCGCCATCGCGGTCCAAGGCGCGGTCAATAAGCTCAGTCAGCGTCCAGCGCTTGTCGGGCATTTGGGCGCGGGCCGGGAGGACGGGCAAGCATAGGGCAAGGCCCCAAACCCCTAGCCATAAAGGGGTGTAAATTTGCATAGTGGGGGGAAATCTCAGCGGCGACCGCGGCGGAATCGAGGGTGAGTCATTATTTTTCTAACTTGTTAAAAATGTTTAAGTTAATATACAGAATGCCCCATTTAGCGTCAATGTTCCAGCCGGTCTGTTTCTTGGATTGTACAACACCCGCACCCTATGTTTTATGCACCTATGTTTTCCCTAAAATGCGCGAATAGACGGGCACCATGCAGCCGACTTTAGTCGTCCGAGAAGCCTGCGAACACAACCTGCACGCCGTTTCCTTGGACCTGCCCCACGAATCCCTCGTGGCCGTCAGCGGCCCGTCCGGGTCGGGCAAGACTTCCCTCGTATTGGACACGATTTACGCCGAAGCGCGTCGGCGCTTCTTAGCGGCGCTGGACCAGGGAGGAGGCTGGCGCACATTGCGCGTGCCCAAGGTCGGCCGCATCGACGGCCTAGCCCCTGCCCTCGCGCTGGCCGGGGGGACTGGCCACCAGAGTCCGCGCGCCACAGTGGCGACCCTATCCGGCTTGTACGACCTGTTGCGCCTGCTCTTTTCCCGCGTCGGTCAGCCCGGCTGCCTCCACTGCGGCGGACGGGTGCAGACGCATCGCTTTGAGGAAGCAAACGAAGCGGCTGCGAGCCTGCCAGATGGCACCCGCCTAATGATTCTCGCGCCGCGCCGCCCGCGGAAGGACGAGACGCCCGAGCAGGTTCTCGCTGCGATTGATCGCGCCGGCTACCGCCACGTGCGCCTCGACGGACAAGACCTGCTGCTGGAGGACATCGCGCCCGAACGCATCGCCTGCGCCCAGCACCTGTCCGTGGTCGTCGATCGCCTCGTCGTCAAAAAGGGCATCGCGCGCCGCCTGCAAGGGTCGCTGCAAGCAGCCTTGGAGACAGGCGACGGCCAAGTGGTGCTTTCCACCCCAGACGCAAGCAACGATCTGGTTTTTGCCGTGCGGCCAGCGTGCTCGACTTGTGGCGCACCCTTCCCACCATTAGAACCCGCGCTGTTTTCCTTTAATAGCGCGACCGGAGCCTGTCCGACGTGCCGGGGTCTCGGGGTGCAGAGCGGCTTGAGCAGCGAGCAGATCTTCGCCGGAGGACAGTCCACACTCGAAGGGGCACTGGGTCCCTTGTGGCACGACTTTGGGCACGGCGATTTGCGCGACCGCCTGCAATCCTTTTGCAAGCGGCACCAAGTCGATCCCGAACAGCCTGTGGGCGACTGGCCGGACCAAGCGGCCAAACGGCTGTGGCACGGCGAGGGACGCCGATTCATCGGGCTAGCGCGCTGGCTAGAGCGCATCAGCGCCAAAGCCGAAGGCGAGGAATTGGCTTGGCTGGAAGCACGCCTCGACGACGCGCCGTGCCCTAGCTGCGACGGAGCGCGCTTGCGGCCCGAATCGCTCGCAGTGGAATTGGGCGGAGCGTCGATCGCCGAGGTCGTCGAGTGCGCGGTTGTCGCAGCGACCGAGTGGCTCGAAAACCTCGATTTTCCCGCTGCTACAGCCCCGGTCGGGGAAGCCATCCGCGGCCAGATCAGCCGCCGCCTGAACCTATTGCAAGAGTTAGGACTGGAGTACCTGCAACTGAACCGCCGCGCCGACACCCTGTCGAGTGGGGAGTTTCAGCGGCTGCGCCTCGGGTCTGCCCTGTCGTCGGGCACCACGCAAATGCTCTACGTGCTCGACGAACCCAGCGCCGGTTTGCACGCGCGCGACGCCGCCCAACTCCTAGACGCGCTCAGGACACTGCGCGACGCCGGAAACTCCGTGTTCCTAATCGAACACGACGCCGCACTTTTGCGCGGAGCCGACTGGCTGGTCGATATGGGGCCGGGCGCGGGGACCGCCGGAGGCCAGGTCGTAGCCGAGGGCACGCCAAGTGAGGTGGCAGCCACCGAGTCTTTGACCGGACGCTATCTGCGCGGTGCGCTGCAACTGCCGCACACCCGAGCGCGCCAGCCACAGGGCTGGTTGGTCCTATCCGGTGCCCGCGGCCACAACCTGCGCCAACTCGAAGTGCAATGGCCATTGGGAACTTTGATCTGCGTGACCGGGGTTTCCGGGTCGGGCAAAAGCTCGCTGGTCAGCCACACCCTGCATCCGCTCCTGGCGGCCAAACTGCACGGTGCCCAGCGCCGTCCCCTGCCCTACAGCGCTTGCACTGGAATTGAGCAGGTAACGCGCGTCGTCGCGGTTGATCAGCGTCCCATCGGCCGCAGCGCGCGCTCAAACGCGGCCACCTACACGGGGTTGCTAGCGCCGATTCGCCGCCTGTTTGCCGACCTGCCCGAAGCCCGCCTGCGGGGCTACCGACCCGGCCACTTCAGCTTTAACGCCCCAGAGGGAGCCTGCGACCTATGCAAGGGCCGAGGAGTGCATAGCACGCGGCGAGGTGCCTTTGACGACCTCGAAGTCGTCTGCCCCACTTGCAGCGGACGGCGTTACCGCGCCGAGGTCTTGGACGTGCGCTTCCACCAGCACCACATCGCCGAAGTGCTGGAACTGAGCGTGGCCGAGGCGAGTGAGCTTTTTGCGGCCGTGCCCCAAGTCGCGCAGCGGCTAGAGACCCTCGCGGAAGTGGGCTTGGGCTATTTGCACCTCGGCCAACCAGCGACCAGTTTTTCCGGCGGCGAGGCCCAGCGGGTTAAGCTGGCAGCCGAACTGGGCCGCTCGCGCCAAGATCACGCGCTCTACATCCTCGACGAGCCGACCTCGGGCCTGCATTTGGAGGATGTGCGCTTGCTGCTAGCGCTGTTGCAGCGCTTAGTTGACGAGGGCAATACCGTGGTAGTAGTTGAGCATCACATAGAATTCATCACAGCCGCCGACTGGGTCATCGACTTGGGGCCGGAAGGCGGGGAAGCTGGCGGGGCAATCACCGCTTGCGGCCGCCCCGAGGAAGTGGCCGGCGTGGCCGGCTCTCACACGGGCGCGTACTTGCAGAAATTGTTTGCCGCGCAGCTAAGTACACGACAGTAATCCACTGGACGTTACAATGGGCATTTAGGTATAAGATGCTTCGACTCCGCTTCGCGGAGTTTATCTTGAGCGAAGCCGAAAGGCTCAGCATGACACTGGGAAACAGAGCACCAGCCACCTGTCATGCTGAGCACAGCGAAGCATCTCATACCACTTCTGCTGTCGTGTACTCGAGGAGGTTTTCATTGGACCTGCAAAAAATACAAGCCTATATGCAGCAGGAGGGAATCGGCGCTTGGTTGGTGTACGATTTTCGCGGCGGCAATCCAGTCTTGTGGCAGCTATTGGGCCAGCGGCGGCATACTACCCGGCGCGTCTTTCTCATCGTGCCAGCCGCGGGCGCGCCGCGCTTGCTCGGCTCGGCGGTCGAGCCGGAGGCCCTCGCCGGGCTGGGCGTGGAGATCGCGCATTACGCTAGCTGGGAACAGCTACACGCCCTGTTGCGCGATGCGGTGGATGGTTTGCCGCAGGTAGCTATGGAGTACTGGCCCGGAGGCACACTGCCCATGGTATCTTGGGTCGATGGCGGCACCTTAGATCTGGTGCGCTCCCTCGGCCCCGAGGTAGTGTCTTCGGCCGACCTGTGCCAAGTCGCCTTGGCCACCTGGAGCGCGGACGCGCTCGCCTCGCACCGCGACGCCTGCCGCCAAGTCGCCGAAGTCAAAGACGCGGCCTTTGAGTACATCCGCAACCACCTCCACACCGGCTTTCGGCTGAGCTCAAGTCGAAGCCTCACCGAATTCGCCGTCCAATCATTCATCGTCGCCGAATTGGAGCAGCGCGGCCTCGACAGCGGGCATCCGCCGATCGTCGGCGTCAATGGCAACAGCGGCAATCCGCACTACGAGCCGCACGCGGACACGGCCGCCCCCATTGAACCGGGCGCTTGGATCCTCATCGACCTGTGGGCGCGCCACCCCGGCGAGCAGCACGTGTTCGGCGACATGACTTGGGTCGCCTTTGCTGGCCCGCGCGTGCCCGCAGCCCACGCCGAGGTCTTTGCCGCAGTGCGCGAAGCGCGCGATCAAGTGCTGGAACGGCTCGACGCTGCGTGGTGCGCCGACGAAGTGCTACAGGGCTGGCAGCTCGACCAAGTGGCGCGCCAAGTCATGACAAAGCACGGCTTGGGCGAGCAATTCGTCCACCGCACGGGGCACAGCCTCGGCCCCGGACCGAGCATCCACGCGCTAGGCGTAAACCTCGACGACTTGGAGACCCACGACGCGCGGTCAATCCTACCGGGCACGGGCTTTTCCGTCGAGCCGGGCGCGTACCTGCCGGAGTTCGGCGTGCGGCTCGAAGTCAATGTGTACGTGGACCCAGAGACCGGCCCAGAAGTTACAACCCCCATCCAAAACGAAGTCATCCTCTTGCTTTGAGCCTCGGAATCGTCCTCGTCAGCGGTGGGCTCGACTCCTGCGTCACCGCCGCCATTGCCGCCCGCCGCGGCCCTTTGGCCTTTCTCCACCTGCGCTACCGCCAGCGCACCGAGGAACGCGAATTCGCGGCGTTCTCCGCCCTCGCGGATCATTTCCAAGTGGAGACCCGCCTCGTGGTGGACGTCGATTACATGCGCCAGATCGGTGGCTCCAGCTTGGTCGATGCGACTCAGCCCATTCCCGAAGACGAATCCACAGCCGACCTACCCACGACCTACGTCCCCTTCCGCAACGCCAACCTACTCGGAGTGGCCGTGGCTTGGGCCGAGGTCATCGGCGCAACCGACATCTACATCGGCGCTCACGAAGCCGAGAGCCACTATCCGGACTGCCGACGGGAGTTTTTCACCGCCTATGAGCGCATGATCGCCGCCGGTACCGGTCCACAAACCCAAATCCACATCCAGACCCCACTCATCGACTGGGATAAAGCCGCCATCGTCCGCTGCGGCCTAGCGCTTGCCGCCCCCCTGCATCTGACCTGGTCCTGCTATCAGCGCGAAGATCTCGCCTGTGGCCGCTGCGAGAGTTGCCGCATGCGCTTGGCAGGCTTTCGCCGGGCCGGTGCCAGCGACCCCTTGCCTTATGCCAGTGATTAGTGGCCAGTGGCCAGTCCCCTAACCCAAGGCCCGCCCCTGCACATATCCACTCACTACTCACCAAGGAGCTAACCCATGCTAATCGGCTACGTCAGCGACGAACGCTACATCGCCCTGCACGACGTGCAGTTTGAAATCGCCAACGAAAACCTGCACATCGAAACCCGCTCGCGAGCCACCGGCGAGGTCTTCGCCGACATCCCGCCCGGCCCCTACACCGTTACCTTGCAAAAAGACGGTTTCGGCCCCAAGCGCGGGCAAATCAACATCCACCCCGAGCGGCCGCACCACTTCCGCTTGCTCGCGCATCAGTTGCTCGGCTACGCCTGGCCCAAGTGGGTCCAAGCGGGCGAGCAATCCGAGTTCCGCGTCCACGCGCTCGAAGCCTACCGCCTCGATTTGTGGCGCTACGGCTGGGAAAAAGAACACATCCGCCCGCTGGGCTGGTTCGATGAGCACGGGCCGCGCGCCACCATGCAAATCACTCCAGACGGCGACTACACCCAGACCGGAGTAATGTGGAACAAGTTTGGCTACACCAGCCCCTCTCACAAACAGTTCGTCACCGCGCCGGAGCGGTCTGGCCTCTACTACTTCCACACCAAAGGCGAGTCCGGCGCGTTCTTCTCCTTCCCTTGGATCGTCGCCCCAGCCGCCCCCAGCGCGGACATCGCAGTCCTCGCCGCCAACATCAACTGGAATGCGTACAACAACTTTGGCGGGCGCTCCAACTACATCCACCCCGACTGCTTTCCGCCCACGCCGACGATCAATGCCCGCTTAGAACTCAAGCGCTACACCGACCCCGAGCACATCAACTACGACGCCGAGGACTACGCTCCCCTCTCCTTCGACCGGCCCGAGCCGATCAACCACATTCCCGAAGACGTCGAGATCACCGACCCCATCGCGGGACGCGCGGCCTGCCATGTCGCCCCAGCCGAGTGGCGCTTCCTCGGCTGGCTAGAGCGCGAGGGGTATCCTTACGACCTGTACGCCGAGACCCAATTTCACTTTGGCCAACTCGACCTCGACCAGTACAAAATCCTCATCACCACCACCCATCCCGAGTACTGGTCGCGCAAGATGTACTACGACGTCAAGGCATGGGTGCGCGAGCGCGGCGGCAAATTCATGTACTTGGGCGGCAACGGCCTCAACTGCGAGGTGGAGCTGCTCGACGAGCAGACAATGAAAGTCAAAAACGGCGACGGGCGCGTCCAGCGAGCCGAGGGCCACGAGAGCCGCTTTCACCAGTACAACGAGTCTGAGGCCAACCTGCTTGGCGTAGTCTTTACCCATCCGGGCATTATGACGGCCGCACCGTACCAAGTCCTCGCCGCCGACCACTGGATTTTTGCCAACACGGGCGTCAAAAACGGCGATTCCTTCGGCGAGGCCAGCCTACACGAGCGAATCCCCGGCGGAGCCTCCGGCCACGAGACCGACAAAACCTCGCCCTTTTCGCCCCCCGGCACCGAAATCGTCGCTCGCGGCCTCAACCCCGACCAAGGCGGCGCGGAAATTGTCCACTACGAAACGGCCAGCGGCGGCGCGGTTTTTTCCGTCGGCTCCATCACCTATCCCGCCTCAATTCTCGTAGATGAGACCGTCTCGCGCATCACCGCAAACGTCATCGAACGCTTTGGCGCGGCATAGCCAAGGCACCCGTTTGGTTTTATCCTAAAATGTTTTAACCAACCGGATGTTTTAACCAACCGTAGGGGCAGGTTTCAAACCTGCCCCTACAAGGAATCCCGATGACAACCAACACCGACCTAAACTGGATCGCCAACTACATCTGGGGCATCGCCGACGATGTCCTGCGCGATCTGTACGTGCGCGGCAAGTACCGCGACGTGATCCTGCCGATGACCGTGCTGCGCCGGCTCGACGCAGTGCTGGAGGACAGCAAGCAGGCGGTCTTCGACATGAAGACCACCCTCGACGACGCCGGCGTCATCGAACAGGATGCGACCCTGCGACAAATCGCGGGACAAGCCTTCTATAATTCACCCTGAGCGACCTGCGCACCCGCGCCAATCGCCAGCAGCTTGAAGCCGACTTCCGGGCTTGGCTCGACGGGTTCTCGCCCAACGTCCAAGACATCCTCGAAAACTTCGAGTTTCGCAACCAAGTCTCGCGGCTGTCTAGGGCCGATGCCTTGGGCACGCTCACCTCACCCGACATCAACCTCAGCTCGGCCCCAGTGCACTACGCCGACGGCACGGTCAGGCACCCCGACCTCGACAACCACGGCATGGGGACGATCTTCGAGGAGCTGATCCGGCGCTTCAACGAGGAGAACAACGAGGAGGCGGGCGAACACTGGACCCCGCACGACGCCGTGACCCTGAATACACGGGGCACTCGACATTCAAACCCCGTAGGAAATTGTCCATGACTGAAGCCCCCCGCGCCAAAAAGAAATTCGACTGCGTCAAGTTCATGCGCGAAGCCCGCGCCCGAATTACCGCCGAAACCGCCGATATGACTATTGACGAACGGATAGAGTGGTTCAATTCCAAGCGGTATTCCGACCCCACGCTGGAAGAATTGGCCGCGCGAATGCACCAATCAACGCAGGCCAAGCCAACAGATAGTCGCGACGCCTGAGCCAAGAGGAAATGGAAATGACAACGGAAACCCTGAATCAACACATTGAGATCACCCCGGGCATATCAAGTGGCAAACCCCGCATTGCCGGTCGTCGAATCACTGTGGAGAATATCGTCATCTGGCACGAGCGCCTGGGCAAGAGCGCCGACGAAATCGCCGGTGATTACGACATAACCCTGGCGGATGTGTATGCGGCATTGGCTTACTATTTCGATCACCAGAATGAGATTGACCGATCGCTCGAAGAGAGTCGAGCATTTGTAAATACCTTACGCCAAAAATCCCCTTCGAAGCTTCCGCAAAAGATTCAAGACCTGACGCAACGTGGCCAAGATTAAGTTTTTCACGGATGAGAATGTCTCCAGAGCAGTTGTGAAGGGGCTACGTCGAAGAGGTGCGAGACGCAGCGCTTTGCCATTTCAACGACACCATGCCGCGGCCCAAGTTAATTCGCCTTCACTTCGTGCGTGATGAGGTTCGCTTAGTATGAAGTTGCCTAGCGCACTAAAACCCTATTTCGAAATGAAGGACTCCGGCGTCGAGTGGCTGGGGAATGCGCCGGCGCATTGGGATATCGAGCGGGCAAAGTGGCTATTTCAGAGAATGGAGCGACTAGTTCGAGAAGAAGATGAGGTCGTCACATGCTTTCGCGATGGTGTTGTGACACTTCGCAAAAACCGGCGTGAGTTGGGGTTTACAGAATCCCTAAAAGAATTGGCTATCAGGGCATCCGTGCTGGGGATCTCGTAATACAACGTGAGTTCGGGTTAAGCAGCCTCTACTTGGAGCGGTCGAAGGCATCAACTCGACAAAGCGTCCGTAGCTAACTAATCGGGGAAAAGCATCCCGTAGATGCTGACACGCATAATGGAGGTAGAAGGCTTTGAAATCCCGGTAATGGGACTGATGAGCAGTCCGGCCACACTTGTTGTGGCCGCCAACCAAATCAACAGCGTCATAAGCTCACTCAAACACAGCCGACCAGCCCGACGGCGGCGACAGCATCCGGTCGTCAGTTGGTGGCCAATCCATTGCTGCTCAAAGGCTTGGCAAAAATCATCGACGTGGCAAAACAATTCGACTAAATTCATCGCGAGGGCTCCTCGATGGCTAGGTTATAGGATGTGCAAACCTAAATTTAGCCAAAAAGGATGCCCTCACCTTAAACCGAACTCACGTTATTATAATAAAAGTCCGGGAGGTTTTGAGACGGCTGCATGAGGACGGATGGTACGAGGTCCGTCGTCGTGGGAGTCACCGGGTGATGCGACACCCTACCAAGCGAGGCATAGTTGTAGTGGCTGGGAATTTAAACGCAGACATGAAGGCCGGTACGCTCAGCCAAGTGCTCAAACAAGCCGGCTTGAAATAGAACTACATGGAGAGTGAAGATGGCACAGACTGAGTATCTGATCATTGTAGAGAAATACGGCCCCGGAGCGTATGGAGCCTATGTACCGGAGCTTCCGGGCATCGGTGTTGCCGGGGAGACCGAGGATGAGGTGCGTGACCTAGTCGCCGACGCGATTAGGCTGTATCTCGATGAGCTTGAGCGGGATGGTGATCTGGCGGCGGATTCGGTTGTGGTGAACCACTACATAGTTACGGTTTGACCACAGACGTCTGGCGGACGCCGAGGAATCGGCAGCAGAGTACACAATCGCAAAGGAGGTGACCGTATGACAGACTGGAGCAAGTGCCCGGCGGTGGAGAGCGTACCCGGCAGGGTAAGCGGCAACTGGGTGTTCAAGGGCACTCGCTTGCCGGTGTACACCCTCTTCGAGAACCTTGCGGCGGGCGCGACCATCCACGACTTCATCGAGTGGTTCGGCGGGGTTGATGAATCGGAGGTGGAGGCGGTGCTGGAGTACGTCGCTCAGGAACTCCGGGCCCAAGTCGCCCATGCACATCCTGTTCGATAACGGGACGCCCAGGCAGCTACGCCTCCGGCTCTTCGGCCATGTCGTCGCAGAGGCCAAGGAGCGCGGCTGGGACGGGATGGCCGCACCGCCGGAGGTGTTGCCCATCGGCCAATGAGCACCTATATTGTGCTACACAGAAACTGTGAGACTGTGAATATGAAGAACATCACCGTATCCATCGACGAACAGACCCACCGGCTCGCCCGCATCCGGGCGGCGGAGTTGGACACCTCGGTATCGGCCCTCGTGCGAGACTACCTGAAGAGTCTGGTTGCGGACCGCGCCGGCGGCACAGCCGACAACGGGCCGGTCACGGAGCCAGAGGCCGAGCGTCGGCGTAGGATGTTGAGCGAGGCCATTGAGAAAATCCGCACCACTTCGCCCGGATTCAGGGCCGCCGACAACCTGCCTCGCGAAGAACTGTACGACCGAGCCAGAGCCAGAGCCGAAGCTCAGGCAGCGGCCGCCGAAGACGAAGGCCGCAAGCGCGGGTAAGTGCCGTGCGCTTTGTCGATACGAACGTCCTGATATACGCGGCCAGCCCCGCTCCTGATGAAGCCGACAAGCAGCGTTCGGCCCAGCGGCTGCTGGAAGAGGGAGACCTTGCGTTGTCCGTCCAAGTGCTCCAAGAGTTCTATCACCAAGCAACCCGTTCCAACCGCCTTGGAGCGATCACTCAAGAAGATGCGCTGCAATTCATCGAGAGCATCAGGCACTTTCCAGTGCAAGACATCACTCTCGATGTGTTCCATGCCGCCACCTCCATCAGCCGACGCTTTCGGCTGTCTTATTGGGACGGCGCGATCCTTGCCGCAGCCCGGACCCTCGGCTGCGACGCGGTCTATTCTGAAGACCTCAGCTCGGAACAGGACTACGATGGCCTCCGGGTCATAGACCCGTTCACGGACCAGTAGTCTTCACAGTGCCCACCGACACCTCCGAACGCGGCCTCGAACGCCTCATCTGCACAACCCTAACCGGCCATCCCTGCGACCCACCTTTAGGTCCCACCGTAGGCGAACCACCTGCCCGCTATGCCGGAGTCGGTTGGGCTGGCGGCAATTTCCACGACTACGACCGCGAATACTGCGTCGATTCAGCCCAACTCTCCGCCTTCCTGCACGCAACCCAACCCGAAGCAGCAGAATCCCTCGACTTGTCCGAGGCCAGCCCCACGCGCCGCCGATTCCTAGCCCGGCTCCAAGGCGAAATCAGCAAACGCGGCACCATCGACCTGCTGCGCCACGGCATCAAGCACGAAGCGCACAACCTATACCTATTCTACGCCACACCTTCAGCCGATAACCCAGAAGCCCAAGAGCGCTTCAAACAGAACCGCTTCACAGTCACCCACCAACTAATCGGCCTAGAGAAAGACAGCGCTCCAGTCTTCGACTCAATCATCGTCGTCACCGACCGCCTCATCCTCGACCGCCAGATCCGCGACACCATCAAGCAGTATTCCCAAGTGTCGGCGACAGTCGGACACGCCGAGCGCTCAGGCGACCTGCGCCGGTTCATCGAGAGCGGCAAGAAAATCATCATCTCGACGATCCAGAAATTCCCCTTCATCCTCGACATGCTCGCCCACTACATGCCAGTGCAGAGCTACTACAAGCTCGCCAAAACAGTGGAAGAAGACCCGGAGTTCGACGTCAATAAGGCCCAAAAGAAATTGCGCCGCTTCGTCGAGAGCAGCGACCACGCAATTGGCCTCAAAGCCCAGATCATGGTTGACCACTTCCACGACCAAGTGCTGGCGCAGAAAAAAATCGGCGGCGCGGCGCGGGCAATGGTGGTCACCAACGGCATCGAACGGGCAATCCAGTACTACCACGCAATCCGCAACTACCTGCAGGAGCGCAAGAGCCGCTACTAGGCCCTCGTCGCCTTCTCCGGAGAGAAAGTCACCGAAGCCTCGCTAAACGGCTTCCCCTCCGCCCAGATCGCCGGGCAGTTCCAAGAAGACCCCTACCGCTTCCTAGTCTGCGCCGACAAGTTCCAAACCGGGTACGACGAACCATTGCTGCACACCATGTACGTGGACAAAACCCTATCCAGCATCAAGGCGGTACAAACCCTCTCCCGCCTCAACCGGGCGCATCCCAAGAAGCACGACGTATTCGTACTCGATTTCCTCAACGACGCCGACACCATCCGCGACGCCTTCGCCTCCTACTACCGCGCGACGATCCTAGCCGACGAGACCGACCCCAACAAACTGCACGACCTGCAGACGAGCCTGGACCGCGCCCCAGTCTATTCCGACGAGCAGATCGACGACTTTGTCGCCCGCTACCTCTCCGGTGCCCAGCGCGACCAACTCGACCCAATCCTCGACTCCTGCGTGGCGGCCTACAAAACCGATCTGGACGAGGACGGCCAAGTAGAATTCAAAGGCAACGCCAAGGGCTTCGTCCGCACCTATGCCTTCCTCTCGTCCGTGCTTCCCTACAACGACGCCGACTGGGAAAAACGCTCGATCTTCCTGAACTTCCTGATCCCGAAGCTACCGGCCCCTGAAGAAGAGGACCTGTCGAAGGGCATCCTCGACGCCATCGACTTGGACAGCTATCGGGCCGAGAAGCAGGCAATACAGCAGATCCTGCTGCCGGACGAGGACGCCGAAGTCGATCCAGTACCGACCACCGGCGGGGTTCACCGCACCGAGCCGGAGCTGGACCGGCTCTCAAACATCCTCAAAACCTTCAACGACCTCTTCGGCGACATCGCCTGGGAGGATGCCGACCGCGTGGGGGAACTCATCACCAAGACCATCCCGGCCCGAGTGGCGGCAAACGCTGCCTTCAAGAATGCGCGGCAAAACTCGGACGCCGCCAACGCTCGCATCGAACACGACAAGGTGCTGCGGCAAGTCATGACGGACATTATGAAGGACGACACCGAGCTCTTCAAGCAGTTCATGGACGACCCCGGCTTTAAGTGCTGGATGACCGAAAAGGTGTTCGAGTTGGCCAGCGAGCAAGCAGCCGTCGACTAAACCCGAGCGACGGCGCGGTTTTTTCCGTCGGCTCCGTTTCGCCTCGCGCATTACCACAAACGTCATCGAGTGCTTTGTCTCGGCATAGCCAAGTCACCCATTTGGCCTTATCTTTAAGTGTTTTTAGGCTGTTAGGAGACGAAATTTTCATGGCTACCGAGCCGAGCAAAGACCTAGCGGTTTTTGCCAATCCCCATCCGGACCGCGACTACACAATCGAATTCTCGTGTCCGGAATTCACTTCGATATGTCCCGTAACTGGGCAACCTGATTTCGGCACCATCCACATCCACTACGTGCCCGACCAACAGTGCATTGAGCTCAAATCGCTCAAACTCTACCTGTGGTCCTTTCGCCAAGAAGGCGCTTACTACGAAGCAGTCACCAACACCATTCTCAACGATTTGGTGGCCGCCTGTGCGCCGCGACGCATGACTGTAGTGGGAGAATTCAACGTGCGCGGAGGTATCTCCGCCGTTGTGACGGCCGAATTTGCCGCGTAGCCCTAACGCCCGGAGACATATCAACTTATCGAATGGAGACTTACAATGGAAGAAGTACGCCAAGACGCCGCTGAGACGGCAGAAGAAGGATCGGAGGAAAACAGCAGCCGCCAGGACCGGGCCTGGTTTCCCTACATCACCAAGGTGCAGTTCGAGCGATTTCTCTCGCGGCTAGAGACCAAAATTCCCGACCAAATCGACCGCGACTACGTGCGGCCTATTATCCGCACCCCGTCGATGATTCACCGCTTTTTGCGCGGCATCGAATCCATGAACCTAACCGACCGCGACCAAAAGCCCACGGACCTGCTGTTGCGAATCGTCCCCAAAGAGACACGCAGATTCGCGTTCGCCGACGTGGTCCGCGACCTGTACAAAGATCTGCTGCCGGAGTGGGAACAGAGCAACGGCAACATGAGCGACGACGCAATTGTCGATTACTTCCGCAATCGCACTGGCATGGGGCGCGATTCGGCCAACAAGATGAAGATGTTTTTCAAGTACCTCGTCGCCGAGGCTGATTTCGGCGACCCTTCCGACGCGCAAGAAGAAGCAGCGGCAGCCGAACCCGCCCCCCAAGACGAACCTCCCGAAACGCCCGAACCCACGCCCCGAGAAAGTCGCAGCCGCCGCGAACCCGCCCCCAAGGAGCGCTCCGGGCGCGACGGACGCACTAAGCGCACCACCTCCGAACGACAAGAGCGACAACAACAAGAACGCTCAGAACGCTCAGAACGCTCTTCAGATCGCCAAGAACGCCCCCTGACCGAGACGCAACGAGCCTATCTAGAAACCCTCCAATCCATGGTCCAGATCAAAATTGACGGCGACTGGGACGAAGACATGATCCGCCTCGCCTTCGATCGCCTAGAGCGGCTCTTCGACCGCTTGCGGCGCGCCTGATCCAAATAGAGTTCGCGCCTGCGAAACAATCGTAGGCGCGAACGATGGGACATCTTTATGAACAACTACCGCATTGCGATTATCGGCCTCGGCGGCATGGGCGGGCACCATGCGGAGGCCGTACAGTTAGAGGCAAACTGCGAGCTGGTCGCCGGAGCAGAAATCGACCCCGAGCGAGCGGCGGCATGGGGAGAGCGCTTTGGCGTCAACGCGCTCTACGACGACTACGAGAAGATGCTTGATGAGCAACAGCCCAACATCGTCATCGTCCCAACCCAAGCACCCATGCACCACCAGCCGACGATTGCCGCAGCCCAGCGCGGCATCCACGTGTTCTGCGAAAAGCCGATTGCCTTGAATCTCATCGAAGCCGACGAGATGGTTGCAACCTGCGACCAACACGGCGTCAAGTTTGCCATCAACCACATCAAACGCGCCAGCCCGTACAATCGCCACGTCCTCTCGCTGATCGACCAAGGCGCAATCGGCCAAGTGGTGTTGCTGCAAGCAACCGACAAAGGGGGCCGCAAGGTGGGCAACTCGCTGATGGAGATGGGGACTCATCTCTACGATTGGGTGCGTCTGTTCGGCGGCGATGTCGAGTGGACGCACGCGCACCTCGTGCAAATGGATGGACGCGAATCAACCGTCGATGACATCAAACACACCCAAGAGGTACACCCGAAAGACCGCGATGCGGGGATTGTGCTCGGCGAGCGCGGGCACGCCTCGTTCCGCTTTGCCAACGGCATCCATGCGGACGTGCAGTTCCTCGCCCAGCCCCAGACCAACGACAACGGCTACGGCATTGACATCATCGGCACCGAAGGGCGCATCGCCGTGCGGGAGAGCGTGGGCACGATGATGTTCATCCACAAAGGACAACACAAAACGCCGGCCGAGGCGTGGGAACCCGTGCACCTGCCAGCCGAAGACCTCGACGAGCAGGGCAATCCACGCGATAGGACATCCATACGCTTGCTCTTGCAACGCCTCATGCTGCGCGACCTCATCGCCGCCATTGAGGAAGATCGGGATCCGTTCGCCAGCGGCAAGGACGGTCGGGATTGTCTCGAAATGATACAAGCGACGTGGGAGTCACATCGACGGCAGGCACGAGTGTACATGCCGCTAACGCCGCGCGAACACCCGCTTGAGCGATGGCGGAGAGAAGCGCACGCCGGCGCGATCAATTAAAGCGCAGTTCCCAAACACCGCTGGGACTATTCCCCAAAGCGGGCCATCGCCGCGAACTTGTCTAGCCGCTGGGCCACTAGCGCCTCTGGAGTGAGTCGCCGAAGCTCGGCTAGGGCATCTTGTACTTGGCGTTTGAGCGCGGCGGCGGCAGCATCCCAGTCGTGGTGCGCACCACCCAACGGCTCCGGCACAATGCGGTCGATGATACCCTGCTGCTTCAGGTCTTTAGCCGTGAGCTTGAGGGCTTCGGCCGCCTCCTCTCGGCGCTCGCGCACCTTGAACAGGATCGTCGAACAGCTCTCCGGCACAATTACCGAATAACAGGCGTGCTCCAGCATCAGGATCCGGTCGCCGACCGTGATGCCAATGGCACCGCCGCTGAAGGCCTGGCCGATAATAGCCACGACGATGGGCACCGGCAGATGCGACATTTCGTAGAGATTGCGGGCGATGGCCTCGGCTTGGCCCCGCTCCTCGGCCTCAATCCCGGGATAGGCACCCGAGGTATCGACCAAGGTCAAGACTGGCAATTTGAACTTGGCCGCCATCTGCATCAGGCGACGGGCCTTGCGATACCCTTCTGGATGCGGCATGCCAAAGTTGCGCTTTTGCCGCTCTTCGAGGTTGCGTCCACTCTGGATGCCGATGACCATGACCGACTCGTCGTCCAGTCGCGCTGGCCCGCCGATGACGGAGGGGTCGTCGGCAAAGAAGCGGTCACCGTGTAACTCGGTAAAATCGGACAGCATCCGCTCGACGTAATCGAGCGCGTACGGGCGGTTCGGGTGCCGGGCGATCTGCACCCGCTGCCAAGGCCTGAGATTAGCGTAGATTTCTCTGCGCTTCTTCGCAGCCTGCGCTTCGAGCTTGCGCACACCCTCATCCAAATTCAAGCCATCGGCTTCGGCTTGGCTTTTTAGCTCGTCGATTTTCTTTTGTAGCTCGACGAGATCGCGTTCAAAATCGAGGTAAAATCCACTGTTATTCACCGGACAAACCTCCTATGTTAAAATTAGGAATTAGGAATTGAGAATTACGAATTACCCCCACCCCAATTCCTAATTCTTAATTCTTAATTCTTAATTCACCCAGCGCCGCCTCAACTCGGTCCAGCGCCTTTTCAAGCAGGTCCAGCGACGTGGCGTAGGAAAGCCGGATGTGCTCGTAGGTGCCAAATCCAGCACCGGGCACACAGGCCACCTTGGCCCCTTCGAGCAAATACTCGCACAATGCCACTGAGTCGCGGACTTGGCTGCCGTAGTACGCGGCGACGTCGGGATAGGCGTAAAAGGCTCCCGACGGCAGCACGCATTCCACTCCTTCTATGGCATTGAGACGCTCGACCATGTAGCGCCGCCGCTCATCAAAAGCTTGGCGCATTTCCTCAACCGACTCCTGCGGGCCATCGAGCGCCTCGACAGCCGCTTTCTGCGCCATCGACGAGGGGTGCGACACCTCTTGGCTTTGCACCTTGTTCATTCCGGCGATGATCTCCTCGCTGGCCCCCGTATAGCCGATGCGCCAGCCGGTCATCGAATAGGCTTTGGACACCCCGTTGACCACAATGCTGAGTTCCTTGGCCTCCGGGCTGCAAGCTGCAATCGAGTGGTGCTCGGCTCCATCGTAAATCAGCTTTTCGTAAATCTCGTCGCTGAGCACATAGACCTCGTGTTCAACAGCCACCGCCGCCAAACTCTCCAACTCCTCGCGGGTGTACACTGCGCCGCTGGGATTAGACGGCGAGCACAAAAAAAGCATCCGCGTGCGCGGCGTAATGGCGGCGCGAAACTCGTCCGCAGTCAGCTTGAGACCATTGGCCGCTTGGGTCTCGACGATCACTGGCTCGCCGCCCACTATCCGCGGCTGCTCGCAGTAGGTCACCCAATAGGGCGTAGGGATAATGACCTCGTCGCCGGGGTTGACCAGCGCCGCCACCGCCAAAAAGAGCGAGTGCTTGGCCCCGTTGTTGACGATCACTTCGTCGGTTGTGTAAACCAAACCATTGTCGCGCTCGAATTTGCGGCAGATCGCCTCCTTGAGCTCGATGATCCCCGATCCCGGCGTGGTGTACTTGGTAAAACCCTCGGCAATGGCGCGGATGCCAGCGTCTTTGACGTTTTGCGGCGTATCGAAATCCGGCTCGCCCGCCGACAGGGAAACCACGTCGATACCAGCGCGCTGCATGGCCGCAGCCCGCGCCGAAATCTGCATGGTGACCGACGGCTGGACGCGCTGTACATTGTGCGAAAGTGGCATAGTTCCTCAGGTAGTGTATTCGGCGTTCAGACGCACGTACTCGTACGTCAGATCGCAGGTAAAAATTTCAGCCGCGGCCTCGCCCATCGCCAAGTCGATGTCAATGGCCATTTCCTCCGCCTGCATGGCCGCGCTCAGCTTATCCCCGTCAAAATCGAGACCAGCGCCGTTGCCGTAGATGTCGGTGCCGCACAGCGACACGTGCGCCCTTTCGGGATCGAACTCGACGCCGGCGTACCCCATCGCGCACAGGATGCGTCCCCAGTTGGGATCGTTGCCAAACGCCGCGGTCTTCACCAAGCTCGAATTAGCCACCGCAATGCCGACTTGTCTCGCCTCGGCTTCAGTGGCGGCACCGCGCACCGCTATGGTGATCAGCTTGGACGACCCCTCGGCGTCGCGCGCAATCGCCTGGGCCATCTGCCGACACGCGTACTCAATGCCCTCGTAGAGACGCGCGCAATCGCGTTCGCCTAGCTCCGCGCCGTCGCCATTGGCCATCAGGATCACCGTATCGCTCGTGCTCATGTCGCCGTCAACCGTAATGCAGTTGAACGTGCGCTGGATGGCTTGCGACAGCAGTTCCTGCAACTGTCCGCTGGGCACGGCCGCGTCCGTGGTCACCACCGCTAGCATTGTCGCCATGTTGGGGGCGATCATCGCCGCTCCTTTGGCCATCGCCCCGACCACGGCGCGGCCCGATTCCAATTCAACCTCGACAGCGCAACTCTTCGGCACGGTGTCCGTGGTCATGATCGCCTCGGCGGCAGTAGCACCGCCTTCCTCGGACAACGCCGCGACAATCCGCGGAATGCCCGCTTCAATCTTGGCAATCGGCAACGGCACGCCGATCAAGCCGGTGGAGCAAACCAACACTTCTTCCGTTTGCAGGCCCAACTCACTCGCCGTCAGTGCACACATCCGCCGGGCGTATTCTAAACCGACGTCGCCGTTGCAGACATTGGCGTTGCCGCTGTTGAGAATCACGGCCCGCGCCCTGCCGTCGGCGAGGTGCTCGCGGTCGATGGCAATCGGCGCACCCTGCACCTTGTTGGTGGTGTACACCGCGGCCGCATTCGCCGAGCGCGTCGAATACACCAGCGCCAAATCCTTAGCGCCCGACTCCTTGACACCCGTCTGGATGCCAGCCGCCCGGTACCCACTCGGCGAAGTGACCCCACCGCCCTCGATAATTCTCATAGCACTCAGTCCGTTCCCGTCGCGCCGACCGCTAGCTCGGCTAGCGCGTCCTTCATCAATTTGTAGTGCAGACTATCGGCCAAGGCGATCCAACTCGCCTCGATCACATTCTCCGACACCCCCACCGTACCCCACACATCCTTGCCGTCCGACGACTCGATCAACACGCGCGTCTTGGCCGCGGTTCCGTCGCTGCTCGACAACACCCGTACCTTGTAGTCCTCCAAATGCACCTGCTTGAGCGCGGGAAACTCCTGCTCCAGCGCCTTGCGCAGTGCTTGGTCGAGCGCGTTGACCGGGCCATCGCCGCCAGCGACCATATGGTACTCGGCATCGCCGATGACGACCTTGACAATAGCCTCGGCTTCTTCGACGTGCTCCCCGATCCTACGGTTGATCGTGCGGAAGTTGATCAGCGTAAATAAGTCCTCGTACGTGCCCTGGACCCGGCGCGCCATCAACTCAAACGATCCCTCCGCCGCCTCAAACTGATAGCCCTCGTGCTCCAACTGCTTGACCCGCTCCAAGACCCGCCCCACCAGCGGATCCCTCTTCTCTATGTCGGGCAAAAATCGCTGGAGCTTGCTGACAATCGTCGCGCCGCCCGCTTGGTCCGAGACCAAGAACCGCCGCTCATTGCCCACCCGCTCAGGCTCGATATGCTCAAACGAGTGGGCGACCTTCATCACCCCATCGACATGTGCTCCGCCCTTGTGGGCGAACGCGCTCTCGCCGACGTAAGGCTGGCGGTGATCGTGATAGACATTGGCGATCTCGCTGAGGAAGCGGGAGAAGTCCATCAGGTCCGCGAGGTTGTCGCGGCCCACCGTCTCGAAACCCATCTTCAACTCGAGGTTGGGCAAAATTGAGCACAAGTTGGCGTTGCCGCAGCGTTCTCCGTAGCCGTTAAAAGTTCCCTGCACTTGCACCGCCCCCCGCTCCACGGCCACGAGCGTATTGGCCACACCGACGCCAGCATCGTTGTGCGTGTGGATGCCAAAGGGGATGCCGATCCGCGCCTTGACCTCCTCGACAATCTGACTCATCTCGCTGGTCAAGGTACCGCCATTAGTATCGCAGAGCACCAAAATCCGCGCCCCACCGCGCTCGGCGGCCAACAGCGTCTCAACCGCGTAACTGGCGTCGGCCCTATAGCCATCAAAGAAATGCTCGGCATCGTAGATCACCTCCCGACCGTGCGCGACCAGATAGGCGACTGAATCCTCGATCAACTGCACATTGCCCGCTAGCGTGGTGCGCAAGATCTCAGTCGCGTGCAAGGTCCAGCTCTTGCCGAAGAGGGCGATGCTCTCGGTCTCGGCCTTAAGCAGCGTCTGCAAGGTCTCGTCTTCCTCCGGTGCGTTGGTCGCCCGTCGAGTGCTGCCGAAGGCGGTTACTTTCGCCTGTAACCCGAGCTTTTTCGCCTCTTGGAAAAAAGCCAAGTCCTTGGGATTGGTCGGGTTCGGCCAACCCCCTTCAATGTAATCGACCCCCAGCGCGTCGAGCCGCCGTGCGATCAGCAACTTGTCCTCTAGCGAATAGGAAATGCCCTCGGCTTGGGCTCCGTCTCGCAGGGTGGAGTCATAGACTTCAATGCGCATGGTGTTGCTGCCCTCCATCGCCCTAGGCGTCGGCAACGGCCTGGGCTACTAGGTCCCCTACTTCCGCCGTCGAATACCCCATCCTACCCGCACTCATATCGTCGAGCTTGGTCAGCGTCGAGACGATAGCGCCCTCCAAAATGTTGGCACCCTCGTGCTCGCCAAGCGTGTCGAGCATGAGCTGGCAAGCGCCGACGGCGGCCATAGGATTGATGATATTCTGGCCGGTGTACTTGGGGGCCGAGCCACCGATCGGCTCGAACATCGACACGCCTTCGGGGTTGATATTGCCACCGGCGGCAATGCCCATTCCGCCCTGGATCATCGCGCCCAAATCCGTGATGATGTCTCCGAACATGTTGTCGGTAACTACCACGTCGAACCACTCGGGATTTTTGACCATCCACATGCAGATGGCATCGACGTGGGCGTAGTCGCGCTTGATGGCCGGATAGTCGGCCGCGCCGATTTCCTCAAACACCCGCTCCCACAGGTCGAAGGCATACGTCAGCACGTTGGTCTTGCCACACAGCGTCAAGGTGTTGTCCTTGTTGCGCCGCTGGGTGTACTCAAAGGCGTAGCGCAGACAGCGCTCGACGCCCTTGCGAGTGTTGATCGATTCCTGTACCGCGATCTCGTCGGGCGTGCCCTTTTTGAGGAAGCCGCCAGAACCCGCGTACAGCCCCTCAGTATTTTCGCGCACCACCACAAAGTCGATATCCTCCGGCCCCTTGTCCTTAATCGGCGTCGGCACGTTGGGATAGAGCTTGACTGGGCGAAGGTTGATGTACTGGTCCAACTCAAATCGCAGTCTCAGTAGAATGCCCTTTTCGAGGATACCCGGCTTCACATCGGGGTGGCCGATGGCCCCTAGGTAAATGGCGTCGAACTGCCTAAAGCCGTCGGCCGCCGAGTCGGGCAAGACCTCGCCGGTGCGCAAGTAGCGATCGCCGCCAAAGTCGAACTCCACGGTCTCGTATTTGAATCCCTGCTTAGCGGCCACCGCGTCGAGTGCTTTCAGCCCCTCGACTACCACTTCAGGCCCTGTTCCGTCTCCGGGTATTACGGCAATTTTGTGCAATTATTTACCTCCGTCTATTCTCGTTCCAATTGGCAAAATAGCGCAGTCCTGTGACCACGATTCTAACAGCGAAATACAGCAACATCACGCCGGCTGTGAGGATCAACACCACGAACACCAACCCTGTCGCGATTAGAATCGCGCATATAACAGTTGCCGCGACAAAAGCCAAAAACAGCAAGGCGGTCGTCGGTATCAGCACCCGAGCTAATGGGTTGGTAACTTTCCGTCCGTTTACTTTGATGTGTCCCATCTTATCACCTCTTTCAGAACCCCGCCACGTACGGCAGCTTCTGCGTAGTGCTCTCAATCTGGTCGCCAGCGAACAAAAGCTGACCCAGCGAATCCCAGCTTCCCTTGAGAAACTGCTCGCGTGGGCCGTCGGCAATATCGGCTGCAACTTGGCCACCAGCCCAGCGCACCTGCCGCGCTTCGAGATCAATGGCCACCTCCTGCGCCGGATCGCTCTCAACTGCGTCCATCAAAGTCTGCATGTCCTCGGCCGCTACCCGCACACAGGGCAGTCCCATGGCGATGCAGTTGCCAAAAAAAATCTCGGCAAAGGACTCGGCGACAAACCCCTTGATCCCCCAACGCATCAGAGCCTGCGGCGCGTGTTCGCGCGAAGACCCGCAGCCGAAGTTGGCATTGGCCAACAGGATCGACGCCCCTTGGAAACGCGCTTGGTCAAAGGGATGGTCACTGCCGGCGCGATCATCCTCAAAGGCATGGGCCCCTAGATTCTCAAAGGTCACCGTCCGCAAAAAGCGAGCCGGAATGATGCGGTCGGTATCAATATCGGCCCCGCGCACCACCACGCCGCGGCCAGTTATCGTCTTAATCACACTCGAATTTTCCATGGTGTCTCCTTAAAAATTTCGCCAGCAAGCCCACGCAAGTATCTAACGAGCCTCAAGGAAATCGTCGACGCCGATTTGGGCCTCTCGAAGAATGGCGCGAAGCGTTCCTTCCGCCATATCTCTAGTGTGCCGAGGTACAGTAACTTTCCGACCAGTCTGTGCATGACGCCAAACTTCGTGACTGCCCGGTCCTGGACGGTCGAACGCATAACCAAAATGTCGCAGACGCCGAGCAACATCTCGATACTTGAACCCGGAGAGCCGTCCCACTACGGCACGCTGACGGGTACTAGCAGATCAATTTCGGCGTTACCCTCTGGGAGAGTCGCCAATGCGCGAGGCAGTGGGTCGCCGTGTTCAATACACGACTCTGCAATTTTGCGTACGAGACCTTGTGCAATCTCGACAGCTTCGGTGAGGCTGCGTCCTTCCGCAATCAAGCCCGGAACATCGGGGCTCGTGGCGAGAAAGCCGCCTTCGTCCAATGACTCAATACGCAGTCGGATCGCCGATTCGTTCATCAAGTTTGTCTCCTCTTGCATCGCGCGGCATACAACGATTGCTTCGTCCGCTCAATGTCGCGAGCGATATAGCGATTCTTCACGGCTCCTGAAACGACTAGATCAATCTGCTTCCCTAGTATGGCTCTGAGGTCTTCCAGCAGGCCGAAATAGGCATCGACTCGCGCATACGGTTCCATTGGGCCAAGTTCGACCAATAGATCGACGTCGCTCTGACCGGGGTGGAAGTCACCGCGCAGGGCCGATCCAAAGGCATCCAACCGAGTTGCACCGTGGCGTTTGCAGGCTTGCGCGATAGCGTCGAGCTTGCTTTCGAGCATCTCTGTCATCGGTATCTCCATTACACTCGGTCAGTTTTGACAATCCAATAAAGGATCCCTACCCCACCAACTCTCGCACATCCGCCACCTCGCCCGCCACCGCCGCCGCCGCGACCATCGCCGGACTCATCAGCAAAGTGCGGCCGGTGGGGCTGCCCTGCCGACCCTTGAAATTGCGATTGGACGACGAGGCGCACAGTTCGCGGCCTTGGAGTTTGTCGGGATTCATCGCCAAGCACATGGAGCAGCCCGCTCCCCGCCACTGGAACCCAGCCTCCGCAAATATCTCGTGCAGGCCCTCGGCCTCGGCTGCGGCCCGCACCTGTTGCGACCCAGGCACCACGAGGGCGCGGACGCCGGAGGCTACTTTGCGTCCGCGAGCAACCCGGGCTGCCTCGCGCAAATCCGAGAGCCGACCGTTGGTGCAGGAGCCAATAAACGCCACATCTACTTTGGTCCCGGCGATCTTCTGCCCCGGCTCAAAGTCCATATAATCGAAGGCTTCCCGGACGGTGGAGCGGTCGGCATCGGCAAAAGCGTCTAGCCCGGGCAGGGCCTGGTCAACGCCGACCGATTGGCCCGGCGTAATGCCCCACGTCACGGTCGGGCCGATCTCGCGGCCGTCGATTTGGATTAGGTCGTCGTACTCGGCATCTGCATCCGAAGCCATGGACTCCCACCATTCGACCGCAGACTCAAAGTTGCGCGGCGCATAAGACCGCCCATTGAGATAGTCGTACGTCGTCTGATCGGGATTGACGTATCCGACTCGGGCACCGCCCTCAATCGACATGTTGCACACCGTCATCCGCTCTTCGATGGACATGGCCTCAATGACGGAACCGCCGTACTCATAGCCGTAGCCAACGCCGCCATTGACCCCGAGCTGGCCGATGATGTGTAAGATGACGTCCTTGGCATACACCCCCTCGCTCAGCACACCGCTAACTTCGATCCGCCGCACCTTGAGCGGGTCCATAGCCAAGCACTGGGTGGCGAGCACGTCGCGGACTTGGCTGGTGCCAATGCCAAAGGCCACCGCGCCAAAAGCCCCGTGCGTTGAAGTGTGGCTGTCGCCGCAGGCAATGGTCATGCCCGGCTGGGTCAATCCCAGTTCCGGGCCGATGACGTGGACTACCCCTTGGCGCTGATCGTCGATGTTGAACAGCGGGATCTCGAACTCGGCGGCATTCTGTTCGATCGCATCCATCATCTCCTCAGCCAAATCATCGACAAAAGGCCGCTGCACCAAGTCCGTGGGCACGATGTGATCCACGGTGGCAAAGGTGCGCTTTGGGAAGCGGACGGTAAGGCCGCGCTCCCGCAGCATCTCAAAGGCCTGGGGACTGGTCACCTCGTGGACCAAATGCAGACCAACGAACAACTGCGTCTGCCCAGAGGGCAACTCGCGCACGGTGTGCGCGTCCCAAACCTTGTGCAACAGGGTCTTACCCATCTCCAATCTCCTCTACACAGTCGGGTGTCTTTCTTTAGTACTCTTTACGGCTAGGCGGTTCAGCGCATCCACATAAGCCCTCGCACTGGCCTCGATAACGTCGGTCGAAACGCCCCGGCCCCGCGCCTGTTCTCCACTTCTCGACAGATGTACCGTCACCTCGCCCAGCGCTTGGCTACCCGAGGTGATCGCACGAATGGCATAATCGTCCAGTTGGATGTCGTTATCTTCTTGTGGATGGCTGGCGAGCGCTCGGTTAATGGCCTCATAAACAGCATCTACCGGCCCGCCGCCCTGAGCCGATCCCTCCACAGGCTCGCCAGCGGCAATACTCAAACGCACCGTCGCCGAGGGCACGTCTCCAGTGCGGCTAACTGCGTGCAGATACTTTATTTCGTAACAGAGTATCCCCTCGCCGGGATCGTCGAGAAAGATCTCGACTAGGTCCTCGTCAAAGATCTCCTTTTTCTTGTCGGCCAGTTCCAAGAACTTCTCGTAGATCTTGTCCAGCTTCGCCTGATCCAACTCGTAGCCCAAGACCTCCAGCCGATGGCGCAGCGCAGCGCGTCCCGAGCGCGCCGTCAGTACGATCTCGGTAGCCTCCAGCCCCACATCTTTCGGATCCATAATCTCAAAGGTGTCTCGCTGCTTGAGGACCCCATCCTGGTGGATGCCCGAGCTGTGCGCAAAGGCATTGGCACCGACAATCGCCTTGTTGGGCTGGACCGCGATGCCCATCAAGCGGCTAACTAGCCGGCTGGTAGAGACGATTTCCTCGGTGACCACTTCAGTATCAAAGCCGAAGTAGTTCTGGCGCGTCTTTAGCGCCATGACGATCTCCTCCAGCGAGGTATTGCCGGCTCGCTCGCCCAAGCCGTTGATCGTGCATTCGGCTTGGCGTGCGCCTTTTTTGATCGCGGAGAGGGTATTGGGTACCGCCATGCCCAGATCGTCGTGGCAATGGACGCTGATGATGGCGTCTCCACTGTTGGGCACTTCAGCGATAATCCGCGCGATCATCTCCCCGAATTCTTCGGGTACGGCATAGCCGACCGTGTCGGGGATATTGATCGTCGTCGCCCCTGCGGCGATGGTCGCCGCGATGATCTCGTAGAGGTAGCTAGGCTCAGTGCGAGTGGCGTCCAAGGGTGAGAACTCGACATCGTCACAGTACGACTTGGCCTGCTCCACCGACTCCACCGCCATCTTCAGCACCTCTTCCCGGCCTTTGCGCAATTGGCCCGCGAGTTGAATATCCGATGTGCCGATAAAGGTGTGGATCCGCGGCCGAGATGCGCCTTGGAGGGCCGCACCCGCTCGTTCAACGTCCTTGGGCACGGCGCGGGCCAACCCACAGATTATCGGCCCTTCGACTTCCTGCCCAATGCGGCGCACGGCCTCAAAGTCCTCGTTGGAGGACACCGGAAAGCCGGCCTCGATAATATCGACCTTCAACCGCGCCAACTGGTAGGCGATTTCCAGCTTCTCTCTAGCCGTCAGCGAGGCACCGGGCGTCTGCTCGGCATCCCGCAGTGTGGTGTCGAAAATATATACGCGATTTGCATCAGCCATCATGTGTTTTTCCTAGGCTAGCCGGATGAAGTGGTACAAGCGGCAGACGGTCCCCTCCAGCCGTGCAGAGACCGCCTACCGATCTAAGGTCGGGGTCGGAACTCAACTCGCTAAGTAAGGGTTCCATCGCGCTCACCTCCTTTCAGAAGCCAGTGGTCAGTGGTCAGTGGTTAGTCCCCTCCGGGGGAGGTTGGGACTGGTCACTGGCCACCGACCACCAATCACTATACTTATTTGTCGTCCAGCCAACTCATCATCGCGCGCAGCCGGGTGCCGACGGTCTCAATCAGGTGCTCGGAATCGCGGCGCTTGATCGCATTGTACACCGGGCGGCCCACTTGGTTTTCGGCCAGCCATTCCCGCGCAAAGTGGCCGTTTTGCACATCGGCGAGAATCTGCTTCATTTCCGCTCGCGTCTGCTCGGTTATCACCCGGCGGCCGCGCGTCAAGTCGCCGAACTCCGCAGTATCCGAAATCGACGAGCGCATGTTGGCAATGCCGCCCTCGTAGATCAGATCGACGATCAGCTTGACCTCGTGCAAACACTCGAAATAAGCAACCTCGGGCTGGTAGCCAGCCTCGACGAGCGTGTCGAACGCCGCGCGGATCAGCTCGGTCAAACCGCCACACAGCACCACCTGCTCGCCGAACAAGTCGGTCTCCGTCTCCTCGCGGAAGGTCGTCTCAATGACTCCGGCCCGGCCGCAGCCAATCCCCTTGGCATAGGCCAAGCCGACCTCGTGCGCCCGGCCAGTGGCGTCTTGGTACACGGCCAACAGGCCCGGCACGCCACCCCCTTGCTGGTACACGCGGCGCACCAAGTGCCCCGGCCCTTTGGGCGCGACCATGAACACATCGACATCCGGCGGCGGTACTACCTGCCCAAAGTGGATGTTAAACCCGTGGGCAAAGGCGAGGGCATTGCCCGCTTCGAGATTGGGGCGGATATCGGCTTCGTACACGGCCTTCTGGACTTCGTCGTTAATCAGGATCACCACGATGTCACCCCGCTTGCTGGCCTCGGCCACATCGGCTACCGCCAGCCCTTCGGCCTCGGCCTCGGCGCGCCGCTTACTACCCGCGCGCAAGCCCACCACCACCTTGACGCCGCTCTCCGCCAAGTTGAGCGAATGGGCGTGGCCTTGGCTGCCGTAGCCGATGACGGCCACGGTCTTGTCCGAGAGCAGGTCGAGATTGGCGTCGTTGTCGTAGTACATCTGCATGAAAATTCTCCTTCACTGAGGGCGTTGAGATTGTTTTATAGACATAGTTAGCTAATAGCCGGCTCGTTGCAGCGGCTTCGTCCGTTAATTGGGCTGTTAAACGTGGAACGAGGAGCGAAGCCTACTTGACCGGCCGGCCAATAATAAGCAGTAAGTCGAGGAGGAGAAGTCGGAGGCGCGCCCACACTGGGGTCGGGCGGAAAATACGCGGGGACTGGAACGGCGCGCTCATTGGCATTAAACCTAAGTAATCCAAGAAGTTAGCGTTCAATTATACGATAAAGGGTTCAATATATGGCGTGCCAGAGGGAATGTCAAGCTGTATGGCGCATCTCCCGCGTCGAGTATCTGTTGACCGTCTAGCTCGCTCAATTGCACCAGCACGCGGAAGCCGGGCCGCTCTTGGATATGCCAGCGTCGGGACGCAGATAGAGGACGCTGGAATAGATGGGCAGGCCGTGCTACTCAATGCTGCGGCCGATATAGCCAGCCATGCGCGATGCCTTTTTTTAAAAACCGCAAAAAAATAGTTGATCTTCGTCGATCAATTCCGTATCCATATTGTCATACTCCGCGAGTTGAAACCTCATACATCTGCTATTCAACTCCACACCTTGTTTTCGGCTCGAGCGCGTCGAAGCCGTAAACACTCCGATCACCCAAACTACTCGCGGCCTCAGGGCATCGCGCCCTCCACACTAAACGACAACGTAATTCGACAGCTTCACCAACGGACGTTACGCCGTTTTTGTCATACCTGCGAAAGCGGGAAGGACCATGGATAGGCGACCTTGTAGGGGCGTCCCGTAGGGGCGTCCAAACTATCCGGTACCCCAGCCGGTGGGACGCAACCAGCGTCGGCTCAGTACAAGCGTCCCGTTCCCCGACCCACCTCCTCCGGCTGGCTGGCACCGATCGCTATCCAGTAACCAAGAAGGAGATATCCCCATGTTGCATAATCCCAAGAATAAGCAACACCTCTGCGCTCGCTTAGCCACCGGGCTTTGCGCCGCGTACCTGTCGTTGCTTTTTATTGCATGCAGCAATGAATCTCGAGTTCCCAACAACTCTCCGTTGATTGCTGCCAAGCTAGCTCAAGGCGACGCGTTCCCGCCGTGCCAGCTCCCCATTGCCGCCAGCGAAGATGGCGCATTCATCAACATCACGTGCACACTGGACAACTCTTGGCCCACCAGTGCGGTGCACAGTCAGCACAGTCGCGGTTTTCATTGGGGTGCTAACAACCGCACGCTAGTCGTTGTCGGTTCTGCCGAGGATGATAACATTGTGCAAGGCTCGTGGGATGTCGAGCTGTCGCTCCCGGGCGACGGCACCATTGCCGCCAAGAGTGCGCCAATGGTTAGGGTTACCGACGACGACATGGAGACTCTGGCGATTGAGTACCATCCTCAAGTCGTGCGGGTGGCGCAGCCCGCACAGGCCACATGGTATGTCGATGTGTACTACAAGACCCCGAGGATATTCTTGGAGTCGCAACGCGTAACCTTTACGCTGGACGGCGATCGGTCTATACGCACCTCCACTACCGGCACGGCAGGGGTCGTGTTTTTCTATAAGAGCGGCCCGTCGGCGTCGGAGGTGCAGCTCGATTCCCAGAGCTTTGATCGCGCCACCAATGGCGTCCATCCCCTGGCGGATTGGATGAATTACCTGGCTCGCGGAGGCTATATACAAAGCGTATCCGTCCAAGGAACAGATTACAGCAACATCGAGGCGGGCCTCCTGCACTACGAGCACGACATCCCGGCGCAGACCTCTGTCGCCGTCGAGGGCGGCCTTGAGCACGGCGAGATCGTAGTCAAAGGAAATCGCGAGGTGGCGGGTGGGGTAGTCCTGGGAGTGACCATCACCTCGTCTCTCCACGCCGGCAACCCCGCGTTTGATCTCAACGGTGCCGCCCAAAACGCTTGGGCAGAAAAGCTTGAGGGGCCTGGGGCCATCGCCCGCCTTCCCCTCAAGCGGAGCAATGGAACAGGCATTAGCGATGCGCCCTACTCCTGTGGTGGGGCTGGTCGGGTCGAGGTGCTGATCGAGAGAAGCAACAACCCCCTCTTTGACTACATTAAAATCCACGAGTCGGTCGAGGGCGCTGTGAATGGCGCCGACGAGCGCACCGCGTCCTTCGCTATCTGCCCATAATAGGGTAATTTAGACAGTCCTCTACCACCCAAGCGACCCAAGACCTACCGGAAAAATTCTTAATTTTCAAAATGTACCACTACCCGATCTTGCGGTGCGGCGCACGAGTTCGCAAAATGGGATAGGAGTCTATCTTGAATCCCAACCGCGAAATCGCCTGTGGCCGACACCTTTGAAATCCGCCTCGTCGCCGACGACACGGCGTGGGACGCCTTCGTCCGCCAAGCCGTCGGCGGCACGGTATTTTCCACCAGCGCGTGGCTGCGCTGTGCGGCGGCCGCTACCGGCGGTCAAGTAAACCGCCTCGGCTGCTACCGCAACGGCCACCTCGTCGCCGGTATCAGCGGCTTGGCTCGCCGCCGCATGGGTCTCTACCGCCTCGAAACCCCAGAGCTGACGCCCCACACCGGCCTACTCCTCGCCCCGGTCGCTGGCAAAGGACCAGCCAAAGCCGAAGCAGCCCAACACCGCGCTTGCACGCACCTGACGGACCATCTCGCCAAGCACTACGACCGCGTCTTCCTAGTCCACGCGCCGTCCATCGCCGATGTGCGCCCCTTCACTTGGCAGGGCTGGGACGCATACCTGCGCTATACCTATCGGCTACCGCTCGGCGACAGCAACGCACTATGGGAGCGAATCGAGCGCCGCACGCGCACCGCCATTCGCAAGGCTGAAAAACTCGGCTATCAACTGCGGCCCACCAGCGATGTCGCGCTGTTCCGGCGGCAGTACGAAGCCATCTACGCCAACCAAGCCAACGGCTCCCCAATCGCCGCGGCCTTGGCTGAACGCTTTGTCGCCGCAGCCTTGGAGGCTGGTCTAGCCCAAGCGTCCGAAATCACCTGCCAGGACGGGCCAGCCGCGATCGTCGCTTTTGTCGAGGGATTCGACACCACTTATGCCTGGGCCGCCGGAGCCGACCCGGCTTACAACCACACAGGGGCCATCTCGCTGTTGTATTGGCAATACTACACCACAGCCGCCCACCAGTACTTCGACTTCGTCGGCGCTAACATGCCGAGCATCGCCTTTTTCAAGCGCGGCTTTGGCTGCAACCTCGTGCCGTACTACGCGGTGGAGGGATACAAGAGTGGGTGGGTCAAACGCGCTTTTGGCCTCCGCCAAGCCCTGCGCGGCTGACGGTCCTCAATAGTGCAACTGCGTCACCGACTTAGATATTAACGCAATCGCCACCGCGGACATGCCCACCAAGCCCATCCCACACGCATACCCAGCCAGCAACACCGGCGCGTATTGCCGCCACTGCTGCGTCCCAAAGCGCGGCTCCAGCCAATAACGGGCCAGCAGGGCACCAGCCATTTCCGGAATCAGCAAATGCGGCAGGCCCCCAAGGCCGCGCACAAACCCGTACACCAGCGAAATTGGCCACCCCAACCACGACATCACCCCAAACAGCCCTCCGGCCAGCACAAAACTCCCCGCGATCCACCACCCCTTAATCGCCTGATCAAACAGCGTTTCCCCACCCAACGTCGCCGAGTACCACAGGCACTGGCGCAGCGCAATGAGATGCCAATACGTCTGCGCGTATTGGAAGGTCGGCGAGGGAATAGGCTCCATCTGCCACACCAGCGACCAAAACACAAAGCCGCAGACCAAGCTCAGCGGCAACAGCAACAGCTCGGCCTTGATGATCGACGAGAAGCGCGTCCCGGTCAGCTCCACTTCGCGGAAAAGTTGGGCGCGCCGACCGTGGTCGGAGTACGGAATGGGCGCAAACCATATATCAATGCCCTTGTAGCCGCTCAAGATAAAAGCGCCCTCGCGCAGCAGCGGAAAGCTGACCAACTGTCCCGTCAACCCAGCCATGCGCGCATTGACATACGAAATCACCGGCGTCACCACGAAGCCAAAAAGCAGCAAAAAGATCAGCGGAAACTCATCGTCGTCCAGTAGCAACACGCAGAGCCAGATCATGGCCAACGTCGATAGGACGTATCCGCCAATCGCTATCCACAGCGGGAAGTCGCCCCGCCCGGCCGGCGTATCCCGCAACGGACGATGTTCACCCTGACGGCGCGCAGCCCGCACCGACAGCACGGCGTGCACCAAACCAATCGCACCGACAGCCGCGCCCGCGCCAATGTACACGCTCATCCACACGTCGATATCATTGGCGAAATTCGTCAGAATCGCGTCCATGCCCGGCCGCCAGTGCGTCAGCATACCCGCGTGGTAGAGAATCGGGCTGCCCAAGGCGTGGACCATGGCCGCGACAAACGTGCCAACGACGATCCAAAACGGCAGCACCATCCCCAACAACACCAAGCCCAAGTCCGTGCCAATGCCCAAGGGTGCAGCCGGCAGAATGGTCTCCGTAGTGCGCGTCAGGTCGATCCAGGGGATGGGCAGCAGGACGATGGGATCGCTGGCGATCAACCCAGTCAGCGCCGGCAACCCCACGTACACCGCGCCGAACAACAACCCAATCCCCATCCCCACCGAGAAAACCCGCCAGCGCCAGCTATCCCGCCCCTCGTCACTCTCGGCCAGCGCGGTCGCCCCCTGCGCGGCGACTGGTGCCAACGGAAAGGGCAAGCGCTCCACATCGGACGTAACCCGAAAGAGGATGTAGCCAAGCGTAAACCACTCGATCCGCGACAAAAACTGCGAGGCGACCAGTACGACCATTGGCGGGATCCACGCCCGGTGCAAAAAGCTGCGACCCATCAGCGCATCGGAACCAATCGGCGGCGCGACCCATTCCGGGATGTGCTCGGCAATGCCAAAGCCGGCCGCGGCCTGCGACTGCACGAGGTACTGGTTCCACACCAGTTGCCCAAACGGCCCCCCGGCCAGCATGGTGCCGCCGATGACGCCAGCCAAGCCGCCGGCAATGTAGTAGATCAGGTAAATCTCCTGGCGCGTCAGCGCCGAAAAGGAACGCCGCGCCAGCTCGGAAAACAGGATAATGGTCACCCACTCGGCAGCCGCGCCGAGCGATGCGCCAGCAATCAAACCCATGTAAATGGCACCGGGCATCATGATAAAGCCGACAAAGAACGCCCCGGCCACAGTCCGTGCAGTAAAGCCCTCGCGAAAGCGCGTCGGGGGCTGCATCAAGTCGCGGTAGCTAGTTAGATCGTTAGCCGTCACGGTCGGTACCCACCTCCCATCTCGCCCTGCCCCAGCGCGACTGCAGCCCACACCAGCCGCATCGCTACCTCGCCGCAAATCATTCCCAAGAAAAACGGCATGACCCGCCGATAGGTTTGCGCCCCGCCGTAGCGCACCGCCAGCCATTTACACAACCAGCCGCACAACACCGATCCCCACACCAGCCAGCCAAAACCCGTGCCAAACACAAAGCCCATCGGATGCAAGGGCCAGCGCAGAAAGTGCTGGCGCATCAACGCCAAGAAATAAGTACAGCCCGCCCCAACCGCGTGAAATCCCAAGCGCACCCAATCCGTACCCCCATCCACCGTACCCGCGTCTTTGAACAAGTAGTTGTAGTAGCGGCCAATGCGCGCTTCAGACCGCGCACCGCCCTGCTCCTGCAAGGCAAACAGCCCATGCTCGTACATCGTTTCCAGCGAAAACACATAGCCGGCTCCCAGCCCAACGGCTAACCCCAAAGCCATCCCCCAAATCAAGCGGCGCGGCGACACGCCGTGGATCTCGGCCAACTTCAGCCCCTCAAATTGCAGGGCGGGCCAGATCCCAATCATCGTAAAACCAAACACCGCCAAGAAGCCAAATCCCATGTAGGTCTCGTCGGCAAAATGCCCAGCCCCGGTCCCCAAGACCACGAAGAACAGATAGCCCACAATCTGCGGCATTCCCACAATGGGCAACCCTCCGTCGATCCGCAGCCGCGCAAACGTCAACGCCAACAGCAACACCAGCACCAGTGCCGCAATGCCCATCAGCGGCGGCACCCCCAAAGCCGTAGTCCACGCCCACAACACCAGCACCCCAATCACCAACCCCCACGTCGCCCGGCTGCGCCAAGAGATCGCCGCCGCCAAGGCCCGCCGCGCCGACCACAGACTGAACAATCCCAAAAACAGCAAGCCGCCGCGCGCCTGCGTCATAAAAAAGGGAAAGTGACTCGGCCAATCTAGCCACGGCGACCCGTGCCCGGGGATAAAGTCACCGCGATATTCCGAGCGCCCGAGGAAATGAGCCACCAGCAATTGCACGCGGGTGAGCAAATAAAAAAACCACGTGCTGAACGACACCTCCACGGGCGCGAGAAACGCCGCACCCACCAGCAGTGGGACAAACTCAAAGTGGAACGGCGACTCAAAAGGGGCCATGGCTTTCCACGGATCGTCGAGCAGGAAATGCTCCATTGCCAATCTCGTGGTGATCTCGGGCACAGACGGCATGTAGTGATGCCATCCATTGATCCCCAACAGCAAGGTCGGCACCAGCGCACCCCACCAAAACAGCCGCTGGCCAAACAAGTCTCCGGCAATGAGGGCGCGGGGCACTTCCAATAGCGGGAATCCCAACCGCTCGGTCTCCAGCCAGCGCTGCCGCAACAGCCACACCAAGCAAAAGCAGGTCAAAAAGAACGCGCCGAAAAACACACTCCACATCGCCAACGGCCACAGCCACTCCCCCCAGGGCACGGCCGCGCCGCCTTCAAACGCCCCGATGGCCGGGGCCTCATTCGGCCCGCCCGGCACCAACCAGTCCGGGACAACTTTCAGAAAGCGATAATAGGGGCCGGTCGGCTGGGCAAAGCCCCCGTAGAAACCCGTCACCAAGCCCGGCAAAAACCGGTGCATCAGACCGGAAGCGGTCGCTGACACCCCAATTACCAGCGCGGCGTAAAGCACCGCACGATCCCCCGGGCCGATCCAGCGACGCATTAAGGCAGCGGCCGCCAAAGCCCCTATTGGCACGGCGAGAAAGACCTGCGCCCCCGGCATACTCCCGGCCCCGGCCAAATGCGGGCCGTTGTACAGCAACTCGACGCGCTGGAGCAACCACCCGCTCGCGACCGTGATGCCGATGATGAGCGCGGCTAAGCGCAGCGCGGCCATCTCGTAAATCTTTCTACCATTTCTTGCGTTGTCCCCTAGCTGCCGACCCTTTGAGGCTTTAGATCATCTTATATTGACTTAGAGGCTTGGTATTCTACTATATAGATAGATTAGATAGGAAACCGAGTTTGAACGTCATAAGAGCGGCCTCATATTGGTCGAGTTAAGGATATTCCTCTTCCGAAGAAAGCAAAACACTCCATGAATCAAAATCAAAACCTCGAGGCACTAATCGAAAATCATGCCAATATCATGGCTAAGCGAATGATAGCAGCCGTTACGAAGGCAAGGTCTGAAGAAGACATTCGCCATGAGTGCAACAAGCTTATTGACGAGTTCATCGAGAAAGCAGGGCTAACTGTCGAAGGTCGCCATGAATACGGCTTAGCGGGCGGGCATATCGACTCGAAATACGGCGGTGTGGTCATCGAATATAAGAACCCAAAGGGCTCCAGCAAAATTACAGAGGATAAGAACGCGCCGGGTTTCAAGGCCGTCGTTGAGCAACTCAACAAGCGGTTCCGGGACTTTCAGGCAGAAGAGCATGTCGGTATGGATCGTATCCTTGGCGTGGGCTGCGATGGCGACACGATTGTCTTTGTACGGAAACGCGGGACCAAGCTCGACGCCGAGGATCCTCAGCCTGTCACGCCGCATACGGTCCAACGCCTGCTCAGGGCGATTATCTCGCTAGGCGCACGAGGGCTTTCCTTCACGCCCGAAAACCTAGCTTCCTACTTCGGCTCCGAGGGTCAGAGTGCACAAAAGGGCGTCCAGCACATTCATGCCCTAATTCACGCAACCGACAATCCCAAGGCTGAGATGTTCTTCAGCCAGTGGCAAATTCTCTTCGGAGAGGTATGCGGCTACGACATCCACGGTCAGAACGTCAAAGTGAAAAAACTGGCCGACCATTATGACGTGCCCAACTCTGATCCGGCTGAACTTCTATTCGCCGTTCACACTTACTATGCCATATTTATGAAGATGCTGGCCGCCGAAATTGTCTCGTCCTTTTCGCCGCTTGGGATCTCAACGCTCAAGAAACTCATTTCCGCGCCTACTTCAGCCAAATTACGGGACGAATTGCATAATCTGGAACAGGGTGGCATCTGGTCTCAAATTGGCATCCGCAACTTTCTCGAAGGCGATCTCTTCTCTTGGTATCTCGACGCTTGGAATGAGGACTGCGCGGATGCCGTCCGCACCATGACGCAAGCACTTGACCAATTCGACCCAACTACCCTGAGCGTTGATCCCGCTGAGTCCCGCGACTTGCTTAAGCAACTCTACCAACAACTCTTTCCCAAATCCGTCCGCCACGACCTTGGTGAATACTACACACCCGATTGGCTAGCCGAACTCGTACTCGACGAACTCGGCTACGACGGCGACCCAGACAAGCGTTTGCTCGATCCTGCTTGTGGCTCGGGCACTTTTCTCGTCATGGCACTGAATCGCGTCAAAACGTGGTACGACGAACACCGCTACGAATGCGGCTTTGGCGAAGACGAACTTTTGCAGAAAATTTTGCGGAACATCATCGGCTTTGACCTCAATCCGCTGGCGGTTATGGCGGCTCGCACCAACTACCTGATGGCCATCCGCGAACTATTACGTCATGCGGACAACATCGAATTGCCCGTTTACTTGTGCGATTCAATCATGACGCCCTCGGAATACGGCGACTTTTTTACTGGAGGCTTGGGTAAGGCGCGGCAACTCAATACTAGCGCCGGTGATTTCAACATCCCTACAGAAGTCACGGAAAACCGCGACCATATTGGACGTTATGCCGATACGCTTGAGTTTTGCATCCGCAATGGATACTCGCCCACCGAGTTTCTCGACCGATGCAGGGCTGAAGCCCTTCCAGTGACAGAAGACCTCCTCCACATAGCCCTCTATTCTTGTCTCCAACAGCTCGACGAAGACAACAAAAACGGCATCTGGGCGCGTATTATTAAGAATGCGTTCGCGCCCCTATTCATCGGTAAAGTGGACTATGTGGCAGGCAACCCGCCTTGGGTGAATTGGGAAAGTCTTCCCAATGGCTATCGAGACGCCATGAAACCGCTCTGGCAGGAATACAATCTTTTTACCCTATCGGGAACGGCTGGTCGCTTAGGTGGAGGCAAGAAAGACATTTCCATGCTGTTCACATATATCGCGGTCGATAACTATCTGAAAAAGGACGGACGTCTTGGTTTTGTCATCACGCAGAGCGTTTTCAAGACACAGGGGGCGGGAGATGGTTTCAGGCAACTTCGCTATACGCAAGCTGAAACTAGCCAATCATGGTATCTGCAACCCCTAATGGTCCACGACCTGAGCGCCATGCAGGTTTTTGAAGGTGCAACGAACCGCACCGCAGTCTTTGTGTGCGAGAAGAAGCAGCAGCCCTTTCAGTATCCCGTGGAATATACAATATGGAGCGGGGCGTCGCGTATTGCTCAAGATGAGACATTGGTAAATGTCCATGCTGATACGACCCAACGCAAAATGGAAGCCGTACCTGTTGTCGCTTCCAAAGGCTCATCTCCTTGGCTCACTGCGCCAAAGCAGGTACTTCCCGGCATCCAAAAAGTGATCGGAGTGAGCGATTACAAGGCTTACGAAGGTGTAAACACAGGTGGCCTGAACGGATGTTTCTGGATTAGAATTCTAAAAGAACAGCCAAATGGAGAACTGCTGATCGAAAACCTGCACGACACCGGCAAAATTAAGGTCAAGCATGTGCGAGTTGTCATAGAGTCGGACTTAGTCTATCCACTACTGCGAGGACGAGATGTTAGTCGCTGGTATGCCGAACCTTCGGCTCACATTATTTTGGCCCAAGATTTCCAGAGAAGGAAAGGCATTCCCGAATCTGAAATGAAGCAGCATTGGCCGAAGACCTACGAGTACCTGAAGCAATTTGAAGGCAATCCCAAGATATCCGAACGTGGTACGTTACGGGGGAGGGCTACAAAAGCTGTGCGCGGCCCTATTAAGAATGGTGCCCCTTTCTATTCTATGTTTGGGGTTGGGCCTTACACAATGGCGGAATGGAAAGTTCTGTGGCCAGAAGTGGGGCACTCCGTCCGCGCAAGTGTGTCCGGTCCCTCAACAGTCGAGAAGGTAAAACCCTCTTTGCCCGATCATACAATCGTGGCTGTTTCTTGCAGTAGCGAAAGTGAGGCATATTTCATCGCCGGAATGCTCAATTCCTCACCTGCCTATGTAGCCGTTGCAGCCTATATTGTTTTACATCCATCTCCGCATGTTATGAAGAATATAGCCGTTCCTCAGTTCAAAAAGGCAGATAGCGACCATACACGGTTAGCTAAACTCTCACGCCAATGCCATATTGCAGCAAACGAGGAACAGCTTGCTGCATTAGAGGCTGATATTGACGAGGTAGCGGCCAAAATTTGGGGTATCACTAAAACCGAACTAAAAGCAGTCCAGAAAGCTCTGTCAGACCTTTAACCTTATTCTTAGAGGAGGACTCATGAATAATGAGATTAACGATCCAATATTGCCTGAGCCAAAGACAGAAGCTGCCAAGCAAGCACGGAAGAACTTTGAGCGACAGTTGAAAGAACAAGAGAGACAAGAACAACAAATTGCTTTTAGCATTTTAATCTGGGGCATGTCCCCTGAAAAGAATGATCCCATTGTCAAAAAACGGAAAGACATAGGGACACAACTTCTCGAAGATGGCCACAATGCCATGTTTAGCGAAGACCTAACGAATCTGAGCAACGACCGTGATCGTTCAGAAAAGAGCAACGAATTTGCTCAAGCGAATGCTGCTGACTTGGTCATTATTCTTATTGAGGATTCGCCCAGTGCACTCGCCGAAGCATGTGATTTCTGCAACCATCCAGACTTAGCTCCTAAAATATACGTTATGGCTCCAAATTCGTACAAGACGGGCTACGCCGGCCAAGGTGCTTTACAAGAATTGGATGAAGGATATGGTGGTGTGTACTGGTACCAAGAAGGTGAAGTCGAAGCCTGCCATCTTCTGACACAAGCCAGCAAGCGTGTAAAAGCGCGACGTAGCATGGCTTATCGCCACAAAACAAGGGAGTCCAACTGATGACTAGCACGAGAAAGATGGATTGGGAGGCAGCCGAGGCGATGCAGGATAAGGAAACGATGTTCCTCTTGTATGCCGTATCGGAAGGTCTCTGCCAGCATATCAACGACTTCTCCAAGCATTTCGAGGAATCGGTTGAAGAAGAGGTGCAAACCCTTGTTTCGGCTGGCTTCATAGAGGAGTCCGGTGGACACCTAAGCATTACGGAAAAAGGACGTTTCGTATTAGGCGATCTGGCTAACGCTACAGTACCTAAAGAAGAGAGCATGGGGAAAGAGGATAAGAATAACATTGAATTTTCTTCAATTCCTATCACTAAATCTTTGCGGGAAGCAATCAGAGGTGCCGCCGAGTTGAGCGAGAAGAGTGAAGAAGATTTTATTCATCAGACACTTGCTTTTATAGTTGGGCGTATAATTCAAAATAAAATCGAAGTTGTCAATTTACGTGGTGAGAGTGTTGAAGAAGATTTTGAACTTTTGAAGTACCGTTATGCTATGCAAAAGGAAGGAAAGAAGGTTCGTCTTAGTGTGAAAGAAGGCAACCCAGATAATCTTGATATTTGTCTCGAAGCGATGTCCAAAATGAAAGAGTGGTTGAAAGATAAAGAGGCCATAGATGTTCCTGTCTATGACCCATTTGAGTTGCTTTGGAAGAATATCAAACATGAAGCAGAGTGGAAGATGCTGAGATGGGAAAAATTATCGGAATTAAAAGATAAAAAAATTACATCTGATGAGCGTGAGAAGTTTTTGAATGAGGAAGAGCGAAAATACAGAGAGGAAAGAGGCTATCTGCAATCAGAAGTTCCTTTTGAATTTGTTCCCGGAGTTCAAGCAAGTGCTCTTATTCCCGAAATCTTGTCTGAGTCCGAACAGCTTTTGCAGCTAGCGGAAACCATTGAGACAGGTAATTTTTCTTTATGGGATGCTCTTCTCTATTTTTTTCTTTTGAGAGAGGGAAAAAGAACAGTGATAAAGTGGGTGGGGAAGAAGCGCGCTAAGAAAATTTTAGGTATAGCTAAAACCCGTATCAGGAAAGCTCTTGACGAGAAGATAGACAAGATAGAAAAATAACCCATGAAAACGATACCAAGACGATACCTAAATCGACTTCCGAACGGCCAGCCACGCACAAGAACAGGCCACAAGCCCGCACCTTGTCCACCTTGGTCTGCCTAGCTTATCTTGCCGCGCCAACAACAAGCCTTGGCCTTGCTGGCTGATGCTAACGAAGGTGAATTCGCAGGACGCAAAATATCCCAACAATAGGAGAATCCCATGAGCGTGAAATCCGTTTATATGATGACCGATTTGGAAGGCGTGGCCGGCGTCGATGATTGGGACCCGAGGCACCGGGACGATGCGACAACGGCAAAAGGCGTGTACGACCGCGCCGAGATGCAGCGCTTGTTGACCGGCGAAGTCAACGCCGCGGCCGAAGGCTTATTTGCAGCAGGTGTCGAAGAAGTCATCATCAATGACGCGCATGGAGCGGGGCGCACGATTTTGTCCGAGGAATTGATCTCAGGCGTAAAACTGGTCCACGGTGTCAAGCGGCCGTGCTGGTTGCCGGGCTTATCGCCCAGATTTGACGCCTTGATCCAAGTGGGCATGCACGCAATGACCGGCACGCCCAACGGCTGCCTCGCCCATTCGATGAGCCAAAATATGGTCTATCGCGTCAATGGTGCCGAAGTCGGCGAGATGGAAATGGCGGCGTATTTGTGTGGTCATCTAAGCATTCCCTGGGTCTTTACCGCGGGTGATCTGCACGCCTGCACCGAATCCGAGCGCTGGGTCCACGACATTGTCACAGCGCCTGTAAAAGAAGGGCTGGGAGAATTATGTGCCCTGCACATGGCACCAACAGACGCGCGTGCCCTGATTAAGACGCGCGTGCAAGAAGCCATCGCGGTCGCCAAAAACATCGAACCGCTCATTGCAAAACGTCCGGTGGTGGTGGAAGTAACGCACCCCGACCCCAAGCGTCTTTCCGTACCAGAAGGGGTTGAGCGCGTAGATGACGTTACGATTCGGTGCCAAGGCGACTCCTTCTGGCAGGTGTTTCATCACCTCGTTTATGGCAAGCCCGATTTTCCAGTCCCCGCGTAACGTTCATCCCCGCTCCCACTGCGGCAACTGCTCGGCGTAGTAGCGACGACTATCCGCGTCCAAGGTGCGCCAGATCAAAAACTGCTTGCGCACATCGTCCAAAAAGGTGCGCACCACGCGCTGCCACGTCGCCAGATCGCCAGCCGCCAACGTCAAGTCAACGTGAATGTCGCAATAGTTTGAATCCGGCCCCGGCTCTATCTCCATCGCGGTCTCTTGCACCACGCCTTGGTCAAACGGCGCCAACCACACCCGCGCCGCCACCCGCACCTGCTCCCCCACCTGCTCCACCTGTAGGGCTTCGACGTAAAATCCCGCCCCGATCGACTGCTCCTGATTGGCCGCCCACGATTCCGCTTGAAACGCCGCCATACCCAGCGCTTCGCGCCGCGCCAGCGAGAAGGGCAGTTGCACGCGCAAATGCTCGCCCTTGACGACCGGCAACTTCCACCGCCGTTCAATCCCCGGCGTGCAGATCCGCCCGGCCATGCGCGCCGGATAGAGCGCCGACGCCACCACCAACAGTGCAATCGCGCCAACGGTGATCACCGCCCCTAGCGACGAGTAATTCAGCTCCAAGCCGGGCAAAAATCCCCCTTGGGCCAAAAGCTGCGCCGCACCTTGCCCTAGCAAATATCCCGCGACCGTGCCGACCACGCCCAACGCCACCGCTTCTGCCATAAACAACCCGCTAACGTGTCCAGGAGCTAAGCCGACCGCGTTAAAGGTGCCGATTTCCTGCGTCCGCTCGTACACCGCCCCGAGCATGGTGTTGAACACGATCAACCCGGCGATCAGCAGCGGCACGATCAGCGACCCCCATCCCGACACCGACGCTACCCCAACCGAATTGACGAGCAAGCGCTGCCCTCCAAGACCGGCGAACAGGTTCAAGTCCAAGGTCTCCGCCAGCTCTACCACAGCCCTGCGCGTTGCCTCCGTGCCTTCATCCAACCGGATCCCCACCGACGCCAGCCGCACCCCTTCCCACCGTATCAGCGCGGCAAACGGCAAGACCGGCGTCGCCGACGCGGGCAAATGGGCAAACGGCCGCAACTTCCCTCCCTGCTCACGTCCCACTTCCGCTTCCGAAGGCTGTTGCGCCTCTGGATCCAACGGCGTCAACGGCTCGCCGTTCAAATCGAGCCGGTCCAGCGCATCATCCGCGAGCAACCCAACCACCCGAAACACCTCCCCAAAAACCCGCACCCGCTCCCGCTCCAATCCCTCGGCCCTGACGCCCAAAGAATCCGCTAACCCCACCGGCAACAGACAGGCGTCCTCTTCCCCGGGCCGCAGCCACCGCCCAGCCACCACCTCTGGCCCGAGCAAATTCTCTTCCTGCGCCGCTAGCCCAACAAATCCCCAGACCCCAACCGCCCGCTCCTCCGCGTCATCCCTTCGGCTGAGCGACTCGACGACTCGACTGAGCTCGCCGAAGTCTGAGCTCGCCGAAGTCTCAGGTCGAAGCCGCTCGACTCGGTAGGACGACGCCAGCGATCTCACCGACATCCACGCACGCGGCGCGACCTGATCGTCGCCAAACCAATCGCGCAACAGATCGTAGCCTTCCATCTCCATAGTCTGCCAGCCCGGCATCCGCACCAACGCGCCCTCGTACGCCGCGTCCGCACCAATCGGAATCCAATTCGTGTGCAGCGCAGCGCGGACCGAGGTGAAGGACAGCACGGAAAAGGTCAACAGCACCAGCGTCGCGCAGGTCAGCCCCGTGCGCCACGGTCGCCGCCGCAAATGCGCCAACCCCACGGCGACCGACGTCAGCACCGCGCCCGACCGCTGCACCGCAATCTGCCCGCGCCGATTGCTCAGTTCCTGCAACTCCCGATTCAACCGCGACATCCCCAGAAACGTGACCAAAATCCCCAACGCCAAGATGACGAAGCCGAGTAAGATGATCGCCGGCGAAATCGACAACTCAAAGGCCGGATGCACATAGCGCAGGGCGACAAAGCCCACTAAGAAGAGCGCGAAATACCCAAATACCTGCCGCCGCAAATCGGCAAACCCAAACGCCAACCGCTCGGCAAAGTGGGCAAAGGGAATCAGCACGGCCAACAAAAAGAGCGCACCCTGCACCACCCCCGCTTGCGTCCGCTCCACATCCCGATAGGCCGCCGCGGCCAAGGCCCAAGCGCGGCGCGCCCGATCTAAAAAATCTTGGTGCCGGTGCTCGGCGTGCGCCACTTCTGCTTCTTTGAGCAACCCGGCCGACCGCTCGTGAAAAGCCGCTAGCCGCCCATTGCGCACGCCGTGTCGCTCCAGCCGGTCAATCCGCTCGCCATTGAGCACGTGCATATCAGCAGCCACCCGATACACCGTCTCCACGATGCGCCCCTTCCCATCGACCGCATAGCCCACCCCACTCGGCTCATCCTCCGTCCCATTGAGCAACAGCAGGCGTCGCCCCAACCCATAGCGGCCCGTCGCCATCACGGCCTTGAATCGCTCACTAGGCTGAGTAAAAATCACGCCGACCGGCTCCGTCCACGACCCCACTCGATTCACATAGCTAAATAGCTCCATTTCTGGAGCCGTCAGCGGCAGGCAGGCCCCGTACACCACCGGCTCGGCTTCCAACACCGCGTCAATGGCTTGCACCCGCTCCAAGGTCAACAAATTGCGCGGATCAAAAATCCCAAACAGCGTCGTCCCCCGCAGCGGTGCAGTGACAATTTGCACCTCGTCCTCGGCGCTATCCATCGTCACTGTCAGCGCACGCCCCGGCAACTTGCGCTCCCCATTGATCCCCCAGTCCGGCGCATCCGTCACCGCCCCAGTCTCCGCATCGAGCCGATACGCTTCCAGCCGCACCGGCTTCGTGTAGATAATGCCAGACTCAACTCCGGGAATGGCAAACCGCCCCGAGTCATCCGCAGCCGCCCAAAAATCAGGCCGCACCCCAGCCAACGTCGGATGGCGCAGCCGCAGCCGCACCAACGCCCCAACCGTGGGCTGATCCGGCAGATAGCTGCGCGGCCCGTAGTGGACCACCTCCCCGCCGATGGTGCCAAACGCATCGTTGCCCCAAGCCCACGGCTCCAGTTCCGGGTCGTCAATAAGCGCAGGCAGCACGCCCTGCAGCAGCGCAACTTGGTCGCCCAACCAGTCAAAGCGCACCGCCGCAGGATCATCGTCGGGCGAGTCAAAACGGGCGCGGCTGTCGTTGACCGTGCAAAAGGCCAACGCCGGACATCCGGTGAGGGCCGCTACCGCCGCATCCAACGGCACCGTCAGCCCCATTCCCCCCAAACCCTGGCGGGCAAAGTCCTGCTTCAGGCCATTGACCAGCACCCGCTTGCCCCCCAACGCGGAGTCTTCGTATGCCGTTACCAGCCTTAACAACCGCTCGGTAATCGGCGGCGCGAGCAAGGAGACGCGATACGGCTCTCTCGGCCTGAACGCCCCGAGCCGCGGACTGTGCGACGACAGATCCAAGCCGACCAAAAAGCGCGTCTCCAGCGCGCTGAGCCGCCGCAAAAGCGCACCATCCTCCACGTCTCGGCTGAGCTTGCCGAAGCCCTCGCCTTCCCGCTGCCCTGCAGCCGCCAGCAACAACGGCGCAAAATGGCGCATCCCCGCCATGTTCTGGAAGTGCCCGGCCGTCCACAGCAACGCGACCGTGCGCTTAGGCGGCCGCTCGGCAAACCCCCGGGCCAATTCCAACAGCGCGGCCGCACTCACCGCTTGCTCGGCCCCCGGCGCTAACGCTGGCACCGGCGACACCGCGTCGTAATGCGCGGCGAGGAAAACGACCTCCTCCCCCAGCGTCGCATCGCGCCCAGGGATCACGGCGACCAAGTTCTGCGCCACCACCTCCCGCCACACCATCCGCCCCCACAAGCGCACCTGCGCCCGCGATCTTTCCAACTCCCGCAACCGTTCCGCCACGTCTTTGCGTGAATAGAGACGCGGCAAGTCGGCCGGCACGTCGAGGAACTTTTGCTCGGCTTCCTTGCGATGCGCCCCAGCCGATTCCAAGAACACCACGGCCGCGGCCCCCAAGTGAAACGCATCCACCCAAGCTGTGCCCGAGACATAGTCGAGCAGGACGATCCGCCCGGCCACCGACTGCCCTTCAAGGCGGCCGCCATCCCCACCATACACCAACCGACCCTTAATCCCCTCGGCCGGCAGCGTCGGCGTCCGCACCAAATTGGGCCATACCCCGAACAATTCGAGCCGCTCGCCGGCGCATTCGAGCCAGAATCCCTCGTCGATCGGCACCAACACCGGGAACTCGTGCCGGTAGATCTCTACTATCCCCAGACGCTCTAGCTCAGCAACCAGCCACTCGCGGGCTACCGCAGCCCCCGGATAGCCCGTCATCCGCGAGGCGGGTGCGGAGAGCGCCTCCACCGTGCGCCGCAGACCCGCTTCCCGCTCGGACTCGGCGGCGAGCGCCGGGCTTGTGAGCATCACTAACAGAAGCAAAAAAAGGTAAGCCTCCGTGCACAACACCCGGAGGCTTGTTCGGCTAGTCAATTGCCATTGCCTTTTGCAAAATTTTCTGCCGTTACCAATCTTCAGACAAATCGGCGAACGTTGGATTGGTGGTTCTTATCAGATCGAGTTTTCTCTTTCGAGTCCATCCCTTTAGCTGTTTCTCTCTTGATATGGCTTCGTGGATGTCGGATGTCGCTTCAAAGTATATCAGTCTATTGATGTTATATTTGCTTGCGAAACTTGGAACTAGCTTGTGTTTATGTTCATAGATTCTTCTTTGCAGATTGTTGGTAACACCTATATAGAGGGTTCCTGAGCGATTTGTCATGATATAGACGAAGTATTCTTTCATTATCGTCTCGTCTTACATTCCATCTACGTACACGACAGTAGAGGTGGTTTGAGATGCTTCGCTCCGCTCAGCATGACACGGCGAAGCAGAGCACACTTGTCATGCTGAGCGGAGCGAAGCGGAGTCGAAGCATCTGAGACCTCGATGTCCATGTATAACGTTACTGGCGTGTACTAAGCATTCCACTCTTGTCATGCTGAGGAAGCCGTCAGGCTGACGAAGCATCTCCTACCCACCAGCCGCACCGAACTCAAAAAAACTCCCCAGAAAGAGATTCTTCGCTGCGCTCAGAATGACAAAAATGCTTCCTCCGACATGTACCTCTGTCAAGCGAAACATTCTCTACGCATTCCCTCACCCCCAGAGTTTGGGCAACTGCTCCCGCAATGTGACAAACGAGAAATAGCCAAAGAAGGCGCAGGCCCAAATCAAGGCCACAAAGCGCACCGGGTGCATGGCCAGCGCCCCTTTGAGCACGCGGTTGTTCTGCCACAAGAGCAATACCGAATACAGCAGCATAACTCCCGCATTGAGCGAGGCGCTCAAGACCAGCAACTGCACCGGCTTGTTGAAGTCCGAGAGCATGATCAGCACGCCGAAGAGAATCTGCGCCCACAGCAGAAGGAAGTAGAGCCGGTTCCGCGTCCACTTGGTGTGTTCGCGCAGCCAGTTCGTCTTGATGATGTCGGTGGAGATGCGTGAGCAGGCGTCCAACAATCCCAGCTCGGTCGTCAGCAAAATGGCGATGCCCATCCAATTGAACAGGTGCTTAAAAAAGACGCCGTGCTCCTGCGCGATAAAGTCGCCCTCAGTCCCAACAAATCCCAACCCCTGTTCCAACCCAGGAGCCTGTCGCGTAGTGGCATAAGCGATGAGCGACAGCAGCATCAGCGACAAGACCGAGAGCAGGTAGAAGGTGATCAAATGCTCGCGATTGGCCGCCTGCCACCAGCCGCGCCAGCGCCGCATATTCTCCGGCGTCTGCTCGAAGTGATAGCCAATGTCGCCCACGGCCTCTTCCCGCCCGGTCAGTGGGCTGGTCAGCCGCCCCACGTACGCGCCCATGGCATAGCCTTTGTCGCGGACGAAATCGCTCTGCGCCAAGTTCATCGTCCCGCCGGCACCCGCAAAGGCCAAAGCTCCTAAGAAAAGCGGCAATTCCATCTCCTCTGGGATATAGCCGATATTGACGATGCCCTTGCACATGTCCCACACGTGAATTGGCTCTACTACCAAAAAGAAAATGACCAACAGCAGGACCAGCACCGCGGCGATCAGCACCGTCTGGATGCGCTCCACCGTGCGGTACACTACCGGCCCCAAACTCAGCGCCAACCCGACCACCAACAAGCTCGCAATCGAATAGCCGACCCGCGTACTCTCGTCGCCACCGAACTCCCAAGTCAGAATGGTCGCCGCTCCAGACGCCCAGCCCGGCCACATCCACGGGACCACATTGCACACCAGAAAAACTCCGGCCCAGCCTGACCATTGGCGACAAAACCCAGTCACCGCGGTCTCGCCAGTAGCCAAGGTCCAGCGCTCGATTTCCATGTTGATGAAATACTGGGTCAGCACCCCCACCATGCAGGCCCAGAACACCACGAAGCCGAACTTGTACGTTATGTAGGGCCAGAGCACGAACTCCCCACTGCCCAGCGAAAGCCCCAACAGCAGGATGCTCGGCCCAACCAGCTTGCGCCAGTGGGGCGGCTCGGGTAGATCGCGGTACTGCCCCGCCGGCAGCCGATCACAAGGTATTACCTCATGCGGCACGGGCTTAGTTGTCATATCGTCCTCCGTGTGGACATGGCAAGAAAAAAGCCCCCAAAGCCCAGAGGCCCCGGAGGCTTATTTCTCAGCAAATCGCAGCGCAGCCTCAGAAGCGGAACTGAAAGGAAAACTGATGCACGCTGTCGAGGATGCCAAACGAGGTGAAGGCGTAATCGACCGTGGCCATGTTCAAATCGAGACCTAGCCCAGCCGTCAGGCCCTCCTCGCTGCGGCCAGCCGGGACGACCGCGCCGCTGACCTCATCGACTTTCTCGTCCTCTACGCCCTGATAGTTGTACTTGTAGCCAGAGCGGAGGCTGAGCATGTCGAAAAGCTCCACCTCAGCCGCCGCGTACACAAGCTGCTCGGCGTCTTGCGGTTTGGTGGCATCGGCGAGCAAGGTCACCTTCATGCCGCTGTCTGGGTCGTCGAGGATGGCGGCGGCCGCGCCAATGCTAAATATCAGCGGCAGTGGCGCGCCAATGTCGTAGAACGTCAGATCGCTGCCCAGATTGTTGATCCGAGCGCCGATGGTGTACGTGGAATTGACGCGGTAGAGCGCGCCGAAATCAGCCGCATACGCGGTGGCACTAACGCCGTCAATGGTCTGGCTGACGATCTTGCCGGTCACCCCTAAGTTGAGTCGGTCGGTGATATTGCGTGCCCACGTCGCGCCCAAGGCCAGATCTCGGTAACTGTAGGTATCCGAGGTCTCGGTGTCGTTGGGATCGAACGTTCCCGCATCGAGCACGAACTGCGGCACCACGTCGCGGTCGGCCGCAATGTCGCTCAACCCGAGCGTCACCACGCCAATGCCCAAGGTGCCCATGTCGCCCATATCGCGCGCGAATCCGATGGCGTCATGCGACAAATCCGCGATCCACGAGTTGTGCGACAGCACCACTTGGCTTTCGCCACCGCTCAAGGCCGCGCCGGCTGGGTTCCAGAATAGCTGGTGGACGTCGCCGGCCACGGTCGTATAGGCCGAGCCGAGCGAAACCGGCCTAGCACCTACGCCGATCTTGAGAAAGGCGGCACCGGTCAGGCCAGACTTGCGCACATCGGCGACCCCGGGTTGCGCCAACGAGATGGCCAACCCTATCACTGCAATGAGTTTTAACACTTTCATTTTCAAGTCTCCCCTGTTCGGTTCAGCGCAAAATGGCAAAGTGCCCGGTCTGCGTCCCACCCGGGTACTCGGCCACGTAGATGTACAGCCCGCTAGTTACCTCAATGCCATCCTTGGAAAACATATCCCAGAACAGCGTGCCGTCGAATGGGTTGGGGATATCACTGTTGAAGTGGAGCACGTCGATAACCTGCCCAGCCACATCAAAGATGGTGATCTTAGTGTCGTTCGGCAGGTTAAAGAAGAGCATCTTGTGCTCAGTGCCCGTGTCGTGTAGCGCACCCTTCTTATAGGGATTGGGCACCACGCGGATGGCGAGATCGCCGCTTACGAGTTCGTTGGCATCGGCCAGCGGCGCTTTGAGAATAAACGGCGCACCAATGGACTTTTGCCCCTCCAAGGTACCGGGGAAAAACGAACTAGCGGTCGCGTAGTGGTACGTGCCCTTCCACAACCCATCGCGGCCGTTAAAGTTGTGCCGATGCGTCTCCAGCGAGCTGAAGGGCTGACCGTTAATCTCGCCCGACTCGTTGTCGTACGCAGCGACATAGTAGTAATAGGTAAACCCAAAGGTCACCAAGTCGCTGTTATCGGCAAACTTGTATCTGAACACATCGCTGTCCGGCCCGTCGTTGAGGTAGTTGCCCAACTCACTGCTAGGCACGTGGGCAATCAGCCGATAAGGCCCCCACGCCGCTGGCTCCTGAGGCCGGTAGCCCCCCGAGCTGATGTTGGGGTTGTTGTCGGCACCAAAGGCAGCCAGTTGCGCGTCCGTGGGATTGACCTCGGTCTGGTGGTGATAGCGGTCGATGAGGCGCAGGCCGACGTCGAGCGAATTGACCCGGGGGAACAGCGTCGAGCGATAGACCTTGTAGCCAGCAAAGTCAGATGCCGCTTCGGCGCTATCGTCCCACTTGACATCGACTTTGACATCCGTGTTGGGCGCTACTTCGATGTGGGGTGTCGGCGGCGGCGAAGGGACCTCGAAGTTGTTGTCATAGACCCACTGCGCCGTGCTGCGCGCAGCGCGTGCCCCCTGCAAGCGGAACCCCGCGTACTCTATGAGCACCAAGTTGATGGTTTCGCCCACCTCTAAGGAGAATGGGCCAATGCCCACCTGCAACATGCCGTCGAAGCCGTGGCCAATCGAGTAGCCCTGCGTCCACGCCCAATCGGGCTGGTCGTCCGCTGAACGGCTCGGATCGACCTCCCAGTTTTGGATGAAGGTGTTGTTGTACTTCATGTCGCCCAACGGCTGGCTGCGCTCGCCTTCGGGACGCACGGCATTGACGAAGGAGAGCGGGTCACCGGGGACGATGTCCGCGTGATCGGAATCGAACCAGTTGGGGTCGGGCACCAAGCTGCTCTCGTTCTGGATGGCCGCGCCTTTGTCCCAAAGACGGCTACCGATCTGGTCGCCGTCGAAAAACGTAGCCATCGCATAGATGTGATTCTCGCGCGGATTGGCGTAGCCGCCGTCGTCTTTGAGCACCGAAGTGAACCAACCGCGCTCGCCATCCACGCCGACCGGATGGCTGTCGTAGATGGTGCGCTTGTCCTCGGCGCTGGCGCTGCTGCCGCTTTCTGGCAACGCGCCCTGTTTGGCGGCGATCCACTGCATTCCATTGTAGATGTCGTAGTAGTATCTGCGCCGATTCATGGTATTGCCCAACAGGCGCGCCCCGTCGGCGGCCCAGCCGGTTGACGTGCCAAAAACCGGATGTGGCTCACCGAGCGCACTCGGCGACGGACCGCTAAAAACCACCGGCACATCCCAAGGCGCACCGTCAGCGTCGGGCGTGGCGTCGTAGCCCGAGGTCGGCCCGGTAAACCACCCCGAAGCACCGCGCCGGCCATGAACGGCATTGCTCATCGAATTGATCGGCTCGTTTTGCAGATGCAGCGTGAGCGCATGGATGCGGTTGTCGGTCTTTTCGGCCGTGCCGTCGCCATCGGCGTCGAGTACGCCGGTGTTGGTCAATTCCAGTTCGATGACGATGAAGTCGTTGAGGTTGGCGTGATTGGCGGCAAACTGCCGCATCCGCCAGCGCACATCAACGCCTAAGTTGGTCGGCATCGCGCCCTCGTAGCGCATCTCATTGCGGTCGTCATCAACCCAATAAGCTCCCGGACTGGTGAAGTTACGCCCCGCATCGCCAGCACCAGCCAAATTGCTGGTGTAGAAGCCGTGCAAGTACTGCTTGGCCCGGGGCGCATTACTGGCCGTGGTGATATTGATCTCTTCGGGGCTGTATTCCGCCATCTGCAAATCCTGGCCCCAAGGCAGGTGCAGATTTTCGCCGCCCGGATAGGTTTGGGTCGGCGTCGTCCACTGGCGATCCCAGTTGCCGACGCGGAAGAGAGTAAAGCGGGCGGTCGGATCGTCATCGGTTTCGCGATACCAAGAGCCGGCGTTGCTGGGGAAGAAGGATTCCCACAGATCGCCAGCCGTGAACACGCCGCCCTCTTGCGCGGCGATCGTCCCGGCCGTGGCGATCACCAACACGGTCGCCAGCCGAGACGCAATTTTCATGCGTTTAATCATCTTACTATTCCTCCTAGAAATCCACGGTGACGCCGAAATTGGCCATGCGCGGGATGTCGTAAATCGCCTGACTCTGGCCAGTGAAGGCCCGGTTGAGGTTGCCCGTCGGGTCTCCCGCTTCCTCCCACTTGGTGGTAGAGGCGATGTTGCGATTATCCCACGTCAGGATGTTTTCGCGATCGAACAGATTGCGCACCTCAAAGAAGGCCCCTAACGACAAGCCGCCCAACGCAAGGCCGCGGTGGAGCCGCAGGTCTGTGCGCATATTCCAAGGGGCTTGCTGGGTCTCGCGCGCACGCGGATCTTCCGTGGTAGCTGTCACATTGTAGTTGAAGCCGCTATCAGCCGTCGAGATCAAGGTCAACCCCACCTCTGCTGGCAACTCGGCCAACAGTGTAACGGCGATGCGGTGGGCACGGTCATAGCCGGTGACCAGCGGATTGCCACCGCCGTTGACATTGGCCTCGTACGTGTTGAACCGCTCCTTGTTGGCCAGCGCCGTCTCCAAGGCTTGGACATCGGTTGCAGCGTTGACCGAAAACGAATTCTTGTCCGGGAAAGGCGTCGAGTTATTGCCGTTGCGCGATGACTTGATATAGCTGTACGCGTAGTTGACGCGACCGTTGATCTTGCTCTGCGACCGGCGCTCCACTCCAAACTCAATGCCGCGGCTGTCGGCGTACCCGCCGCTGGTATTGATACTGTAGGTGGCAAAGCCAGCGTCGGCCGGGCTGATGGTAAAGCCGAGCCGCCCGTAGTTTTCGATGTCGCGGTAATAGGCCGTGACGTCGAACAAGTACTCGGGCGCGAAGCTGTACTGCAAGCCCATCTCGTACGCAGTGGCCGTCGTCGGGTCTGCCCCGACATCGGGCACGTTCGGCCACGCTGGGTTGGTGAAGCTGTCGTAGTCCTCGTAGAGGTACGAAAACGACGGCGGCGAGTAGAACTTGCCCCACGAGTAGTGCATGGCAGCCTGCTCGCTGATCGGATGCGAGATTCCCAGCCTCGGCTGCAAGTACCAGCGCGTTTCAACCTCCCCACTGCGAATCGGGGTGCGGTAGGTGTGGGTCTGGCCGCCTTCATAGGTGTATTCGCCCTCTTCGGACGGGCGGAAAAAGTCGGTGAGTTGCTCGGCGTCTGCGTTGAAGCTGTCGAGCCGCAAGCCGGCGTTTAGGATAATGCCTTCGTACTCAATTTTGTCCTGTACGTATAAGGCCAGTTCGCTCGGGCTGCGCTCGTAGTCGGAAATCTCGTACGGCAGGTTGGAATAGCCCACCGTAATCTGCGTCCGCTGCATGAGCTTCGACACCGTGTGGCTGCGGAACAGCAGGCCGGCCTTGAGCTGGTGGTGGTAGTTGTACTGATGGGTAATGTCGGCCTTGAGCTGCATCACGTCGCGGTTGAGCTCCTCAAAGTAGAAGCCCGCCTGCGCCAAGCGGTACTGATTGTCGCCAAAGGGCAGGTCGAAGTTGCGCGAATTGCCGGGGTTGGTGGTAAAAAAGGTAAAGTTGCCGTCGGCATCGGCTCCAGAGCCGTCAACGCCTAGGTACTTTTCCGACTCTTCGGCGCTGTCGATGAAGATGAAGTCGTCACTCTCGTTGGCCTCGACGATGCCGTCGCCGTTGTCGTCGGAGTAGCCGAACTTGCTCATGCGCGTAACCTGCGAGAGCTTGATCTCGTAGAAGGTGTTGTTAGAAAGCGAGTGGCTCATCCCCAGATAGGCCATCGTCCCCAACTTCTTGTTGCCCAAGGCTCCCTCGGGGAAATAGGCGTAGCGACCGCTGAAGTTGCGATTGACCCAACCTCCCAACTCACCGCCGTCGTCAATCATCACGTTGCCGGTCAGCTTGACATTCTGACTGAGCCGATTCGTCAGCTTGAGCGAATAGCGTTGCGAGCGGTTGAGCTGGTTGGGGAAGAGTCCCTCGTCGTTGAGATAACGCGTGGTCAAGTAGAAATGGGTGCGCGGCAGCACTTTGCCACCCAGCGAAAGCTCCATCTCGGTGGAGGGATTGTCGCCGTAGGTAACGTCCTCGGGGTCGAAAATGTAGTACTTCTCGGCCTTGGCCTTATCGACCTCGTCTTCAGAGGCCAGCAAGTCGTCGCGCGACTGCAGGTAGCGGTCGAAATAGGTCGTCTCATCGACCGTGCCGTCTTCGGCAGGCTCGGGATTGACCAGCCCAGCATAGACATCCGGCCCGGCGTTTTTGTAGCCGCCAACGCCGCGACGGACAAACAGCCGCCCCTCTAACTCCTCGCCACCTTCGCGCGTAACTACATTGACGATGCCAGCGCTAGCCGCGTCGTACTCGGCGTTGAAGGTCCCGGCAATAATGTCCAGCGACTGCACGTTGCTGGCGTTGACGCCAACCGCAGTGAACTCGCCGTCCGAGGTGCGATTGACATCTACATAGGGATTCCAAGTGACCAGGCCTTCGCCGGCGCGGAAATACGTATCCGACACGTCGATCCCATCGACGAGCACTTTGGCCTCGGCCTTGCGCCCGCCGCGGATATAGCCGCGGAATACGCTCGGCGTCGTGTTAATCAGGTCCTGCAAGTCGGCCACCGGCATGGTGTTGTTGAGCTCGGCGCGGCCGACTGTCGCCCGGCTGGTCGTCAGCGAGCGCTCGACCAGCGGTGCCTCGGCAACCACCGTTATGGCCTCGCCTTCGATCGCCTCGGTCTTTAGTTCAAAATCGACCGTCGTCGTCAGGTCTAAGCGGACCTCGATCTGAGTCTGGCGCACCGTTTGGTGCCCTATGTAACTGGCTTCGACCGAGTACGCGCCGGGGGGAATATTGAGCAGAAAATAACGTCCCATGTCGTCGGCTGTAGTGCCGACACGCTCGCCGCCCACTTCGGCGACCACATTGGCCCCTGGCAATGCCTGCCCGGAATCGTCTTGTACTACACCGGCGATCTTGCCGTTGCCAGCGAATGCCGGCAGGGCGAGCAGGGCGCAAAACAGCGCCGCGCCTAGTGCCACCGGCCACTTCCTCCTCTCAATGTGCATGAGTGTCCTCCTGTAACTTGCTAGAGGTGAGGTAAAGCAGAATCTAGCGCACTTGCCGCAAGTTTTGCACAAGTGTGCCAGAGAAACAATCAATAGAAGAATTTTAGGCCACTCCGTCAATAGGTAAAGAGCTAAGTACACGACAGTAATCCACTGGACGTTAGGCATGGGCGGTATGAGATGCTTCGACTCCGCTTTGCTTCGCTCAGCATGACCGGTGCTGACGCCCATGTTGTCATGCTGAGCGAAGCGAAGCATCCCATACCACTCTACTGTCATGTACTTAGGGTAAAGAGTTAGACGCTCGGGCCGGTTCGTCCCCGCAACTCCACTCGCCTACCGCCCCTCCCGCCAAGAGACCAACGGATGCTCCCGCCGCTGCATGGGAAACTCCACCCTTCCCCCGGTAATCTCCGCCTCGTAAGCCCCCAAGATCATCTCCAAAGCCGCCACGGCGTCGCGTGCGCTCGACAGCGGCTCGCGGTCGGCTTCGGCCGCATCGAGCAAATCGGCGACCGCCAGATCGTTGCCCGTGCTCAGCGCTTCATCCGCCACCTCGTCTAAGGGGACCCACTGCTGGCTCGCATCGGTTGGATCAAACACCGGATGCGGATAGAGCATGGCCGGGCCACTGCCGCCGCCGCGCAATGAGATCACCCCTTCGCTACCCTCGATTTCCATACCCATTCTCGCCCCCCCTCCCTCGACGTATTTCCGCGAATCAAAAAAGCCGGCCACCCCGCTCTCAAAGGCGAAGTAGCTGTTAATGCAATCGCCAGCGATCGGCCCCACCGGCTCGGTCGCCTCCCGCACATCTTCAACCTGTAGCGCGCGGCCTTCGTGTGTGATGTGCGCCGTCATCCACGCCACATCGCCGACAAACAGGCGCATCATGTTGAACAAGTGCGTCCCCAACACGATCATGTCCTCACCACCGCCGCGCCGGTCTTGTTTGCCGTGGGCGCGAATGGCCTGCACCGCGCCGATCCGCCCCTGCGCCAACACCTCCTTTACGTGCCGGATGCGCGGCATATACGCCCCCTGATGCGCCACCGCCACCTTGCGCCCGGTCGCCTCGGCCTTAGCCACAATTTGGTCGCCCTCAGCCAAGTTCCACGTCATGGGCTTTTCGCAGTACACGTGCGCCCCCACCTCCAAACAGGCCAACACCATCTCCAAGTGGCAATCGGTCCAGCGCGGCCCAACCGTCACCACTTCCGGCTGCTCGGCCTCTAACATCTCGCGCCAGTCGGCGTACGCTCGGGGAGCAGCCAATTCCTCCTGCTTGGCCTGCCGTTCCTCAACGTCCTCATCGGCGACGGCCACCACCTCGATGCGCGGATGGTTCTTCAAACCCGAGTGCAACCCATGTCCCCAATTGCCCTTTCCAGTGCGACCAATAGCGGCCGCTCGATATACTTTGTCGCTCATGTCTAGTCCTCCTTTGAGTTGAGTTTGTAGTAGATATCGTGGATATGTAAATATATAGAAACTATTCGGTGGGTTGTGTCAATCGCGCGGATGCTCGCCCTTGCGCCAGTTATGCTCTAGTCGTAAATCCTATATTGAGGAGAAAAAAATATGGCCCTTTTAACTGACGAAGAATTATTGGAGACGCTTGAAACCCAGCTACCGGCGCTGCTCAGGCGGCACCCCGAGTTGGAGCAGCGCGCCTATGCGGCGTTCATCGAAGCGTTTGCCACCAAAAAGGAAGTGGCCGCAGTGCTCGCTGAGTTGCATGCCTTCCGCGGCGAGTTTGGTCAGTTCCGCTCGGAGGTCAACGAGCGCTTCAAAAAAATCGACGGACGATTCGAAAAAATCGACGGACGATTCGAAAAAATCGATGTGCAGCTTGAGCAGATGAAACAGCAAACGACCGAGATAAAGGATAGGACCGATAAACTCGATCTGACCGTCGGGGGGTTTCAGCGGCGGGCGGGCCGGAAGCTAGAGGACATGGTTGCCGGAGCGTTGCGCTTTGGCCTGAAGCGGCAAGACGTGTCTGCCGACAACGTGCGGCTACGGCAGAAGCTAGCGGATGTGGAAGGAGTGGTGGGCCCGGCCGGACGAACCTACGAAGTCGATATTCTAATCGACAACGGTTCGCTGCTGGTCTTTGAGGTGAAGTCGGCCGCCTGTAAGGTCGAAGAGGTGGATCGGTTTGCCGACAAGGTGCAACTGGTGCGGCGGCAGCATCCCGACAAAGCGGTCGAAGGGGCCCTCATCAGCTTAGAACCGGCTGATAGGGTGAAAGCGCGATGTGCTGAGTGGGGCATCCAAATCCTCTGAGCCGCGGCTGTTCATCGCACCCCCACATACACCACATTCCCCATCTCCCCAAGGCAAAAGTCAATCACCATCCACATGGCCGCTCCCAAGAGCTGCCCGGCGATCAGCCCGGCGAAGAGCGGCTTGTACGTGAGGTAGCCGCGCGTGCCCGTGAATTTGAAGATCACGGCCTTGCACAACCAGCCCAAAAACACCGAAAACCACGCCACGCCCATGACCCAACTGTCGCTCACCGGCAGGCCGATGTAGTGCAGCGGCCACCACGGGAAGTGGTGCTGCATGTAAATCAGCCCACCCATCAAGGCCGCACCCACGCCTGTAAACAGCAGCCGCGGGCGGATGTGATCCCAGCCGACGGGATTGTGAATCTTGTCTTCCAAAAAGCGATAGGCCAGCGTCGGCACCCCAAATTGGCGCAGGTTGATCCCCCCGTGCGTGTAGTTCAAATAGAGGGTGATCCAGAAGGCCCCCATCATGCCTACTACGACCGCGATCACTAGCCCCCAAAACAGGCGGCGGTGATTGGCTCCGTGCCCGTGCGCCAGCTTGAGCGCGTTGGCGGTGGAAGCCATGACCGTAGTGCGCATTTCAGCGGCCCAAGAATAGCTCAGGCTAATCGACGCCAGCCCCTTCCAGCCGATGACATCCGTACCCAAGGTATAGACCGCAAAGGGCTGCGGCAGCATGGTCGAAGAGGTAAAGCCCACGCCGCCCTGGGCGATGACCCGCGCAATGGCCAGGAAAATGGCAAACGCCCCGCAGAAAAACACCACCGCCGCCACCACCGGCACCCCACTCATCAGCAGCCATCCGAAAAAGTAAGCCGCGCAAACAATCCACAGCCACACGGCCGCCCGGTACGAGAGAATCTCGTCGCCATCGTCGGCCTGCACACCGCGCTTAAACGCCGCGCTGAACACTTGGCGCAAGTGGCCCCGCGCCGTCCACAAAATCGCCACCACCAGCACCAACATCGCCCCCATCCCCTGATGCGACAGGGCTATCGAAGAACCCGTCAGCGCCTCGTTGTGCCCCTTGACCTCAAAGCCAATGACATTGAAAACCCCGGTCTGGCAGCGACTCAACAAATGGAAAAACCACACCGAGAAGGCCACGTTGAGGTTGAGGAAATACGCCACGCCAATGATGGCGAAATTGACGAAGATGTGCAGCCGCACGCTGTCGCGGAACAGCATCAGCGGCTCAAACACCAGCCTCACCTCGGGCACGTAAAAGAAGTAGTGATTAAGCCCGTCCAGCACTTGAATGGCAAAGGGCAACGCAAACCCGACCCACATCAGCGGATTGCGAAACAACTGCGGAAAAATGCCCTCGTCGTTGCCGCGCAGCATCTCCAAGGGTACCTGCGCCAGCGGAAAGACCAGCCGCTCCTGTTCGACCCAAGGCCGCCGGAAGACGACCATCGTGGCGATCATCAGTAAGTAAACCGCCACCATTGCGCTGCCCCAAGCCATAAGCGGCACCAGCCAAGCTCCCCACGGAATGCCCATCCCCGCGGGCAGCCCTTCATAAAAAAAGCGCGCGGCCTCGGCTTCGTGCGGCGCGAGCCAAGAGGGGATCAGCGGTTGAATCAGCTCGGTCCAGCGGTTTTCTGGCGTGGCGTAGTAAAAGGGACGGGTGAGGATGTGGCACAGGTTGGTCACCAATCCCCACGTGGGAATCGCCGACGCCACGACCATCATCGCGTACACGACCACCAGCTCGCTCGTGCGCAGCGCCCAAGACTTGACGGTGACTTTCAACAGGGGGTTGATCAGCCCGACGAGAACCAAAAAGACCATCATCGCGCCCGCCGCAATGTAATCCGAGGTCAGACCGGCGTTTTGCAGGACGAGTACTGAGTAGGGACAAGCTAAGTTCAAGAAGAGCGCCGCCCCCGCGCCCAATACGAGGGCACGCCGCGTCACCTCCAAACCAGTTCGCTCCGTTTGCATGGCCGCAAAATAGCCGCTAGCCCCAACGGCGGCAACCGCAGCACGGCTCATTGCCGCGCTCCAACCCTGCCGTTAATTTCAAATAGGAATGAAGAATAAATCGATCAGTAGCCATGCCCTACTGCCCTGCCTTTTGCCAGCGGCATTCTTGGCCCCGTACCTTTGTGGTGTAGAATAGGAGCACCAGTGCGCAAATCCCCGTACACGGCTGCGGACTTCAGGGCCAGCAAGCCCGAGGTCATGGGACTAGTCGAAGTCCTGTTCAACCGCCGCCTCTCTACCCTGCTCACCCGCCTGTTGGTCCGCACCCCCCTCAGCCCCAACCAAGTGACGGTCCTTTCCTTTCTCGTCATCCTGCCCGGCGCGTACCTGCTCTCCACAGGCGAGCGCTTCGCCCTCATCGGGGCCGGCCTCCTCATCCAACTATCCTTTACGCTCGACTGCTGCGACGGCGAAATCGCCCGTTTGCGCGGCCTCAGCTCGCCGTTTGGCGCTTGGCTCGACGGCCTGTTCGACCGCATCGCCGAACTGGCGCTCTGTCTCGCGTTAGGACACGCATTAGAGCGCCAAAGCGGCGACCCGCACGCCTATCTCTACTCGTTTGTCGTCTTCGCCTCGCTGGCTATGACCCACATCGCCACCCTGATGAATGCCGCGGCCTTTGGCAAGGGGCAGCTAGCGGAATCCGCAAGCCGCGGTTTGCTTGGTCGCTTGGCCGACTTCGCACGCATTCCACCGCTGAAATTGCGCAACTATCTGCGCAGCGGCATCGACGTCTATTTGATGGTTTTTGCCTTGGGCGCGGTGTTTGACCAGCTCATGGGGGTCGTCTATTATTTCGCCATTGTGCAGAACCTCTATTGGCTGGCCATCATCTCGATGGTGATTAAACAAAAAAAGTAACTGGAGGGGTCTTATGGAGCCCAGCCCATCCTCTGAGATACTCGCCGTCCTAGGTTCCATTAAAGAGAGCTTCTTCCACGTGCTGCCCAAGTTGGTCGTCGCCCTAGGCGTCCTGTTCGTCGGGTGGCTCGTGGCATGGTCGCTCCGCGCGCTCGTGCGCCGAGTGGTCGAGCGTTTTTCCAAGCGGATTTCCGCGGGAACGACCGCGGTCACTTGGCAGCAGGTTTTGGCCGACAAGGGACTCGGGCGCATCGTCTCAAGCAGCATCTACTGGCTCGTCTTGTTGGTCGCGATCACGGTGGCAAGCGAAGTCGTCGGCCTCCCGGTTTTGACCACTTATCTGGCCGCTTTGGCACACTACCTGCCCAGGGTCATCGCGGCGGTTGCGGTCTTATTCGTCGGCGTCGTCGGAGGTCGCCTCATCAGCAATGCGGCCATGAGTACGGCCTTTCGCTTGCTGCCGCATCAGGGGCAGCAATTGGCCCGCCTCATCCGGGGAGTCATCGTCGGCGCAGCCATTCTCGTGGCGATCAAGCAACTCGGCGTAGATGTATCGCTGCTGACGAACATCTTCTTGATCGTACTCGCCGCACTCCTCACCGGCGCGGCCTTTGCGTTTGGGCTAGGTGCCCGCAGCGTTATCGCCAACATCCTCGCCATGCACTACGTCAACAAGTCCTACGACGTGGGGCAACGCATTCGCCTCGGCGACGACAACGGGCGCATCGTGCGGACGACCTCCACCACTGTCTTTGTCGAACACGATGAAGGCGAGTTGGGCATCCCTGGCCAACAGTTCTTCGAGGAGCGCTGCCTCCGCGTAAGCAAGGGAGTGTCCAGTGAATCTTGAACAACAGCTTCTCGCACAATTTGCAACCGATCATCCGGCCGAAGTCGCGGCCGCCCTAGCGGCCATGTCGCACCGCGAAGCAGCGCTAGTGCTCGGCGACCTAGCGCCAGCGGCGGCGGCGGGCCTCTTGCACTGCCTGCCGTCGCTTTCTGCGGCCCTCGCCCTAGAGCAGCTATCCGCCGAAGAAGCGGCCGCCGTACTCACTGCCGCACGTCCAGATATCGCCGCGTCCATCTTGCGAGCAACCCCGAGCGAGCGCCGAGCCGCCGTCATCGCTTGCTTTCCCCCGCGCCTCCGAGCAGAGATTTCGAGCCTGCTCATCTATGCCGAGGATACGGCCGGAGCGCTCATGGACCCGGCAGTGCCCACCGCATTCGAGCAGGAGACTGTGTGCCAAGTGCTCGAGCGGGTCCAGCGCAATCCCGAGCACGCCCTCTACTATCTCTACGCGGTAGCCGACAATCAGCGACTCGTCGGCGTCGTCAACATGCGGGAGCTAATGAGCGCGCGGTCCGATACTTCGCTCGCGTCGGTTTGCACGCCCAACGTCGCGTCTATTGCCGCTAGTGCCACTTGGCAAACCGTGGTGGAGCACCCGGCGTGGGGAAGCGTCCACGCGCTGCCCGTGGTGGATGAGACCGGCCGGTTCGTCGGTGCCATCCGCTACAAAACCGCACGCGATTTGGAGCGGCGCCAAGCGAGCGACGCACTGACAGATAGTGGTTTGCAAACGGCCTCGGCCCTCGGCGAACTATTTGGCCTCGGCCTACGCGGATTGTTTGGCCTTGGTGTGCGTAGCCTGTTCCAATCGCCAACCTCCAAGGCCGCAGCACAGGAGTCGCGATGGGACAGCTAACCCCACACCAAGTGCTCATCCAGCAGTTCGCCGAACTCCATCCCGAAGAAGTGGCACGTCAGCTAAACGACGCCAGCACAGACGAGACCATCGACGTGCTACAGCGCGCGGACGACGAGGTCGTGGCAAAAGTCTTACAGGGGATGGAGCTACATCTCGGCGCACGCATTTTGGCGCGCTTGGACGAGGCTGTCCTGAGTCGCCTCCTCGCGCAACTCGACCCGGCCTTTGTCGCGCGGCTAGTTGCTCATCTCGACGAGTCGGAGCGCGTGCGGATCCTCGCACTAGCGGGCTCAGAGCGCGGCCGAGAAATCCAAGAAATTCTCTCCTATCCCCCGGGCACCGCCGGATCTCTGATGGACGCTCAGGTCACCACCTTTGCGGTGGATTGCACGGCAGCCACCGCGCTAGAGCGAGTCCGCCAGCTAGGCAATCGCCGCGCCACGGATCTCGTACTGCGCGACAAAAATGATCGCTACGCGGGCTTGGTGCGGCTGCCGAACGTAGTCGCCGCCGATCCCGAACTGCTGCTCGGCGAGCTCCGCGACGGCGCGACTGTGCAAGTACAGCCCATGACGCCGAGGGACGAGGTCGTCGAACTCCTCAACACCTACCGCCTCACCAGCCTGCCGGTGGTCGATTTCCAAGAGCAAGTCATCGGCGTCATTCGCCACGACGGCCTCGTGAGTGCGGCACAGCAAAACCTAGCGGCCGGTGTCCAAGAAATGGTCGGTGCGTCCGCCGAAGAGCGCGCCCTGTCCAAGCCGTGGGTGGGCATTCGCAGCCGGCTGCCCTGGCTCCACATCAACCTCGTAACCGCCTTTCTCGCGGCTGCGGTCGTCGGTCTCTTTGAGGACACCATTGCCAAGTTTACCGCCCTCGCAGTCCTGCTGCCCGTAGTCGCGGGTCAGTCGGGCAACACCGGCGCACAGGCCCTCGCCGTGACCATGCGGGGACTCGCACTGCGCGAAATCCGCACTTCGCACGCGGCCCGCGTCCTTGCCAAAGAGCTAGCCATCGGCTCTTGCAACGGACTGGCCATTGCCGCGGTGACCGCAATCGGCGTCTTCGTCTGGAGCCAGAGCCTAGGGCTGGCCCTCGTCATGTTGTGCGCCATGTTGGCGTCCATGATACTCGCGTCCATAGCCGGCGCGGCCATCCCGATCGTGCTGTCCAAGCTGGGCCACGATCCCGCGACCGCGGCCTCGATCATTCTCACGACCGCGACCGACGTAGTGGGCTTCCTGTCGTTTTTGGGTTTGGCGACGCTGCTGGCCGGTATGCTCCCGACCGGTTAGAAACAACGGACATTGCGGCTCTTTATATTATAGAAGTGACGTTACGCAGTACGTGGCCGGTGGTTGGTTTTCGGTCCGATTCTCGCTGGGATCGCGGGCAGGACGCCCTTGATTCGACGAGGCCGATGGCCGTAGGGGGCGGTTTCAAACCGCCCCCTACCCGGGTGCGTAACATCAGTTATTAACGCAACTATAACACTAAACGAGAAACAAGGAGATACCTAGTGGATGCCATCGCAGCCATCGGCGGTAGCCGGCCCCTCAAAGCAGAAGAATTCGCCCGCCGCGCGTACAATTACGCCCTCAATCCCGCCCGCAACCCGCTCAAGGAAACCCTCGACCAGTGCGAGTCCGTGGCCAAAACCCCGCCCCTGCTGGGCGGCTTCAACGACGTGCCGTGGCACAAGCTGCGCGACGCCGAGGTCCACGCTTGGGCCAAGGCCGGCTGGTCGTGGATAGTCAACGACGCCGAGCACAGCCAGTGGGAAGGCTGGTACGGCCGCGAGCAAAACGCCGTCCTCGCGCGCCACGGCATCTTGCCAATCCAGCGCCTAGCTCGCGAGGCCCGCTCCGAACACGGTGACGCCTTCCAACTCGGAGCGCGAGCGACCATGCGCCCCTATGGCACCACCTACGAGGAGGCCGAGCGCTATTTCCGCGCCATCAACTTCCCCGTCCCCGGCCAAGCCACCCCAGACGACCGCGGTGGGTATCCGGTGCGCGACGGCGAGCGGACCATGATGTTCACGCCCGACGAACTGCGCGGCACCGAGACCGAGACCCAGGGCTGGATCCAGTTTGAGACCAAGGAATACATCATCGACATCGAGACCCGCGACCGCGTCCTCAACCTGATGGCCGCTCAAGGGCGCAACAAGGCATGTGGCTTTGTCGGCCCGTTCGACGCCATCCTGCGCGAGGGAGACCTCCCCGAAGTCAACGACGCAGTCAACGCCCTCTTCCGCGCCGCGGCCGAGCGCGGCATCTACACCGGCCGCGTCGTCGGGCACGGTGCCATGGAAGACCCTCAAGACATCGAAGACGGCATGGTCGAGGCCATCGACAACGGCGCGCGCCTGATCTGCGTCCACCCCCTTACCAACGACATGGTCTTTCGCGGGGCCTACGCCATGGCCGAGCCTTTCTTCCGCGCCTGCAAGCGCTGCGGCTTTTGAACACCCCTCACAATTTTAGGAGACCTTATGCACCTGTTTTGCGTACTGTTCGGCATGCTCGCGCTCGTGGGCACTGCCGTCCATGCTCAACCCGAAGACAACGCTCCAGCCGAGGAAACGGTCGCGCTTGAGGCCGTCCAAGTCCCCGTTCATGCCCCCCTCAGCTACGACCCCTACTACGTCCTGCCGGGCGGCCTAGGCTACACTAGCGTCGATATTGGCGTCCGCACCGCTTCCTCCACGTTCAAAGAACTCAAGGACGTGAGCGATATCGTGGCCATGGCCAAATTCAATCCCCACGCCCGCGTTGAAGTGGGCGCGCATCTCACCTTTGGCTTTTTCAAAGATGGAAATTCCAACTTTTCGTCGCTCGTCGTCGGCAGCAAGTACCAACTCGGCACCAACCGCGCGGCGACCGCTAACATCGTGCTGCCCGCCGGAGACATCGACAATCCCGGCTTGGCCGTCGGTCTCATGCAGACCATGCGAATTAGTCCCACCTTCCGCTTCAATACTCGATTGCAAGTCGCCGCACTCAAAGGCTACGCTGAAGAGGGGATCGTCGTCGATCTCTTGCTCGAACCAGCCCAAGTATTCAACGAAAAATTCAGCGCGTACCTCGACTTGCTCCTCACGTCCAACACTTCCGACTTGGAAGACGATCTCAGCGTCCGCTTAGAGCCGAATTTCGACATCGGCCTCGGCGATGGCATGGTGCTAAACCTAGGAGTCAGTGTGGATTTACAGGGCGACGAACGGGAGGACATGGGGTTGTTCATAGTGCTGTTGCGCGACATGTAGGGCTTAACGATATTTTTCAGAGATTTTGGGTAGAAGCTATCTCATACATGCCTGTCCTTCGTAGGGCGTCCCCTGTGGGAGCCCTATCCCTAGCTGGCGAATACAGCGATGACTCAATTCTAAGCCCAAAATCTATTTATGAGACAGTTTGTAGAAAATTCTGAATTATCCCATCACCAAGGAGATAGCAAATGAGAACATTATTTGATACGGAGAGAGACATTGAAATCGCTGAGCGATATCAAAGCGATGCTGATGTCGTTCTATTTGAAGGCGATTGTAAAGAATTATTGGAAGAGATACCATCGGATTCGGTAGATTTGGTGATTACTTCACCTCCCTACAACATTGGTAAGATATACGAGCGAAAAACTTCCTTGAGAGCCTATCTCGAGCATCAGGAGCCTGTGATCGCTGAGCTGTATCGTACCTTATCAAGCACAGGCAGTATATGTTGGGAAATCGGGAATTACGTTCAAAAAGGTGAAGTATTTCCACTCGATATTTATTTTTATGACCTATTCAAAAATTTTGGCATGAAGTTGCGTAATCGAATTATCTGGCGATTTAGTCACGGCCTTCACGCTTCAAAGCGATTCTCAGGACGCTACGAAGTAATTTTCTGGTTTACAAAAAGTGAGGATTATGTGTTTAATCTCGATAGCGTTAGAGTTCCTTCAAAATATCCAGGAAAAAGGCACTACAAGGGACCAAATCGGGGCAAACCATCAGGTAATCCTCTTGGTAAAAACCCGTCGGATATCTGGGATATAGTCATACAGGACTGGGAAAATGAGGTATGGGATATCCCGAATGTGAAGGCAAATCACCCGGAGAAGACCATTCACCCATGCCAATTTCCTGTCGAGTTAGTGGAACGATGTACTTTAGCACTGACGAATGACGATGGAGTTGTACTAGACCCATACTGTGGTGTTGGTACCACCGTAATTACAGCCTTGAAACACAATCGCAAAGCTATCGCGGCAGAACAAGATAAGGAATATGTGGATATTGCGCGTGATAGGCTTCGGAGATTTATAGACGGGACCTTGCCTATTCGTCCATTGGGCAAGCCCGTTCACACTCCAACAGGCAGAGAGAAGGTTGTACAACGGCCTTTGGAATGGGGAAATTCAACGAAAGAAACCGGCCTATGATTATTGCTGCCGAATACTCGTTTAATAGAGGTCTATCCTCAATTCAGGAGAAATGGCCCTACGCGATAAAGGAGTTGGAAGGAATTATCAATTCTGTAGATGCTCGCCACTATATAGCAATCCTAAATGATTTGCACGATTCGAGCGGCTTATCTTCTTGTGCATCCTATTCTGCGTCTATCTGCGTCCATCTGCGGATCACCTTGTAAATGATGTAGGACTGCTATAAGACTAAAAAGAGTAATGAAAAAACCATGCCGGGCAAAATGCTTTATAGCCCGCCTAGTCTCAACAGCGCTCTTACCCGAGAATTTAACTCTAGAGGCTGGCGTAAGAAGCGGGTGCTCTGTGAGTATCCTACGAACTACTATCGCTCTGCATATTCACCAAAACCATTACGCCAAAGAGCTTTTCGAGAAATGGATTTTCTAAAGGAACGCCTTGGTATAGAAGTGCAGTTCGGTAAGTACGCATTCATGGTTTATAACGTTTGTGCAAAAATGACCATCTTTCACAAGCTAGACTTCATTGACGCTGGAGTAGAAATTGTTCCCGTAAAGTCCTTCGCAAATGAGATGTCAACAGGAGTCTCGTATTTCGAGCAGTTTGTATGGGACTTGCAGACACGGGGAGTCGCTGACATTGACATCCCTGTCTTAATTTTTGGTATTGATGCCTAGCTTTCTTTTAGCCGGTATTGTCAAGTGCCTATCTTGTCTGACATACAGGAGTTCCATCTTCAGGCTACAAACGTAAGGACAGTAGGTACCATGCTCATTTTGCGCAGTATCGCACTGGCGATTTTGCTAGCACCAGCCATACTGGCCGCAGACGGCGCGGGCCACAGCGTCGGGTTCGTGGCCGGGCCGACCTATGGTCTGGGGCTCAGTTACGGTCGCCAAAATCCCACTACCGGCAACGGCTGGCAGGTCTCGGGATTTCCCTATTGGTCCCAAGAGGAACGCTATCTCTTTGGGGGCCTTACCCTGTTCAAGACCTTGCACCAAGGCGAGTGGGCACGGGCGTTTTTCTCTGGGGGCGTGGCCGCGTTTTACCGGCGGAGCGAACAATGGGATTTTGTTAGCGGCAGGCTAGACATCGAGGTGAAACCAGAGGTGAAAGTAGGGCTCCATGTCGAGGGCGACAAAGGCATCGACGAACGGCTAGATGTTGTAGCGGGGCCGGGCGTGGGGTTAGAGATCGGCACCAAAAACCTCGCCGTTTCCATGGACGTCCCAATCGCCTTTTTCCTCGTGTCCGACGATGGCTTTGCCATCCGCCCCATTCCCAATTTCGCCTTGCTCTACCGCTGGTAACGCCCCTGACAATCACCAGCTAAAGATGCGGTTATCGGTCATGCCGGTACAGGCGTCGATAACCAGCCAGACCCCGGCGCTGGCAAACTGACCGAGGATCGCCCCCATGAAGAACGGGCGAACGGCGCGGAAACCGCGCGGCCCCCAGTATTTGAGCACGATGGCCTTGCACAGCCACGCCAAAAAAATCGAAAACCAAGAGTGACTCATCAGCCAGAGGCCGGCGATGGGAAAGCCAATGGGGTGTACGGGCCACCACGTCAGGTAGTGCCGGGCCAGCATCAGGCCGCTCATGACCGCCGCGCCGATCCCCGTAGAAAACCAGCCTTCCCAACTGGGCCCGGTGGGATTGAGCAAGAGGCGGGCGACAAAGCTCTCGAATGGGGCGCGGGCACCGCCGCCAAAAAACCAGCGGTTGAGGTTGATGCCGCCGTAGCGGTAGGACAAATCGAGAATCGCCCACATCGAACTAACCATGCTGACCAGCACCGCCAGCATCAGCGCCCAGAAGAAGAGACGGTGGCGGCCCTGCTGACCGTCGAGCAGCTTGAGGGCGTGAGCAGCCGAGGCCATTACCACGACGCGCAGTTCGGTAGCCCAAGTAAAAGAGAACCCAAGAGCAGTAATGCCGGTTTCGCCGACCGCGGTCGTGCCAATCCCCGTGGCGACAAAGCTCTGCGGCATCATCGGCGTGCGCGCCTCGGGCACTCCACTTTCAGCGACGATACGGGTCAGCGCCACGAAAATGGCAAAGGCGCTAATCAAAAAGAGCAGGGCGACCAGCGGCGGCATCCCACTCAGATAGAGCCAACCCCCAGCAAAACCCAAGCTCGCCAGCGCACCGACAACCGCGACGCGGTAGGAAAGAATCTCGTCGGAATCATCGACATCCTCGGCATTGAAAAACGCCTTGCGGCACACGTCCTTGAGGTGCCCGCGCCCCACCCACAGCGTAAGGACGACTAGCGCGATCAGCGCCCCCATTTCCTGGTGGGCAATCGCCGGTGGATTGACGCTAAAGGTGTCCAAAGCCTCGCCAGAGGTGACGCCGAGTACGCCGTAGAGTCCCTTTTGCACATTGACCAGCACATTGCAAAACCACAGGCTGAAGGCGATCTCGAGGTTGATCAGATAAGCAAAGCCGAGGACCGGAAAGCTGAGCACCACCGGCAAATGCACACTGTCGCGGAAAAGGCCAATGCCCGAGGAAAGCTGAATTTGCGGAAAGACGTGGAAGTAGTTGTGGAAGGCATTGGTCGAAGAGATGAGGCAGGGAATGGCAAAGCCAATCCACAAACTCGCGCTTTTGAAGAACGGCGGCAGCCGACTCTCGTCACTTTGGCGCACCATGTCGAGCGGCAGTTGCGCGAGCGGATAGATGAGCTTTTCGCGCTCGATCCACTGGCGGCGGAGAACGACGGCCACGCAAATCATGGCGAAATAGACGGCGACAATGAGAGCACTCCACCCGAGCAAGGGGAGCAGCCAAGCGTCATAGGGAATGGACGCGCCCGTAGGCAGCCCCTCGTAGAAGTGCTTGATGGCGCGCGTGTCGTCGGGCACCAAGAAGTCGCGGATGTAGGGATGAAACAGGTCGTCCCAGCGGTTTTCCGGCGTGGCGAAGTAGAGCCAAGACCCCATGATCGGCAAGAGATATTCAGAGAGACCGCAGGTGGTAATCGCCGAGGCGATGAGCATCATGCTGTAGATCAGCAGCAGCTCGGCGCGGGCAAGGCCGCCGCTGGGGAAGGCGCATTTGTATAGCGCGTTGAATACGCCGACCAAAAAGAAAAACAGGAAAAGCGCCCCAGGAGTGGAAAAATCCTGGGTCATATACGAGCCGCGCAGGACCATGTTGCAATAGGGAGCACCTGCGGCGAGAATAGCAGCGCAGAGCGCGCCCAAGAAGAAGGCCCTGAAGGTGTACCCTGAGCGTGGAGGGGGCATGGTTCACTTAGGAAAGGAGATTGTCATGGGAATCAAAGATAAGAAAATCCCAGAGGCCATCCTCGCACACGTGGACACGAGCGATAGACATGCATAACGCTTGACATTAATAACGTGCTGCGTTATTCTATCTGAATGATAGAATCGTTCCGCGACAGAGAGACTGAAAGAGTTTTCTTTCGCCAGAGGTCGCGAAGATTCTCAGGAACGCTGGCTCGCTCGGCTCTTAAGAAGCTTCTCTTGTTGGACGCCGCCGATTCAATACAAGACCTTCGGTTGCCACCTGGCAATCGGCTCGAAAGACTTGCCGGAGATCGCAGGGGCCAGTATAGCATCCGTATAAACGATCAATGGCGCCTGTGCTTCGAGTGGAAGTCAGGGCACGCTGCCAACGTAGAAATCGTTGACTATCACTAGGAGGCAGATATGCCTGTAATGCCCCCCATTCATCCGGGAGAGATTTTGCTCGAAGAGTTCCTCGAGCCCTTAGGTTTGAGCCAATATCGCCTGGCAAAGGACATCTCGGTCCCTCCACGCCGAATTAACGAGATCGTTCATGGCCAGCGCGCCATTTCCGCAGACACGGCTCTTCGACTATCTCGCTACTTCGGCACCACCGATCGATTCTGGCTCAATCTGCAGACGCGCTACGATCTGGAGCTGGAGAAAGATCGCTTGGGTGAACGATTGGAGGCGGAGGTACTATCGCTACGGAGCCAATGCGATGAGCGGCACCCTAGGAATCCTCACTAATCCCGACGTCCACATGGCGGCGCACGTATTCCGCCCCAACGCCGCTGGCCGATTCGACATCAAAGCACTCATAGAAAAAGAGAAGGGTGAGAAGACCAGCCCGGCTCAGAAATTAAACCTATAGCTCAATTTCGTCAGCAGTATCCGCTCTGACTTCGGCGAGCTCAGTCGAGTCATGGTATCGGCCCGATGCTCGTTATAGGCGATATAGAACCGGCTGTTGTTCGGGCCGAACGTGTAGCTAAAAAGCAGATTGAGATCGACGGTGTCCCGGTGGAAGCTGCGTTGAAAAAAGCAGCGGATGAACAGATCCCGATGCAAAAAGTACGTCGTCCTCACCAGCAAGACGCGCTTTACCTCATCTAATGCGCCGGAGGGGAAATACTCCCAGACAGATTCCGTACTAGAGTCCAAAAAGAACCCCTCCCACAGGTCGAACCGCAACGACCCAGATACGCGGCGTATATCACCGAGGTATTCGTCTGCAAAGTCGTACTGGTCCCGAAGTTGACCAATAAGGCTGAGCCGGTACTTGCGTCCGTTGCCGGTGTCAAAACCGGCACTGAAGGAGTCGCCGTTGTACTTTTTTTGTTGCCATCGCAATTGCCAATTATTGTGGCTGAAAAACGCCTGCGAGTCGTCCAGCCGCCGTACGTTCACATTGACGTTGCTCCAGCGCCATTCCCACCCCTCTTCATTGGTCCGCCGCTCGGCGACGAGATTCTGTCCCAAATAGATATTTCTAATGCCGAGGAAATCGGGACGCCAACCGTAGCTGCCATAGAGGCCGACTTCTCGCTCGCCAACATCGGCGTCGTGGGGAATGAAGCCGATTTGATCCACGTTGAACTTAGGGTCGATCCAAGAGCCCCCAACTCCGTAAGAGAAGCGGTCAGAATTGTGCCTAAAGCGACCGCTGTACATTTTGTTGTCTTGGTCCGTGTCTGCACCAAAACTCATCGCCGAGTTGAGGAAGAGCTTATCGTTGTCGTTCAAGCTCAAGACGAGATCGCTGCCCACCGCCTGTTGCCCGAGCGGACCATCTTTCCCAACCGCCAAGGCACCAATCGAGGAATTAACTCCTACATCGCGCTTGAGACGCAGGACGCCGAAATGCGGAGGGTCGCCCTCCCCGTCCGACGGCCGGTTCCGCGCTGCGATCATGCCGATGCTGTTCTTGCCGAGCTTCCCCGTTATTTTAGCACCGGCATCCGGATCGCTAATGCGACGACTGTAGAAGAGATCCATCGCCGTAAAGAGCTGTTGGCCTTCGAGGAAGAAGGGCCTTTTCTCCTTCAAGAAGAGTTCAAATCTCGTCAGGTTTATCTGGTTCTCGTCGGCTTCTATGTGGGCGAAATCCGGGTTGAAGGTGGTGTCTAAGGTGAGGTTGGAGGCAATGCTGTATTTCAGGTCGAGCCCGAAATCGCTAGACCATCCTTCTGCGGACCGACTCCCCACATTGCCGAAGCCTCCGGTTGCATAAGGCAGTACCTCTAAGTGAAGCCCCGGTTTTATGTCTTCAAGTCCATGTAGGTGGCCAGCTTTGGACACTTTCAGGAGATACCGGTCGTCTCTCGATATAAATGCCCAGTTGCTGTTCTCCGTATAGGTTCGCTCAATGCGCTGGACGTTTATGCCCCACGTATGTCGGCCCAATTCGGGGAACCGCAGCGTCTTGAATGGAATGGCGATCTCGGCACTCCAGCCTTGGTCGTGGACATGGGTTTCAGCCTGCCAAATGCCGTCCCAGCTCTGATCGATTCCACCCCAGCCTCCGGACCCATCGTTTTCAACGCGAAAATCGTTCTGGACGCCATAGGCATTTATATAGAACCCATAGGCATTTTGGTGGTCGTGATAGGTGTCTAAGACGAGACCAACGAGATCCAGCGGAGCAAACCGGCCGTCCCGCTGCATGATGCGACCCTTTATGTTGCCGGGCTCTGCATCCATCATATTGAGGCCGATGTACAAATAATCGGCGTCGTAGAGTACGTGTATAAAGGTTTGATTAGTCGCAGCGACGCCCTCTTCGGGTTCGATCAATATGAATCCCGTCGCCGGCGTAGCCCGCTTCCAGTCCTCATCGTCTAGGACGCCGTCTATGGTTGGCCGGAGGTTAGTCCTGAAGGCCCACACTTCCTTTTCGCTGAGCTTTTCGTGGGCTGAGGCAGACGGCGCGACGACGAGTGCAGCCCCTATCATCCAGAGTAGCCAAAGGTGTGTACGAATGCGCCGAGTCGGATGTGCCGTGCTCATATATCTCCTCTCATTTGGGCCAAGGTTGCCGAGGGGCTGTCTGTTTCTAGCAGGCAAATTGCAGAATCCATCTGCCGCCAGAGCACGCAATAGGGATTTGTGCCTTCCCCAGACTTACAACGGAAGAAGGGGCGTTTAACAATGGCAAGTATTTCCTTGGTGGATCAGCCTCGCGGCTAGCAACCGGTAAGTCGTGCTCACCCTTATAGTTGCTTTTAGGAGACAAAGGTAGCCGAAATCTTGCAGTCGCAGCTTAATCAACAATTTGCAGGTTCAGATGACGTTGTTGGGGTTCAAACGACGGCCTATTCAAAAATTCCGTCAGCATAATTTTCTGCCTGAGTACGAAATAGTACCGCATAATCACCTTCGGCAGCCATGAGTTCATTATGCGAACCTATTCCGACTATTTTCCCATCATTGAGAACTATTATTTTATCTGCAAGCCGAACACTACCCAACCGATGAGTAATAAAGAGAGCCGATTTGTCATTCGTAAGATCCCGAAATCGTTCATATAGATGAGATTCTGCGATCGGATCCAAGGCGGAAGAAGGCTCATCCAAAACGATTAAATCTGCATCTCGTGCAAATGCTCGGGCGAGAGAGATTCGTTGCCATTGCCCTCCAGATAATTCAACTCCACCATCAAAATGCTTGCCTAATAGAGTATCGTATCCCTGGGGAAGTTCATTCGCGAAATCATCGACTTGGGCTTTTTGTGCTGCGCTTTCTATCCAATCTTTTTGATCTTTAGATAAATCTCCTAAAGCTATATTATCTCTTATAGTTAAGTAAAATTTGGCAAAATCTTGGAACACCACTGAAGTTTTCTTTCTCAGATCTTCGCTAGCGTACTCTTTCAATGGAATCCCATCTAATAGAATTACTCCAGCGTCAGGCTGGTATAGGCGAAGCATGAGTTTAACTAAGGTAGACTTGCCAGCTCCATTGCGTCCCACAACAGCGACTTTTTCACCAGGTTCAATGGTAAAGCTGACATTTTCGATCGCTGGCCGATCCGCTCCAGGATATTTGAAACTTACGTTTCTAAACTCATAACCAGTACTTGTGTCTTTAGATTGAAAATTCTCGGCTATCTCGTTCACATTGTGTGGTAATTCTAGTTTGAGAAAGTCAAAGAAGTGCTTAACATGCAATGAGACCAACTGAAAACTAGCAAGTTGGCCTAATACGAGACTCAAGGTTCGCATAGCTTGGGGTAACAAACCAATATATAGTACTGCATCACCTACGGTTAAAAAGCCATTATAGGCTTGAAGGGCTATCCATGAGAAAACACCAGCACTTACAGCTCCAGAAAGACCGCCAGAGACTATGCCTACTTTTAGCGCGCGCTGACGGAAGCGTTGAGAGCGATCATAGACTCGCGAAAACGCCTCTTGATATTTGTCGAGAAAGAAAGACCCTAGATGAAATGCACGTACCTCTTTTGCCGTTTCTTGTGATGTCAAAACACTAGCATAGTATCTCTGTTCACGGGTATCATGGGCCTGGGCGCGAAATACCTGAGCTTTAAATCCATTAATCCAGAATGTAACAAGCGAATGTGGTAACATTCCGACTAATACAATAACGCCTAAACTCCAGTGGACACCACCAAGAATAGCTACCGATCCCCCGAGCATTAATAGAGATCGAGTAGCTGAGATCATGATCTCTATTACTCCTACAAATCTCCGACCGGAACCTTCAGTAGCATTTCTCAGATGATTATAAAACTCCGGATTTTCAAAAATGGTGATCTCACTAAAAGAATTGACCTTTTTTAGCAGAGACACCTCACTGTGAGATTCGATCTTTTGCCCAACCCCTTCGCGAAGAGTCTGGCCAAAAGTCGCACAGACCTGAGCTAATATGCCAATTCCTACAAATCCTATGAGGAAATTTAAAAATGTATTAGGATCCGTAGCTTGTTCAGGCATAGTAAGGACATCAACAATATATTTAGCTAACCATAAAGATAAAAAAGGAAGAGTAGCCTCTAGCGTACAAAGAAAAAAAATTGCAGTGACAGACAATCTCTCTAACGAGAATATGTATCTTAATATATCAATGGTAATTTTTATGGTTGTACTTGCTTTTTTAAAACCATCTATTATCGAGCTTATCATTCACCACTCCAAGAAGTTTGAAGTCGCGTAAGATCGGGCGGATGTAATAAAATAAGAAGACTTGATAAATTGTCAATAAGTGCTTATTTATAAATGACTTACGTACAAATACCCCTTGACAAAAGCAAAAATAATCATTATTTTTATTTATAGTAATTACAACGACAAAGGGAGCCCCGATTCGGTCGGTAGCTCCCTTTTTGCGGCCTAAAAAAATGTTCAACAGTAAGATGCTTTCCGGCAATGACCTGCTCGGGACCATCGAGACGGAGCCAATGCGATGAGCGGTGCCCTAGGAATTCTCACCGAACCCAATGTTCAAGTGCTGATGCGCGACGGCGTCCACATGGCGGCGCACGTGTTCCGCCCCGACGCCGACGGCCGATTTCCCGGAATCCTGCTGCGCACCCCGTACGACCGCCCAAAGTCTGGATTCGAGCGATACGTGCGCGCGGGATACGCCGTCGTCTCCATGGACTCGCGCGGCCGCTACGGCTCCGCAGGCGACTGGGTGCCGTTCACCGAAGAGCACACGGGCGACGCCGAGGACGGCTACGACTCCGTGGAGTGGTTGGCGGCACAGCCTTGGTGCGACGGCAACATCGGCACCCTCGGTGCCTCGTACAACGCCTATATGCAGTGGCAGCTAGCCAAGCTGCGCCCCCCGCATCTGGTAGCCATGTGCGCGTACACCATCCCCCTAGAATTGACCGAAGTCGATTGGCCGGGTGGATTCCGGCCGGGACGACGCATCAAGTGGTGGCTCACCTCCATGGCACCGGACTTGCGCCGCCGCCACGGACTGCCGCCGCCGCACACGCCAGAGCAAGCGCGACAGGAGTGGGACAAGATCGCCGGCGAAGGCCACTGGATCGGCTACCTGCCGTGGCTCGACTTCACCCGCCACCTACCACCGGGACTGGCGGAGTACGCAAAGGACTGGCTCGAGCACCCGCACCGGCGGGCCTGGAAGTTCGACGAGGTGCACAAGGAAGTAGCCGTGCCAAACCTCGACTTCAGCGGCTGGTACGATCATTGCAACGGCTCAATACAGCACCTACAGCTCATGCAGCGCCACGGTCGCACCGAGCGGGCGCGGTCGCAGACGAAGCTGATCGCCGGCCCGTGGAATCACCCGAGCCTCGGCAGCCGCATAGTAGCCGGGTTCGACTTCGGGCCACAAGCCGGTCTCGACCTGCCGGACCTAATCATTCGCTGGTTCGACCACTGGCTCAAGGGGATCGACAACGGCGTCGATCGCGAGCCAGCAGTGCGCTATTTCGCAATGGCCGGACGGCAGGGCCAATGGCGCTCGGCCGACACTTGGCCGCCAGCGGACACAACGCCCCGTGAGTACCTGTTGAGCAGCGATGGCGACGCCAAGTTCGGCGGTTCCGGCCGACTGTCGATCAACGGCGGGCACACCAACGCCGAGGCCGACCGCTTTGACTACGATCCCCACAATCCCGTGCCGACGCTGTGGACGCGAGAGTGGTTCACAGGGCCAGCAGACCGCCGCCGACTGGAAGGGCGCGACGACATCCTCTGCTACCGCTCGGAACCGCTGACTGACGCCGTCGAGATCGCCGGTTATCCAGAAGTCGTGCTCTTCGTCAGCTCGTCGGCACCGGACACGGATTTCTTCGCGCGGCTGGTGGACGAGCACCCGTCCGGCGGCCCAGCACCGGAAATGTGCTACGGCATGGTGCGCACCCGCCACCGCAACTCCCTCGACGTCGAAGAACTGCTGACGCCCGGAGACGTGGTGGAACTCCGCATCCGCATGGGGCCGACGGCCTGCCGCTTTGAGCCGGGTCACCGCATCCGCCTAGAAATCACGTCGAGCGACTTCCCCAACCACGACCGCAATCACAACACCGGCAAAAACGACCTAGCCGACCCCGAGCTAGTCGTGGCGACCAACGCCGTGCATCACTCGGCAGTCCATCCCTCGCGACTCGTGCTGCCTGTGTCTGGGGAGTGAGCTGAATCGATCTTTGTCTTCAACAATTGCTCAAATATGTCGTTCGTCTTGGACCAGCCCAGCTTTTAGCCGCCCATTTGCGCGATCCTTCGCGCCATCCAAGAGATATAGGCCGTACGGGTCATTTTACGCCTTCGCGCCTCGAAATCGATGAAAGCGGCTACCTCTTCGTCGAGGTTCAAATGGGCGCGCACGCTACGACCTGACAGACGGATCAGGGGAATGGACACTAGCGCTTGTCCAGCGGGGGTTTCGATGTCTTCAAGGGCACTCGGCGCAGCAAGGGGCTCACCATCATGTTCCGCCTCAAGCGCACCATCGCGAAGCGCCTCTTCGGCATTCATCAATGCCTCATCCATCGTCTTGCCCATGGCCACGATGCCGGGAAGGTCCGGGAAGGTCACGCCATAGGCCCCTTTTTCGCCGTCAATCAGTGCAGGATATCGGATCATGGTCTCTTTTGTCTCCTTGGCCACTTATTCATCCAGCCATCCGGCCTTCTTTGCAATAGAACGGGCGACACCCGGTGACAGCTTGTTGTGTCTCGGCAAGGTGATGATGCCTTTGATAAGTGGGTGCCGGTAAATGTCATGGCTGCCACCGTGGCGCACCATGTACCAACCTTCTCTCTCCAATTTTCTTTTAATCAGATTGGTCCTAGTTTCCATCTTCGCGACCTAAAATGCGTACATATATGCACTTTTTTGAGGATCAAGTCAAAATTTTTGTGCATATATATACACTTTTATTGTCCCTTCAAGAAGCCTGCAACCTCCGCACCCGCGCCGGGGTATGGTCTTGGCCAATCTCCGAGGAGAGAATGCCCAACGAGCGATCCGCTAGCGGCAGGTCCACGCGGGCAAAACCGTCGCGATGCGATTGGCGCAGGGCAATGGCTATTTCGAGGGCTGCCCGGCCATCATCTCCTGAGCAGCGCGGATCCGATCCCGTCTCAATGGCCTGAATCAGATCCTCTACAATGGTCAAGCCCATGCCCTGTATGTGCGTCGGATAGGGAAAGGGCACATACGCGGGCACGCCGCGTCCCCTATTGCCACCTGGAGCCGTGCGGATGTACTCCATTTGCGTGCAATTGGCTATGGATCGGATGCGGCCCTCCGTGCCAATGACGTCGATTTCCCAAGCCGCAACCCCAGTGGGCGTGGCGCGGATAAAGGCACGCACCCCATTGTCAAAGACGAGGTAGCCGTTGCCCTGCGGGTCGGTCTCGCCCTCGGCCGCGGCGTCCGATTCCATTTCGCCAAAAACCCACTCGACCTGCCCCCCGGCCATGTAGCGCACAATGTCGAGGAGATGGCTGCCGTTGTGCGACAACCCGCACTGGGCATAGCCGGTAACTTGGAGGATTTGCCCCAGCTCGCCTTTGTCGATGAGGTCGCGAGCCTGACTGAAGAACGGGTTCCAGCGGCGAGCGCAGTTGATAGCCAGAGCCGTGCCGTGTTGGCGGCAAGCCTCGACCATAGCATCAGCTTCCGCCAAGGTCAGGGCGATGGGCTTTTCCGCCCATACGGCCTTGACGCCAGCGCGGGCGCAGTCCTCGACGATCTGCGAGCGAATGCGGGCCGTGGTGCAGACGCTGACCAAATCGAGGTTTTCTCGCTCCAGCATTTGGCGGTAGTCGCTGTAGAGATGGTCTTGCTCCAAACCCCAGCGGTCGCCGAAAATAGCGCGTTGTTCGTCGTGTAGATCGGCTCCAGCCACCAGTTCCGTATGGGGCGAAGCGCAGTATGAGGGGGCGTGGCAATAGGGCAGGAAAATGGAGCCGCCTTCGCTCATTTCATCGTCGAATGTGCTGCCCATGCGGCCCAAGCCGATAACGGCGGCGCGATACGTAGTCATGGTCTCCTCCAGCGTTTTGGGTGGGATTTTACTATCGCGTACCTAAGTACCCGACAGTAAATCGGTATGGGATGCTTCGCTTCGCTCAGCATGACAACATGAGCGTCAACACCTGTCATGCTGAGCGGAGCGAAGCGGAGTCGAAGCATCTCAGCTCTCCCATGCCGAACATCCATTGGATTACTGTCGTATACTTAGGTCGCTTACTTAGCTCATAGATAGGGATACGTCGCTTCTGGATCGTAGTCCGGCAACAGCGCGTCATGGGGTTGGCCGGGGATCAAGCGCGTGCCATCCACAAAACCCTCCGGTCGGTCTTTGAGGATTTCGCTGAGGCGATTTCGCCAAGGTTCCATCCTAGTTTCAGCGTCAGACTCACGAGCCAGATCGCGCATTTCCTCGGGGTCTTCGTCCAAGTCAAAAAGGTGCTCCTGACCCGTCTGCGAATACCAGATGTATTTGCAGCGCCCATCGGTGACATAGTGATTGCCGTGGTCGCGGGCGTAACAGCCGGCGTGTTCTCCGTGCAGAAATTCCCGGACGCCATCGGCATCGCCTTGCATGACGGGCAGGAGGCTTTTGCCCGTGCAGGTATCGGGAATGTCAATGCCAGCCGCAGCGAGAATGGTGGGCATGATGTCCTGGATGCCGACGGGACTATTGCTGACGACTTCTTCGGGATAGTCCCAACTTTTTGGCGCACGCATGAAAAATGGAACTCGCGCCGACGCTTCATAAGGCCAAGTTTTGCGAAAGAGATTGTGGTCGCCCAGCATTTCGCCGTGGTCGGAGGTGAAGATGACTAGGCAGTTGTTGAGACCCCCGGTAAACTGAATGAGGCGGCCAATCTGATCGTCTATGAAGTTGATCATGCCGTAATAAGCGGCGCGACTACAGCGCATGTCGTGTTCGTCGAGACGAATTTCCCACGCATTGGGATTGAGCCCTTTTTCGGCACCATCGAATGCAGGTGCCCAATCGCCGACAAATGGATCGGGCAGGCTGCGATCGATATAGCGGTCGTAATAAGGAGCGGGTGGCGTGAGCGGAGGATGGGGGTCGATAAAGGAAACATTGAGAAAAAACGGTGCCGACGGATCGCGCTTGCGCAGAAAGTCCATAGCCCGATCAACGCACCAGAAAGTATGCATCTGTTCTTCGGGCAAATGGTGCGGGCGACCGACCCAGCCGTTGGCGGAAATGCCGTGGGCCATGCCGGGATCTACTTCATTGCGGCCGTGGTATTGCCGCAGCCATTCGACATAGTCGTTGTCAGCACCCCGGGTGGCATCGGCCAGTTGCATGTGGTCAAAGCCGTAGCGCTTGCGATGGGGAGTTAAGTGGAGCTTGCCGATCATCTCCGTCTGATAACCCGCTTTGGACAACTCGCCGGCCAAGGTGTGCGGCGGGTCCCACGGAGCGCTCTTAAAGCCAACGGCCCCATTGGCCGCGGGTGCCGTGCCAGTCATCAAGCTGCGGCGCGCAGGAATGCAACTGGGACACTCGGAATAGCCGTGGTGAAAATGCGTACCCGTGCGGGCCAGCCAGTCTAAGTTGGGCGTTTGCAGACACGAGGGACTGTGGGGATCGAGGCCCATGCAGTCGCCGCGCTGCTGGTCGGTCATAATGAGCAGGATATTGGGGCGAGCGTCTGGCATATCATTCTCCGATTAAGAGACTTAGGTCACTGGTGTTGCGCATTGTCTTGCCAGTGTGCTAGCATTGGTAAGTATAGAGATGCTTCGACTCCGCTTTGCTCCGCTCAGCATGACCTAGGTAGCAAGACATCAGCACCGTCATGCTGAGCGAAGCGAAGCATCTCATACCTAGGGCCTGTGCGTAACATCAGTTAGGTCAAATGCAGCGTCACCGACTGAACGTGGTCGTATCCACCCGGCGCGCGAATCGGCTGCCGCTGGCTCTCGACATCCACGCTTGCACCCTGACAGGTAAAGCGGTACGCACCCGCTTCGGGCAACACAAACCACGACGTACCCGCCAGATCGGCCCGCACGGCATAGGGCAGGACCGCCTGTCCATCCAGTGGAATCACCAAAACACAGGCGCGGGCGACCGGTTGCCCGTCGCGCATCACCCGCACCAGCACCTCCGGCAATCGCTCCTGCGCCAGCGGCCCCACATCCCGCCCAGCGAGCCGGCGGAACAACTCCTGCGACCAAGCCGTCGTCGCCGTTGGGCGCGAGACCGGCTGCTGCGGGTCGCACCAATTGAGACACAGCCGGTGCTTGCCCCACGCCGCCGGCGTCCCCACGCCAAAAGGGTCAATGCGGGCGTCCGCCCCCGACTGCGACGGCCATGTGACCTCCATGTCGAGCGGTCCGGCCAACATCCCCGGCACGTGGTCGGTAAAGCCTCGGTAGTCCATGTCGGCGAGGAAAAACGTCTGTAACCCGTGTATATTGCGCTCCGGCATTGAAGTCAAAAATTCCCCCCAGCCTTCCCCCAGTGGTGGCTCCTCCTGCTCTCCCCAAGAGCCCCCCGCGAAGATGCCCGCCTCACCGACCCGGATCGGTTTCACTGGGAGGCCGCTGCGAATCGCATCAATGCTCGCCTCGATGCTCTCCAAGCTACTGAACAGCCGATAGCAATCAATCAGCTCAATCAGCTCGTCCGTAGCCACAGACGGGTCAAACGTAACTTCGGCGATGCGGCTGTCGTCGAGTTCCTTCACCTTGCGCAGCAGAGGCACGCAGTATTCGGGCTCTCTCGCGTCCGTGATGTCCCAGAACAGGATCGACGGATGGTTGCGGACCGAGCGAATCCAGTAGTCGGCCACCGCTAGCTGGTACTCCCTTACCAGCGCCTTCTCCCGCACGTCCATCTCCGGCGTGTACACCTGTCCCGTACCAACGCAAAAGTTGGCACCCACCACGAACACGCCAAGCTCGTCGGCCACGTCGTAAAACACCGGCGGCGGATCGTAGCGGTGGTGCTCGACAATGCTGACGTTGGCCTCGGCCAGATCGACGAACTTCCGCGTCAGCCACTGGCGCTCGTACACGTACGGCACCGTGTGGTCGCCCCAAGGCATTAGCTGAATGCCGTTGAGCAGCAGCCGATCCCTCTCGGCCCAGATCTCGCGGAAACCAAAGCGAGTCACAGCAGTATGCAACGTGCGACCTGCCGAGTGCAGCGAACTTTCGAGAAAGTATAGAACCGGCTCGCCGTACGGCGGACGACCCCACAGCACGGCGTCGCCCCAAGGCGCTGTGGTCTCTAGGCGACGGCTCTCTCCCGGTGCCAGATCAAGATCGCAACCTGCGAGTTCCAACTCGGTCTCGCCCGCACGGCGCACCCGCAGGCGAATGTCGCCGCAGAACGCTTCCTCGGCATCATTGCGAACGGTCAACCCAACGCGGATTTCGCGCTCTCGCACCGACGTGACGATCTGCACATCCTCGACCCGCACCCGCGACTCCCAACTCAGCCACACATCCGACTCCATGCCAACGGTGGCAGCGCTCGTGTACCAGAAGCGAGTGTCGAGGGCTTTTTCCGCTTCTTCACTCAGCCGTGAGGCGTCGGGATGCGCATAGCGGCCGCTACAGTTGTGAGTGAACACGTCGAGCCGGTAATCGCGCCCCGGACGAATGCCATCGGTCAGGTCAATGCGCCAAGGCAATCTCATGCCGTAGTGCTCGCCGAGCACTTCACCGTCGAGATAAGCGCGCCCAAAGTGACGGACCCTCCCTAAGTCAAGCACGATGCGCCCGTCTGCATCCCAGCCGTCGGGCAGGCGCAGTTCCGTGCGGTACCAACCGGACTCGGGCGGATCATCTTCAAACTCGCGCGATCGATGCGGCACGCGCACGCGCTCCCAGCCGTCGATCGGCGGATCGCCGTCGGGCCCCTCGGCAAACTCCCACTCGCCGTTCAGCAGCAGGCGGACATCGCCGCTCGTCCCCAGTGGCGATTGGTAGAACATGCTATCCCTCTCTTCTTCTCTTGAGTGGATGTATGGACTAAGGATATGCCAAAATGTTAGTGAATGGACGGCAAAAGCTACTGGGCATTAGTTGGTTGGTCAATTACTGACGTCACGCATCGATCCTTGGATAGGGAGATGCTGGCGTGAACAGCATCCCATACCTGCATAACATCAATAACCCTTACTGTCCGATAGTGAACACCCGCTGTTCGATAGCGTGCAGTACACACCCTCCGAGCATTCCGTATCAACTGACATTAGAGCCGCAAAAGGGCTGATAAAAAGAATCTGAGAGACGAACAAAAAAATCGGTTTACTTTTGTAACGCATTATTTAACAGCAAGTTATAGGTATAAGACGAAAGAAAAATCAGCGCGATTGGCGACCGCTAACTCTCTCCATTGGCACGATAGTTGCAATAGTGCGTACCGAAGCAACAACCCACACTCTTCCACAAAGGAGAGCATCATGCAACGCTTAGCCATTTTCGCCCTAATCGCCGCTTGGTTCACCGTCGGCATGGCCGCTGCCATTCCCCAAAGTCAGTACCGCGACTTTCCGCCCGATGCCGGACACCAAGCCCGCTTCGACTACCTCAACGGCCTAGCGATGCTCAAGGTTGAGTCTGGCGACCAATTGCAGCAGGCCGTCGAGGCCATCCCCGTCGAGGCAGACATTGCCATCACTCCTCAGCAAGAAGCCGACCTGCGCGCTTGGCTCTACGACTTCTTGGTCGCCTTTTCCGTCTCGGGCAGTGACAGCCTCGCCGCCAAATTTTACCTGCGCGGAGGCGTCAATCCCGAAGGAATAGCGAATATAAAAAGGCAACTTGAAGCCATTAAACTGGGTGACCCCTTAACCGCTCAGCAGCTACAGGCCATGGGGATACAGATTCCTGAGTTACCCATTGCTACGACGCCATGGTGGAGGTCGGCTCGTCCGCCGGCAAGAATGGGGCTACAGATGCCCGAGTTACCCATTGCTACGACGCCCTTTGACCTCTTCAAAGCCATGCACCGATTCAGCGTCAACATAAAGAGCCACGATTCCCGCATAAACAGACGCGATTACTTTTTCGGCAACGCCTCCTTTTTCACCAGCGCGTACCGAGTGTTCGAGCTGCAAGGCGACTATTACGAAAGCTATCGGGACTACGCCCAGACCCACGGCCTGCTCCCCATGAGGTCTATGGAGTGGTCTCCCGAACTGAGAGACCAGATTGAGGAAGGACTAAAGTTGGGAGGGCAGTGGGTAGCGGCCGAGTTCATGTTTTTCGCCGAAGAGCCTGAAGAGTTCGCCGGCTATAAGAGGCCGATGCGCCACCCATTTTTCGTGCGACTCGTCTGGAACCCAAGGCAGGCTATGTGGCGTCTTGTAGAAGCCTTCGCGCCTACTGATGCGCCGGTGCTGTTTCTATTTAATGCCACGTGATCCAGCCTGTAAGCAACGCGGAAGAAGCGGGCAGTTCACAAACGGACTGCCCGTTTCCGCGGCCGCCTGCCCCAGTCGCTTCACCTCAATGGAGTCATGGACTGATCGACAGGGGCGCGGATGGCCCTTGTCCACTGGCCGGCTCCAGTCGGATAAAAGTCTTCAACAACTCCCATTGCCAAGAGTGCGGGAAGCCGTAAGGGTCTTGCTGACTCGGCCAGCCAGTCCAGCGGGTAGTGTTGCAAGGATAGCGGATAATTAGCTGCGCTAGGAAAATGTCGGGCAACTCCCCCACCCAGATCTCCATCGCCTCGCTGAACAACTCCAACAGTTCCTCGTCGCCAACCTGTAGAGGCGCGATGCGCTCGACAATGCGATCGAACTCCTCGTTGCGCCAGCGCGAGGTGGTTGACCACAGCGGCACCGGCTGCCCCGTGGGCCGGAAGTACTGCGAGGTGTAGTAAGACAACATCAGGTAGGGATCCATGCCGCGCACCCCACTCGGCCCCTTGCACCCCAAGGAAACCTTCTGCTCCCCCGTCTGCACGAGCGAAGTCAAGCCGGGCGAAGTGTCAAAATTCGCATCAAAACCAGCGTCGCGTAGCTGTTGCGTCAGCGGCGGACCGTAAGCCCGCAACCACTGCGGCACGTACATGGCAATCTCGACGCGCTCGCCCTCCGCATTGACCCACAAGCCCTCCTCATCCTTGCGATAGCCTTTCCCCTCCATGATCCGATTTACTTCTTCCAAGTGCGGCTTGGAATCGTACCCGTGCCGCGCGAGGATCTCCTGCAGAGCCTCGTCAAAAGGCGCGAACCATTCGTAGGGCGTGAAGGGATGCAGCGCGACCACACCCGCTCCCGACTCGGCTAGCTGGACGAGTTTTTCCCGATCGATGGCCATGCTGATCGCCCGGCGAATCTGCGGATCGTCAAAGGGCGGCTCCGAGCAGTTCATGTTGAGGTCAATCGGACACCAGTCCAAGTAGCCGTAGGGCGGCTGCCGACCGGCAAAGGTCACGACCCGCGCATTGCGCTCTAACACGCTTTCGAGGGTGAGCACCTGCATGATGGGTGCCATGTCGAGCTGATCGGTCAGCAGCAGTTGCGCGGCCTGACTCTCCTCCTGCTGCGGCACGTAGATGATGCGCTGGATTCGCGGCAGCCGCTTAAACCCCATCCTAGCCCCCCACCAGTCCTGGCGCAAATCGTATATCTTCTGGTACGGAGAAGCGTACACCAAGCGGTAGGGGCCCGTGCCCAAAGGCAAGCCGCCCTCGATGTCGTGGAAGGTGAACTCTAGCGGATCCTGGTCTTTCCATATATGCTCGGGCAAGACGAAGATGCCGTGGTTGCTGCTCAGCGTGGTCGCCCAAAACGCCGGCCCCGCCTTTTTCAACACCAACCGCACGGTGTGATCGTCAACGACCTCAGTGGAGTCAAAAAACTCGGGCAGGTCGGCCAGATGCACCATGGACGCGGCGTGATCGCGCAGCATGTCAAAGGTGAATGCCACGTCGCGCGCGGTGAACGGGACGCCGTCCGCCCATTCAATGCCCTTGCGAATCTTCACGGTGAGCACGGTAAAGCTATCGTCGTACGCCCAGCTTTCGGCCAGCCAGTTCTCGTATTCCCCAGTGAGCACATTGTACATAATCAGCGGCTCGAACACCGCTGGCAGCGTACCCATGTGGAATCCCTGATCGGAGCCGGGGATGTAGGGATTCTGATTGTCGAACAGGGAATACTGGTTCGGCCCGCCGTTCATCAAGATCATGGTGCGGTCCCGAGGGACGTCGTCCAGCACCACAGCCGGCCCGCAGCTAGCCAAAATTGCACACGCCACAAGGATGGCATTCAAGGGCGACCCAACCAACAGGCGAATAACATGTAGGGGTGACCGGCCGGTCGCCCCTACGAACGAAATCAAATGCCTCCAGGCCATCCCTCTCATCGTTCACCCTCCTCCATAGGACAAACCGGCGACCTGCTCTTCCGACAGCACCGCAGCGTCCTCGTAGAGATAGCAAGCCGCAGCGCGACCAGCATCGGTCAGCACCAACGGCGGACGCTGCTGCTGACAGCGCGGCATGACGTGGGGACAGCGCTCGGCAAAGGCGCAACCACCGGGAGTGTTCGGAATCTCTGCACCCTCTTCCACAGTCGGCCCGCTATGCGTGACCTCAACCGAGCCTTCGCCCCAGCGGCGTTTTGCATCCGGCAGCGGAATAGAACTCACCAGTAGCTGCGTATAGGGATGTTTCGGCGACTTAATAACCTGTTCCACATCCCCCACTTCGACCACCGCACCCTGATACATGACGAGAATAGTGTGGCTCAGTTGGTACGCCGTAGTCAGATCGTGCGTGATGTACACGAGACTAATGCCGCGCTCCCGATGGATGCGAGACAAGGTCTCCAAGATAGTAGCGCGCAACGAGGCATCCACCATCGACACCGGCTCGTCGGCCACTATCACGCGCGGGTCGAGCAGCAACGCCCGCGCCACCATGATGCGCTGCCGCTGACCGCCGCTTAGTTGATGGGGATAACGCCCAAGGGTCTCCTCCGGGCGCAGCCCAACCGCTTGCAGCCCCTCCTCGATCCGCTGCCGCCGCTCGGCACGCGACAGTTCCGGAAAGAACTTGGCGATCGGCACTGTCAGAGAATGGTCCACCCGATAGAACGGATTAAACACCTCAAAGGGATCCTGAAACACAGCCTGCACCTGCCGGCGAAACGTCTGCCGCGCCTTGGCGTCGAGATCGCGCAATTCCGTGCCTTGGTAGCGCACCGATCCGCCAGTCGGAGGCAAAATGCCCAGCAGCAGACGCGCCAAGGTAGTCTTCCCACTACCGCTCTCTCCAGCAATGGCCACCACCACGGGATCGTCCTCCGGAATCACCAACGAGGCGTCGGCGACCGCGACAATCCGCTGCCGATCAAACACGCCGCCGCCAAAGGCTCGGCTAGCACCCCGCGCTTCTAATAGTGGCGTACTCACGAGACGCCTCGGCTGAGCGACTCGGCTGAGCTTGCCGAAGTCTTGTCGAAGCCCTCGGCGTGCAAGTGACAAGCCGCCTGGCGCTCAGCAGCCACCTCTTCCAACTCCGGCACGCTGTCCGAGCAGCTATCCATCACCTGCGGACAGCGCGGATGAAAGGGACACCCCGGCGGCGGCTCCAGCAGCGAAGGCGGCAGTCCGGGAATGCCGCGAAACACGCCCTTGCGCTCCAGCGACGGCAGACTCTCTACTAACATCCGCGTGTACGGATGCAGCGGCTCTTCGAGCAGACTCTGCACCGGCCCAAGCTCGGCCAGCCGCCCAGCGTACATCACGCCGATGCGATCCACGCACTGCGCCATCAGCCCCATGTCGTGACCCACCAAAATCACTGCGGCGTCGAGTTCCTGCTGCACGCGGAACAAAGTGTCCATCACCCGCTTTTGCACGACCACGTCTAGGGCACTAGTTGGCTCGTCGGCGATGATCACCTGCGGCCGCAAGGCCACGGCAATAGCCATGCCCACGCGCTGCTTCATGCCGCCGCTGAGTTCGTGGGGGTACATGCGCGCCGTCGCCGGGTCCAATTCGACCAGTGCCAGCAAATTTCTTACTCGCTCCTGCAGGGCCTCGCGGTCCGGCCGTTCCTCGTGCGCCTCAATCGTGTCGGCGATCTGCGCACCCACCCGCATCACCGGATTGAGCGAGTTCATCACGCCTTGGGGAATCAGAGAGATGCGCGAAAAGCGCACGCTCCGCATCTCTTCCTCAGCCAGCGACAACAACTCCAGTCCGTCGAGATCAACTCGGCCCCCCTCAATCCGCCCGGGCGGCCGAATCAGTTGCATTAGAGCCATGGCCGTCGTCGATTTGCCCGAGCCGGATTCCCCCACCAAACCCAGCCGCTCACCCGACCGCAACGCAAAGCCAACGCCCTCCACGGCGCGCACCGGCCCCCTCGGCGTGTGATAGTGAACGCGCAGGTCCTGCACCCGCAGCACGACGCGGCTCACGACGAGACCTTCCATATACGCGGATTGGCAATGCGATCCAATCCCATGGAGACGAGGAACAAACCGAGGAAAATCAGCACGATCATCGCAATCGGCGGTGCCCACCACCACCACATTCCCCGCAGCAGCGAAGTGTAGTACAAAGCCCAGTAAATGGTCATCCCAAGCGTAGGCTCATTCTGCGGCCCCAAGCCCAGCGCCTCTAAACCAATCGAAGCCAACACCGCCGCACCCACGGCACTGACAAAGCTGGCCGCCAGATAGGGCAGCAGATTCGGCAGCAGCTCGCGGGCGATGATTTCCAAGTCCCTCATGCCGGAAAGCCGCGCCACCTGCACGTACGCGCGCTCGCGCATCGACAGCACCTGCGAGCGAATCGTGCGCGTCGGCAGCATCCACGCCAACGAGGCCACCACGAGAGCCATCATATCGACCGTAACAGCCGTGCGCAGCGAAGTCGCCAGCACCACTAAGAACAGCAGGCCGGGCACAGTCAGCAGCACGTCGGCAGCACCCCGAATCAAGGTGTCCACCAAACCGCCAAAGTACCCAGCGAGAAAGCCAAGGATAATACCGATACCAAGTCCCACGGCACCGGCGAGGAAGCCGATCCTAAGCGTAAGTGGCGTACCTGCCACCATCACCGCGAGCAAATCCCGCCCCGCCGCATCCGTGCCGAGCAGGTGCTCCAGCGACGGCGACAGATTCGGCTCAGCCGCACCGACGCGAGCCAAATCCGTATCGACGAACAGGGTTCCTACCGGACCAAAGGCGAGCACGACAAAGACGACGATTAAACCAGCCGTAAGCTGGGGATGGCGGCGCACCGCCGCGAAGATCGGCGAGAGCGTCATCGGCGGTAGTCCATGGGCGGATCGCCGTAGGGACAATCCACATCGAGCAGAAAACGCCAAGCAGCGACGACCTCGATTGTACCGGTATTAACAACAATGCGTTCCCCTTCGCCGCGGCTAGCAGGTCCACCACGAGTCACCAAGACACCCGTTGCCAAGTTTAGTTCGCCCATAGCGTCGCGCAGTGCAGCCACTTCCCGTTGCTTGGTCCGCGGGTCTGCAAGGGACTCGCAGACCTGGATCAATAGGCGCGAGCCGTCGCCCATGCGAGCGACGAAATCCACTTCGCGACCGGCCTTCGACTTGTAGTAGAAAATCTCGGGAGTAGCTCGGCGGAGCGCCGTGAACACGAGATTTTTGAGCAGATGGCCGGTATTTACGAGGATGCCAGAGGAGACCGATTCGACCAATGCGTGATCGACGCAGTAGATTTTCTTGGGGTTCGCGTTGGCCCGCGCCAAGGATGCGTCAAATACGCGCACCGTGAACAGGAAGAACGCATCCTCGAACCAGGTCAGATAGGAGGAGACCGCCGACTTCGGGGCGCGATAGCCGAGTGACTTCAAGTAGCCAGTAAGGCGGTTGACCGAGTACAGAGACGCAATGTTTTCTACCAGCCAGTGAGCCAGCTCCGAGACCGCTCGGGGATGGGAGATGTCGTGCCGTTCAATGAGGTCGCGGAACAGTAGCGCACCCCAATACTCTTGATGCGTTTTGATCCGCAGCCGGCGGTCGAAATCCGCAACCTCCGGGAATCCGCCACGCTCCCAGTACTGATCGAATCCTTTCTGGATCAACAGGCGTCGCCGGGCGGACCAAGGACCGGCACTGTCTATGCCCTTGCAGTCGAGGAACTCGCGAAACGAGAAGGGAAACAGTTCCCAAGAAAGTGCCCGTCCGCGCATCTGCGTCGCGATTTCCCGAGACAGCATCTGCGCCGACGAGCCAGTGATGTACACCTCGCACTTCTCGGTGCGCATGATCCGGTCCACAAAAGACTCCCAACCGGGTACGACCTGAATCTCGTCGAAAAAGCAATGGACCGTCTGTGTGTTCTTTTTTTCCGGGTAGAGCGAATAGTATGTCTCCATCACAGCGGACAGCCCATCGCGTTGCAGGAAATGCAGGCGGTCGTCGAAGAAGTTCAGGTACAGGATGTTGTCGCGGGATGTACCAGCGTCGAGTAGCTTGCAGATCAACTGGAACAGCAAGGTGGATTTTCCACTGCGTCGCGGACCGATGCAGACCATTGCCTTCCCCGGCACCGTACTTACTGCGACCCGTCGCGGAACGCCGGTTACCAGCGTTTCCTCCTGAAAGTCTAGGATGATTTCCTTTAGCACATCCATCATAATGCGATAGCAGTCAATTTTATTTCTGATTTTACAATAAACTGGACATAAAAATTACCAGTTTGAAATATAATTGGCAACTAGTACCACCGATAAAACCCATCGTTGTCCGGATATAGGTGCGAGAGCGTCATCGGCGGTAGGCAATGCGCGGGTCGAGGAGCGGATACACCAAGTCGAGAATCAACGTCACCACGGCGATGGCCAAGATGACCATAAGCACGACGCCGTAAATGACAAAGTAGTCAAAGGTCTGCACGGCGCGATACAGCACCGTGCCCACGCCCGGGTACGCGAACACTACCTCCACCAATACAGCCCCAGACACCACGTAGCCCATGGCCAGCGCCAAAGCCGTAGTCTGTGGCAACAGCGCGTTGCGCAGGGCATAGCGAAAGAAAATGTCGCGGCTCTTCAAGCCCCGCGCCTCGGCGTAGTTGACGTAGTCCTCGCCCTGGACAGTCACCATCATGCCGCGCATCGACAAAGCCCAAAACCCCACCGACGACAGCACAATCGACAAGGCGGGGACGATGGAGTGATAGAGTACGTCTAGGGCAAAGGCCAACGTCGGCCCTGGCAGTGTTCCCAAAGTGAAACCGCCTCCTAGTGGAAAGGCGCGCAGAGTAAAGCCCAAGAGAAAGACGAGAACTAGTCCGAGCAAGTAATAGGGAATCGCCGACAGCGCCAAGAAAGGCGCGGCAAAGTAGTGCAGAGCACCGGGTGATCGCGGCCAAGCCAGCAGCGCGCCGAGCACTGTGCCGAGGGCAAAGGCGATCAGCGTCGCCGTCGTCAGCAGCCCAAGCGTCCACGGCAAGGCGCGCATGATAATGTCGGAAGCGCGGCTCGGAAAGTTGGCAATGGAAACCCCGAAGTCGAGGCGCGCCACATCGCCTAAGTAGCGCAAATACTGCTTCCACAGGGGCTGGTCGAGACCAAAGCGGGCCTCGTACGTGGCCACCACGGCCTCCATGTCGGTCTTGCCCGCGCCGCCAAAGGAAACCGCCTGCAACAGACGCTCGCGGATGGGATTCACTGGGGCCATCCGAGGCATCAAGAAGTTAATGGTAGCCCCTGCCCACACGATCAGCAGGAACACCCCAAAGCGGCGAAAGACGTAATTAAGCGACAAGTCAACTCACTCCGCGTCGAAAAAACCGAGGTCCTCGCGCGCCGCGCCGCGAGCCACTTCCTCGTCGAGTGTGACTCCGAGGCCGGGAGCCTGCGGCAAGGGGATCCGCCCGTTGACGATCAGGTCGCGCTCCACCGTGAGACTATTCCACAATTCATTGTCGAGATGGTGAAATTCCAACACCTCGAAGTTGGGCGAAGCAGCGCACGTGTGGCACATGGCCACGGTGCCAATCGGGCTACAAATGTTGTGCGGCGAAATCGGGATGTAGTAAATGTCGGCCAGATCGGCGATGCGCCGTCCCTCGGACAGGCCGCCGGCCTTGGCCAAATCGGGCGAGATGATGTCCGTCGCCTGCGTCTCGACCAACTCGCGGAACCCGTGCCGCGTGTACAGGTTTTCGCCGGTGCAAATCGGCGTGCGCGTCGCATTCTTCACTTCCTTGAGCGCGGCGACATTTTCAGCCGGGATCGGATCTTCCAACCACATCAAATTCAGCGCTTCCAAGGCGTAGGCAACCTTGAGGATGTCGTGCGGAGCGTACGCCCAATGGGCATCGATGAGCAAATCCGTGTTGGGGTGCAGCGCCTCTCGGAGCGCCGTGACCACTTCGATGTGGAAGGCGATGTCGCTGTTGCTCATGGTGCGGTTGTAGTGGTCGCGCCGGTCGGGACGTGGGTCGATGTCGAACTTGATGGCGTCAAAGCCGCGGGCTTCCACTTCCTTGGCCTTGGCTACCCAAGATTCGGGATTGTCGTCCTCGTCCCCGGCGTGACAGTCGTTATACACGCGAATCGAGTCGCGGTACGCACCACCCAGCAATTGCCAAATCGGCACGCCAATCGCCTGCCCGGTGATGTCCCACAGCGCCATCTCAATGCCGCTAATCGCGCTCATCACCGCCCCTTGGTAGTACCCCGACGCCGACATCGAGCTTTTCATGTCGCGGAAGAGCTTATCGACGTTGCGCGGGTCTTGGCCGATGAGGGCGCGTTGGGTGAGGCGCTCATCGACCACAATGTGGTGGACGCCGGCCCCGTGATAGGCCTCGCCAATGCCGGTAATCCCCTCGTCAGTGCGCACCTTCACCAGCACCCACGGCATGGGTTGCAGCAGCACAGCACCCACGTCGACAATTTTCATCGCTACCTCCGCGTATATACGTGCGTCTGTCTGTATCTTCAATCAGCGAGAGGCATTTATACAGCCATTGAGTAAGGACAGATGCCTTATTAGATTGAACATGACTCCAAAAACGCCGCCAATGTATCGCCTACCCCACCCCTCGTCAAGCTCTCTAGGAGACCTGACGCCGCTCGCGATGCTTTGACGTTTTAACGCTATGAGGTTATCGCCTTTATGACTAATGCGACCAAACGAATCACCATCGACTTTGATCCTGCGCTTCACCGTGCCCTTCAGCGACAGGCCGCCGAAGCGAACCGGTCGATTTCCGCCTTGGTCAATGATGCAGTGAGGCGCACCCTAACCGAGGATGTCGAGGATTTGAGTGCCTTCGACGAGCGGGACGCCGAACCCAATTTGCCGTTTGAGGATGTCGTCAAAGATCTCAAGCGCAGTGGCAAGCTATAAAATTCAGATCAAGCCCTCTGCCGTACGGGAAATTGAGGCGATTCCCCAAAAGAAACAACGCCAGCGCATCATTGCTCGAATTCGCGCCCTAACGGACAATCCCCGTCCACGAGGGGTTGAAAAACTCTCTGGACTGGACCGCTATCGAGTGCGACAAGGAGCCTATAGAATCATTTATTCAATTGAGGACGATGCCCTAATCGTCTATGTCGTGAAGGTTGGTCACCGCAGTACTATCTATAGATAGCAAGAGCCAATCTCTTTTTTTGCATCTTTAACTCATCCTCCGTCAAGCTCTCCGGGAGAACCGCCATGATTCGCCTCAACCAACAGCAACTCAACTTTTTCGACACCTTCGGCTACCTCGCGCTGCCGGGGTTGATGGCCGACTGCATCAACGAGATCATCGACGCCTTCGAGCAGGTTTGGGCCGAGCGCGGCGGCGGCCACTACGGCCAACCGCACGACGGCGAACGGCGCTCCTGCATCGTGCCCTTCATCGATCAACACGAGCGCCTGTGCGCGCTGCTCGACGATCCGCGCATCGAGGGCTTGCTCGCCAGCCTGCTCGGCGACGACTTCAACTACAGCGGTTCCGACGGCAACTACTACGCCGGCGACACCCGGTGGCACTCCGACGGCTACCAGAAGGAAATCCGCCACGTCAAGATCGCCTTCTACCTCGACCACCTGACCCGCGACACCGGCTGCCTGCGCGTGATCCCGGGCAGCCACCGCCGCGGCGACCAGTACGCCGAGACGCTTGAAGCGAACGTCAAGCAATCGCAGGAGCAATGGGGCATCTCCGGCGACCAAGTCCCAGCCGTCGCGCTCGAAATCGTCCCCGGAGACGTCGTCGTCTTCCAGCACAACCTCAAACACGCAGCTTTCGGTGGCAGTGGCCGTCGCCGCATGTTCACCATCAACTGCATGGTGCGCGTGCCCGACGAGCAGATCGACCTCGTCAAACAAGACATCGCCGGACTAGCCCGCTTCTGGGCGGAGCGCGCCTACGGCGAGAAGATGATCGCCACGGCGAGCGAACGCCGCATGGTGCACCTCGAACAGCGCATGGCCAACGACGGCCACCTCAAAGAACTAGCGGCGAAGGCGCGGGCCGAGATGCCCGAGCCTTCGCGGGGCTAGGAAAATCATGAGCGACCACTACGAATTCAAGATGGGGATGTACCTCGGCGAGCTGCAGTAGCCCTTCAGTGTAAAAAATGCAATAGGCTCTCGCACGTATTCGACGTATATTGGACGTTTACCTGTTCTGTTTCAGGAGGAACCCCCATGAAAAGCCTCGTTTTCCATCTTGCGCTAATCGGCTTCGTGCTCTCGCCGTTGACGACCGCTCACGCGTCGCCCCCGCCGTTAGACCGAAGGCATGGCTCTGCGCCGTTTGAGCACGATCACCCCCACCCGCACCCGGCAGCCAAGCAACTGGCCGCGGCCGATTTGGACGCGGGCGAACCGCGCACGGTGCGGACAATCTACTTCACGCCCAAAGACCGGTCCTATAACTCTCAAGCCGTTACTCAGATTAAAAAAGACCTGCGCAAGGCCCAAGCCTTCTTTGCCGAGCAGATGCAGGTGCACGGGTACGGCAACAAGACCTTCCGCTTTGAGACCGATGCCCAAGGGGAGCCACTAGTACATCGCGTCGATGGGCAACGCCCTGAGAGCTACTATTTCCTCAACGGAGTTTTACAGGGTTTTCACGCTGAGGAAGTTGAAAAGGCAATGTCTGATCTTAGTGAGGACATTTATGATGAGAACATTTATGTCTTCTATTCTGACCTTTCTGTTGAGAGTCCTAACGTCACTGGGTATAGAAGATCGAAAAGGGGTGGCGATGTAGATTACCCTTTTACAAACTATCGGGATTTGGAGTGGCAAACCCTCGCCCACGAACTGGGACATGCGTTCGGTTTGGGGCACGATTTTCGCGACCGTGCATACATCATGTCCTATGGCCCGGGACTGAATCAGTTATCGGCGTGCTCCGCCCAATTCCTATCCGCACATCCCTACTTCGATTCGGCCATTCCCCTTGAAGATGTGTCGCCGCCTCGCATCAGCATATTGTCGCCGACCCGGTATCCGCCCGGCTCCAGTACTATTTCCATCCAACTCAAAATCAGCCACTCAGTCGAGCTGCATCAAGTGATTGTAAAAAACGGAATCGATGTTGTGACGTGGCAAGAGCTCGATGGCAAGGACGCCACTGTTACGTTCGACTACGATGGTTTTTTTGCTAGCACTGGCTTTCGCAGTCTGCCCGATGTTGTCGCCCATCCAATTTTTATCGAGGTCATTGATACCAAGGGAAATATGACCTCGAGAGAATTCCGGCATGGGGAGAAGTCGCCACACCTGATTACCACCTTGCAAGAAGAGCCACTGCCGCCGGGGGTCCATCTTTGGCCGAAGGTGTTGTTTTCCCCCGACGGCAAAACCTTGGTGTCTTTTGGGGAGCAGATCACCCTGTGGGATGTAGCGACCTTAACGAGGACCGCCATCTTTTACGCGCATGACTATTGGGTCGGTTCAGTGTCGTTTTCCCCCGACGGCAAAACCCTAGCCTCTACTGGGATTTACGATAAGGCAATCAAGCTGTTTGATGTTGTGGCCCACAGGCATATCGCCACGCTCCGCCATAGTAATACAATCCTAAAGGTGTCGTTTTCCCCCGACGGCAAAACCCTAGCCTCTGGCAACACCGACGAGATCACCCTGTGGGATGTCGCGACCCGAACGAAAACCGCCACCTTGGACCCGCCGGCGGGGCATTCGGCCTGGGATAACCGGATTGATTTGCTGTCGTTTTCCCCCGACGGGAGCATCTTGGCCGCCGCGTCCCCAACGAGTACGATCGCACTATGGGATATGGCAACTCGAACGCGAATCAAAAGGTTCCCCAATGAGCATCAAATCGTTGCGTTGTCGTTTTCGCCCGACGGGAGCATCTTGGCCTCTGGGCAAGCCGGTGGCGATGTTTACCTGTGGGACGTCAAGGGCCAGAAACAGCAGATAGGTGGTTGCGACCATGCAGGGGAGATCAGCTCGGTGGTATTTTCCCCCAACCAAGACTTCTTCGTCACCGCCGGGACCGACGGCGAGGTCTTCCTGTGGGATACCGATACCCAAGAAACTGTGGCCATTTTAGCCCAGATAAGTCCGGTTGCAGCGGTGTCATTTTCTCCCACCCAAAACATCATGGTCTCCTCAGAGGAAGGTAGCCAGCTGTTCTTGTGGGATATGTCCGAGTGGCTCGGGGGTAGTCCGCCCACGCTGCCGAAAACCTCCGGCGGAGCCGATAATCCCGTCATTGTCCAAACCCTATCCGAACAAACCGCCGATAGCTCCGACGATAGCTCCGACGATAGCTCCGTCAATGTCCGAGCCACATCCGACCTAACCGCAGACACGGCCTATGAGGTGACCGAAGCTAAGTTAAAACATGGGGTCGGGGTCGCCCTATATCTCAGCTCTACCTACGAATACGAACCATCCATAGAGAGCATCCCAGAGGCGGTGACCGTATCCGGCATCCCGGGCGTAACCGTCTTCGGCTGGGGTCGTTTAAGCGACAGACGACTCATTGTTGACATAGGCTTCTCGGGCGACCTAGACAGCGACGCGGTGCTAACCTTTACCGTTGCCGCCGACGCCATCGCCGACTACGACGGCCCCCCATTCTCCGCACAAATTCCGGTCACCGCAAGCCAAGAAAACGCCCTTACGCCCAACTTCCCCAACCCATTTAACCCAGAGACCTATATCTCGTATCAGTTGGCCGAACCCAGCGAAGTTACGCTTACCATCTACGCCCTAAACGGACAGGTGGTGCGGCACTTGGTACAAGCCCATCAAGCCGCCGGGGCGCATGAAGCCTATTGGGATGGCCGCAGTGCATTCGGGCAGCCTGTCGCCAGTGGGGTGTATTTTTACCGGTTGACCGCCGGCGATTTCACGGCGACGCGGAAGATGTTGATTCAAAAGTAATCGCGCCGGCTGAGCGACGGTTTGCGCGGCCACTTCAGCGATGGCGCGGGGATAGGAAAATCATGAGCAATCAATACGAATTCAAGATGGGGATGTACCTCGGCGAGCTGCAGCAACCCTTCGAGCAATCGCTGGCCACGGCGCGCGACCTCGGCGCGCACTACGTCTGGTGCGGCACCCACTCCGACAATCGCAGCCTCTACGAGCTTGCTGACGCCGAGATAGACCAAGCCGCCGAACAGGTCGCTGCTCACGGTCTCGAGTTTTTTCTGCTCGACGGCGCGGGGTTGTTCAAGACAGTACACCTCGCCGAGCTTGAGCCGGGCAAGATGCTCGAACACGACCAATTCAAGGATCATTTCACCAAGCTGGAACGAGCGATGGAAGTTTCAGCCCGCTTGGGGATCGGCGCTGTCGGCTGCAGCAGCTTCGCTTGGCCGGCCGAGTACACCGGCGGCAAGCCCACTTGGCCCATGCGCTGGGCAACGCGCGGCGGCATCATCTCCGACGGCGACATGGCCAAGCTCGTCGAGGCGTTCTCCATGTTCGCCGACCTCGCCGAAAAATACGACGTCGATGTCGCCTTCCTGATGATGCAGTGGAATTATGGCAACACCAGCCGCAACTTCCGCCGCATCGTCGAAGCCGTAGGCTCGCGGCGCTTCAAAGCGCTCTGGTGTCCGGCCGACAACTACAATTGCGGCGAAGTCGATAACGCCACCGCTGGCTTCGAAAACCTGCGCCCCTACCTGCACGGCGTCCACGCCAAGGATCTGCGCACCATAAACGGTTCAACGCTCGAATTCGAGTACACGCCCATCGGCGAGGGCCACGTCGATTACCCGACGATCCTGCGCAACCTGCGCGACAACCGCTGCGACGTCGTCCTGTCGATCGCCACCCACTTCCTACCGGCAAGCGGCTCGCGGCTCGAAGCCATGCAGACGAACTACGCCAACATCCGCAGGCTGATCGGCGAGTTGGCGTAATACATTAGGCAATCCAACAAGGAATACGCATGACTGATTCAGCGCAGGGCGACAGCGTCGTCATTCTGTTCCGAGGCGGACGCTTGCCTCAGTGGCATCAACTCGACGACGCGCAACGGCGCGACTACGAGCGCCAGCACGTGGACCTAATGCTGTCCGTCTCCGAGCGCCACGGCCTGATCGGCATCCACGGCTACCGCCTGCTGGCACCCCTCAATAGCTGGGAGCGATTCTGGACCATTGAATTCCCAGACCTAGCCGGTGCCGAGGCCTGGATGGCGGCTGAGACGGAACCTCCGTACGGACACTACGGCTTCTACGACTATTCACTCGCCCGCCGCTGGCAACCAGAGAGCCTAGCTTGGCTACCCCGCAAGCCCGAGCCTCCCGTAGCCCCCGACGCAGACCCGCACGTAATCCCACCCCTAGCCGTCGATCCCTCCTCAATCGTCGTGCTCTCCTTCGGCGGCTGGCGTCGCGGCTCCGACCAAGTTGACCCCCAGACGCACGGCGACGAGGAGCACCAGCAACGACTGCAAGAGGTCGCCCAAGACCACGGCCTCATCCACGGGGAAGTCTTCCAACTGCTCGGGACCAACACCGAAGGCGAGTTCATCTGGATACTAGAATTCCCCGGGCTGGCCGGTGCCGAAGCCTATATCGAAGCCGAGAAGGCACCACCCGCCGGGTCCTATCACAAACGCAACTACCACCTCGCCAGACGCTGGGCACCCGAGTACTTCGCTACTTGGCCGCCAGAGGCAACTGGACAAGAGTGATGACGCGACTCCAACTCCTCTGCACCGCCCGCCCGCTCCACTGGCCCACCGCGGCGGCTCCAGCTATCTCGTCCAGACGGGGGACGAGACCTTGGTCTTCGACGGGCAGGTGATCCTCGGGCAGGACCTGCTCGAAGTGCCCATAGGGACCATCGATACAGAGCCAGTGCGATGAGCACCGAGAATGCTGGCCAGCGCCCACCAGCGCCCGACTACGGAATCATCTTCAACAACGACGGCGGCTACCTGAAGCACGCCGAGTTCCCCATGTCCGTCGAGGATCTGCTGGAGCGGATCTACGGGCCCCTAGCGGGGACCCAGGTCGGCGCCCTATCGTGGTGTGTGGGAGTCGAAGAGGCACACTGGCCCTCGGACCGGCTACCGATGATCGGCGAGGCAGAGGGCCGCCGGTACTTGTCCGTCCGCGACATGCGCCGGGCCGAGAGCCTGCGGGCGATGTTCGATGCCGATGCCGACCTGTACGGCCAGCTCGTGCGCCGCGGCCACCAGATGGGGCTCGGCGTGTACGCCTCGGTGCGCATGAACGACAACCACTTCTGGTCCGATGCCGAACGCCGGGTCAAGCCGCTGCGACCCGAGGAGATGGCCGCAACGGAGCGACCCCATCTCACGGCGTTCCGCAAGCGCCACCCGGAGTGGGTGCTCGGCGAGGGGGCTCCAGCTTGGGCCGCCACGTCGTGGAACATGGCGGTGCCAGAGATCCGCGAGTACACCCTGCAACGCATCGCCGAGGCCTGCGAGCTAGCGGACTGGGACGGCGTCGAGCTCGACTGGCAGCGCCATGCCTTCCACCTGCCCGAAGAGGACGCCTACCGTCTGCGCTACACCCTCACCGACCTACAGCGCGCCGTGCGCCGCCTCACCGACGCGATCGCCCAGCGACGCGGACAGCCCTTCCACGTGATCGTGCGCGTCGGTGCCTCCCGGGAGACGAACCGCCGCGTCGGCTACGACCTAGAGGCTTGGATCGAGGAGGGCCTGTGCGACATCGTCGTCACCGGGGCGAACTCGGGGACCGATCCGGGCGTGGAGGTGGAGGCCTACGTGGAGATGATGCAAGGCAGCCAAGTGCGGCTGTATCCCGGGTTCGACAGCCACGGCGAGTGGGGGCGCGGGCACCTGCTGCCCGCCAAACAGTGGCGGGAGGCTTGGTTCCGCGGTCTGGCCACCGGCTTCTACGAGCGCGGTGCCACGGGCGTGCATCTGTTCAACTGGCACAATCACGTACACGCAGTCCGACCGCTGCTGCAAAGCCTCGGCGCACCCAACACCCTGCGGCGCACGGCCAAGGTGTACGCCGCGGTCAAGCGCCACATCCGCGATCGGGGAGAGTTGCGCTACGGTGCCGAGCGGGACGACCGACTGCGCGGCGAGGTGCCCGTCGATCTGCTGCACACCCTAATGGGGGGAGGTCCGCGGTTCCGCATCGGCGTGTACGAAGACGTGTCGGAGGCCGCGACGCTGGAGCTACAGGTTGATCTCGACCACTTGTCGCCTCGGGATCAGGTCGCCGTGGAACTCGACGGGCAGCGGCTGGAAGATCCGGTGCGTCGCAGCCCGGCGGCTGAGGAGGCGGCGAATCCGGCGGACGTGTCCGAGAACACGTGGCTCGTCTGGCCGCTGGTCCCAGCACAGGTCGGCAAGGGCGTCCACGTCGTCAGCATCGACCTACTCGAACGCGACCCGCGACTGCGACCGCCGATCGTGGTGCGAAACGTGGAGATCCACGTCAGCTACCTCAACGGTGGGAACGCGAGCACCGGAGGAATTTGATCGAGGATCCACGGACGAGGACACCGCAACCAATTAGGAGGTGCTTGCAAGCCGCGCACTCACGAGCCGATTCAAGCTCACCCCTTGCTCGGCCGCTTGGATGGCGAGAGCGCGGTGCGATTCCGGCGGCACGCGCACCACGAACTTCCCACTGTAGCTGCGGTCCGCTATTGGCTCCGGCACGGCTTCTCCGGTGGTGTGCATATCTGCGAGACACTCGCGCACAAGGCACTGGATGCCGGACAACGCCGCAGCGGGCGTAGGTGCCAGCCAACTCAGCGATGGGAATTCAGCGCATAAACCCACATGTTCGTTGTCTTCAGCCGACCACGTGATGCGATAGGTGTAATGGTCGCTCATCTCGTGCCCTCCAATTTCTCGATTGCCTTAAAAATATAAACCTCACCTCACTTCGTCGGAATGACGAAATAGGGCGTCTGGATGCGCCAGTCCGGCCAGCGGGTGGCCCGGCCAGCGTCGAATAAGAACTCAAAGAACACCATCAGGTCCCAGGCGGGATCAATGGAATCGCCGGGAATCACCGCTCGATGTCCATCGCCGTCGGAGTGCATATCGACGCGGTCGAAGTCCAAGGCTTGATGGGCGATTCGGTGATAGCAGCGGACGGCGGACGGGATTGGAGATTCGCACCGGATGCGAAGCTCTAGGTCGCGCCCAGCCGTAGCGCAAGTCGGAGAAGCGAAGGTCACTGTCGGCGGATCGAGATGGACGTCGCCGCCGATGAAAGGTCCAAAGTCGGCGGACGGAATCTCCTGCTGTTCCGCAATAAGTGCGTCGATGGCCGCCAAGTCGCGTTCGATCACAACCAAATCGTCCTTCCAGTGGCCCACATGGCCCTTCTCGCGGAACCCAAAAACCAAATCGTCGCAGTAGGCGTCCTCAGCCGCCGCAGACAGCGCCGCCCAATGGTCCCGTGCCTGGAGTAGGTGTTGGCGAACAGTGGACAGGCGACGGACCGCACCAGCCCGATGGTGAAAAGCGAGATGGACGGCTGCCAATTGGCGGCAGGCATGGTACTCAGCCAAATGGGCGAACAAGGTGAAGTCGAGGAGGGTATGGCGCAGCTCCGGCTCCGTCGAATCTCCACCGAGATCGGTCAGCAGGCCGCGCACCTGAGCGGCTAGCTGGTGCAGGTGATGAGCCACTTGGGGCGGCGTCCATTTGCCGCAGAGCCGGTTGTCCAAGGCGTCTTTCACGTACTCGTCGATGCCGTAAAACTGGGTCGGGTCGCTGGGCTCGACCTGCGCGTCCTCCTCCAAGCTACGACCGACGAAGCGCTCTGGCCAGAAAGTCCAGAGGCTAGCCGAATGCTGCAACACCACGGTGAGTAGAGGCAAAATCTGACCGCCGATGCGATAGAGTTCTTCCACGGAAGCTCCGGCGCTACCAAAGCGCTGGTGCAACTCCCGCTGCCAGACTTCAGAAGAAGCATCCGGGTCGTAGCCCAAGCGGCCGAACAGCAGGTAAAACATCCAGTGCCGCCGATGCTCCTCAGCGTGAGACCGAAAGGCGAGATCGGCGCTGGCTGACCACAGCGGCTGCTCGTCGCGGACCCCTTTATTCGTCAGCGGTGCCATCACCTCAAAGCCATCGCCGCCAAAAGTGCAGGAGCTAGCAAAGCGCCGCACCCATTCGGGATCGGCCCACAGCAGCACGCGCTGGCTCCCCGCGCTCCACAGACGGTGAATCAGCGCAAAGGAGCGAGGCTTGCGCAGCAGATCCCAAGTGCCGTAACGGCGGTAGTTTTTCTGGTCGAACTGCTGAATGGCCGGCATGGGATAGGGCATGCCCAAATGCTCGCACCAGTGCTTGGTAGAAATCACCGTGTCCGGGACGAGTTTCTGGGCGAGTTCGATAGTGTCGTCGGTAAGCCCTTTGGCACGCAAGTCCAAGCGGATGGAGCGACCGCATTCGGCAATGGCGCGAAACTGCGGCGCGTAGTATTCAGCCTGGCGATCCTCGGCGACGCCAGATTCGTAGTTCATGCGAAACTGAACCCCGTCGATCCCCGGACATGAGGCGAGCAAGCGCACGAGTCCAGCCGCATTGTATTGCGCTCGGATCTCAGGTGTAAGCCCCTCCACCATAGAATCCCCGTAGTCCTGAGCGTGCTGAGACCAGACGCCGAAAGTGAAGTGCAAGCCGCGCTGACGAGTCCACTCGGCGATGCGAATCAGCATGTCCAGATGCCGGGCGCACTGCTCTGCGGTAAAACCAATGGGACGGACCTCGGGAAATTCGGGAACTTCCAACAGGAAAGGGTACGGTGGCGACAAGTAGGCGATCTGGTGGCCGAAAGTGAGACTCAGGTTGTTGTAGCGGCAGCGCGCCAGCCGCTCCAAGTACTCGTCCCAAAACTCCTCGTCGTAGAACCAAGCCTCTTCGAGCCGACGGTTGCAGAGGAACAATTGCATACTGCGCCAAGCCAAGTGCGGCGATTGGATCGCAGGAGCAATTGCCGCACAAACGTCAACTTCCGGCGCGGCCAGTTCGACGGCGCACGCTGCTTCGAGCAATGCGTACATCAGGCCGCGTTCATCCCTGCCGCAAATGAGGAATCTGCCAGCAGCAAGAGGATGGAGAACCAAGGATTCGGGTACGTCGGGACAGCGCACGCCAGCGCGAGCAAGAGCATCCTCCACGACCGACGACTGACCAGCTAGGCCGATGATGAAATCGGGATCGGATCCGGGCGCGGCTGTGACCTCAACGGATTCCCCGCACATGCTCAGTGCGCGCGTCAACTCCTCCAACGCCCAGCGGGCGGCGCGGGGTAGCTCTGTGTCAACGACTAGATTCATACACTGGTCATTTCCGCTGGCCCGAGGTCCGTCTCAGCTCTTTCGCGGCCTCGTAATACAGCATCAAACGACGCGCTAAGCGAACGGATGGCGCCAGCGCAGGTCGGGAAAGCGGCTGAAGTCGCGGTCGGTGGTGATCCATTCGCTGCCTGACTCAATGGCTAGGGCGGCCAAATACGCGTCCTGGACCAGATTCCCCTTGCACTGCACCTGCCGACAAAGCCGGGTAAATATCTCCCAATGGCGTGCGCCGGGCGCGATGGCTACGCGATTGGGACGATCGCGAATTTGGTCTGCGAAAATCAGCGCTGTGTCCAGCGGACTGGGCGGATCGAAGATGCGGCTGTGAGTAGCGATGCGGAGAAAGCTAGACAACACGAGGTCGGTCAGGCCGTAGGCCTGGGGACTGTGGATCAGTTCTTCCAGCCAATCCCGATAAGCTGGGTGGTCGGGGATTTCCTCGCGGTGGGCGTAGAGCAGGACATTGACGTCAAGCAGGACCACTATCCCGCTCCATCAGGTCGAGGAGGGACGAAGTATCGTCCAAATCGACGCCGGGCTGCACGCCTCGCCCTTTGAAGGTTTTCAAAGGGACGCGAGTCTGTGGCCGAGTAACTTCCGTACGCGCCAAGGCTTGGCGCAGCGCATCCTCGATCACCGCCTTGAGTGTGCGACCCGTCTGCGCAGCGTGTTGCTTGGCCTCTAACAGCAACTGGTCATCCAACTGAATCGTCGTTCTCATACATAAAAGCATATGATACATACATAAACATGGCAATTGCCCTTTTAAATTACCGGACGTTAGATTGCTAGTCATGGCGGACTCTACGTACGACGGCATCATCCTCGGAACCGGCCACAACAGCCTGATCCTACAGGCCTACCTGTGTCGGGCCGGCCTACGCGTCGTCAGCCTAGAGCGGAACGCCGTGCCCGGCGGCGGACTGTTCACCGAAGAGTGGCCAGTCGGCTCCGGCTTCCTGCACAACATCCACTCGTTCTACCACCGAGGTGTCACCCGGATGCCGTGGTACGCCGAACTCGAACTCGAGCGGCACGGTGCCCGCTACCTCGAACCCGACCTGAACGTAGCCATGCTGCTCCCAGATGGGCGCTCCTTGACTTGGTGGACGGACTTCGAGCGCACCGCCGACTCCTTCGCTCAGTTCAGCCGCCGAGACGCCGCTACCTTGCGCCGCTGGCGCGAGGCGTTCTTGCCGATCATGACGAAGATTCTGGAACCCGAAGCGCAGGCACCCCCACTACCAGCCCCAGAGCGTCAGCGCCGTTTGGAAGCCACGGCCGAAGGCCGCCTGCTCCTAGAAACGAGCGCCTGCTCACCACGCGAGTTCGTGCTGCGCGAATTCGAGAACCCAGCGGTACAGGCTGGCCTCCTGTTCTTCAACGGCCTGCGCGAAGTCGATCCGCGCGCTCCCGGCTTCGGCCACCACATCCCAGCCCTGTTGGCCGCCCGCGGCAAGGCGCAAATGTGCGTCGGCGGCTCGGCCCGGCTGGCCGAAGCCCTCGTCACCGCCATCGCCGAGGCCGGTGGCGAAGTCCGCACCGACATCGAGCTCGCGCAGATCGCAGTGCAACCTATCGCCAACGAGCCAAGCCGGGCCGCCGGAGTCGTCACGACCGAGGGCGAGCGGATCGACGCCCGCCATTTCATCGCCTCGGGCCTCAACCCGCAGCAGACCTTCCTCGACCTGATTGATCCCGCGCACTTGCCAGCTTTCTGGCGCGACCAAGCCGCCGCGTTCCGCTACAACCTGCTGGCACCCCTGTTCGGCCTCTACCTCAACCTCGACGAAGCCCCGCTCTACTCGGCGGCCGCGGCCAACCCCGAGCTGGACGACGCCTTCATGGTCCTCCTCGGCCTACAGTCAGTGACCGACTTCGACGACATAGTACGGGCGCACGAGCGGGGCCAGTTGCCGCCGACGGTGATGTGGGGATCCTGTCCCAGCCGCTTCGACGCCACTCAGGCACCCGACAATGCCCATACCGCCTTCATGTGGGAAAAGGTGCCCTTCCGCCTACGCGGCCACGCCGACAACTGGGACGCAGAGGCCACAGCCCACGGCCACCGCATGTTCGACGCCTGGGCCGATTACGCCCCGAATCTGCGGGATGTCGTACGCAAACACATGATCCGCCCGGCCCACCACATTCCCAAGCGGCTGCCGAACATGCGCGACAGCGACCTACTGGTGGGCTCCCTCGGCCGCGGTCAGGTCGGCTACAACCGGCCCTTCCCAGGCGCTGGCCACTACCGAGGCTATTTGGCGGGACTATACCTGTGCGGTTCGTGCTGCCACCCGTCGGGGAACATCACCGGGCTGCCGGGCTACAACGCGTGGCAGGTAATCGCCGCGGACCTAGGGTTGAATTAACGGGGGCGACGGTCTCCACCTGACCCTGCTAAAAACCGCAGGCCCTTAAAACCGGATGTTCCAAAACGGACGCGACTTCCGCCCAAGCCTGTTGGCTATTCTCTCGCTCAAGGTCTGGGTAAAATCCGAAATCGAGATACACTTTGATGGCGGGAATCCGTCCGCTTGAGGTGCCGAGAAAACTGCGCTGGTGGAATCGCTTGAGGTATGCCATCGCCACGGACATCATCGGCTTGGCAAGCCCGCGCCCCTGATAGTCCGGGTGAATCGCAACCCAGTGAATCTGTCCCCAATCCTCGCCATTTAAATCGGGCTGCCACCACGCCGTGATAGTTCCAATCTCTTCGCCAGCGTCAGTGGTCAGGTAAAAACTCCGGTCCTCCAACGCCCCAAAATCGCGTTTGAATTCGCGCACAAAAAGCTGGTCGTCAACATTGAAGTACGGTTCTGCCGCTCGCTGAATCCGCGTCCAGATAGCCCCTTCATGCGGACGGAAGTTCCGCATGGCAAACCCTTGGGGAATCGGGAATTGCGGAATATCTTCCATGTGTTCGCGGATCATTCTGACACTGTAGTTTTTCATCGGCACCTGCTACTTTTTGTTCCATATTACGTGATGTGTGACTTTTTACATCTGTACGAGTCCGTCGAAGTCCAGCGGTTCTC
>VXOR01000082.1 GCA_009840005.1 Gemmatimonadota bacterium
CCCCCCCCCCCCCCCCCCCCCCCCCCCCCCCCCCCCCCCCCCCCCCCAAAATTGTTGTTTTCAATAGATTTATATACTAAATCGTCCGTGCTGATGACTTCGACGCGGGTGCCGATGCCAGCGCGGTTGCTGTCGCGTCCTTCTAGCCGCAGGCGCACCCAATGCCCGCTCGCGCCGTCGTTGCGCATCAAGGTCGGCTCGGCGGCGACATTGGCCACTAACACGTCGATATCGCCATCGTCGTCGTAGTCGCCAAAGGCCGCGCCGCGACTGACCCGTTTCAACGACAAGGCACCACTGTCCTCTACGTATTCCTCAAAGCGGCCGTCGCCAACATTGAGAAAGAGTTGATTGCGCTGGGGGAAGGTCGCATTCTCGTATTGCTCGACATCGCTTTCCAAGTGGCCATTGGCAATGAAAAGATCGCGGTCGCCGTCGTTATCGACATCGAAAAAGCGCGTGCCCCACGATAAGTAGGCAATGCTTCCCTTGCCCAACCCAGCTAGGAAGGTCTCATCGACAAAGGTACCGTCGCCGAGGTTTTTATACAGCGTATTGGTTTCCCACTGAAAGTTGGTGACGAAGAGGTCAGGGTCGCCGTCGTTGTCGTAGTCGCCCATGTCAACGCCCATACCCGCTTCGACATCGCCGTCCTCGTTGTACGCAACTCCGGCCAGCAGCGCTTCGTCCGCAAAATGGCCGGTGCCGTCGTTGAGGTACAAGAAGTTCAAGGTCTTGTCGTTCGCTAGGTAGAGGTCGGGATCGCCGTCGAGATCCACGTCGCCGAAGACCACGCCTAGCTCCTTGCCCTCGGCGCTGCCCAGTCCGGCTGCGGTCGTGATGTCGGCAAAGGTGCCATCCCCCTTGTTCCGATACAGCACGTCAGTCACTCCGTCAAAGGCCTCCGGGCCGCAGTAGAGCTGAAGCCCACTGCCGCCCTCGGCGCAGACGCGGTGATTGGTGTAGGAGAAGTTGTGATAATTGCCCACGTACAAATCGACAAAGCCGTCGCGGTCGATGTCGGCAAATGCAGCACTCGCCCCCCAGCCTTCGTCGCCGACTTGGGCTTCGACCGTCACATCCGCAAACGTTCCATCCCCCTCGTTCCGATACAGCACATTCGCGCCGAAGTTGGTCACGTACAGATCGAGGTCGCCGTCGTTGTCGTAGTCGCCGACCGCGCAGCCCATGCCGTAACCCGTGTCGCCGACACCGGCGTGCTCCGTTACATCGGCAAAGGTGCCGTCGCCGCGATTGTGGTAGAGCGCGTTTTGCGGCGCAGGATCGTATTCGGTCCCCGGCACAGCGGCTCCGTTGATTAGGTAAATGTCGAGACGACCGTCACCGTCGTAATCGAAAAATCCGCCACCGGGGCCGACCGTTTCAATGACGAATTTCTGGCCATTGGCCCCATTGACGTGGACGAAGCCGATGCCCGCTTCTTGGGTGGCGTCGTGGAAGCGAGGGTTGGCGTGGAGAGGGACGGATAGGAGCAGTAGAAGCAGAAAGAAATTGAGCATTTGGTAGATGAGGTGCCTAGGGAAAGTTTCGGTAGAAATCTTGTCGCGGCAGACATCGCGTGAACACTACGGTATCATTTTCTAATAGAAAGCCAAGTCTGTAGGGGCCGACTCGTATGCGGAAGTGGTTTCCACCGGCACGTAGTTTTTTAATGTTACTTGTTTCTGTAAAATTATCTATTCTCTCGATTTGCTCTATCGCCTTTTCAATGCGCTCTCTAATAGATTGATTTCTGATACGACCGATATCTCTCGTAAAACCGTTGCTAAATTTGACCTTCATACTTTACTCTTGACCCCTTAAAATTTTAAATACCTGCTCTCTGGAAGCGAGCCCTGTTTTTGCTCCTTCTTCGATTGCATTCACCATGGCAATATCTTCAATAACCTCCAAAAGCTCTTGCAAGCCTTGGGCGACCTTTCTCACGATCTTTTTTCTTTGCTCCTCGTTCGACAGAATCTCAAGGGCTTCTCGGGTGGGATTCTCTAGGTTTAGATGTGTATCAACATATCCTGTATCAGCATATCTCCACCAAGGATACATCTCCTCGGTGTCTGGTTCTCCACAACCTAAGAAGCTCTCCAGTGATTTTTTTATTTTATCGTACTTATGCTTGTAATCCTTTTCGGAACAAGACATGCCAAACCAGATACGGCCATCTTTACTTTTACTATTACCACAAGTCCCAACTTCGATCTGAGAAACTTCGTTTAGTTCATAGCTTAGGCCATATTCATTCACTTCCATATCGGGAAAGTCTGGATCCTCCGATCTCAACTCAGCTTTAATCTCGTTCCATATTGCCTCGCGCATTGCTTCAAGCATAACATTATTCAAGTCATGGACGAGAACGAGGTTGTTGTTCTCCAAACAAAGTTTCTTTAAGGCGTCCATATATTTCCCCCTAGCGTCTGTACGTGTAAGTTTCCGAACGAGCTGTATATATTGCGCGATTGCATCCCGCAACGAGGATTTGTTTTCTTCGCGATCTCGGCAACGTTCTAGCCAAGGAATAAGACATTTGTAGGAAATGGTAATAATCTTTTTAGGATCGAGACCACCGATACTAAACGGGGATGGCTTACGGCCATAAAGCGTGAGGTATAGTGGATGTATTTTGCTGTAGTTCTTCTCCAATGTATCGTAGTACTTCTGCAATTGTTCGGATCGGTCCGAGGCCTCGATTTTGTTTTCAATCATGATTGCCTGTCGGCTCGTATCGTTGATAATCCGAATGTCGATGTAGTCACGTTCCCGCTCGACTTTTGCGCCCCACAGTTCAAAGCCCTCTACTCCAACATGCTGCAAGAAGTCCTCCAGGTTTTCTCTGGTCTGACTCCCCGGCTTACTATAGTTGAGCAGTTCGTAAAGAAATCGGGAGTGGAGGTACACCTCGTCTTTTTCTTTACGTAAAACAGAGAATATGTTGAAAGGATCCGGATATCCGGCCTCATACTTCTTATAAAGCTGAGCTGCTTCTTTCAATAAGTTGTGGTAGTTATCGCTCATGTCTCATCCTCTTGGGAACTGCTATTGAACCTAACCATGAGCCCCTGCGGCGTCAAAAGCTCCTCAACTGCCCAATGCCTCAGCAATAACGCGATAGGCCCGCGCTCGAATGGCGTCGGGAAAGTCATGGCCGCAATCGGGATGGACCACTTGGAGCGCCTCGCCAGCACCGTACAAATCGTACACTGCCCGCGCGGTTTCGACCACTGAATCGACGCTGCGCCAGCGAAAATTGGAGTCACCCAAAGGCGCGGAGATGAAGCAAGGGCGCGGTGCCAAGGCGGCGATCATATCGTGGAAGTCAAAGGGAAGGTCCGCTAGAGCGTAGTCCTTTAAGCGTGGCATGTAGCGATCGCTAGTCCAGCCCGTGATATCGCCGTCCATATAATCTTGGTAGGAATCGAGGCCGCAACTGGAGACGACAACGGCGATGCGCGGGTCGAAGACCGCGGTATAGATCGAATTGTGGCCGCCCAGCGAGTGACCGATGGAGGCGAAAGACGACCCTGCGACAAAGGGCAGTTCGGCCAGTAGATCGAGGCCGCGCATATTGTCCCATATCGCCTTCATAGTCCCCGACTGATAGCCGAGAGCACGCCAGTCAGGGCGATAGTCGGCCAGCAAGGGGTAAGCCGGAGCGAGAGTAACAAAGCCAGCCTGAGCCAGTTCGCTGGCATACGCGCGGTTGGCGCGGCCTCCCAAACCGACCACCACCTTGTGGCCGATGCGGTCGTCCGTGGGATGAGGGCAAAGCACGGCTGGCACTGGAGATTGTAGAGCGGCGTGAGGGATCAGCAAATAGGCCGGTACCCGACACTCCGGCTCGGAGACGTAGGAAATGAGACGGCGGGTGTAAGAGCCGCAGTCCACTTCCTCGTCGACTTGGACATCGAGCGGGCTGCGCTTTTCCGGCCCGGGCAAAGGCCCCATGATCTGCTGCATGGCCTCCAAGAGAGCAGGACGTTGGGTTTCCCAAGCACCCCGAGAAGAAGGCGGGTCGGCGCGGCGCAGGCTGGAAAAGGTGGACATAAGCGGTCCTAATTAGATAGCCGGAAAGGCGGATACTGGTCGGTGACTAAGATAAAAGTGTAAGCGACAACGCGCAGCGACCAGCGACCGTAACCGACGACCAAATCGAACAAGGCGCGAGGGTAGTGCCCAGTGAAGAGGATGGCGAACCAAGCCCCGATAAGGCAGAGCAAAACTACGACTCCGAGTAGGGTTAGGACGATGTAGTGGGGAATGGCTAAAAACCACTTGATTAGGGGCAACCAGCGATTGAGGTCTTGCTGGGCATCTGGGTAATCGATATCGAGATGGACGGCCTGTTCTTCGTCAGTAGAGGGATATTCGTCGCGCAACAGCGAGAAATAGGTCGAAACTCGGGAGGAGAAGCGCAGGAGTTCAAGGTTCCAGTCGAACCACCAGCGAGGGTACTTACGACGAAAGAGCAACATGAGCAGGGCCGGGATGAAAATCAAGCCGAAGATGGTCGTGGAGAAAGGCGGACTTTCATCGTCATAATTCCAGTGATCCCAATACCAAGCAGCCGAGTCGGGCCAGTTCCAACTCCAACTTGAACCGCCGTCTATAGTAGCCAAGACGATAAAAATGGGAATGACGGTAAACAGCCGGAAGAAGGTCGTGAGGCGATTGAGCGGTCGGTCGGGATAATCGACGTCAAAGCGGAGGGGATAGGAATCGGCGGGTGCGCTCATGGGGACGCTCCTGAAGAGGATTGGGAATGTATGGGAACATTGTAAAGTAGGTATCGACCATTCTTGAGCAATAGGTTGGGTTGCGATCCCAAACAGCGGCGGAATGGGAAAATGTGGCGAAATTGAGCCATCAAAATTCCCGTAGCGCATCCGGCCACACCTCATCTGCAACCGGCGGGCGCGAATGAGCAGCCGAAGGGGTCGCGCCCCAATAGCGCGCACCGATAAAGCTAAAAGCCGCATACCACAGCAGCGCAACCAAAAGCAGGGCACCCACCGCCCAACAGCCCGCGACGGACGGACGGGTTACCTCCACGTCCGAAGAAGTCCTGCGGCTGCCCAAGAAGAGCACCGCACCCACTACCACATACGCAGCCGCGCCGACCGCCAGCGATGCACTCGCCCCCCACTCCATACCCAAAGCTACGGCCCCGACCGAGCCAAGCACCGAGAAGAAACCATTGACAGCCCATAGCCAAGGGACGATTTCGGTGCGTTGTGAACCACCCAAGCGCAGACAGGAGGGAAAACAGGCACCTAACAACATTCCGAGCGGCGCGACGAGGGCCAACGTCAACCCAACGCGCGCAGCCAGCGGCCACGCCAACGACCCAGCGAGCGCACCGTCGAGCAAGAACCCATAGAAATAGCAGACAAGGCCGACAACCACGCCGACCAACCCCAACCCCCGTGGATGCGCGAGCGTGCGGCACCACCCGCCCGCGAGGCTCCCAGCCCCCGTACCCAGCAACAGCCCAAAGAGCGCGACTGCCAGCGTCAGGGTCGGATAGCCTAAGAACAGGCCAAAGCGCTGTAAGAGATGGATCTCTACCATCATAAAACCTGCGCCCAATCCGGCGGCGAACAACGCCCATAACAGAGGCGGTGGTCCAGACGCGACTCGCTGGCGCATACTCGGCGCACCAAGCGGCACCAACATCACCAGTGCGCACGCCAACAACGCGCCGATTAACAGCCGGGTCAGCTTGGAATCCAGTCCGCGCGTAGCGTCGTAAAAAAAGGGCCGGTCGTCAGTCGTCGGCGAAATGTCGAGTGCAGATGCAGCGACAAAGTCCGCCAATGTAGCCCCGCGCAACGCCGTCAGCGCCGGCCGTTCGCGCCTTCCGGGCGAGAAGTACGCATCTAAACCCAATTCCTCCATGACCGCGTGTAGCCGCGCCAATTGCTCGGCCGTATAGGGCTGCTGTTGCACCAGCAACAAGGGACGGTGGGCCTCTTGCCGCGCCGGATCGCCGCGAGCACCGTTGACGACGACGAGATGGTCGAGGACCGCACTCGGCTCGTGGCCGCGCTCTTCCCACAAGGCACCTAAGGTGGCAACCACGCGCAACATCAGCGTGTGATTATGAACTATGAGAGCCAACCGACCGCCCTCGGCAAGGTGATCGAGATAGGCGGCAAATGCCTCGCGAGTAAACAGGTAATTCTCGGAGAGTGCGTATCCCACCAAATCGGCCGCCTCGGCATACACCAAGGGCAGGGCAATTAGATCGTAGCACGCGCGCGAACGCTCCAGATAATTGCGGCCATCGCCGATGTGCAGCTCCACGCCCTCCAAGTCGTACAAATGGCCGTTGTACTCTCCATAAGAGCGGACCAGTGCGGCGATCTCCGGGTTGATCTCTACGGCTTCGATATGCCGCCAGCCAGTCATCAGCGCGTAGAGCACGTCGGCACCACCGCCCGGCCCAATAATCAGGGTGCGCTCGCGCTGCGAAAAGTAATAGGGAAAAAACGCGGCCTCGCGGCGCACGAAAAACAGCCGCCGGTAATCCCCCGGAAAGCGGAACATGTACGAACCAGCCCCGCCATCTACGTACAAGTTCAGGCCCGTGTCGCCCGTGCGATCGACCAAATCGGTGCGCGCGTACGCGCTCCAGCGCGTGGCCTTCACTTCTCCTCGGTGGCGCTCCGCACCCAAGGCGCGGAACATGGGCTTGTCGCCGGTCGCAGCTAGGGCGCTGAGATCGATGAGTTCTCGTTGTTGGATGCCATAAACGACAAGCCCGGTTGCTAAAATAATTGGGCAGGTCCATACCCAACGATTCAAAAATAAAGCCGCGGCGGTCATAGCGAAGACGCTCGCGCCCAATAGGGCACCAACGCCCCCCAGCCATTCGAGGGCCGGCACCACGTAGAGAATGCCCAGCGCCGCGCCGACCAAGTCCCAAAAGTAGAGAACTTGGCTTTGTTGGTAACGCGCTCGGAAGGCGAGAGCGAGAAATGCACCGGCGGCGATGAAGGGGAGGCCGGCAATGCCGACCAGCAGCAGGAGCGGCATTCGAGGAAACTGCGCTACAGCAAACGCACCGCAGATCATGCTGACGCCACAGCCAGCCGCCCAATAACCCAAGTGCCCGTGCAGCCGCTCTTCCTGCACATCCAACACTGCACTCAGCGCAGCCCCAAGCCCCAAGCCGCACACCGCCCCTGAGACCACTAAGAACGTGTAGTGATAGTGCTGCAAAAAAGAAAACAGCCGAACGAGGCCGATTTCATAGCCAATGACGGCTGCCGCCACCAGCCCCACGCCGAGCTGCAGCCGCCGCTCAGCGCTCACCTTGGGCCTCGCGCTGACGTAGCTTGGCGAGCATCTGCTGCGCCTTGCGGTGTTCGGGATCGGCTTCGACCGCTCGGGCAAACGCCGCCACCGCGCGCTCCTCCTCGCCAGCCAACAGGTACGCATTGCCCAAGTTGTAGTGGGCGCGGGCGTACTGGGGGTTGCGGCGCAACACCTCTTGGTACGCAGCAATGGCCAGCCCCAACGCTCGACGGCGGAGGTAGATGTTGCCCAAGTTGTTGCGGGTGTCGAGATGACCCGGCGCCACAACCAAGGCCGCTTGGTACGCTTGGCTGGCGGCCTCGTAGCGGCCAATCCGCGCATAGACCACACCCAACTTGTAATATGCGTCCGCATCGTTGGGGTTGAGCACCACGGCCGTTTTGTGGGCCAGCAACTTTTGATGCTCTTGCTGCAATGAGTGGAAATAGTCGAGGAGCTTACGGCCGCGCACGGCCTCACCGCGCCGCAACAACGCCTGACCCAAGTGATAGTACACTTCCGCACGGTCCGGATCCGCCGCTAAGGCCCGCTGCAAAAGGGGTATAGCCTCGGCGTCCGCGCCCTCCTGTAAGAGCAGGATGCCCAGCCGTCCCAAGAGCGCGGCGCTGTTCGGAGCGTGCTCAAGCCCCTGCTGCAAAGCAGCGCGGGCAGCATCCACATCCTCGCGCACCATCCAGATCTGGGCCGTCAGTTCGCGTGCCTCAGCGCGCGTGGGCTGCGCTTGCACCACGCTGGCCAGTTGCGCTAGCGCGTCTTCGTATTGCGCTTGGGCAAAGTAGATCCGTGCCAATTGCAGCATGAGCTCTACTTCCTCGGGCAGAGCCACGAGACCCCGGCGCAAAACGTCTATGGCCGGGCCGTAATCAGTCTGCCGCGCGTGCAAGCCAGCCAAGTTGAAATAGGCCTGAAGATAGCGCGGCGACAGCGCGATGGCGCGCTCGTAGAGCGGCACGGCCGCGGCTAAACGCTGTTGGCTCAGGTGGATGTTCCCCAGCGCGTAGTGCGGCTCAGCTAGGGTGCTGTCGAGCGCGATCGCTTGTCTCAGCGCAGCGACCGCTTGTTCTAGCGCCCCACGGTCGGCGTAGAGCTTCCCCAAACCCACGTAGGCTTGGGCTGAGCTTGCGTCGAGTTGTAAGGCGCGACGATAAGCCGCCTCCGCCTCGTCGTACGCGCGCTCGCGCGCAAGCGCGGCAGCTAATTCAATGTGAACATCGACTGCTTCCGGCTGGGCACGAGCCGCAGCGCGCAACTCAGGCAGCGAGGTGGCGGGCGGCAGCGGAGCGCGCGTCTTTTCCGGCAGGACTAAGGGTGCTTCGCGCCAAAATTGCTCCAGATCCTCGGCATCGCGGCCTTGTGGCTCAGCCTGCGCGATGGCTACGTCAGTTGCCTCTTGCGGTGCACTCGCATCCGGCTCGACAACCCGCAGCACCTGCCCGGCGCGCACGCCCGTTAAAACTTGGCGAATGCCCGACGGCCACGCGATCTTCACCTGCTCGGCCTCCTTGCTCGACCCCAACCCAAAGAACATCCGCGCGTCATTTTGCGACAAATAGCTCGCCGCACTGCGCTTTTCCGCCACCAGCGTCCGGCCATCCACGCGCACCACCACGCGAGCACCGTAGCCATCGCGGTTGCTCGTCCGCCCCTCTAGCATGAGCGCCAAGTAGTGACCTGCTTGGCTGTCGTTGCGCCAAAGCAGGGCGCGTTGCCCAGTATTGAGCAAGAAAATATCTAAGTCGCCGTCGTTGTCGTAATCGGCCACAGCCGAGCCACGCCCGACCAAATCTCGCGTCGGCGCGGCCACGCCGGAAGTCGCACTCGCGTCGGCAAAGCGACCTTGGCCATCGTTGAGATAGAACTGATCGCTCTGGCCGTACGTGGCCTGTGGGTCAAACCGGTCGATGTCTTCGTCGATATGGCCATTGGCCACGTAGAGATCGGGATCGCCGTCGTTGTCGGCGTCGAGGAAGTTGATGCCAAAGGCCAGCTTGTCCAAGCTGTTGGCCGCTATACCCGCGGCCAGCGATTCGTCGGCAAACATCCCGTCGCCCGCGTTGCGGTATAGCGTGTTGCTCTCCCACTGGAAATTGGTCATCGCCAAGTCGAGATAGCCATCGCCATCGCCGTCGGCCACATCCACGCCCATCGTTCCTTCGGGCTTGCCGCCGATGTTGTACGCCACGCCAGCCACCAGCCCCACTTCGGCAAAGCGGCCGCCATCGTTGCGCCAGAGAAAATTTGGCGTGGCGTCGTTACCCTGAAACAAATCTGGGTCGCCGTCGAGGTCGTAATCGAAAAACACCGCGCCCAGCTGGCGGCCTTCGTCCGTGAGTAGTCCGACCTCTACTGTCACATCTACAAAGCGACCGCCGTCGTTGCGCCAGAGCGCGTTTCGCTCCCCTCGGTATTCGGTGGGAGCCAAGTGCCGCCGCGGCCAGCGCAGCGTCCCGCCTGCACCCAACTCGCCGCGCTCAAATTCGTAGTGCAAGTAATTCGCCACGTACAGGTCTAAGTCGCCGTCGAGATCGCAATCGGCAAACGACGAGCCGGTTGACCACCGCTCGTCCGCCCCAATCCCGACGGTAGCCGTCACATCCGCAAAAGCCCAAGCCATCGCCGACCCTTCGTTGCGATAGAGCCGGTTGCGGCCAAAGTTGGCGACGAAGAGGTCGGCATCCCCGTCGTTGTCGTAGTCCCCGACCGACGCGCCCATGCCGTAGCTCTCGTCCGCTACTCCAAGGCTTTGGCCGACCTCGGCAAAGTGGCCACCGTCGTTGCGATACAGCGCGTTTTGCGGCGGCACCGCCGAGACATATCCGGGCAAATCCGCTCCATTGACCACGTACAAATCCATCCACCCGTCGCGGTTGTAATCGAAAAACGCCGCTCCAGAACCTATCGTCTCCACCCCGTATTTGCGCCCAGATCGGCCGCTGGTATGCACAAAATCGATCCCTGCTTCTGCGGTCGCATCGACAAAGCGCACTGACGCCACAACTTCGCGGTGCTCTGGTGGAATGTTGTCGCAACCAGCGTGGTAGAAAAAGAGGGCGATGAGGAATTTTATATACAAGCTACCAACTAGCTTCTCGGTCATGCTGAGGATACAATCACCAGTTGTCCCTTTTGCAGTGTGGGCAGCAAGGTCAAAACTTTCGGCATGAGCGGTCGAGTATCAGCTAGGCGATTGGAAGGTGCTTTGAGTGTAATCACGGCGAGGCTGTACTGAGAGAGATTTTGTTGTCACGGAAGGTTGTGATCCATGGTGATCAGGAGGTCGAATTGCTTTTGGGCTTGAGTTAGCAAGTCGCCGTTTTTGATACCTGCCCAGCCCAATAGCGGTACGGATTCTATCTCGTAGCCGGGCAAGTGGTGCCGGAGCCGCCAGTCGAGGTTTTCGTCTAGTAGAATTCTCAACTCACACGGAGGTCAGCAGGGATTGGCGAGACTTCGCGAGCACGGCCATGACCTGTTCCCGTTTTATACTGGGAAAGCCTTCCAGAAAGTCTTCGATGGAGTCGCCAGCCTCTAGATGATCGAAAAGACTCTGCACTGGTACGCGTGTGCCGACGAAAACAGGAGTACCGCCCAGAATGTCGGGATCGGCATGGAAGACTTGGGATACATCTGTGGGTTTCACGAGCATTGTCCTTTCAATGAGCCTCATAGGGAATATCAACCTTATATTTTCTTTTTTCAACATATCTTTCGTCGTGAGAAACGCGCCTTGCCCCTATCGGCGTCCAATTTTATCCTTTGTAGCCGCAAAATTTTACCCCAAGGAGGCATCCTTGCTGCGTCTTTTTATTTTTTTGCTCACTGCTGTACTCTGCGCCTGTACCTCTCCCGAACCTCCGCCCAGCCCAGACGTACTCGCCCGCGTCGGCGACGTCACCATCGAGCGCGAGCGCGTCGAACGAGCCGCTGCGCGGCTCTTTCCCAAAAACGCTCCGGGCGACCTTCAGCGCCAAGCCCTTGAGCGGCTCATCGACATTGAGGTCTTGCTGTTGGCCGCCCGCCAAGACGGCTTGGAAAACGACTTTCAAGTCAAAAGCAAAGTCGCGCAACGACAACAGGAACTCACTCTCGATGAAATGTACAGTCGCGGCGTGGTCGCTGTCGCTGAGGACATAAGCCGCGACGAGGCTCGTCAGTACTTTGAACAGCACCACATCGGTCAGCAGCGCCGCCTGAGCCGCATCCTCGCCAGCGGGCCAGCCGCCATCGACCACGTGCTCGCCCGGCTGCGCGGCCCCGACAGCTTTGCCGCCGTGGCGAGCGAACTCTCCGACGATGGCAACACCGCCCAGCAAGGTGGCGACCTCGGCTGGAAGAGCCGACTCGATTTCAAAAACTACGTTCTGCGCCGCCAGATATTCGGAGCCAAGCTGGGTGAGATAATCGGTCCCGTGCAGGAGCCAGACGGCTTTTCGGTCTTCGTCGCCACCGAAGAGCGCGTGGTGCCCTTCGAGGACATGGCCCCGGCCGTCATCGTGGCCATGGAGGAGCAGAAGCACGCCATCGCCACCTTTGAATTCCTCGAAGGGCTGGCCAACCGCGCCGACATCGCGGAACGGCGCGAAACCTTCGACCTGCTCCTGGCCCGGCTCAGCGAAGCTGGCGAGCAAATGCCCACGTTCAAAAAGGGGGAGACCCGGCTAGTACTGCTCGAACTCGATGGCGAGCCGTGGACGCTCGACAACTTCATGGCGGCCATGACCAGCGAGCGCAATCCGGCCGAGATCCGCGAATTAGACGACTTGCGCCGCTTCGCCCGTCGCCTCTATGCGCTCAAGGTCCTGCTGCCCCGCCACGCCCGCGAAATAGGCATCCACGAGGCCGAGGGCGTCGCCAAGGGCATTGAAACCACGCGCCGCCAAGCCCTAGTCGAGCGCATCCGCCAAGTCAAAGTGCTCGAAACGCTCAAACCGTCCAAAGAAGAAATTCGCTCGTACTACGAGGCGCACAAGGATATTTACGTACGCGAGGAGCGAATCTCGATCCTCGAAATCCTCGTCGATACCCGCGCCCAGGCAGACTCACTGCTAGCCGCCATTGAACGCGGCGGCGACCTCGGCGAGCTAGCCCGCCGCTACTCGCGGCGCAGCACCCGCATCCGCCGTGCTGAAGGGCGCATCCAGCTTTTGCGTCCCGACAAGTACGGCAATTTAGGTTGGGAAGCCAAAGACGCCGAGGTCGGCCAGGTCGTCGGCCCGGTCAAAACCGCGCAGGGTTTTACGGTCTTCAAGGTGCTCAACAAGGTGCCCGGTTACCAACAGAGCTTAGACGAGGTCTGGGGCCGGGTGCGTGCCCACTTGCTTCAAGACCAGACTCAAGAACGCTTCGATGCGCTGCTGGTCAAACTCAAAGATCAGTACGCCGACCAGATTCACATCTACGAGGACCGCCTGCATTGAGAATTAGGAATTAAGAATTGAGAATTAGGGCTGGGGGCAGGAATTCCTAATTCCTAACTGAACGTGAGTTCGGTTTAAGGTGAGGGCATCCTTTTTGGCTAAATTTAGGTTTGCA